>JBGTEP010000173.1:0-12477 GCA_041747735.1 Chryseolinea sp.
ATCTATTGCGCACTAAGGCCGCCATCAATTACTTGTGTGGTGCCGGTTATAGAATGACTATCGTCACTGGCCATAAATAAAACCAGTCTTGCGATCTCAACAGGGTCTGCGTAACGTCCCAGTGGAATAGCGAGCTCTAGCTGTTTTTTTACAGCAGCACCTTCTCCGGGAGAGAATCCATCCTCCAAAGATCGCATCATGCGATTATCGACAGGAGAGGGGTGAACTAGCTAGTTCGGTAGTCGCTTTTTTTAGATCATCTTCATTGATGACAACCAGAAGAACTTTTGCACCCTCTTCTAAAAAGTGCTTTGTCTAATTTGTCCAATGCTGCCTGCGCCACCTGTAATAATGGCTACTTTATTTTCAAGTTTATTCATAACACCCTCCCAAATTTTTAATCACTCTCTCAGTTCAAATCTTTCTCCAACCGCCTCATAGAAGAATGCAACCATGAATAAGCCTAGTCTTGTCTCACATGGTTGCACTTAATGTGCCACTATGTATTCGGTGTTAAATGGAGTCTAGAGTATGTTTAATCACCTTACATTGGAGTGATTAGCCTACTAGTGTGGATTAAAATACCCGTTGGAAGTTGGAAACAATGAATACTTGCTTCTTAAAAAAATTCAGCCCGACGAAAACAAAATTTATGCATAGTAATGAATCATCTGAGATTTGACTACAACAAAGCAAGTATTGGACACACTCGTTCTGGTCGGTAAAGGCCAACTTTGTAGTCATAACATCTCAAGTATGAACACTGAAAAACATCAAAATGAAAAAGTGTGGTTCGTGACCGGCGCATCGAAAGGATTAGGTGCAGACCTTATTCAACGACTATTATCCGATGGATACAAAGTAGCAGCGACCTCAAGAAAAAAACAAGGCTTAATTGATCTCGCAGGCGAACAAAAAAATTTTTTACCCTTAACCATGGACGTAACGAATAATGATGACGTTAAAAAAACACTAGAACTAGTTATCGGGAAATTCGGACGGATCGACTTTGTCGTCAATAACGCTGGTTACAGTCAGATCGGGGCTATAGAAGAGTTAACGGACGAGGAGGTAAAAAGGAATTTCGATGTAAACGTTTTTGGTCCGTTGCACGTGATCAGGAACGTAGCGCCATACCTGCGAAAACAACGCTTTGGGCATATTTTTAACATCGCATCGATTGGGGGCTTTGTGGGCAACTTTCCGGCCTTCGGCATTTACTGTTCTACCAAGTTTGCAATGGCAGGGTTTACCGAGGCTCTGGCTGTTGAAATGCAGCCCTTTGGCGTTCACACTACACTCGTTTACCCGGGCTATTTCCGAACGAACTTCCTGGAAAAAGACTCGGCCATGTTGCCCGTAAATCCGATTGACGCTTATGCAAATGCACGTGAGGTGGAAGCGCAACACCTGAACGAAATCAACGGAAATCAACCTAACGATCCAAAAAAGGCTGCGGATGTGCTTATCAAACTCAGTAAACAAGAATACCCACCACTTCATTTTTTTATGGGGGTTGGTTCCTCAGAGTTCATTAAGTCGAAGATTGGCGTCATTCAACAAGCACTAGCCGACAATTTGGAACTTTCGGAGTCAACCGCGATCACTCAATAATGGCGGATACAACACGAAAAACAAAAGGATAAATCAGCATGTAGATAACGTGACAATATTGATTGCAAAGACGATACTGTACACGGTGAATTCTACAGAGGCATTCTTTAATACGACGGGATGATCTTTCACGAAGGAAAATTTGATATATATTAGGCTATGAGTAATACATTCCGCTTTCGCTCGCTTCAGGATTTACATATATATTATGGTCTTCCACAAGCCGAACATGCACTCATCAGCGTGATTGACTATAGTAAAATAAAGTATCCCGAAGGCGTCCAGGAATTGAAATGGACACAGGATTTCTACATCCTCGCGCTGAAGCGGAATGTACAGGTTAAATTCAATTATGGTCAGCAGCCCTATGATTTTAATGCCGGTGTCCTGTCATTCTTTGCCCCCGGGCAGATACTACACGTCGAGATCAAACCGGATGTCAGCGTGCAGCAATCAGGTTGGTTGCTGCTGGTACATCCCGATTTTCTCTGGAACACACCGCTTGCCAATCATATTATGAACTACGATTTCTTTCAGTATAAAGTAAACGAAGCTTTGTTCCTTTCCGAAAAAGAAGAAACAGTGATAGGTGAGATATTTCAGAATATAGAAAAAGAATACCAGTCAAACACGGACAGGTTCAGCCAGTTGCTGATCATCAATCAACTGGAAAACCTTCTGATCAATGCTGATCGCTTTTATCACCGACAATTCCTGACGAGAAAGATCACTAACCATCAGGTATTAGATAAATTAGAATCAATATTAAATGATTGCTTTACGGATCATAACCTGATCGAAAAAGGTTTACCAACAGTTCAGTTCGTTGCCGATGCGTTGAATATCTCTGCTAACTACTTAAGCACCTTACTCAAGGTACTAACCGGGCAAAGTACGCAGCAATTCATTCACGATAAACTCATCGAGAAGGCGAAAGAAAAACTGACCGGTACCGACCTGTCGGTGTCTGAAATCGCCTACAGTCTTGGATTTGAACACTCGCAATCATTTAGCAAACTTTTTAAAACCAAAACTAATCAAACGCCTTTGGAGTTTCGATCTTTTTATAACTGAATCGAAACCTACCATAAGCGTCTCTGAACGCATTGCGCTGTCGCCATCACTCGCTACCAATTCTTGTATGCCTGGAGGTTCTTTGTGAAATGGTGGGCTAAGATGAAGGTTGGACATTAATCGAAAATTAGCCGCACTACCGATCGCTCCCCATACGGAGGAAAGGATCCGGAGAAAAGCAGCCATCAGAGACACTTTCAAAGGATGAAAAATCGTATAGCCACCCCGAAATATATCGGAATCTGTTGGTTTGCCATTGTTGATTTTTTCCGCTCTACGGTAGGCTGAGATAGCAGCCGTGTATGCATTCGGCAGTTTCATTTTGCGTGCCATTTTCCAGAAATATTCCTTTTTCTGTGGGTCGAGCATCGCTGCCTTTGCATAGGCGGCAGCTGTCCGAAAACTCAAACGGTTTTTCCGTTGCAAATCGCTTTCGCAACGAGGTTTCCTCGGACGAGCGGCGAGAATAGTTTTACCTCTGAGTTGCTTGTAAACGGCGGTCCGGCCTACCATCCCGCTGATTTTTGCTGTAAGCATGTTGTTTTTGATAATAGCCATAACGGTAATTTTTTATTCTAAAATACGGGTAAGAATCCATTGAGTCAAGTGCTTTCGACAGGAACTATACAACCGGTCGGCGGGTCTGGACAACTGATCGATGAGATGCAGATTGGGAATAAAATTAGCTTCCGAAAACCAGGAAAGTAGAATGTGAAATTTAGAAGCCTGATCGTTTGCAGTGCCTGTCCATTCGGTGGCTTATCAGTGGCTTATCAGTGGCTTTTTTGTACACTCTTTGTGCACTCTTTGTACACTCTTCCTGCACTCCCGTGTACTCGATAAAATCATATTTTAGAATGAAAATTAGCCGGTAAAATTAAGATCGTATGGCTTCTCGTTCTCTGTGCGGGCAATCATTTTTTTTAAACGGGTTTAAAATGCATAAAGTTTCTAAAAATCACGAGCAGATTTGCAAAAGTTATGGCACCGGATCGTCGTGATGAGCCCGGCCATGTAAGTTTTTTGAAAGTTTTATGTGCTTTCACTAAAAATCAAGTACAACTCAGTAATGAAAGTAGTCACAACTGCTTACGTGCACAATTGATACCGTCACAGGTATTTTTATTTGATAGCAAAATGATCTACAATGCTACCAGTCACCAATGTAGCTTTCTTTTTTGTTGTAATGTAATATGACCGTTAACATAACTCCAGGTGAATAGAAAGCATATAAACTATAATATGCAGCATCAAGGTATTGTTTTTGCTTGATTCCTACGTTTATAAATTTCCATAATTCGTCCGGATGAAGATTTCTTTACTTGCGTTATTCATAATTTTTCTATCCACCTTCGACATGTTCGCACAGGGGTCTGAAGTTTCAGGTACAGTGAAAAGCAGCACAGATCAACTTGGCTTTCCAGGCGCTACCGTGATGCTTGAAAAACGTTCTGAGACTTCTACCAAAACATCAGACGGTACCATCACTGACGTTGAAGGAATTTTTCAATTTGAAAACGTTTCACCCGGATTGTACTCTATCGTCATTCAGTTCATCGGGTTCGAACCCCGTGAAATCGATTTTGAAGTCGCGGAAGAAGGGCCTGTCAACCTTGGTGACATTATGCTGGATGAAGAAAGTACACTGCTTGAAACCGTGGAAGTGATTGGTAAGATTTCACCGGGTGAGCAGAAGTCGGATACATCTCAGTACAATGCGAATGCATTCAAAACCGCCCGCGATGCATCCTCTCAAGATCTTGTAGAAAAAATTCCCGGCATTGAAATTGTCGATGGTCGCATTCAGGCACAAGGTGAAAACGTAGAACAAATTCTTATTGACGGGAAACCCTTTTTTGGCACTGATGTAAATGCAGCACTTCAAAGCCTTCCTGCGGATGCAGTAGAAAGCATTCAGGTATTTGACCAACTGAGTGACAAATCTCTACTAAGTGGCTTCGATGACGGAGAGCGTACGAGAACAATCAATATCATCACCAAAGAAAACAGAAAAAAGGGAACGTTCGGAAAAGCAACTGGCGGCTATGGCACCGACGACCGTTACATGGCTGCAGCCAGTATAAATTTTTTTAATGGTGACCGAAGAATCACAACGACCGGGCTAAGCAATAATATAAATACCTTAAACTTCTCTGCCGACCCAACCAGCGAAGGGGGTGAATCAAGGCCGGAGAATGGTATCATTCAGACGCACAGTGGTGGAATCAACTTTATCGATACGTGGAACGGAAAAATAGACTTCACCGGAAGTTATTTCTACACAAACCGCGAAAACGAGCGAAGGCTCTTTACCGTACGGGATTATGTTTCCTCTGATTCCGGGCAGATATATACAGAAGATAATATAACTATCAATAATAATTCTGAACATCGCGCAGACGTCCGCTTTGATTACAAGATTAACGATAGGAACAGACTTATTATAAGACCTTCGGTCAGGTTACGGGATAACCGACATTCTTCCTTTTTTACAGGAAATACAACTACCGATAACGGACCGCTCAATCAAACCGAAAACGAATCCCGCTCCGATAACAGTGACTACGATTATTTTAGTCGCATCAGCTATGGTCATCAGTTTTTAAAGCGTGGGCGCAGCATCACACTTCGACTCAACAACAGCTATCACACGAACGTTGATGATGCCTTTCGGGTAGCGACAAATGTATTTTTCGGTGACGTTGAAAATGTAGAATTACTGAATCAATATACCAGTATGGCACGGACAGGGTTATCTTGGGAAGCAGGTTTATCGTACACAGAACCGTTATCCCAATATGGTCAGCTTGAGTTTGAATATGAAATCGGTAATCGCATGAATGACTCCGATAAAAGAACTTTTGATTTTGAAGACGAAACCGAAGGCTACACGCTGCTAAACACGGCAATTAGCAATACCTTCAAAAGTGATTATATCACACAGGAAACTGAAATCGGCTATCAATATAAAAAGGAAAAGCTGACCTTTCAGGTAGAACTCGAATATCAGCATGCCCAGCTTCAAAATGACCAGATTTTTCCGGAGATACTTTCTTTCAACCGAACATTCCAAAGCTTACTACCATCAGCACGGGTTGAATACAAATTCAGCAAGGATGCCAATTTTCAGCTGAATTATCGTACATGGACGAATGAACCAAACGTAAGCCAATTACAGAATGTGATTGACAATCGCAATCCATTGCAACTTCGAACCGGAAATCCTAACCTTGATCAATCCTACAACTCCTGGGTGCGGGGGCAATATCGCTTTAATAATCCGGAGACGAGGAAATCGTTTTATGCATCATTGCAAGGTAATTTCACCCGTAACTACATTGCGAACAACACGTTCATCGCCGCAGCACCAACACCGATCAACGATGATATTACGCTGGAAGCAGGGTCGCAGTTGACAAGACCTGTAAATGTTGACGGTTACATGAACTTAAGATCGTATTTCAATTATAGCCTCCCATGGGATTTCATTAGCTCTAACATAAGTTTCAGCGGTGGTGCGCGATATTCACGGCAACCGGGAGTTATAAACGAAGAGTTGAACGTCGCGGCTACACGCAACGTCCGTGGAAGAATTGGCATTAGCAGTAACATCAGTCCTAACATCGATTTTAATGTATCAACGCGAACCAGTTATAGCATTGTTGAAAACTCTTTACGACCGGCACTTAATAACAACTTCTTAAATCAAAGTACGCGATTGCGGATAAATTGGGTGATCTGGAAGGGGATTGTTTACAGAACCGACCTGAATCACCAGGTAAACCGGGGGCTCTCAGAAGGTGTAAACACAAATTTCGCGCTTTGGAATATGAGTATTGGAAAGAAGATCTTCAGGAATCAACTCGGAGAAGTTACACTAATGGTCTATGATTTACTCAAACAGAATAACAGCATCCGGCGAAACGTAAATGAAGTCTATATTGAAGACGTTCGTTCGAATGTATTGCAGCAATATTTTATGCTGACGTTTACCTACAATATCCGGCAGTTCGCAGGAGGTGCCAAAATTGAAGATTTTGTTCCGGCTGGAGAAAGGCCAAGACGTAGATAATTTGATCCGTCTTTTGAGGAAATTTCTTTTGCCAGAACATGCATCTTGAAAAACATTTACCAGACTTGTAAAGGTTTTTCCACGGCATCTAAAAATTAATATTTTACTTTCCACCGAAGCATCGGTCATTCCGCGGGTTTACTCATAATATCATTACTCACTTCTTAAATTTTGTGAGGGATTTTCCTGTGATGCTTTCCAAGTCTGTGGAAATATTGTAGCAATTCCAATCATCAGAAGGAAGCCGAAGCAAGCCAGCAGATCAAACACACCAATGGTGACTTTATTGACAAAGTTTGTGAGAAACATCGTACTTAATAAATAACCGATCGGCAATGCAATAAGACCGGATAATAAAAGTAGCTTCATAAAGCTACCCGAAAGGATCACTATGATTTGTTGAACACTGGCACCAATAATTTTGCGTATGCTGATCTCCTTTCGTCTCGTCTCTACAGTATACACCACAAGCCCAAGGAGTCCCATTGCAGCAATGGTTACAGTCATGAAACCAAGAAAACCAAGCAGAGACACTTCTGCGGACTGATCGGCTTGTTCTCTCATTTGTTCATCCAGCCATATGTATTCAAATGCACTTGCGGGATTTTGCTTCTTCCATTCCTGTTCCAGAGCCGACACAAATTCCGGCGAAGTTTGCGTTGCCTCCAGTGCAATGAACTTGCCAGCAGCAGCAGCATTGCGCAGAAGCAGCGGCTGAATGGCATTCCCATATCCCTGCGAATAGAAATCTTTTACAACGCCCTGTACCGTTACCTTCAATGAATCTTGTAGATAGATCACCGATCCCGCAGCATCTGAAAGATTATCGAATCCCAGTGCAGATGCGCCTTTCTCATTGATGATGATCGAGGAGTCTGAATCTGACAGAAACTGAGTTCCTGCAAGTATCCTGAGTTGCATCATCGTAATCCAGTTGTTGTCGCAATAGTATTGTTCAAGCATAGCGCCATCCTGATCCAATGCCCGCTGTGATCCTTTAACTTTGCCCGATCGGTTTGAACCGAACGGATCAGATGTGAATCCGGCACTGGAGATTCCATGCAGCTTGGAAAATGCGGTAGCAGTTACGTTTTTATTGTTACCCGCAGGAATCAACAGAACATTTTCGCGATTGAATCCCGGATCTGCTTTCGCCATAAAATCAAATTGATGGTAGAAGGTTGACAGGAAAACAAGGATGACTAACGAGAGAGAGAATTGAAACACCATCAAAGTTTTACGAAGAGAGAGGTTTCCTATCACCTTTTCGGTGCCAATTCCACGAAGTATTCGCGCAGGCTTAAAGGCAGACAGAATCCAGGCTGGGAATATACCCGCCATTATTCCCGCAAAAACTGCAAAGCCAGTAAATACTGCAAGCAGCTTAAAGCTTAACGTGACCGTGGGAACCATTTCATATCCATCATTGAAAGGTTTGAATTCCAGAATTGGAGCTAAAATAACATTGGCCAGAAACAGAGCCAGCAACGAAAGGATTATTGCTTCGGTAATGTACTGGACAAATATCTGCCATCGCTGCGCACCAGACAGTTTACGAATCCCAACTTCTTTGCTTCGCGTTAACGCACGGGCTACGGATAGGTTTGTATAGTTGAAGCATGCAGCAAGAAGAATGATAAGAACTATTCCTGCTTCTGCAAGCAACGATCCGCGGGAAGTACCTCTTCCGATCTCATTGAGAATGTCACTTTCGCTCGGTGTAATGGATGATAATGGCTGAAGTTCAAAGCTGTATGAACCCTGTGATGCCGCCTGGGTGATCTCAGTTGATAGTCTTTTAAGCGCGCTTGTCAAGCCTTGTTTTGAGATCTCATTTGGCAATCTGACGTAGGTATAGCCGTCTTCAAAGGAATCCCATCCTTCATACTTTTTAGGAAGTAATCCGGCTTGCTCCAGTGAAGGTACAGTCGCCATGGAAACAATAACATCGTATTTGATATGAGACTTCGAAGGTGGTGTGGCGATGACACCGGCGATTTCAAAGTCACCGAGATTTCCCAGAGTCATCGTTCGCCCTGTCGGATCAAGTGCTCCGTAGAATTTCTCGGCAGTGGCCTGGCTGAGCAGAAGTTGTCGTGGGTTGGATAAGGAAGATTTGGCATCCCCATACCTTAGATCGAAACTAAAAATCGTGAAGTAAGATGGTTGAGCAAAAATTCCTTTTACTGCAAATTCGAGTGAACCGTCTTTTGCCTGTTGATGAATTGCCGGATAGAAAAGGGTACTGGGTACGTTGGTTGTGCTGTCTTCCTGCAACGCATGGGCAAGAGGCAGCGGAGTGCTTGCCAGTTTCCAGGTTTTACCTTCTTCATCTGATATTTTAGAGACGATCCGGTAAATTGTTTCCGGGTCGTTATGAAAGTTATCGTATTCAAGGCTGTCGACAATTCGTATCAACACGATCATACAAACAGACATACTCAGGGCTAATCCGAAAATATTTATGAAAGAAAAAAGTTTGTTTTTTAACAAGCTACGCCACGCGATCAAGATATAATTTTTAAACATGCGGATTAGTTGTCAATTATTATTCCAACATAAAATTACGGAAATCAGCTCGATTTAGCTGTTCACAAAATTTCAAAAGTACGGTATCGGACAGTGATGCTCGAAAAGGGGCGGCTATAAAGATGGTGGTATGGACAAAGCATAATGCGTGATGTGAAAAACTTTACAATCCACGATAACAACACCCAAAACTGATATGGAATCTATACGGCTAATGCATCTTAATCGCAGTTACTTTTTGATGCCCCTTGCATTAGACGTACATAACCCAGACACATTATGAAACCCTGCATCTTATTCCTTCTGTGCCTAAACTCACTGTTGGCCTATAGCCAGGAGGTGGAGTTTAAAATCCACAACAACGGATTGATTTACGATGAACCGACCATGGCTCGCCTGGGGGTTATTGTAGATTCGCTCAATCTGAAGTTTCGATCCTGCGATCTGTCGCATCCCTATTATTCTTTTGAACAAGGAATGGCAACCTAAATAAAAGTACCAGTAAACCAGCAAGCAAGCTGATTGAAGCGGTGAGTCATGGGCAACCGTTAAAAAACATTATCCAGGTGGGGCAACCAGTATTAAACGCCTTGAAGGGCTTGTCGCTTCTTTGCCTGAATACATGCGGGAGGTATAGGCTTTAGCCATCAAAGAGGCTTCCCTCGACTAATTCAATACGTCGACACCTGAGCAACGCTATATCAACCTACTGAAAATGAGGCCTGATCTCGCACAACGTTTGCCACAACATCCATTGGCAAGCTTTTTAGGTATGAGGCCGCAGTCGCTAAGTCGCATTCGGAAAGGTTGTCCATGCAAAAGTCTGGAGAGAGGGCTCAGGTAATAAACGATAAATCGCCAGCTTTCTTAACTTAAGTGAACGACTAGTAGCTGGTCGCGCTCATACCTTTGTCTGAAAAAAAGCATGTTTATGAGATTAAAGTGGTCATTTCTTGTTTTGACTTGTACACTTTCATCGACGACCGGAAACGCCAAACCAGTCCGGATAGTATTCATTAATGCTGCTTTCACCACCCGTAACCATTTCAAAATAATTTATGAATTTATCGAAAGCACTTCCCGGAATTTACTTTTTACTCTTTGCAGGATTAGTTTTTTCTTGCAATGATGATGAACCAACGGCCGTCAAAAGTCGTGAGATACGGTTTGAAGTGACCGGAAATTTTGCCGGAATGTTGGCTACCACCTACGTTAATGAGTCGGGTGGTGGAACAAGCGAATCCATACCTTCCTTACCCTGGAATAAAAGTATAACCTATCCAGCCTCTGTACCAAGTACCGGTATTTCTGTAGGTGCAACGGGTGGTGTAGCAGGTCAAACGATCCGGATTAAAGTCTTCGCTGGAGGAACTCTTATATCCGATACACCAGGCGTTGCAGATGGTTCAGGCTCCGTTGTCATTGCCGCACCTTCGTATACTTTTTAGAGTTTATACTTCTTGCTATCATTCATTGGGAGTGTTCTTTTTTAACGGTTCCTGAGACCAATGACAAGCCATCTGTTCCGTTTGTAACAAAACAAGTTTTAGATCGTCTGTGAGTATATCCGTTGCAAGTATCCAATTCGGATTCAGTTGCACTGATGTAACAGGTTCGAGACTTATTTAAAGCCCGATGAAAATTGTTGATATAATTTTTTTGGTAGGGATCCTCACCACGACATGTTGTTTGATCTTTATACCCCGACGGATCTATGGTCTGTTAAATCCAATCATTATGGTGCTGATATTGATCGCACTAGTGCAAGTTTTAACAGAAGGCTACTATTGGCAATATCTGCCCAGCTATTTACTGATCATGATGGTAATCTTGGTGTCAGTTCTCTTGAAAACACACGACAGCAAAGTTAAAAAGACACTGATCCGGTTTACTTTGCTTGTGATGACTTTAGCCGCACTGATTCCGTGGATAATTTTCATACCTGTTCCCAGTCTAACCAAAGTTCATAGTAAATATGAAGTAGGAACCAGAATTTTCCGTTGGGTTGATGTTGATCGTGAAGAACAGATTACAGTTGACCCACAGGACAAACGCAATGTGGTGGTACAAGCCTGGTATCCAATCGAAGAAAATGAAGCAGGGATACATTCTTTTTATCTGGACGGGCTTGGTAACCTACCAGAAAAAATAGGAATAATACCACGAAGAATATTTGATCACTATGGCCAGGTTGATACACATGCCATACTGAATGCTCCTCCATCGAAAGTCCGGGAACAATGGCCAGTAATCATTTTCTTAACCGGGAATGGGGCATCACGTGCGTTTTATACAAGCGTTGTTACCGGGCTTGCAAGCCGGGGATATGTTGTCTTAGCGATTGATCATCCTTATGAATCAATGGTTACTCAACTTGCAGATGGCAAGATTGTATCCACCATTGAAGTGCACCCGCAGGGCGACCCTGATCTACTTAACTTTATGGAAGCTCGTATGGACTTACGACTTGCCGATATAAAGTTTGTTTTGAACCAGCTGGAGAATCGAAAGGGATCTAATGACGATTTCATATTATCTCTTGATCAAAACCGTATTGCCATTGCGGGTCATTCGTTAGGGGGCGCCACTGCGGCAGTAGCCATGGCGTATGACCTACGAATAAAAGCTGCGGTAAATATTGACGGCACGTTATATGGTGAATTGCCAAAACCAAACGGTACGCGTCCCTTCCTTTTATTGGAAAGTAAAAAAGATGGAAGTGAGCGTTTTCTGCGATATGAAAAGGGAAATAAAAAACTCTTTAGCCACTTTGGAGGTGGATATCGCTACGAAATTTCTGATGCTGATCATTACAGTTTTACCGATGCTCCGCTACTGTTGGCATTTCCAACTCGTTTTGTCGCTGGCCGAATTTTAAGTTTTGGTAATGCACCTGCAAAAACTCATACTATAACTGTAGATTTTCTAACTACGTTCTTTGATAGTGCCATCAATGATAGATTGCCCGACATGACTTCTCTATCAGACCGTTATCCAAATACTATTCGAAAGCCAATTGATTGATATTAATTCGTATTTGGAAACCACGTGCCATTCACAAAAGCTCGATTGATTTGTTGAAGTACTACTTGGGAAAGACGTCACCTGGTTTTCTTTCGCATGGATTCAAATCCCGAAACGACATCAAATAACTCTGCATCAATCGAGCTTTGCCGCAAGCGGTGAAA
>JBGTEP010000174.1:0-8514 GCA_041747735.1 Chryseolinea sp.
AACTGGTTCGCACAATGGACAGCAAGCTGTTGTTATTGTTGGTGACAAATTCAATCCTCCATTGATCAAACTTGCCGACAATTCCAATGACTTTCAAAATGGATCTAGTGATGTGGCCAATGGCCCGAGGGCGGTTTTTACACTTAAACCCGACCAGTGGCCCGATCGAAAATCAGACTGGATGTATTATTGTGGTGTTCGTGGTATAAATTTCGATTTGGGAAGTGGTAATCCTGGTGCAATTGCCATTAGCTGGCCCAGTGCGCAAAATTGTTTTGTTGAAGATATTGAAATAAGTGCACATGGTGCATGGGCAGGCATAGCCGGATTGCCGGGTGCAAATGCGCTTATCGTAAATGTGAAAGTATATGGTGGCAAGTTTGGAATTTATGGAACCAGAAATGAGGACACGCAAACCATTTTCGGTCATGCTGCTAGCAATACTATAGTAGGTTGCGTATTACATAATCAAACCCAAAATGCCCTTAATTTATATGGTTGGGGAGGTATCACGTTGGTCGCAATGGATATCCAAAAAAGTGGCGGCACTGCTATCAGGATAAATGGATCTTCTAACTCACATAGCTGTCCACTTACTTTAGTCGATTGCAAAATCGAATTTACAGGCTCATCATCTGGTACAAGAGCTATTGATAATGCAGCAAGATCTACCATTGGACTGAGAGATGTATATACCCGAAATGCCGAGGTAATTTCTCATAACAACAATGATCAGAACCATACATTTCAAGGTTCTGCTGGCAGCTGGACCCATACGACTCGTTATAGCTATGTTACTAGCAAATCTGCTGGAGGCGAAGGTCGACACCATATCAATGGAAATTCACAAAGTAACGCGATCGTGGAGAAATCTAATGCCAATCCTCCTGTTGACTTAATTTCACGCCATATTTATCCTTTTACACCATCATTTCAGGATGCTGATGTTCACGTTATTGACAATTCAGGAGATAATCATCGTCAGAAAATTCAGAATGCTATTGATTCACATTCCAAAGTAATGTTGGCAGCAGGTAACTATTTTATCGATGGCCCAATCGAGTTAAAAAGTAATACCATTCTATTTGGCGTCCCTGGTCCCCAAAGCAATTTAATTAATGCATCGACCTGGAATCCCGGATCGAAAGTTTGGATGATACGTACAGAAAACAGTGCTGGAGCAAGCACTTATTTAATGGACATAGGTACAATGCCCGACAGAACAAATGGTTTTTTTGGTGGCGCGCATTGGAGAGCCGGACGAAATTCTATTGTACGTAATTGTGTATTCGGTAGGACGTACGGCACACCCAGTGAGGTTGACGTACAGAGGCTACTTATAACAGATAATGGTGGTGGTCGATGGTACAACTATCAGGATCATAAAAAATATGAATTAAGTGGTTCAACCAATGATAACCATCGAAAAGTATTAGTTTCAGGTACAAACCAGCCGCTGACTTTTTATGGGTTGAATCTGGAAAGAGGCGGATCTGCTGCAGGTGCAGTGAATAGCTACCCTATGCTTGAAATAATTAACAGCTCAAAAATTAGGGTGTTTGGGGCAAAATCGGAAACCTATCAACCCTACGCTAAAATTGTGAATTCAAACAATATATTTTTTACCAATATTCAAGATTGGTGTATTCACAAAAAAGGAGAAATGCAGCAAGACTATCTTATCATAGAGAATACCGCAAGTAATAATATTGAGATATTGGCTGCACAGTGGAATCATCCACCAAATAATTCAGCAAAAATTGTCAGAGATCCCTGGTCATCCAACACGCCCGATCGAACACAACACATGGGACTGTATAGACGGGGTTCTGTTGATATGGCTTCTTTTACGGAGCCGCCTGCACAAACCTATACGCTTACCGTAAATAGTGGATCGGGTAGTGGTAGTTATGTAGCGGGGGCAAGTGTATCAATTACTGCCAACGCACCGCCTACCGGCCAAGTTTTTGATAAATGGACTGGTAGCACTTCTGGTATAGCAAATATTAATAGTGCAAGCACAACACTAACAATGCCTTCGGCAAATACAACCATTGCTGCAACGTACAAGGCTCCCGCACGCTCTCCGTATGTTATTCAAAATCTTCCGGGTTTGTTAGAAGCCGAGTTTTATGATAATGGCGGACAAGGTGTGGCATACAATGATGATGGGCAACGTAACGGTGACGGTACTTTTCGTCCTACTGAATTTGTAGACGTAGTAGCCAAGTCGACAGCTAGCAACGGGTACTCTATTGGTTATAGTAATTCGGGTGAATGGGTTGAATATACACTCAACACAGTTATGGCCGGAACCTATAACATTATTCTAAGGTATGCTTCAGGTGCTTCCAGTCGTGGCAACCTTAGACTGAGTATGGATGGCGTAGTACTTACTACATTTACGGGTCTAAACAATACTGGTAGCTGGACAACTTTCACAACAGCTACCATCTCTAATATAGCTATAGCTGGAGGCACTAATAAAATCCTACGGTTAGAATATGTTAATGGAGCTGATTTCGATATTGATAATGTAGAATTTATTTCAGTGGGTCAATCTCCGTATGCTGTGCATACTATCCCCGGTTTAATTGAAGCTGAATTCTATGACAACGGTGGTCAGGGTGTAGCGTACAACGATAGTGGTGTGCGATATGGCGATGGTATTTTTAGACCTACCGAGTTCGTTGATGTAGTAGCGAAATCAACTGCCAGTAACGGTTACTCTATTGGATATGGTAACAGTGGCGAATGGGTTGAATACACGATTAACAATGTAAAAACTGGAAACTATGATGTTATTTTACGATACGCTTCAGGATCTGCTAGTCGGGGAGATCTAAGCGTAAGTATAGATGGTGTTGTACTTACAACTTTTACAGGGCTAATTAATACCGGTAGTTGGACCACATTTTTAACTTCAACAATAAATTCTATCTACATAAGTGGTGGCGTTAATAAGATTTTGCGATTGGAATATGCGAATGGAGCAGACTTCGATATCGACCGTATTGAATTTGTTCCAGTAGTACAAAACCTGCTTATGAATGGCGAGTTTGATAATGGCACCTCGGGTTGGACCGCTAATTTTCAACAAGGAGCGACCGGTAATTTTTCTGTTGTAACCAATGCCGGAATGAGTGGAGCAAATGCTGCTCGAATTACGATCTCTAATGGAGGTACAGCCAATTGGCATATTGAATTTTTTGCATTTTTTAATTTAGTAAGTGGTAAAACGTATCAAATAAGTTTTCAGGCAAAAGCTCAGAATAGTCGAACAGGTTTGGTTGCCCTTCAACGAAACAGTAGTCCATGGAATCACTATTGGGAGCAAAACTTTACTATGTCGACAAGTACGCAAACCTATACCTATACATGGACATCTAACATAACAGACACAAATACACGCATAAACTTTAAGCTTGGAAATAGCACATCCGATGTTTGGATTGACAAGGTTTCAATTACTGAAGTTGTCGGTGGGGCTGGTAACCGAAGTGGCGCTTTTAATGATTTAGCAGAGGGACGTAATTCTATCGAAGAATTAAAACCTGTTATTCATGTTTATCCTAATCCTATAGAGAGTAACATGTTCTTTGTGGATATTCAGAATTTGGTGGAGCAAGATGAATTTGATTTTAGTGTGTACGACACTTACGGAAAATTACTCCGTCATGATCACGTTAGTAGAAATACCGATTTTACTTACCCTGTTCCACTGGAGGGCGTTACTTCGGGTATCTATTTCTTGCAGGTTCGATCAGCAACGTTTAATAGAATGTTTAAGGTTCTTAAAAAATAAGAATTGAATTCAGCAAGCCAGAACTTTTTTTTACTGGCTTGCCAATTCCCTAACACCAAACTTTAGTAGTCAATTGAAAACAACATTTATAAACCAACTTATTCTTTTCTGTATAGTTACGCTTTGTTTATGCTGTAAGCAAGATTCTGATAACACCGCACGATCCACAAGTATTCAACCGTATGCGCTTAATCCCATGTATTGGGAATATCAAAGTAAACCGGTGTTGCTTTTGGGCGGCAGTTCAGACGATAATATTTTCCAACATCCATCAGCCGATTTAGATGCTGAATTGGATCGATTAGTAGCGCACGGTGGAAATTATCTCCGTTGGACCTTGTCAAGTAGAGACCAGGGTAATGATTATCCTTTTCACTTTGATAGCACTAAAATGATATTTGATCTAAACCAATGGAATGATGTCTATTGGGAGAAACTTGATTACTTCTTTCGCGCTACAAAGAAGCGAAAAATAATTGTTCAACTGGAGGTATGGGAAACGTATGATTTTTACACGCGTCAATCGCATGTATTTGACGGGCAAACAGCCTGGGATAAAAATCCTTTTAATCCAAGAAATAATACAAATTATACGGAAGCTGAATCGGGGCTCTCTTCGTCATTCAAGTCTAATGGCTATGAGTTGATTAATTCGTTCTTTAATACTGTACTTCCATTACACCAACCATTTGACTTTGATGTTAAGCCAGTTGTTCTTAGTTATCAGCAAAAATTTGTTGATAAACTTTTATCGATTAGTCTGCAATACGATCATGTTCTTTATGTGATGGACAATGAAACTAACGCTGATCCCAAATGGTCAAAATATTGGTCGCAATACGTCAAGTTTAAGGCAGGTAATAACCCCATACAGGTAACAGAAATTTGGGATACGTTTGATCCGACTGATGGAAAGCTGGAAGGAATTATGGTTCAGAATCCAGCGAATCATTTTTTTACATTGCGATCTGGAGTTTCAAATACGCTGTACGATCATGAAAATTACTCTTTCGTAGATATCTCGAATCACAATGCACAGAAGGGTGAAGATCATTATAAGACTGGATTATATGTGTGGAATGAAGTTCACAAATCAGGGCACAAACGACCTATAAATAATACTAAAATATATGGGAACCCGGGTGGTTGGGCGGGTACACCGGTTGATGGTCAGGAACGCTTCTGGAGAAATATTTTTTCAGGGGCAGCTTCCGTCCGGTTTCATCGGCCTCCAGCCGGCTTAGGGAATAGTGATATCGCTATGGCACACGTAAGAAGTATGCGCATGTTATCAGACTCCATTCATTTCTTTAGTGCAGTCCCTTCGAACGAGTTGCTTACAGAGCGAGAAGATGATGAAGCTTTTTGCCTGGCAACCGCACAGAATGAGTATGCAGTTTTTTTTACTAACGGTGGCGCTGTCGGCCTTAACGTTAAGCCCGGCTCTTACCAAGTTAGTTGGTTAAATATCTTGTCATCTACGTGGCAGCAACCAAAAACGATTTCTTTGCCCGAAATTCTCTACACGCCTGATAATGGATTTTGGGTTGCGAAAGTGGTGAAGGTAAATTAATGCGATTATGGTAAAATCATCAAACCTGAAATTGAAAACTGATTAAAAAAATTAACTAAAGGATAAAGCAAACATGGTTACTTTAAATTCAATCAAACAAGAAAAGTCTCAAATACAAATAGAGTACTATCAGGAATAAATTTTAAGCCTATGAAATCGCCATGCAAATACTTTTATCTATCGGTATGTTAATTCAGGCGATTCCCAGTGACCATCATAAATTAATAATTAACAGATGAAAGAAACACTTTTGATCGCATTAATCGGATTGCTCTTAATGAATAGTTGCAACGATAAGGCCGGTAGTATAGTCTTTATGCTAGACAACGATGAGCATGTTTGGACTGGTGTTGTGAATGACGGTAATATGATGCCTTTGTCCGACGGTTATAAAATGGATTTTTATGGTGACAATAAGGTTAACCAAATTAATCCACTTATTATCACGAACAAAGGGCAATGGGTTTGGAGTGAAGAACCTTTTGCTTTCGAAATAAAAGGGAATAAAATACTAATTACCGATCCGTTCAATAAGGTTCAAGTAGGTAAGAATGGTACAACACTGGCAGAGACCTACCACTATGTTGCTCAGCAGTTTTTTCCTGCTTCAGGAAAAATGCCTGATTCATTATTGTTTGAAGCACCGCAGTATAATACCTGGATTGAATTGAATTACAATCATAATCAGGCCGATATCCTGAAATACGCACAAGCCATTATCGACAATGGTTTACCCCCTGGTGTGTTTATGATTGATGACACCTGGCAAGAAGATTACGGTGTATGGGATTTTCATCCCAAACGTTTTCCAAATCCCAAAGCCATGATTGACCAATTACACCAAATGGGTTTCAAAGTGATGTTATGGGTTTGCCCCTTTGTAAGTGCCGACCAGAAATTACTCTATTTCGAACTGAAAGAAAAAAAAGCTTTTATTCTTGAAAAAGAAACTCCGGAGTCAACATGGGAAAACTCGAACAAGCCTTTTATGACAACATGGTGGAACGGTGTTTCGGCCAACCTTGATTTTACCAATCCCGAAGCGGTAAAATGGTTCAACGCGCAACTCGACAGACTGGTTACAGATTATAAAGTGGATGGGTTTAAGCTTGATGCAGCCGATCTTTATTTTTATCCACCAAATACGTTAAACATGGCTAACAAGTCGCCCAACAAACAGGCAGAGTTGTATGCTCAATTCGGGTTACGCTTTCCATTAAACGAGTACCGTGCCTGTTGGAAAATGGCTGGGCAGCCTTTAGCCCAACGTTTACACGATAAAGCGCATAGTTGGGAAGACTTACAAAAACTAGTTCCGTTAATGATTGTCGAAGGTTTATCGGGTTACACTTTCTCTTGCCCCGATATGATTGGCGGAGGATTGCTTGAAACATTTACTGACGATTCATTGATCGATCAGGATTTGGTAGTACGCTCGGCACAATGCCATGCGCTTATGCCCATGATGCAGTTTTCAGTGGCACCCTGGAGAATCTTAAATGATACGCACATGCAGTTCATTCGCGATGCCGTTAACCTTCGCATGAAGTTTACGCCTTTAATTTTGAGACTGGCACAAGAGTCTGCCCAAACAGGCGAACCGATCATGAAAAACATGGAATTTGTTTTTCCACATCAGGGATTTGCTAATGTAGTTGACCAATTTATGCTGGGCGATTCGGTTTTAGTGGCTCCTGTTGTGCAAAAAGGAAGAACTCAGCGGGAAGTTATCCTGCCCAATGGGAAATGGACCGACCCTAGCGGAGAAACATATCAGGGTGGGCAAACCGTTGTGGTTGACGCACCGCTTAATACATTACCCTACTTTATTTTGAACCAATAAATTAATGAACGATGAAACGAATTTTTTTAGTTTTACTAGTTTTACTATCAGCCTCTAACATGGCTCTGTCCTCAAAAAACGAGATTAAAGTAGTTGGCAAGTTTTTTACCCTTAATGAAAATCCTTTTGATATGTGGGGCGTGCGCGTAGCAAGTGCTTCAATTACAGAATCAGCCACCAATGAATTTATTGCTCAACTCGACAATTATAAAGCGTATGGAATAAATAGCTTTTCGGTTTTTCTGCAAGGCTCAAGCGGCATTACCTTCGATCCGTTCAATGCAAAAGGAACAACTATAGATCAAGGTATTGTTGAACGAACCATTCGTATTATTGAAGAGTGCGATAAACGTGATATGGTTGTTATTCTGGGTATTTTTTATCAGAGCGTGAAAGAGCCTAATTTGAAAGATTGGAAAAGCGCAAAAAGTGCCGTAAAACTTGTAGCCAAAACGTTCAAGCCCTATCGTAATGTTATCATTAATATTGCCAATGAGCAAAACTCAGAGGTGCATCTGGATAAAGGTTGGGCCAATGTGACAACGGTGGAAGGCATCATTGAAATGGCCAAGATTGTTAAAAAAGTTGACCCTAAAAGGGTTGTTGGCGGTGGTGGTTTTTCGTTTGTAAATAACCTGCTGTTAGCCCGTTCAAGCGATATTGACCTACTTCTTTTTGATACATTTTTTGCTACCGATAACTCAGAACACTGGTATGACTATATTGCTCGAGGCACTATTGAAAAACCGTTGGTGAATGTGGAAATACTTGGATACTCTACGCTCTTTTTGAGTCCACAGGGAGTGTTCGAGCCAAACAAGTATTTCAATGATGGAAAAAAAGAATTTACAGATGAAATAGATCGTGCTATTAACACACCTGGTCTTTATGTATTCTTTCACTCCACACTTTGGTATCAAGGTCTTTCAAGAGGGTTTCCTCAGCACTACGATATGGGCGGAAGTGGCACTAAAGATGATCCTGGTGTGCGTTGGTATTTTGAGTATTTAAAATCGGCTCTGCACAAATAATTACCACTTCGCTGTAGTTAATACACGAACAGTATTTCAATGTTTCCTTATTCAAGCTGTAATTTTAGAATGGACATCATGAAGTATTTTTACGATTCAACACTAAATTAATTTTATGATTAAATTTGCATTTGTTCTTATTGTATCGCTGATTTTTTTTAATGCAGTATCTATTATTCCTAAAGAGAAAAATGGCTTCGTTGTTGTTGAGGCAGAAAGCTTCTATAAGCAAGAACTTGATAGCATTCGAAAGTGGCACGTG
>JBGTEP010000175.1:0-10482 GCA_041747735.1 Chryseolinea sp.
TAGATAGATATGTGGGTGTTTTCATGAGTGCTTCGAATTTGGTTAGCAGAAGGAAGAATTTTTATTGACTTTGTCACGTGCTTAACTTCCCATTTTTATGCCAACTTTACGTTACTTTGTACAGCCTGTCGAAGCGACTTCATTGTAACTTAAACTGATGTTTCATGATCGCCAAAGAGTTGTGAGTAGAAGGGAATATTAAAGGGGTTGTTATGAATCATCCCTGGCAATCACTAAGAACATTTTACAGGGCTATTGAACTCGTTGAACATCCAACCAAAAAAGAAATTGTAATTAGCCGCGCGTCTCAAGCAATGGATTTTATTTTTTTACCACATTACATTTTTGCGTGTATATTTATAAAGATCACATGCGACGACAAAACGATGAATTAAATATTGCATGAAATTATTAACGGTTCTCTGTGTACGTTAGGTCAGAAGTTCTAAGGATATTATTTATGAACGAAATAATATCGTGCGGAAAATTTTACTTTTAAAACGTTAAAGTTACTTATTATCAAAGCATTTTGCTCACTAAGTCGAAAGGCGTTATCGATTATCATTAATTTGGATTTACTACATATTGTAGGTGAAAATAAAATGAGGAGATGAATGTTATGGGTTATTTGATATACAAACCAACGAAGTGGCTATTATTCTCGGTATTTTCACTTTTCCTGTTTACCCATTGCGTATCCCCGGAAAAGAAATCCGATCAACCTAATGTCATCCTTATTCTGGCGGATGATATGGGCTATTCAGACATTGGTAGTTTTGGTGCCGAGATTCAAACACCAAATCTGGACAGACTGGCTTTAGAAGGAGTTTGCCTTAGTAGTTTTTATAACAGTGCACGCTGTTGCCCTTCCCGCGCTGCTTTACTAACAGGACTTTACCCACAACAGGCAGGTATAGGAGGTATGACGGACATTAATGTCCCCATTGCAGAGTATCAGGGATATTTTAACGATCAGACCATCACCATTGCTGATTTGCTTCGACAAGCTGGTTATTCTACTTACCTCTCAGGCAAGTGGCATGTAGGTGAGGAAGAATCGCATTGGCCTTTGCAACACGGATTTGACAAATGTTTTTCCCTGATCCAGGGTGCTGCCAGTTACTTTGATTTCTTGCCCTACCGAAATGAACAATGGCCACCTGGGAATGACCTTACCGTAGTGCGTAACAACACACCTTTGGATTTGAAAGATTCAACTTTTTACGCGACTGATTTGTATACGGATGAGGCAATAAATTTTCTAACCGAGCACAAAACGGAGAAACCTTTTTTCCTTTATCTTTCCTATACTGCTCCACATTGGCCACTACATGCATTGCCCGAGGATATTACTAAGTATGAAGATACTTACAAAGCGGGCTGGGAAGCTATCCGTTATGCTCGCTTTGAACGCCAAAAGAGACTGGGTTTGATCAGCCATAAAACGAGACTTTCTGAAAAGAATCCCATTGAGCGTAATTGGGAGTCCCTTACGGAGAAGGAAAAGCAGACCGAAGCTCGTCTAATGGCGGTCTATGCAGCCATGATAGATCGACTGGATCAGAATATCGGAAGGTTACTAGAGCATTTAGAAAAAAAAGGTCACTTAAAAAACACTGTAATCTTTTTCTTATCGGATAATGGCGCAAGCAAGGCAAGCAACCTCGCCGGCGGAAAATACGGATCTTCCCGTTTTAATAATG
The DNA here is from genome assembly GCA_041747735.1 of Chryseolinea sp. Classification (GTDB taxonomy): domain Bacteria; phylum Bacteroidota; class Bacteroidia; order Cytophagales; family Cyclobacteriaceae; genus Chryseolinea. The sequence continues at coordinate 1,704 of JBGTEP010000175.1, forward strand.
ATGGCTTGGCCGGAACACCTGAGTCGTTAACAGGTTACGGAAAGAACTGGGCAAACGTAAGTAATACTCCTTTTCGGCATTTCAAAGCCGACACTTACGAGGGCGGCACTGCTTCGCCGTTTATTGCATGGTACCCCCGGCTTTTCAAAGAAAAGTATGTCTTTGATGCCGCTACCCATGTAATAGATTTGATGCCCACCATTGCAGAACTGGCTGGAGCAAAGTATCCTAAGACCTTTAACGGACATGTGCTCATCTCTCCAGAAGGAGAAAGTCTGGTGCAGATTTTATCCGGAGAAGAGAGACTGTCAGACCGCCCCTTATATTTTGAACACATGGGAAACTGCGGATTGATAGAGGGACAGTGGAAGCTTGTAAGATTTCGTGATAAGGATTGGGAACTGTATAATTTAAAAGAAGACCGAAGTGAAACTAATAACCTGGCTGAAGCTTTTCCAGATCGTGTGCAATCCCTCCAACACCAGTTCGAAAAGTGGGCTACAAAAAATAAAGTACTTCCCTGGGAGGATGTGGAAAAAGTAATACCTTATGATTTTTAGACCAAAACATTTTTTGTTGCAGCGTTCTCATTCGTTTTGTGGATAGCGGCGATACCTTTAATGAAAGAGGATGATTTTTATAGAATAAACATGGCTATAAAAAAAACATCACACGATTATCCGCGCTGCAAGGTGAAACTTTTTTGTCAATTACCCCATCTGAACAGTTTGTGTGAACCTTAACTGTTAAAAATTTGTGCGTTTTTTTTTACCGCAGTCTAGTCTGTTTGTAGACGCTTCCATTTTTTCTAATTAAGCGACGCGAATAGTGCTAACGTTGATAATTAATCCCAATTCGATTTCGCGTCTCACTTAGTTTTTCGCGCAGCTTTCCGATATCAATATCAAAATAGTAGTCTCACAGTCTAAAAATGCAAGGTCTATCAGGAAAACCCTGACGTTTGGGTAAGAATCTGATTTTTTGAAATTCAAGTAAAGCCTGATTTCCAGCCGGCTCCAGAATATGACATTTGTCCATATTCAAAAAAGGAAAACTAATAAAATGAAACGTACACTAATGATCCTCATGCTCGTGGGATTTGCGCTCCACGGCATGGCGCAATCGACAGCCGATCGCGCGCAGGTATTGCAGACATGCCTGGACCTCGAGCAACTGCAGCAGCATTATCCACGTGATAATCGAGGCAACATCAAGCAGATTAATATTATGCAGCATGGTGTGTCTTTTCCGGAAAACATCAGCGTCGTCAAAAATGGTTTACGCCCTATATTTTTATCCAAACAACAGATTAATTCCACAGGAACGCTGGCTTACTTTCTCTTTCATGATTTCACCATCTCTTCAACTTCTGCCACGGTAGCATTTGTCTACCACTATAGTGTTGCAGATCAGTTTGTAGTTTACCTCGATCTGGAAAAAAACGGCTCGACCTGGTCTATTAAAAAATCTAACATTACCATCGATCATGAAACTGAATAATAATATACTAACAACAATATGCGTCGTTGCCGTTGGTTTCTTGATCTCCGGTTCATCGCTGGCGCAGACGACAATCTTGAACAACAACAAACTTCGCCTGGGTAATGGTGGTGAAAATTCCGTGAATGCCTCAGGTAATCTTCAGCAACCGTTTTACTATAACAGTGTCCAGGCTACCTGGCGAAAGCTAACCTATTCTGTATATCCTTTAGATAATGCTTTTGGAGTTGGTGGAGACAAGACAAGTGTTTGGAACCTAAACGGAACGGTAGTACAAAATCCAACACTTTCCAATCAGGTGATTGACCGAACAAGTTTTATTGCCACTACAGAAAATGATGGATACGGTACTGTTATCTCAACAGGAGTGATTAACGTTGGTGGTAATGATCTGGAAGTACAAAATACTTACCGGCTACCCCAAAGTATCGGTTACGTCGAGGTGAAAGTGAAAGTGAAGAATGTTAGTGCCGTGCCCTTGGAAAACGTACGCATCTGGATTGGAACCCGAGACGATTGGGTTGGTAATACTGATAGCCCATTAAAAGAAAAAGGTAATTTGATAGACGGGGCTTTTGAAAAAATATCGGATGCCGCAACCCGCTCAGCAGCACTAAAAATATCCACAAATGCTGAGGGAATCTTATTTTATACAAACTCTGATCGTGGTAATACAATCGTGAACAGCTGCTGTACATGGGGAAACATTATCAATCAAAATCCAGAGACTAGTGTCATCGAAGTAACCAACGACGGCTCATACGGTTTCTATGTTCGATTTAATGACTTACCTGTAGGCGAAAGTGATGAGTTTACCTGGTATTATGCCGCAGGCGAGTTATCCGAAATTGATAATATAATCCGCGAAGTAGCTTCTGTAAGCGCTGCCTTTACAAACCTTAGTTCCAGCGACGGAACCTTCGTCGCTTCGTCAACCTTTCCGGCTACCGGCCATTGGATGGTCGTGCCCCGTGGATCTGTAGCGCCAACCGCTGCTCAAATTGTGGCAGGCACTTCCTATGGAGATGTACAGCCAACATCTCACGGTTCTCAAGACATGCCGGCAAACGAGGAAGTGGAGTTTCAATTATCGGGACTATCCGCTGCCACCGAATATGATTTCTATTTCGTTACAGAAGATTCTGAATCGACGTTCTCTGAAGTAATGACTGCGCAGTTTGCTACTCACGCACTGCCAACGATTTCTGATATTGAAGATAACACAAGCTGCCAGGATCGTACCTCGACTCCAGTTGCATTCACGATCGGTGATGCAGAAACTGCAGCAAATAGCCTGGTGGTTTCCGCAACTTCATCCAACACTGCATTAATTCCTGATGAAAGTATTGTGTTTGGAGGATCAGGTGCAAATAGATCTATCTCGTTTACACCAACTACAGGTCAATTAGGCACTTCGACCATTACCGTTACCGTTACTGATGCAGATGGTGACATCACCACGGATACATTTGTTACCACTATCACTTTGAATGATGTAGTAAGCGCTGTAGTGACGAACTTAACACTGCTTGAATATGCCGCAACAGACCTCAATGATCAGGTCGCTGGAACCAATTTAACCTGGTATTCTTCAGCAGACGATGAATCCGGTTCATCTACATCACCTGCCGACCCAACTGCGGTGGTAGGGATAATTGAGTATTGGGTCACACAGACTGTGGCAGGCTGCGAATCGCCTAAATCAAAACTTACACTAACTGTACTTCCCACCGTATTGTCCGTTAACGATAGTAAGATAGTATTCTATCCGCTCACTTCCATAGTGGATAATCAGCTTACCGTGATTGCTTCCGAAAACCTCCAGGGGGCAAGCGTCCATATTGAAGAAGGATTTGAGCCAGGTGACGACCTTATTGTAACCGCCGCTTTACCTGGCGAAGTAACGTATTCCTATAATTCAGATACCGGTGAGTTAAGTTTCGAGGGAACTGCTTCAGCGGCTTCATGGCAAGCAATCCTTCGAAGCGTAAGGTTCAGAACATCATCCGAAAATGCAGCGAGTCGCGTGATCTCGTTCTCACTAGGTTCGGCAGAAGAAACGAAAATACTGGAACATAATATCGATGGAGCGATGATGTTAAGTAAGTCCTCTGTTTACGAAGAACAAGCAATCGAAACCCTTGTCGGAAACTTTACAGTAGTCGGCGTAGATGAAGACTTAATCTTAAGCTACGCATTAATAGCAGGAGAAGGCGATGAAGGTAATGAAAACTTCAGCATAGGAACAGGCACATTAAGAACGAATACTGTTCTGGATTACGAAACCAAATCAGTGTACTCGATCCGTGTAATGGTTACCGATAATTTTGAAAAAAGTTACGAGCAGGTGCTTTTAATAAATGTAGACAAGTTGAATAAAGCTCCGGTGATTGCCGACAACCAAAGTTTTGAGGTAAAGGAAAATAGTGCAAATGGAATTGAACTGGGTATTCCCCTGGTAACCGATCCGGATGGCACGACCACGTTTACCAACTGGACAATTGTATCCGGAAATGAAGATGGCGCATTCGCAATCGATCCGATGACCGGAAAGATCACCGTAAAAAATAACACCGTGTTGGACTATGAGAGACAACGTACTTATACCTTATGGATCACCGTTACAGATGGTGAACTTGCGAGCACCAAGGTTGCAATGACGATTAATCTTATCGACGTCCGTGAAAATGCTAATGGGAACCCTGTGATCTTCACCTCCTTCTCTCCCAATGGCGATGGTGTAAATGACACCTGGAATATTCCTAATCTGAACCTTTATCCAAACTGCGAGATGAAGTTATTCAACAGCGATGGCATCGAGTTATTCTACAACAAGGGGTATACACGTCAATGGGATGGTACATACAAGGGCAAGGATATGCCAGTGGGGACCTACTTCTATCTGGTACGACTCAATGACGAATCCAACACCGTGTATAAAGGACATATAACACTCATACGATAAATTATTGAAAACTGCCTGATGTACTTTGAACGAAGTAGGTCAGGCAAATTTCATCAACTACAAAAATATTAAATCATGAAAAAAATATTGATAGTCATCATCGCTGTGTTCGGCAGTGCAGCAACCTACGCTCAAAGTAATGAGCTTATAGGTCAATATTATCTGAATATGCCCTCCTACAACCCTGCACATACTGGCGTCGATAATTTCCTGAATATTAGTGCAGGAATGCGTCAGCAATGGACCGGCTTTTCGGGCTCTCCGTATAATTCGTTTATAAATGCCTACGGTATCGTTAGTACAAACAAAAGTAAGAATGATTCTTTGGGGACATCCGCGAAACATGGTATTGGTGGCAACGTCATGAAAAACGCACAGGGTGCATATAAACAAAATGAGGCGGCATTAATGTATGCCTATCATATTCCGGTAGCAAAGAGAACCTATCTTGCTCTAGGGATGTCACCTACTGTATACAATGAAAAAATTGAAACATCAAAACTAACGATTGAAGATGAGATAAACGATGCCACCTATCAATCGTTGATCGGCAACGGTGATTCGTATACTAACCTGAGGTTAAACGCAGGACTAGCCCTGTATTCTGACAATTTCTACGTTTCCTACAGCCTTCGTAATGCAGCAAGTGTTACACTCTCCGGAAATAAAGATGCATTCAACAAACAATCTGAAAGACGCCATCATTTTATGGCAGGATATACTTTTCACTTAAATCAGACATTCGACCTCATTCCAAATACGTTTGTTCGTCTGGACGAATTACGACCCGCACTAGTTGAAGTCGGCGTACGTGCACGGGCAGATCAAAACAAATGGCTGGGTGTATCAGTACGGAATGACAAAACAATTGTCGGTTCGCTAGGATTGTTGGTTCGGAACAAATTCTCGTTTGGCTATGCCTATGAGTACAAAAAGTTCGGAATGCTAAGCGTCTCCGGTGGAACGCATGAACTTGTTCTGGGACTTCAGCTGCGTAAAATGTGATCATGAAGAATTTAGTTTCGAAGTATTGGGGCTTTTCGGAACTAGAACGTTGATATATGAAAGTTTAAAAAAGGCATCCCGAAATGGATGCCTTTTTTTGTTGATGCTTGAGAAAGCTTACAACTCTTGTTGGACGATTGACTCACAAGGAACACATTACTCACTTTTAATACTCTGAACTGGATTTCTTGATGCAGCATATGCTGATTGGAATCCTATTGTCAGGATCACTATCACAGTCAATATCACTACAGGTATAAGTAATGTTAATAGACTTAAATCTATCCTGTAGGAATAGTTCGTCAGCCATTCGTTTGAAAAATACCACACAACAGGTAAACCTAAACCGACAGAAATTAAAAGTAAGTTCAAATAATCTTTAATAAGCAACAGTGTTACTGAACTACTCGATGCACCAAAAACCTTCCGAATACCAATTTCACTATTCCTGAGATTGATCATGAAAGTAGAAAGTCCAATAAGTCCTAAACTTGAAATTATGATAGCAATAATTGAAAACGTATAAAAGACCTTACTGAATTTTGTCTCAGTCTTATATTGACTATCAAATTGCTCATCCAAAAAACGATAGCTGAACGGATTACCAGGAAAATACTGTTGAAATTGTTCGGATAACAAAGCAATACTATTTTGAATATCCTCCCACCCCTGAGGCTCCAACTTTACGGAATAGTATTGAAGGTCACGCCCGTTTAAGAACATTATTGGTTCCATCATACTTTTAAGTGACCGTTGATGATAATTCTTTACCACGCCCAAAATTTCAAATTCCTCAATACGCTTTCCACTGTGCGTCACTTTCATTCCTATTGCTTCCTCAGCGGAATTGTAGCCTAAACCTGCTATCGCCTCCTCATTGAGAATAACTTTATCTTTATCCAATTCTGAAGATGAAAATGTTCTTCCTGCGATCGTTTCAATTTTAAAATCAGCGAAAAAGTCGTTGTCGATACCCGCGATACCGCAGTTGATCTCTTTGTTATTCTTTTGGTTTCTCAGGTTGTATGACCTGAAGGTTACTTCCTGACCAGGGACAACACTAGACATTGCAAAACCTCTGACAAAAGAAAGACCTTTTGTTGAGTGCTTGAACGCAATAGCGGCTCCTTCCGCAATTTGATCATAATTTTCAGGCGCTTCAATGACAACAGTCCTTTCAATGTCTACTCCCAAATCAGTTGACCGCATAAAACTGATCTGCTTAAAAATTATGAATGTAGCAGAGATCATTATGATTGAAATAAAAAATTGTGCGGCAACAAGTGCCCTTCTGAAATTAATCCCGCTTGGTCTGATCAAATTTCCCTTCAATGCCTTCACAGGATTAAAACCCGAAAGAATAAAAGCCGGGTACAACCCTGACAATACTATCCCAGCTACTACTATACCGGTCGAGATATACATAACTCCCGCGTTAGACATGAGAACAGACAACGAAATAAATTCCAAGGGAACACCGCTCACTTCACTAAAGTATGGTCTCGCAACCTGAATGATAAGCAATGCGATGCTGAATGACATAACATTAACCAGAATTGCTTCAGCAATGAACTGTACAATAAGTTGAACTTTGGAGGCTCCAAGAACTTTTCGTACACCCACTTCTTTCGCTCTCTTTATACTTCGCGCTGTTGAAAGATTAATAAAATTTAACCACGCCACTATCAGAATAATTATACCAATAATGCCAAGAGCATAAACTGTCTTCACATCGCCATTACTTTCCAACTCAAATTGAATTTGAGATTTTAAATGAATATCAGTGATCGGTTGCAAACGAAAATCCCATTTTATAGTTCCAGGTTGAAGTATATCCTTACGCGAGCTTTCAACAAAAGAATTAAAACTGGCTTTCAGCGTTTCTGGTTGTGCTTGTGGAGCCAATTTGATATACGTATAAAAAAAATTAAAATCCCAATTGTCGTCATTGGCCAGCGTACCAACTATTTCCGCAAGATACTTTCGCGACGCCAGCAGCTCAGGTTTAAAATGGGAATAAGAAGGAAGATTTTTAAACACACCGGAAATCTTGAATGTTCCAGATAGTCCATCGCTTCGAAGGTAGATCGTCTTATTCAGGATTGATTCAGTTCGCCAGGCTAACCCAAATATTTTCTCAGCCAAACTCTCGGAGACCGCTACATTGAAAGGTTCAGATAAGGCATCTTCCGGACTTCCCTGAATTAGTTCGAAGTCGAATACTTTTAAAAGGGATGGGTCAGCGAGGTATGCTTTTTCTTCTCTGTAACTTTTATCATTTGCAATGATTATTGTCTTCCCGGGATTGGATGCAATTCTTGTAAAAGCCTCAACTTCCGTAAAGTTATCCATCAATGACTTTCCAACTGCTGGTGGCGTTAATGCACTTTCACTTTCTAACACGCCAGCTCGATACGTCGCAACTTCAACTCTATAAATTTGTTCTGCATCTTTATGGAACCTGTCAAAACTGGTTTCATACAAAACAAAATATAAAATCAAAATTGAAGCAGCCATTCCAATGGAGATCCCTGTCAGATTAATTGTCGAAAAAACTCTGCTTTTGAGGAGGTTTCGGAAAGCAATCCTGAAGTAATTAGCGATCATGGTTTTAGAGGGGTCAATGAAAAACTTAAGTTAACCAATAATCTTTTGAAATATCGTTCGTGTGATAGAAATTTGGCATTCGCCGTCATCCTTTCTAATCCTCCTTAATCAACTTCAACACAAACTCCATTTCAATATCTTTTTTGTCAATCCAATCGTCAAAAGTTTGTGTTAATTCATAATCGGGAATTGTTCCACGTCCAAAGTTTTTTGTTAAGTCGACTGCATTTGTATACTTCATCAAAGGAACAGTGAGCTTAAGGCCCGTTGGTATTTCTGCCGTAGGCATCATTCCACTGGTGTTGCCTTGAAACCCTCCACCTGTTTCCTGTCCGACAACAGTTGCTTTTCCGTTATACGAAAGTATAGCCGTCACGTCTGCACAAGAAGACATACATAGTCCATTGGTGATAATGAAAGTCTTACCTTTAAAATTATTTCTGGCCGGCTTCTGTGTTTCATAGTAGTCAAACTCGCTGGTCACCCATGTTTTTCTCCAGTGATAAGCAGTATCCCGGCGTACGGGTTGTTTATAAAAGATCCTTTTAGTTCCCTTGATTTCATTTGCAACCGATTCAGTCACTTCAATCTTGTCCCAGTACCTGAACGGTTTATCAAAAAAGTAAGTAGCCAATAACACTGCGTTTCCATCAGTTCCACCAGTATTGTATCGTAGGTCCAGTATCAGGTTTTCGATACTGT
>JBGTEP010000176.1:0-5276 GCA_041747735.1 Chryseolinea sp.
TCCCGACCTTCTGTCGGGACATTCTAACCAGCTGAACTACCGGTCCATTTATTATTCTCAATTTTTTAGTGATAACAGGTCAATATTCGAATCGAACTCCGCTACCTTCCCGACCTTCTGTCGGGACATTCTAACCAGCTGAACTACCGGAACATCTAAAAATCCAGACTTACACTTTAGAAGTCCGTTTAGTCAGGTGAAAGGAGTCTTTCGCACTGGAACGCCCCATCGTGTAAGGGAGTGCAAAGATAGCTGTGGCTTTGTTTTCTCCAAAATTTAACGCAAAAATTTATATACTGAATTTGCCATGGCGGAAGGTCATCGTAGGAGACAACAACCTTTTAATTCAAGACATGGTGCAGTTTCTTCTTATTTGAACTTTATGACCTCCTGGTATACTTTCTTAGGTTTCAGCTCTTTGTCGAAAAGCAGGGGATAATCTTTTCGGTCTTTAACCGGAAAATTATCGAGCCAGCTCCTGCGGTCACTGATATTCCAGAAGGTAACACTGGTGATGTTATCCTTATATTTTCGGAACAATTCAAAACACATTTTGTAAGCTTCAGTTTGCTTCTGCTCTTTTTCTATTGTAAACGAAGTATCATAATCTTCTGCTCTCCGTTCACGGGCACTATGTTCTTTCGGATAAACTGAGATGTCCAATTCCGTAATATGCAACTCAAGACCTGACGCCGAGAAGCGGGAGAGAGTATTTTCAAGCTGGCTCCATGTAGGTTCCGTCACGGCCCAGTGCGCCTGAAGGCCAACCCCATGGATGGGTATTCCTGCCTTCTTGAGGTCGGTAATTAACTTGAGTATTTTCTCTCGTTTGATGGGATCAATCTCATTGTAGTCGTTGTAAAACAATAAAGCATCCCGATCCGCTTCATGTGCATATTTAAAGGCCATTGCGATGTAGTCTTCGCCACATATTTTATACCAGGCCGACTTACGATAGAACTCATCTGTTTTATCTGATATAACTTCGTTGACTACATCCCATGCATAGATTTTTCCTTTGTAACGCGACACTACTGTCGTGATGTGGTCCTTCAGGCGTTGTAGTAAAACTTCCCGGGAAACGGTATCACCTTTTGCATCGGTGAACATCCATTTTGGTGTCTGATTATGCCAGCATAAAGTATGTCCCCGCAACTTCATTTTGTTACGTTGCGCAAAGGCTACGATTGAATCAGCATGCGTCCAGAAGTATTCATCTTCTTTTGGGTGTATCGGACCCATCTTCATCGCATTTTCAGCTGTCATGCTGTTAAACTCACGTTTAATTAAATCAGCCTCCTCTGTCTTCAAGGCAAACGGAGATACCGCAACCCCTACTGGAAAGTATCCTGTGTAATAATCCTTTAGCCCTTTTGTTGAAAGTTGATGGAAAGTACTGGTGGAAGTTACTTCTCGGTACCTGTAGGCAGATGAATCAGCAGTAAGCGCAAGTGTTGCAAATGGCTGCGCAACAAGTAATTGTCCCGAGCTGAGTATCACGACGAAAATAAGTAAAGCATACCAGAATAAGTTCTTCATACATCTACATTTTTAGATGCTGAAAGTTAAGACTTTAGATTGACAATGACTTTCCGTTTAACAAAAAGTCCAAATGACTCTGATAAACAAAAAATGGTGAATGAAGCTGGTACAAATATTTTTCTGGCGTTGACTTCAGGAGTTTTTTGCTGATCGTATCATCTTCAAACTCCATTTGCATAATTATTGAAGTTCGTTGTTGATAAATTCGATAAAGCCCGATTGCAAGATCAGATTTTGCTTGATAGATTAATTAGTCAACCAATCAATTTCATTTTTGTTGCATAAAAAAAATACACTTAGAAACTGACTTTTGGTTTTAAAATAAATTTTAGATTTTTGTAAGTGTGTATCGTTTCTTTTATAAAACTATTTGCAACATATGAACCCTATATCAACCATCGGAAAGTTAACTGTCGTTGTTTTGTTTGTTGTCTTTACTATCGGCTGTAGCGGAGATGATGATAGTGACGATTCTGCTTCAGGATCATGTCCCGGCAACGTTACGGCATACCTTGAAGTTAATTCAGCTACAGCGGGATCTTTTAATTCAACCGGTGTGGAAGTAGCTCTTGCAGGGGCTTCTGGGAATGACGGGGCAGCAGACCCAAGATTTATTGTTACACTGGGCTTCACGAAGGATAATCAGGTTTATACGGTCTCCTTTTCTTTCAAAGGTGATATTGAAGTGGGTGTCTATTCCGGTGACGAAGATGATCTTGAACTGGCGCAAGTCATGTATGGAAGCAACGATGTTTACGGTGATCCAGGTGATTTTGTGTTGACCATTGAATCATTAGGACCCAAGCAATATGTTGCAGGTTCTGATTTTGTTATCAGAAAGATTACGGGTTCGTTTGAAGGGGATTTCATCAATTTTTCGCTTGAGAATGCCGCAATCAGCGGAGAGTTTTGCGTAAATTTATAGTGCACGCGGATAGCCAAATTCTAAAAGAAAGAGCCGCATAAACTAAAGTTCATTTGTAACGAACCCACAAAAAATTATTTCTTTTCCCTTATTTTTTATGTGGTAAGTCATAGCATTCTTTCCTCATTTTTATACTTGCGCAATCGTTGTTTTTTCTGTGCATAACAATTTGATGAAGCCACTATTTCCTGATCACAGGTGTTTCATTACGGCGAGCAGGAAGGTTGTTGAAAAATGTAAACACAGAAATTTATACCTTTAAACATTCCGGAAAATTTATCATTCCTGAGATGTTTACATAAAGTATAAATCAAAAGTAAGAAGATGGATTTGCAGCATACAACAACCGGAATTTTTAAGATCAACATTTTGTCGGGCATACCGCATCATTGCAAATCCCTGATTTTCTTGGTTCCTTTATTACTTTCTTTTAGTAGCCATCCTGGAGATAATCAGGGTAACTTCAATCACAAAAATTCATTGGGTATGACACAAAATGCATTGTCGCCTTTAATAAAACCGGAAGAGTTGAAGTCCGTTATTGATAAACATGATGTTATATTAATAGACGCAAGTAACAGTCCCGCTTCAAAGGAAAGATACCTTAAGGAACATCTGGACGGAGCGTTGCATGTTGATCTGAATAAGCAGTTATCTGACATTAAATCTGATTTTGCGATGGGAGGAAGACATCCTTTACCAACACCCTCGCAGTTCGCAGCCACGCTTGCTGAGTGGGGTATTACACCCGACAGTCATGTTATCGTTTATGATGATAAAAATGCAGCAAATGCCGCCGCAAGATTTTGGTGGATGCTTAACGCTATTGGTCATAACAAGATTCAAGTGCTGGATGGAGGATTTCAGGCTGCTGTAAAAGCCGGGTTTCCGGTTAATGCTGATCCGGTGACGGCAAAGAAGGTTAGCCCTTACCCGGCTAAAGACTGGAAATTTCCTATTGCAGATATCAGTCTTATTGACAAAGCGTCAAAAGATAAATCGTATGTGATTGTAGACGTACGCGAACAAGAACGTTACAATGGGGAAAAGGAACCGATTGATTTGATAGCGGGACATATTCCAAATGCGGTGAACGTTCCGTTTGCATCGAATCTGAATAGCGACGGTTCTTACTTGTCATCCGAAGCACTAAAGCTTAAATATTCGAAAGTATTTGAAGGCGTGGATGCTGAGAAAGTTATTATTCATTGTGGGTCCGGAGTAACGGCCTGCCATACCATTCTCGCTATGGCTTCAGCGGGGTTCGAAATTCCTAAATTATACGTAGGCTCATGGAGCGAATGGTCTAGAAATGATCGTCCCATGGAAACGCTAAAAAAGGAGAAGGAATAATTCCGCTCGAGTTCTTTTAATTTTTTGCAAACATCCCTTCATAATGTGTTGAAGTATCAAGAATTCCTCCGCTTTTAGCGAAAAAACTTTCGTCAGTTAAGTAAACTCCTTTTTTCGTTTTTACCCAGGTAGCCTCAGGGTTAGGTAGGTGGCTTAAAAGTTTGTCCCAGTTTTTATAGTATTGATGTCCGTTTGTTTCTTGCAGGCCAACGGTCATATTCGGGAATGGCTGTAGTCGTGCAGCGACAGCCTTGTTCCAGTCCACCAGTATCGGATTTACGGTAAGGTCGGCACAGAAGCAGGGAATATTTTTTTCGTAAGCCAGCTGCGCAATTTTCATTGTCATACTTAACGTCTTGGCTATTGCTTTCACAGCAATGGCAGTGTAACCTTGTTCAATTCGTTTGGCCGCATCGTCAACGGTGTGGGCACTTTCATCGGCTGCAACGCATACACCAACATCACCTACAAATGCCTCATTTGACTCCTCAAAGGGTTCTTCAATAACGGCAATTTGATTCAGTGCTCCGATCTTTTTTGCATGGTCAAGGAAACGAAGCAATGTATCTTTGTGCTCATAACGTGCATTTGCATCAAAGTAATACGGAATCTTTCCGGTTTTAGTGTAGGGCGTTTCATAATGCCCAATAGCTTTGTGAACTGCCGATAAAAATGCCATATCTTTTTCCAGCATTTCTTTTTGAGTGCCAGCCGCTCCTGTTTTAAGCTTCATGATAAAATAGCCTTCATCAGCGGCGGCTTTAATTTTTTCAGGACTAGTACCTACGCTAAATGATGGAATGCTGGCAACTTTGCTGTGCTTGTAAGATAATCCAGGCTTATAGGCTGCGGGAATCATTGCATCAAATGATGTCATCTTATTTGCGGCAGCGTATACTAACCATGCAGCATTGTCGACACATACCAATGCATTGAGTGCAAAGGTTTTTCGTAAATCGGACACACCGGTTATCTTTCTTCCATACTCCAATACTTCGGGAAGCAGATCGTCTAATAGCTGAACCGGGTTCTCGAAAGAAGTCCCTTTGATTATCTGTAATGCTCTTTCACTCATTGAAAACATCAATGCATTCCCTGCACTTTCAGAATGGGCAGCAAAAACACGGGAGTCAGACCAAAGCACACTTTGCGTCCCGAGGCCAACCTTTCTGATACCGGATTCGGATTCAAGCATAGCCACACTTTGCCAGCACTCCGTAATAGCACTGCCTTTAAAGCGGTAGGGGTAGAGTGGTTCGCGCTCAAAGTTTGAATCGACTGAACGGATTTTGATAGGTGAGTTTAATGGGTAACGAGAAGTACCTTGTGCGTTTGGTACTCCTAAAGATCCAAGCGCAACCATCGAGCATGCCGATTGAACAAACTTTCTGCGGTTAATCTGTCCATTATCAAGTACATTCATATTACGCGAGCATTAGTTTGGAATATTGTTTAA
>JBGTEP010000177.1:0-4741 GCA_041747735.1 Chryseolinea sp.
AAGCCCAAGGTCTACTGTTGAATTACTGGTGGAATTGAACCCCTGAAAACGGAGAATATCCATTTTTAATTCTGCAAGTCGATCTGCTTTGTTTAGGGGAGTCATAACACCATCATCCAGTGATGGGTCAAAGATACACAAAACTAATTAAATTAGTATTTTATAATACTGATTAACTATTTAATTTAGTTTAATTGTTATTTAAGCCTGATTTGGCCTATTTTTAAAACTAATTAGATTTAAGGGGATTACAGATAAACGTTCCCAATTTCGCCGGCTAAAGGTTCGCCATTCACATTTTAAGGACATCTTGCTATCAACCTTCACATTATCTACCAACGGCTAGATGAGTAGGGAGATGTTTAACCGCAAATGAGAATATTATAATTACCAGCGAATAAAAAAGGACAAATGCACGACTAGCCACCATGGACCAGTCATTATTAAAGTAGCCAAAGCAAATCTCATTAAAGGTAAGTACCGGAGATTCAGGTTTAAGTTTTTGTTTATTTTTAGGGTCTTTCATAACAGTCAATTTATAAGTCAGACATTCTGACTCTGCCTCTTTCTATTTCTACGATGCCTTCAAAATGGTTTGCCACCATCTTTTACCTACGGGTGCTTTCTTTTGAATATCTTCCACCTGCCTGATGAACTGTGAGATCTTCTCGTTAGAATAAGCACCGTAAGCGTCAATAATAAGTCCCTTCTTTCCATCCTCCGTTTGAATCACATATAGAATTGCATTATCCTGTGGATCGGAGTATCCTTCGAAACGATAAAAGTTCGAAATGGCAACTTGTTCGGGTTGATAGAATATGTCTTCAATCTCTGTTGTTAATCCTTTGCTTGAAATTTTAAAATTCTCAGCATAACCCTCCTTTACTGCTTTGGTGATACAGTCAGATAGTGTACTCATTTCAGGGGTTGAATCGTTCTCAGTTGTTTTCATATTCGGTTGATGTTATTTATCACATGGTATGGTAAAAATCCTGCCAGCGCAAAAACCTTAAAAAAGGGCCTGTTTTGATAAAAAACTGTGTAACATCCTCCACAAACTGATGACTTGCGGAATGAGAGGAAAGGATATACTGTTAAGGCGATGACGACAAGCAGCAGAGGTTCTGAGGAAGGGTAACTTTAATCAGATAGGTACCATTATAAACAAATAGAACCGTAGAAGATTATGGTACTAAAATGTGAGGACAATTACTTTTCACTAACACTAACTCTCCAGATCGTACCAGTAGTATCATCCGTGATAAGCATAGAGCCATCCTTAAGTAAAGTAGCTCCAACAGGTCTGCCATAAACTTTTTCACGACTCAGGTCATCGATAAATCCTGTGAGAAAATCTTCGGGCTCTCCGGAAGGTTTCCCATCCCGAAAGGGAACAAATACAACTTTGTAACCCGATAAGATAGAGCGGTTCCATGATCCGTGCTGAACAACGAATGCACCGTTATGATATTTTTCAGGGAAAGCATCAGCAGTATAAAACACTAGGCCCAGTGAAGCAGTGTGCGATCCTACAGATACATCAGGTACAATTACCGCTGGGAGATTGGCGGGGATATCTTCCATTCTGGGGTCTGCATGATTACCAAAGTAATAGTAAGGCCATCCATAAAATCCGTCCTTTTCTACATGCGTCAGATAATCAGGTACCAGGTTATCACCAAGCAAATCGCGTTCGTTTACAGCGGTCCACAGTACGTTAGTGCCCGGCGCCCAATCCATACCAACAGGATTTCTCAATCCACTGGCATAGACTTTCAAATCCGAGCCATCAGGATTGACTTCGAGGATATCAGCTTTAAGGTACTCTTCCTCTATACCATTTTCAGCAACGTTACTTCCGGAGCCTACGGCAATATAGATTTTTGTTCCTGCCTTATTGGCGATGATATTTCTTGTCCAATGCACGTTGTGTTTTCCGGCTGGAAGACTAACCAGCTTTTCACCCTTTTCAGTTATTTCCAATTGCCCCGGCTTGTAAGGATAACGCCACAGAGCATCGGTGTTTGCAACATAAAACCAGTCCCCCAATACAAGCATACCAAATGGTTGGTTTAACTTCGTCAGAAATGTTTGTTTGATGGCAGGCACACCGTGATCATTAGTATCCCGAAGCAAGGTGATCCGATCGGCACTTTTTTTAAGATTGTTTGACTTATGGGCGCCAACGAAGAAAGCTCCGATTCTTTTAAGTAAAGAATGATTGGAGTTACTTTCAGCTACCAGAACATCGCCATTGGAAGTAACATACATCCATCGGGGATTTTCAAATCCATCAGCATATTTAGTAACAGTAAATCCTTCCGGAGCTTTGGGAGTCTGTCCGTCTTCCCAACCAACAACGTTGCTGAAGTTCATTACAGATTTGGTCGCATACGGTGCGGGCAGACTATCGCTGGATGAGTTCGTATGGCTCGTCAAATCTTTCTGAGTTTTACAGGCGATAAGCAATACTAAAAAAGATACAACAACTGTAATAGATTTGATATTCATATCGATGGGTATTTAGCTATATGAAAGGGGTAATTACCGTGCCAATGCATAAAGCCCACCAGCATCTGTAATAATGATTAATAGGATGAAGGGATGTGTAGGTTTGTCCACAGCAGAAGTTGGTCAGTTCTACAGCACTAGTTCAAGTTTTGTGAAGGGAAGTGAGTCGGGTAACTTGGACTTAAACTGTTGTCAGTTTTTAAAACTGACATATCTATTTCAGGTTATAACAGTTACCTAAATTGGCTCAGTTTCAATCATAATTGTTCTGTAACCTTCAGCGCCTATGATTAAAGTCAGTTTTAGTCATAACAAACTCATATGACAAAAAACAAGAAACAATCTACAAGACTGTATTAATGATTGTAAAAAAGTCAGACAATACTCAAGAGTGTTTAGATTTTTGCGATTGTATTCATACCCAAGGGCAATCATTTAATAAATGTTGGAGGACCGTAGAAATGGTAAATAAAAAAGGCTATTCATCTTACACAGATTCGGTCTGCGATTGACCAGTGACGCATTACAGCAGAACGTAGCATCTCATTAATGGCATTTGGTGTATAATATTTTATACACTATGGGGATTTTCAGCGATTATGCTTACTGATTATATAACCAATTTGAAGTGTGGATTGTCTGATGAGTCAATTGCGGGAAAATCTTCATTTGGAGCCATCTGTAAACATTTTTTTAAAGGAAAATACATCCTGGATTAACCTTAATATAGGCGATTGTAAAGCGCTTTCTGGCATAATTTTTTGATAGTAATTGTTGATTGCAAATTTTAGAATTAATTAAAAGCGAAATGATATGAAGTCAACCTTACTTTTTTTATCTGGTCTGGGATTGGGGACTCTTTTAGGGTTATTATCTGCACCAGAATCAGGCCGAATCACTAGGAGAAAAGTCAAAGCTGAAGCTGATAGAATTGTAGACAATGCAATGCAGAGGCGAAAGCTGAGACAGAAATTAGATGAGCTTAAACAGGAGTTCCCATCATAGTCCAAAGAGTTCAAAAATAAACAATGAGATATGGCGATGGAATTAGTATACAAGACCGTAGGAGCCATTATAGCTCCATTTAGATATGCCCAGCGGGAAATTGAAAACACAAAAGAAAGTTTAGAGGCAGACGCAAAAAAGGCTGCGTTCTATGTTCTCAAAATTTCTATTATGGTTTTTTCCTGTCTTTTCTTTCTTTTATTTGGATGCATTGCTTTAGCAATAGTGCTGAATGAAAATATGAATAGCCCTTGGTCCGGATTTGTGATTGTAGCGGGTTCATTTTTTCTAATAGCGATGGGTATCTTTGCCTGGATTAAAAGTTAGTGGATTAAATGAATAACGCGTACCAGGCGTACTGCTGAATTGATAAGATTATGGATTAGTTCTTTTTCTCCGGGGGATACCCAGTAACATCATTCAGAACTGTAAATGCCGAATTTTCTGATTTACGAATTACACTAAACTTTCCATTTGTTTCCAGCACTATCGCATCTGCATCCTCGATTCGTGCGATACCTTTTGCCCGAATAACCTGTAATATTTCTTCTTTTGAAATTCGGCACTGCTTTAAAGTTTTATTTAAATACCTGTCTCTGAAATATAGCAACTTCGGTTCTGTCTTGACGAGGTTTTGAACTACCTTAAACCGGACGCATAGTTTGCTGATGGTCCACTGAAGTCCGATGAGCATACCAAGAGCCAGAAGGCCATCGGTCAACGGAACACTTTTTGAAAGAATAGTAGTTGCAAGAGTTGATCCGAGTGCAACGGTCACAATGAGATCAAATGCGTTGAGCTGTGACAACGTTCGATTCCCTACGATGCGAAGCATTATCAATAAACTTAAATAGCTTAACGGTGCGATTAAAGCAGTTCGCAGCAAGCTTTCCCACGATTCGAAAAAGAACTTCTCCATATTTGTGTGTTACTAGATTATCTCTTTTTTTAACTAATCAATGATAAGAGTTACAATTGCCATGCCTTTTTGTTGGAAACCTTCAGATAAAGCTTTTAAGGTAAAGCCAATCCCGTCGGCGCATTTTCTGTTAATCCATATGAAGTGGACACGGTTGTTCGCTACATTGGAAATTCCGCGTAAACTGACCACTTCATTTCGCGACAAACTGACCACCAAAAGTTACTTCACAATTTGATGTAAAAAATGCATTGAGTTTTCGGTTGATCACAGCGGTGTTTTAGTTTTCGTTTTCAGTCATTTCTT
>JBGTEP010000178.1:0-15641 GCA_041747735.1 Chryseolinea sp.
ATGAATGCTATAATCTTATCGCGGGCGAAGTCGTCTCCTACATAAAAATCAAAATTGCGCCCGATGATTAAGGTGCTGTCTTCTGACTTATCGCCCCAGGTTGCAAAGGAGGTACATCCTACAAGCGACATATTCTGCAACGCATGCCCTATATCATGTGCAGCATGGTAATTTAGAATGCGCTGATAAGGTTCAGCGATGTCATCAAACTCGTGTGATGCTGCCTGAGAAACCCCTAAAATCTCTAATTGGTATTCTTCGGAAATGTTATCCGTTAAATTTCTATTGAACCATCCAACGAAATATTTTAGTATGCCGAGATAAACATTGGAAGGCACCAGTCTATGAATCTGGTCTGTAAACACTTGCTCTTGATATTGGACTAAATCCTGTGTGAGTCTTCCGTTAGCAACTCCACGTTCGAACGGTTCGCCCTCAACATACAATTCATACAAACCACTGTCACTTTTCCTAAACCAGTTATTACCCAGGGTAAAGAGACCTTTGTCTCTCTCAATAATACCCTGATCCGAAAAACTTATTTTCCCCGGTGCGGGAGGTTCAACTTTAGAAACGATCCGTACATAAACGACCAGTATGAATATTAGTCCAACGACAATACCCAAAAACCACCCTAAAAATTTAAGAATCTTTTTAAGCATTATTTATTTTGTCAACGAGGTATTCCAACCCTAAAATCTGACTACTCGTAACGACTGCGCTGATTGTAACACCTAATACACCATGCATATTGATATTTTGTCCTGTTAACATCAGGTTCGGAATTTTCGTGCGGGGAGAAACGAATGTTTTCATAGGCTCCCGATAGTCTTTGGCGAACCCATATAACGAGCCGTCATCTGTTCCAATGTAGTCACGAGCCGTGAGCGGTGTGGCTGTAGTGTAGGATTTGATACAATCTTTGAAGCCTGGAAACTGCTTCTCGACCGCATCAAATAAATTTTCTGCCTTCTGTCGTTTAAAATCTTCATAATCCTTACCTCGGTCATTTTCATGCGATACAGTATTAAAAGTACCGCCCCACTTTTCAACTTCGTCGATGCGCATATAAGACATGACAGTTATTCCTTCTGCATATTCCGAAGATTTTGATGAGGAAACATAAAACAAAGCATACCCCTGGGGCCACGTATCCTCAGTATACGTAAGCGCACACCACGGATCCTCCTGTGCAAAACAATAAATATTGCTATTCAGGTACTTAAAGGTATCCTTCTTCAAAACTACGTTGGCATAGAATACCGAAATAGTACTATCGAGACTTTTAAGTCGTGAACGATACGCATTTTTTAACATGTTACTCTCCGTCATCTCAAGTGTTTTAACCGGATGGACATTAGAGATAAATGTATCAGCATAGTACTTTTGACCATCTTCAGCCTCAGCGTAAATTACCTTTCCTCCCTCTTCCTTGAGCTTAATTATGTTTACGTGTTTAATAATTTTACCCCCACGGGAAGTGATTTCCTTTGCGAGGAGCCTTGCGATCTGTGATCCTCCATCAACAAATTTCCAGGAGCTTTCAACATAGTGATTAACGATAAGAGCATGCACAAACAACGGTGTCTTGTCAGGCTGCCCTCCATACAGCAGATTCGTACCTGCCAATACACAGATCAGCTTCTTGTTGTTGGTGAGCGATTCAAGGTATGCCTTTGTATCGGTCTGATAGGCATTTTCCGTGTCAGTATAACTTCCGGCCTTAAGATTGTAAAGCGGAAACTGTTTGCAGATTTTCTGAATCTTTTCGCAAAACGCACGAATAGCTACCTCCTCTTCAGGAAAATAGGTTGACAAAATCCGTATAAAATTATCATAGCCTTGACCATACTTATACACGATTGGATCATCTTTGAAAATCAAACCATCGACAAAATTCTCATCCATCTTTCGGATATTGACTTTATCCATGATGCCCAGGTATTTAAACAGCTGATTCAGGTTCTGACCTTCATCCAACCCACCTACATAGTGTACGCCTGTATCAAAAATTACTCTGTCGCGCACAAATATCTGAAGCATCCCTCCGATCTGCTTATTTTTTTCCAAAACACAAACCTTGTAGCCTTCTTTTGCCAGAATCGTACCGCAGGCGAGACCGCCCAACCCACTGCCTATTATGATTACATCATGCTGTTGCATTTTACTATTTAGTTGAAAGTGTACAGGATTTTATGCCATTCTACCTGTGTAAAACTCGTATCTCGTACTTTTGTTAAGCATTTTTCCTGACCACAAAAATAACATTGGATGTAAATTTAGCATCATCCAAAACTTCAACCGTTAACCCGGAATCACTCGCCAGCTTCTTAATTCTTTCGCCGGAAACAAAATTCAACTCGTTTGTTGACTTATTAAATTTCAACAGCTTGACAGAGAAAAACTCTGTAATTACTGTTCCCATATGTCGATCTTTCAAATCGGCATTTCCATCTCTGACAATAAGGACACCACCAGGATGGAGTGCATCAAAGCATCGTTTCAGCATAGTTTCCTGCGCGTCAGACTTTAAATAATGCAATACATCGCTAATGACGATCCCGTCATATTTTTGCAATTCAAACAAAGTAACATCAGCACATTGAAACTGAAGTCTGTCCGTCTTCAGATAGCCATGATTTGCTGTTTCAATCTTTTCCTCGTCGTAATCTACACCTGTAATAATCCGGTCATTCGATAAGAACTGAAGCATATAACACAGAAAACCATAACCACAACCTAAATCAAGTATACTTCCCTGTAGCGGCAGCAGTTTATGAAAGGGTTCATAATTTCTTTCAAGTCTGATTTTGACACGAAGATACCATTCCAGGACGGGACCTTTGTACAGGTAGTTCGAAATCAGTTGCGGAGCAAAATACTTTGGTGTTTCACATTCGTTAGACAATAGCGTAAACTCCGTTTTAAAATACTTGCTGATGACTTTCGTCCTCTCCGAATAGGTTGAACCAAATCTTAAATCATCGGCTTCTATCGACGGGAGAAATTTTAAGGTAAGCGTACCTTCATTGAGATAAAAACTTCCCTTTGGGATTGCAGCGGCAGCACCATGTATCAGCAAAGGTTGAATAGGCATCTTCAATGATTCCGCCAGATAAAAAGCCCCTTTATGAAAACGATTTAAGTTTCCATCATCAGACCTTTTCCCCTCCGGAAATACCACTACAGAATAACCTTCATTTACCCTGTCGTTCAGCCGGGTGACGCTATCTTCAGCACCTTCTGTAACCGGGTAATAATCGGCCAATCGCACGACACCACCAAACACTGGTGAATTCCAAACCCACTTATTGGTCAGCAGGATCAGTTTTGGATGAAGCATCGTAGTAAGTAAAATATCCAGAAAGGAAGTATGGTTGGCAATTATTATGCTCGCACGGGAAAAGGTTTCCGTTGATCTGCCAATCACCTTCTTATCAACATTGGGTTCCATGTAGATGAGTGCCCTCGTAAACCAACTCAGAAGGGTATGATAAAACATTCTGATTGAACTTTTCCAAAAAGGAATTGCCTTAAGTACTAATCCGATTACAGTCAACCCGATTGCTCCCAACACAAAAAACGAATAGGTAAAAGTTGTTCGAAGGATACCCACCCAGGTCATGGGCGTAAAGCCTTTTTTAGTCCGATTAGTAATTAACCACCGGAATAAAAATGGTTCCATGGTTTGAGACATAACAAAAACACAAGCAATGCCAATGATTGAGATTGATGCTATCGATCTAAGGGCAGGATGTTTGGCAAGAATAAGAACGCCAAGTCCCGCAATAGTGGTTACCGCAGAAAGAAATATTGATGTACGAATAGATGGAAGGTTTTTCTTTCCAGCGCGATATTCCTGCTGCAACCCATCCATAATAAAGATACTGTAGTCATCGCCTAGTCCGAATATAAAAGTCGACACCATTACATTGACAATGTTAAACTCAATACCCAGCAATGCCATTATACCCAGTATCCAAATCCAGGTGATGAACATCGGCACAAAAGTGATTAGTGTTAATTCAATCCTTCCATATGAAATGAACAGTGCAACAAAAACAAGTATTGCCGTAAATGTGACAATGAAGTTAAAGTCAGCATTTACATACTCCACAAAAAGGTTCGTTAACATTTGCCGGTCAAAAGCATGAACGGTGGAGTTCGCTACCGCGGAATAAAAGTCAGCTTTGCGATCAGCCTCAACATTGACGAGCGAAATAACTGTCGCCGCATTATCTTTTTCGATAATATAATCGTCAAAGAATGCTGCGCGGATAGTGCGCATGGAAGTACTGTCGGATGGCCGAAATTCTTTTGATATGAGATTTTCAAAATTATTTAAAACCTGCTCAGAAAACTTAAGCGCTGAACCTTCCCTTCTAACGGCTGCGTTAGTGGCTGTAGTGCGTTCCGGTGTCCAGTAAGCCTTCCACTTTGCAATTCTTAAACGCTGCAGAGAATCAGAAATGAGAAAGGTAGATACAGAGGAAAACTTGTTGATCTCATTTGCGTCCTTCATTCTTTGAAGAAGCGGTGTAACCTGTTCGGTTTTCTGTAAGGCTGTTTCGATGGTTTTCCCACTTGACACAACGTAAACGGATGTCAGTGACGATTTATTAATGGCTTCCAGTCGCTGTTGTGCTTCACGGGTTTGTGAACTCATGAAGTTGAGTCTGCCCATGTCACTATTGAAACTCACCTGACGAGCAAAATAAAAAAATACCGGTGTGGCTAACAGGATGATCCAAACAATCAATTTACCGGATACCTTTGAAGAAAAGGAAATTCGATCAATCCAACTCTCCTTCTGTATCTGGTTTTGAAATAACTGCGCGGAAATAAAATGAGGAAGAAATACAAGTGAACAAAATGCAGCGCCTATCAAACTAAAACCCGCAAATAATCCCACGTCACGAAGTACAGCAGCATTTGCAAATTGCAGGCAGAAGAACGCTAATACAGTTGTCGTGCTTCCCAGGGTCATCGGTCCTACCAGATCTTTAATAACCTGCTTGATATCATTTACATGTTTCAAGTGGGCCAGGAAATGTAAAGAATAGTTAACAGCAATACCTAAAATAACCGACCCCGCTGCAATGGCAAGGATGGAAACGGAGCCTTTCAGTACATAAATGCAAGCCAGTGAAAAGACACCGCCAAACATAACCGGAATTAAAATAAGAAAAGGCACCCGCTTCTTTCGGAAGAATCCAATCAGAAAAACAGCGAGAAGAACAACCATAAGGCTTACGGTAAGCGCTGTATCGCTCCTAAGCTGTTTAGCATTTCCAACGGCCACGGCAGCTGCTCCAAAATAAGATGTGTTAAGCTGATCATTTCGTAAGGATAATTCTGCAATGAGTTCGTCCAGCGCATCGATAAAAAGAGAATTGTTCCCTGTTTCACTCGGTGAATACGTGGGCTGAATAAAGAAAATTAAGTGACGATGATCTTTTGTTATTATGTAACTATCATAAAGTTCAAAATTTTCATCATACTGAAGCTGTTGAAGTTTACGCAATGCAAGGAATGAAAAACCCAGCGGATCCTGGACGATAATTTTCTTTACCGCCATACCCGATGGTGAAATCAACTGGCGATAATTCTGCTGTAATACGGGTCCAATATTTTCCGTCTTTGTTAATGAATCGAGCAGAATATAGTCCTGATCATTTAAATAAACAGGAAGGAAATCATAAACGGATTTAAAAACCTCGAGGATCTTCTCATCGTCAACGCGACTGGTAATTTTTTTTACATAAGGCTCGAGATCAGTTGCAATACGATCTGCCAATTTTTCCGCGTGTGCAACAAGACTGTCGGGTTGAGGTGAGGATGTACTGTCTTTCACAGAAACCATAACCACCAGCCGCTCTACAAACTTCGAGTTTTGAAATACGAAATTCAGTTTTTCAACTCGCTCATCATCCGGGAAAAATTTCGTTATGTCTTCTTCAAGTTTAATTTGAGAAGCACCGATCCCCAACACGACAATCGCGGAAATAAATACCGACCATAAAAAGACTTTTCGATGAAGGAAAAAATCATACAGGTTAAGGAAGAAGGAAGCCATGGATCAGTTTTTCGATCGCTTAAAGAGTTTTAATCCAAGGTACGTCAGGGCAGCAAAAATAAGACCTGCCACCAGGGCGAGGGTAACTGCTCCCAAAACGTATTGCAGCAAATTGTTTTTCACAAGTTCAAAGGTAATTTCTTTGCTGAAAGAAATACGCTGCGCCTTTTCCCCCATCCAAAATATTCCTGTAAAGTGGCTTAAAAATAGAATGAGCGGAATCATGGGTGGAATACTGATATTGGCCGCAATAATCACTAATGCCTTATTCAACCTGAAAAGAAAGGAAAGGGTGATGGCAATTGCGAGCTGAAATCCCCAAAGGGGTACAATACCCATAAAGATTCCAAAACCAACCGATCCTGCTTTTACCGCATCTGATTCATCCGTACTGAAGAGTTGTTCGTGGACGATTTCCCTAAAGTTTTTTTTTTAAGACTTCTGAACAAGTCGCGGGGCTTGATATATAATAATGCAATCGTGACCAGAAATGTATTGAGAATACTGATCCGTGTAAAATCCTTGAACGGTCTGAAATGTGATACACGTTTCCCCTTTTCAGCATAAAAAACTCTAACGGGTACATGCGTTATCGCAATACCTCTCCACGATGAACGTACCAGTACTTCGATTTCGAATTCAAATTTTTTTGTGAGGAATTTAATGCCCTGCATCTGCTTTACCGGATATAGTCTATATCCGCTCTGCGTGTCAGGCATCTTCAGGCCGGTTTCAACCCAAAACCAAAAGTTTGAGAACTTATTGCCAAAGCTGCTTTTACCAGGCACGCTGGATTGCTCCATATTCCGTGCGCCGATAATTATTGCGGACGGATTACTTTCCAACTTCTCGAGAAACTTATAAAGATCTTCGGGAAAATGCTGACCGTCGGAATCGATGGTAATAGCGCACTCATATCCGGCCTCCAAAGCACGCTTAAATCCCTGGCGCAAAGCATAGCCCTTCCCCTGATTAACGGGATAGCTGACAAGATTTATTTGTTGAAATTTCTGTAAAAGTTGTGGCGTAGAATCTGTTGATCCATCATTTACGACGATAACCTGATCTGTATAACCAAGTAAATCTGAAAGAAGCTGCTCCAGTGTTTGTTCATTGTTGTAGGTAGGCACCAGCACACATACTTTCTTCTGCTTAAACGATGCGCGAATATCTGCAGGCTCCATCAGGAAGTTTTCAACGTAGCTTTTAATTTAAAGAAAGTCACCGTTCCGGCAAACATTGTAGCATTTACATGGAAGCGATCATCACCTTCTTTGGTATATAAAACCGAGACATCGACCTCATTGTTTTGATCAGGGTTTATCACAGAAAGGAACTTCATATTATCAGCAGCAACAAGGTTTAATGATTTTGATGTTGTTACCTCCATTATTTCGCGAATGATCTGCATCATACAAACTCCGGGAACAATGGGCAACCCCGGAAAATGTCCCTCTAAAATTTTATGGTCACCGTTTATAGAAATCCGAGCCTTAACCGAACCCAGAGCAGGCTCGTGTTGCAGCAATGTGTAAAAGTCGTTTAGCAGAATCATTCTTTTTCGATACGGGTCAACTTAATCTGCATGTTAAAAGTGTGGTGGATTATTTCAATCCGATCCGGGGACGGATAACCTGATCCTGGCGTCTCAACGGAAACTTTCCGCTTGCGGGCCGAACCCCACTCCAATCGCTGTAAAGAAGCACAATCTTTACTGGTTATAAAATAGGCTGTTTCATTTTTTTGCATCACACCAAAATAAATTTCGTCACTATTTGTAAACCGCTTAAATACGCCCTTCTGGAAGGGTAAACCCATCATCAATTCAAAGTCCTTCCGCAGTGTTTCGATGACTGCTTTTTTCTTCAACTGACTGATAATCGAATGTACTTTAAAACTGCCATCCTGAGAAAATCCGAAGTCAAAAAATGTGACGCCTGCCTCATTGGTAAATACCACTCGCTTGGAACTATCAGGCATATTTTTAACAAGCAGCAAACCACTCAGATGCCTGCCCATCACATCGACGCTGGCATTATACCAGGATGTACGTAAATACAGTTCCTTAAACTTCCCCTCACATTCGTACTCTGATTGTATGGCCTGAAGATTTTTGTAATCTGAAGCACAACTGACAAACAAAAAACATGCAAGGCTAAAGTGTAAACATCGCATCAGAAATCTGAGTGTTTAATTTTTTATTTGTAAAAAGGATGGTTGTCTTATCGCCGGAAGGCTCATTCATCTCAATTGAATCAGCGGAGTAATCTTTCTTATCGACTGTAAGCACGATGGTCTGAAAAAATTCTTTCAGAGTTTTTGATACCGGCGTCATTTCCAGTAAAAAAGTCTTATCGTTTTCGAACACCTTTGTTGTGAAATCCTTGCTTTCAAGAATAGTACCTTGAACACAATCGATCATGATCCGGTTAACCTGCTGGAAAAGCTTGTTTGACTTCACATTGATTCGGTTTTCTTTTTGATCATCGCGTATCAACATTTTGTCGCCGTTCATCACCATCAGATAGACGAATGGCTTTACGTATTCAATGCGTACGCGATTGCTTCGCTTGAACCAGAATCTACCTGTCGAAGTGATTTTCTCTGTCAAGGCAGTGAGAACCTTTTCCTGGGTAAAATTGCTTTCTATGGATAATACTGAAGCAGATTCTGTCTTGAATGTTTTCTGAAAGGAACCTAGATCAGCCACCGGTTTAAATCCGGGATACTGTGCAAAAACCGGTGTAGCAAGTAAAAAGAGAGTAACGACAAAACATATCGCTATTTGAATTACAGAATATTTCTTATACATATGCTTTTTCATTCAATAGTTCATCCACACGTACAATTTTCAAACCAAGCTTTGAAATATGATCGAGTAAAGCCGGCAAAATTTCGAGTGTAGAATCGCTATAGTCATGCAATAAGATAACATCACCGCCCTTTAAAGATTTTGTTATACGATTAAAAAGCACCTTACCATCCTTAATTACGGTATCGAATGATCTCACACTCCATCCAATAGTTTTGTACCCACCCGCGTTCACGGCTTTGGCAAGCATCGGATTTGTAACGCCATAGGGCGGTCTGAAAAGACCGGGTTTTTTTCCAATGGCTTTCAAAATACTCTGATCAGTATCTACCAATTCCTTTGAAATACTTCCTGCAGTTTGAAGGTCGAACGTGGCCTCATGCCAGAAGCTATGGTTTCCAATAAGATGTCCCTCCTCGGAAATTCGCCGGGTCAACTCCGGGTTTGCCTCAACACGATTTCCAATGCAAAAGAATGCTGCCGAAACCTGATGTGACTTCAAAATTTCAAGTATCGCTTCTGTTCTACCCGGGATCGGCCCGTCATCAAACGTAATGGCTACACTACCCGATGAATCATCACCTTTAAATTTTACGGGCATAAAAAATTGAACCGATAAAACAGCGGTGCCATATGCCAGAATGGCGACATAAAGCGTAGCAAGTATCCCGTAGCTCCACCATGAAAATGCATACATCCGGGCGCACACCAGAAGGAGTAAAAATGCAATAAAAAAAACTATGTTAATGGTTCGGAACTTCAGCATGCGCGTAGCAAAATCAGCGAATGGTATTTGCCAAAGGTAGTGTTATAAATTAAAACATTCTTTGGTGACCTGGATGTCCCCCTTTCAAGCACAACATCAGGAATTTGCCCTTCCTCGATTAATCTGACACCCAACCAAAACGCGAAAGCCGAAGCCGTTGGATATTCTCCACAGAGATGCTTAAACCGCCCAACGCCACTTTGTTGAAACAATTCAGATGAAATTATTTCTGCTTCACGGTCGAATTTCTGATCGCCCGACTTACCTGATAGAAGAAAATCAATATCGGTTATTTTTAACGAAGCACCTTCAAGAAATGCAGCGATTCCATCTTTTAAGTGTTCGTTACTCGGTTGGTAAAATGTTGTGACTGCATCCAGACAGACGCGATCGTGATCTCCCTTATTTCCCGTCAAAACAAAATAAGCTGCTCCCTCCCCGTTTAATGTTCCCTTGATTGGTTTCTCGAAAAGGTTGAGGCTATTAGACGATTCATTTCTGAAAATCCCGAAACGTTTCGGAATAGCATGGCTCACACTTGTTATCTCATCCACCCCTCCTACCAACAATGACTGATTAGGATTATCTCTTAGTTCTAGTATCGCATCTAGCAATGCATTTTCAAATGAAAAGCTTCTTTGTGTATAGGTTTGGTTATACCCCTGGCATTGCAGCAACAAGGCAATCTGTGAACCGATCGTGTTGTGGGTCGATTGAATAAACGGCGTAGGATTTAAAGCATTTTCGTTGTTCTCGACCATCTTATTCAGAAAGATGCCTGTATCCTCAAGGCAGCCGAGGCCTGTGCCGGTGATGATACCGTCTGGAACTTCAATACCAGCATCCTTAAGCGCCATGCTTCCCGAAGCAACACCCATCTTTAAAATCCGGCTCATGCGACGAAGCTGCCTGATATCTAAAAACTTTG
Organism: Chryseolinea sp.; assembly: GCA_041747735.1. Lineage (GTDB taxonomy): Bacteria > Bacteroidota > Bacteroidia > Cytophagales > Cyclobacteriaceae > Chryseolinea. Next base: position 10,583 of record JBGTEP010000178.1, read on the forward strand.
TGTAATCAGGTTCAACACATGAAAGTTTATCACCCGAATAACGAAGAGGCTGTGCAAGCAATCCTTCTTCTCCCCAGGAATTCTGCGGAGAAATGTTGCCTTTGCCTTTGATATAAATTTTCATCGTAGAGTTCTGACTGGTTACGCTTTACTCTTTTGAAAATATGATGGATGAGCAATTACCACCAAAACCAAATGAATTACTCATGACGTAATTGATCGCTATGTCTGACTCAAACTTTACCTGTGGCCTTATCCCTATTTCCGGTATTGGATTTTCGAAACGCAGGTTTGGAAATACGCATTGATTCTGTATTGCCATAATTGAAAATACAGCCTCAATTCCACCACTCGCTCCTAATGTATGTCCGGTAAATGCTTTGGTTGAACTTAGCCTCGGATAACGGTCGCCATACAGCCGGGTGACCGCTGTTCCTTCAGAGAGATCATTGTTTAGCGTACCCGTTCCATGAAGGTTAATGTAGTCAATCTTATCGGGTGTGAGACCGCCCATAGCCAACGCTTTCTGCATCGCTCCATAAGAACCTCTGCCTTCCGGCGATGACGCGGTTTGATGAAAAGCGTCGTTCGTATTTGCAAAGCCACTTACATAACCATAGGTTGAAAGTCCGGACTCATTTTTCACACGCGATGAAACTAACACCACAAATCCGGCACCCTCACCCAAATTCAAACCACTTCTGCTTTCATCAAAAGGACGACAGGGTTTTGGATCGAGTATCATAAGACTATTAAATCCATTCAAGGTAAACTTTGAAAGCGCATCGGTACCGCCGGCGATAACAACGTCCAGCATACCTTCGCGGATAAGTCGCGAGCCGAGAGCAATTGAATTCACCGATGATGAACATGCTGTATTGATGGTAGAAATAAATCCGTTTACACCGAGGTCATCAGCAATTAATTCTGTCGAACTTCCGCACTCATGGTGTACGACATCAAGCAGCTTTCCCTTCGATGGATTTTTAGCAAAATCTGTAAAGAAATGCTCAGTCTTGTCCATGCCGCCTACAGTTGTAGCTGATATCAGCCCGGTGCGCCAACGTGTAACATCAACTCCTGAATCTACAACCGCTTCGCGCGCGGCATGCATCCCCAGCAATCCCGTACGGGATAAAGACGGTTTTACTGAAAGTTTTTTCGAAAGGTCAGCGTTGGAGAATTTTACTTCCCCGACCGGCAGTACATCCTGATAGATAGAATCAAAAAGCGTGATCTTCCCGATGCCTGATGCATGATTCTTAAATGAAGTCAATGTTTCTGCCACCGAGTTTCCGATGGCTGAAATGACTCCTTTGCCGGCTACATAAATGTGGCCTTCCAAAATGATTAAGCAGTTTGGTGTGCTTTAATATATTCGGCAATGGTCTTCACCGATTTGAAAACCTGAGGCCCATCTTGTGGATTAGCCATTTTGATGTTGTACTGCTGCTGAAGTAATACTATGAGCTCAAGTGCATCTATAGAATCCAGGCCGAGCCCTTCAACGAACAACGGTTGTTCATCACCGATATCTTCTGGTGTCAGATGTTTCAAATTCAACGCCTCAATGATCTGTCCTTTAAGATCCGCCATCAACTGTTCCATAATTCTAATGATAAAGTTTTTTAAGGTGTTCTGCTGTATGCTCCAATGCTTCTGGATTGGCTTGTTTTTCCGTCAAATATAAGAAAACATCGTGGTGATCGCCCATTACGTCAACCCATCCTGCTACACAAGCATGGGTTTTATCAAAGGCCATAACCATATCGACGTAATCGGCTATGTGATCCGCATCGAATGCCGGTGAAACGAAAAAAGCATTCTCGCCCTTTAAACCATGCCTGATGCAGATTTCGCCCATAACGATATTCGTTAATGTATAGACAAACAAGGATGGGCTTGCAATTGTTTTCGTAGTTTCCAGATACCTTACATCCGTATCGAGACTTGCATGGGCATTGGATAGCACCAAAGCAACCTCCTGAGGTTTGTAATGTTGTGTAATCTCAACATTTTTCAAGAGCATTTCGGCGGCGAGAAACCCGAGTTTTGACAGGCGATCCATCTTGTGAAACTTGGGATAGGTAATCGACAAGGCGGCGAAAGCTTCATCCAGAAAGGTATCAAGATTTCCATCATTTTTTTGGAAAACGATGTCACCGTGCCGAATGAGCGTGCGGTCTTTAATCCTGCAGTATCGGGTGATGTAGTTTATCAAATCAAGCTATACACGCTACTGCATGCCTATTATTTTTACCAACCCTTTCAATGCTTTTTCATGTGCACGTACAAAAGGGTTTTTCTGATCCCAGACGTATCCGGCCAATACAGAACAGATTTGTCTTTTTATAAGTGGGTCAGGGTTCTTTGAAAAAAAGATCTGCTCAAGTGTACCGTCATACCAGGCCATTACGAATGTCCGGAATGTATCAACACCTTGTCGGATGAAATGTGTGTAGTCGCGATCCCAGTCCACATCTTCACCCTTCAACTTTTTAATTACCAGCTTGCTCGCCAGGTGGCTGGAGACTGTTGCAAACATAACCCCTGAAGAAAAAATCGGATCGAGAAATTCCGTTACATTTCCGGTAAGGACAAAACCTTTACCATAAAACTTATCCGTAGTTGCTGACCACGCTTCCAACTTTCGGGGTTCGAATACCCAGGATACATCTCCAAAACGTTTTTTTAAGTATTCATTTCCTTCGATACAGGTTTTAAATTTCTGGGCCTGATCACCCTCGATACTGTCAAAGAAATCAAAGCTTCCTACAAATCCCAGCGAAGTGACGCCAGAAGAGAAAGGAATGATCCACGTCCATACCCCGGGAGCATACATCACGGCAATGATCCGGTTGGGCTCGTCATGGCTATTTCGATGAACATCATTTACGTGTGCAAAAATGGATTTCCTGGGATCAAGGCTTGATGGAGTGTCAAGGTTAAATAAGCGGGGGATAACCCTTCCGTATCCACTTGCATCTACCACGAAGCGGGCGGCGATTTTTTCCTCCGAACCATCCGTTCGTTGCACGGTAGTAACAGAACTCTCATCTTCAAAAAACTCAATTGCTGTTACTGTCGTTTCAAAATCTACCTGAACACCACGACGTTCAACTTCCGAAATCAGGGTAAGATCAAAGTCGGCCCGTTGTACCTGCCACGTCCACTTCCAGCCATCGGAAAACTGATCTGAAAAATTAAAATCTGCGACCTTATCATCTTTCATGAACTTGGCGCCGAACTTTTCCTGAAAACCTTTGGCTTTTACAGCTTCAAGTAATTCAGTTTCTTCCAGAACCTCCATACATCGGGGGAGCAAGCTTTCGCCAATAACAAAACGTGGAAATTTTTCTCGCTCTACTACACGAACCGTATAGCCGTGTTTATGAATCATGGCGGAAGCAATGGATCCTGCCGGTCCCGCGCCAATAACCAGCACATCAACTTTTTCACTCATATCAAAACAATAAGAATTTACTTCTGCTAAACGTTAACGGGACGACAAACTAATAAAGTATGGCTTACGCCAATATAATCCTTTTGCTCTACCACTTCCAATCCAGCCTCTTCTACGCAATGAATAAAAATCCTGGAGTCATACATTTGACTGTTGCCGTTTGCCATAACGGTAAAATACAATGACGTCTGCTGAAGAGAAAAAGCCGAAGCCTCAAACCGCTGACGATCCCAGAACGTCTCAAGAATAAATATACTTCCACCAGGATTCAGTGCTTTTTTACAACGATTGAGGATGGATACAATTTGAGCTTCTGAAAAACAATCGAGGAACTGACTCATCCATACAGCATCAAAGCCAACTGGAAATTTCTGCGATTCATCCAGGATGTTGCAAGGATAAAACGATATCCGGTCTCCAAAGCCTTTCTTCTCAATTTGCGCTTTAGCGGTATCCACATATCCGGGCAAATCCATTATTGTGATTTTTACATCCGGATCGAATGCAAAACTTTGCATAGACCATTTACCTGTGTTCCCTCCAATATCCAACAATGTCTTTGGCTTATGCTGATAGACGTGTGGTAACACCTCGGGGAATGCATAATCAGAGTAAAAATGATCAAAGGAAAACCAGCTCTCTTTTACTTTTTCGGGGAGGTCAGTAGAGAGTGCTTCATAAATCGTTGGCCACTCACCAAACACTTTCAGCCCTTCCGGCTTTTCATTTTTTATACTTTCTTCCAGAAAGAACATGCCGTTGTAACACACATCATGTGTAAAGTCCATGTTTACTTTTGTAAGCTCATCGTGGAGTATAAAATAGGTGGTCTTCGTAATCTTGTACAATCCGTCATTCACAGTTAACAGTCCAATTCCCAATCCTGCTTCCACCAAAACCCGGACACCATAGGGTGGCAGACTCACTTTCGAAGTGATATCTTCCAGCGTGATTCCTTCCCGATGCGCTTCCACAGTTGATAATATGCCACTGTTACGCAACACTCTTGTAGCCTGAAAGACAAACGGACCAAAGGTTATCCGCTGTGCCTCCTCTTTTGCTTTTAGTGCTGACAATTTTTCTTTCGCAAAAAAATCCATATCTCAAAAATTATTTTTGTAAAATAATGGCGGCATTACATCCCCCAAAACCTGATGCTGTCTTTAAACAAGTTTTCAATGGTCTGTTTTCAACAGACTGGATCACCGAAATATTTTTTGTAACGCCTGACCTTTCGAATCCTTTGGATGGTATCAGTTCATTATGCATCAAACTTTTTGCACTTATCGCCACTTCTGCTACACCCGCGGCTCCCAGTGTATGGCCAAAGTAACCTTTCAGACTATTTAACGGGATGTTTTCCATTCCCATCGTTGAGAATGCATTGGCTTCCATTTCATCGTTGTAAAGTGTAGCGGTACCGTGGGCCGAAATAAAATCTATATCGGTTAAAGCAATTTTCGCTTCATCCATAGCTTGTTGAATAGCATAACCCAGTTCATCGCCTGTTCGTGACGGACCGGAGATATGGTTTGCATCATTGCTGAATCCACCTCCGGAAATCCTGATACTTTGTTGAACTCCCAGACTTTCAGG
>JBGTEP010000179.1:0-2860 GCA_041747735.1 Chryseolinea sp.
CTCGCCCCTTGTGCCAAACCACAATTTCCCAGTTTTGTCTTCCATGATAGTAGTAAGGTCGTTATTAGAAAGTCCTTCTTTCGTTGTAAAATTTCGAAATGATTTCCCATCATAACGGCTTACTCCACCTCCAGTGCCAAACCAAATGTTACCGGCTCTATCTTCATAAATAGACATAACCCTATTATTGGCAAGTCCCTCCCTGGTTGTAAAATGTTCAAAACCTGCCTGTCCGGTAGGCGGGTTTTCAACATTGTAATAATATACCCCTGAGTCTAAAGAAGCGAACCAAAGATTTCCGCGTCGATCTTCCAGAACATCCCAAAATCTGTGCGACCCCACTTTACTTGTGAGATTAGTAAACGATTTTCCATCGTATCGGAAAACACCACTCCATCCTGCGGCAATCAAAATGTTTCCGTTTCTATCTTGCTTTATATTCCGAACCTGACCCATAGGCACCTTGGAGGTGTCCGCCTCTTTAAGTTGAGACTCGAAGTATGGTGCACTATTGGACTTGATATTATCTTGTGGAACGTTTGTTTGGTTTTGTCCACAGGAGGCGAGAAAGACAACCATCAAGAATAAAGTATAGACGGGAAAGTATTTTATCATTTATCGTTTTTCTTTTTTAAGAATTCAAAAACCTAAAGCTCCTGTACTGGAATAAATAATCTTTCTAGTAAAGTCTTTATTGCTTTCGATGTTCATTTTTTTGCTACGATCTTCATCTCGAATTCAATGTCATCCGAAATAGTTTTATCAGCCAGGTTATCATAGAACTTCCCTGATCGGTAACGGACATCCCATTTGGTTCGATCAATGGTCACTTTCCCATTCGCATGAACGGATCCATCCTTCACTTCTACTTTGGCTGGAAAAGTAACGGCATGCGTGATACCTTTAATGGTCAAGTTCCCCGTAACGTCTATGGTTTCACCGTTCGTCGATGAAACTTTTGTAATTATGAATGTTGTGATGGGAAATTTTTTAACATCGAAAAAATCAGGGTCTTTTAAATGATTGATAAGATTATTGTCACTCCCGTGTACTTTGTCTGTAATAGTACTCATATCGACTTCAACTTTACCACCCGCAAGTTGACCTTTTGCAATCGTCAATTCTCCTTTTGATATATATACGTAGCCTACATGATCCTCATTAGCAGTAAATAACATCGAACCTCTCCATCCTATGACACTTTCCTTTTTATCGATAACATATTTTTCATTTTCAACAGGTTTCGAGTATATGAAATTTGCCGAGGCATTATCTTCATATTTCTTTACTACAGGTCCACGGTAAGCGTAGAACAAAGGGGCAATAATCAAGATTAAAAAAGGGATGGTGTTGTTGTTCATAGTGCAGATTAGTGTTAGTTTAAAAATACGTTGATTGAGAAATGGTCTACCGGGCGCTTGTGTCACAGCTTCAGCGCCGGCTGGGAGGTGATTTCCGAAAAAGTTTCATAAGCAAAATTGTTTTAACTTCACCTATCCAAACGTACGCAACCACGTTGCCACTCATTGTAAATGAATTGTAAAAAGAAATGTAAATGCGTGTAAATTCTGTTTTTACCGGCCTTTTCACTTACCGGTTGGTAGTGAGGTCTGGCATCCCGATAGCCATCGCGATCGTGATGCTTGCCATTTTTTTTATTGCCTCGTCTTTCACGGAACGGTCAGACCGCGACTTTCGGGCGAAGCATGTCAACCTGATTATCCGTCAGATTGGTCATCAGTTACTACTGCAGTCGGGTGACCAAACGTCACGTGTAATGCCGGTCACTGAAGTTAAAGAAGGTACGTTTCGGCTTGAGTTTGAAAATGAACTGGCTTTCGACCACGACTCACTCATGGTGCTCGCACTGGGCTTGCTCCCCAAAACACAATTCACTTCCGGCTACGCCGTTACAGTACTGGATTGCCAGAACGCCGGCATCGTCTATGGTTTCCAGGTAAGTAATTCATCACGAGACGTCCTGCCCTGCGGTGGAAGAAGTCAGCCCACAGGTTGTTACACAATCGAATTTTCCTTTCCTGATTTTTATGCTGACGTTGAAGAGAAAAAAGTTGATACCTACCAGCCGACTGAAAAACTCAAATCTGCTACAGTTGAACCACAGAAAATCAATGTTAAACCAGAAGAACTCAAAACGACCACCCTCGACCATGACATCCACCCGCTGACGGAAGAACCTGAATCATTCAACGTAGACCCTAAGGAATCCAATTCAAAGCCTAACGAATTCACTACGACAACCGTTGATTCTCCATTCACCAATCTGGTTTACGGCGGTATGGTGGTGTTGTTAGTTGTTGCCTTTTTGGTTGGGCGTTTCGGGAAAAGTTTAATACCGGTACCCGTACAAATTCAAGACTCCGTTGCAATTAATGAGTTTACTCCGATAATGCCTGCTCTGGGAAAATTCTTGATGGATGCGAAAGATCAACGTTTGTTATTGGGGAGTGAGGTGATTAGTCTCACGGACAAAGAATTTAAGATTCTTGAATTGCTCCACAAAAGTTTCGGTGAACTGATTCCCCGCGAAACGCTGATGCAGGAAGTCTGGATTAACGAAGGTGTCATTACCGGTCGCAGCCTGGATATGTTTGTATCGAAACTCCGAAAGAAATTAAGCGGTGATCCTGAACTGAGAATAACGAATGTTCACGGAAAGGGGTATAAGCTGGAAATAAGTTGAATGCAAATAAACCCGTGATTCTTGCTCTGAACTATTCAACCCATTTACTTTCCAAAATCATATCCCCGATCGATATGATCTTCGTATTGGTTAGATAAAGTTCCCTCTCGGTGCCCCTTCGTTCAGGCAAATGAATCAATTCCTAAGACCGGACAG
>JBGTEP010000180.1:0-3266 GCA_041747735.1 Chryseolinea sp.
GGGATAGTTTATTCTTTCATAATGAAAATCCTGGACGACTCCGATAATTATACTTTGTTGCCCGTCAATGACAAGCTCTTCACCGATAGCTTCTCGGGGATCAGACAATTGCATCCATTTTACGGTATGAAGGTTAATGATAATGTCAGTGTTTGTTGCATCCTCTGCAATGACAGGGCTAAAATTTCTTCCAGCAAGGAGCTTGTGCTCATGAAGAGAAATGTATTCCTGATCAACAAAATTATAGTGGATCCTTACAGAATCGGAGGGGTCGTTGTATTTAACGTTTCCTGATATGTCTTTTCCTACGCTGGAAACATGACTGGCTTTGGCAATTTGTTTTATCTCAGGAAGCGCGGAAATATCTTGTATGAGAGGCTCCGGGTTGTTTTGCTGAAGGTCAATGGTCAGAATATTTTCTGTTTTAAAACCAAGATCAAAGAGAAGCGCGTAATGATACTGTTTATATCCGATGGTAACTAAGACGATAAAGAGGATTGAGAGCGTATATTGAAATATGATGAGGGCCTTGCGCATATTAACATGCCTGAACAGCTTTACGGCAGACATATCTTTCAGAACGATAGCCGAATTTATCCGCGAGAAAAAGGACGCAGGTAAAAGTCCGGCAAACAATCCTATACTGACAGCCAACACAATAAAATACAGATATACTTCAGGCGTGGGTCTTAGCGTTACCATATCCTGAAACGTTTTATCTAGTGAAATGAATTCTGATCTGATAAAAAGAAATAGAATAAAAGCAAGAGCAAGTGAAAACAACGAAAGTATAACAGACTCAAATACAAATTGATTGAAGACCTGACCCCGCGAGGCACCTACTGCTTTTCGGATCCCAACTTCTCGTGTTCTTCTCAATGCTCTTGCAATGGAAAGATTTGTATAATTAAAGCACGCAGAAATAATAACTACGATTGTCAGTACTCCAAGGGTAATGATAATTGATTTATCAATTGTAGGTCCGATTGAGTTAGACATATTTCTGGAAAAGACGATTTCACGCAGGGGTTCGAGGTAGAGATTAATTTTATTATTCTGAATGGTTTTATTGCCGTCATCGCTTACTCTTGCTAAGCTTTGTTTGATAACCTCTGTATTGATTTCTTCAGAAGGAAGAATGTAGACATAATTTTCCCACATGTTATCCCAAGCCAACCATTCGTTGTCGCGTGATGCCAGTTTGTGTGCGTCAATAGTTGTAAAGGAGGCGAGTACCTCAAAGCGAATGTGTGAGTTCAGAGGTGGATCGTTCACTATAGCAGTTATCATATAATTGACAGTATCGACAAGAACAAACCTTCCGGTCACATCTACGTCTCCGAAAAGCTTCTTTGCTGAGGATTGAGTTAGTACAATTGAATTGGGTTCTTTTAGTGCCGTTGCCGCATTTCCGCTCAGCAGCCCGAAAGAAAAAACCTGAAAGAAAGATTCATCGGCCCAAAATCCACGAAGTGCGACAACTTTATCATTGTATTGAAGATCTTTGTTAAATCCCCGACGCATGATTACCATCTGTTCAATTTCTGAAACAGATTCTTTTATTTTTTTTCCTGCTAAAATGGAGGTTGTCGCATAATTTCGTGCTGGATCGTTAAGTACCGTCACAGCGCTGTTTACACGAAAAATTCTATCCGCATGCGGGTGAAAATTATCATATGATTTTACTTCAGTTATAAATGCAATGAGCAGCAGCCCTACACACATGGAGATTGCAAGACCTATGATGTTAATTGCGGAAAAGAGTTTATTTCTTTCAATGTTTCGTAAAGAAGTCTTAAAGTAGTTCTGGAATAGAATAACGTTGATCATGTACTTTGCGGGTTGTGGTTTCTTGATTGTGTACAGGCGGAAGAATTTTAATACATCGATGCTGTAAATCAGCTTTGCCTTCATTGGTCCTTTGGTGGCAAGGTTCCTTTTAAAATATTCATTAAGGTCACCCTGAAGATCCTCCAAAAGTTCAGGCCTGCAATACCATGCAAGTAGCCTTTGCGCTAAAATTGGAGGTGTGACAGTTTTATTTTTCTTCACTTGTAAAAAATTTAGCAAATACTCAATACTCAATACTCAATACTTATTATCCATCAGATATTTTTTAGAGCTATCTCCGGGATGATGCTCCACAATTGATCGCGAACTTCTTTTGCTTTTACTACAGCGGCTTTACCCGCGCTTGTTATTGAGTAGTAGCGTTTGCGTTTGCCGCCCCGCACACTGGTAGCTTCACCGAGTTTGCTTTTTACAAGTCCCTTCTCTTCCAAACGATTGAGTACGGCATGTACGACCCCAAGTTTTGTAACCCGACCAGTGTGTTTTTCAAGTTCATCACATATACCAACACTATAAGCTTCATTCATCAACGAAGCTATCGTCAACAAAACCAGTTCTTCAAATTCGCCGAGGTTGGTACCTTTCATATCAAGATTTTTATTAATTACGTAAATGTATGTAAAATAGTTTTCCCTCGAAACACACCAGTACTTTTCAGCAATTGTGTCCAATACGTAGAACTGGAGAAAAAAAATACGTAGATTGCTACGTAAATGAACTTAAATTTTAACGTACAGGAGGGAATAAACCGGTTTAGCCGTTTGGGAACCTGGTATATTCTTGCGCTTAGCTTCATCGCCTCGGTCGCCATTATTGGACAAGTACTGATTCAAAACCATTTGGAAGACCAGCAAGACGACTCACGCGTTGTTAACGTAGCCGGTAAACAACGCATGCTGAGTCAGAAAATATCAAAAACTTTATTGCTGCTCTCGCAAGAGGATGAAACAGATTCAAGACGGGCGATCGTCGATAACCTTCGTTCTTCTGTTCACTTATGGAAAGTATCTCAGGATGGACTCCTTCATGGTAACGACAGTTTGCATCTGCCAGGAACCACAAGTGTAAACATCAGACGTCAGTTTCACGACATCAGTCCTCATTTTGAAAAGATGTACTCGCATGCATCGGGTGTGGGAGAAAAGCTATCGCGGGATATTAAATTGCCTTTCGATTCCCTCAAGCCATCAGTAGATTCGGTACTCCACTATGAAAGCGATTTTCTGGCCGGGATGGAAGAAATCGTTTTTCAGTACGATGCAGAAGCACAAGCGAAAGTTACCCGGTTAAGTCAGATGGAGTATTTGCTTCTGGCTCTTTCAGTAGTTGTAATTTTACTTGAAATAATTTTCATCTTCCGACCTACCACGATACACGTAAACAAAACAATTAGTAAGCTGATTGATTCTGAAAAG
>JBGTEP010000181.1:0-28633 GCA_041747735.1 Chryseolinea sp.
AAGTCTGAGTGTCTATGAACCTCCACCCAGCTTTTTAGTGTTGGATCGTTCGGATTGATCATATTGCAGTTTATTGGACTAAGGTAAGGAATGCCGGGAAGGGAAAATAATTTAATCTGATGAAATCCCATACTGATGAAATGCCCTGACTTCATCCTGCTAAAGCGGTTTTTCTTTCTTAGCCCTTCGAAATAAAAAACAATGGCGTATAATTGAATAAATTCATGAGCGCCACGTATCTCCAATATTCATATTCTGATCATACCAAATCATCTTGGCTTTTGCAGATTACTGTCCGCTCAAAAATTGAAGCTGAATAATGAATCAAATTTCTTTTCCCACGGCTTTTGAACTGCGTATGCGTGAATACCTGGGAGAGAAATGGGAAGATTTTGCATCTGCCCACGAGAAACCTTCACCTGTTAGTATTCGCATTAATCCATCTAAATCAAAAAATAAAACACCCGGGAATCCTGTACCGTGGGGATCAAACGCTTACTACCTTGACGAACGACCTTCCTTCACCCTTGATCCCACCTTTCATGCTGGTAGCTACTACGTACAGGAAGCCAGTTCGATGTTTTTAGAACAGGCATTTATACAAACCGTCGATCAAACCAAAGCTTTGAATGTATTAGATCTTTGTGCAGCACCCGGGGGAAAATCGACTCATTTGATCAGCTTGATGAATAAACAAACCTTGTTGGTATCCAATGAAGTCATCAGATCGCGCGCATCGGTTCTTGCAGAGAATATACAGAAGTGGGGATATAATAATGTGGTGGTTACTAATAATGACCCTCAGGATTTCCAACGCATTCCAGGTTTCTTTGATGTGATCGTCTTGGATGCACCCTGTTCGGGTGAGGGACTTTTCCGGAAAGATCCGAATGCTATGCATGAATGGTCAAACGATAACGTAGCACTTTGTTCAAAGCGTCAAAGAAGGATTCTAAGCGACATATGGCCCGCACTAAAAGAAGGTGGTATACTCATTTATTCAACATGTACTTATAATCAATCCGAAAATGAAGATAATCTTAAATGGTTAAAGCAGGAACGCGATGTTGAATTCATTTCATTAGCATTGGATTCGGGTTGGGGAGTAGAAGTGGTAGAGCACCAAACTCTTCGTGGATATCGATTCCTTCCACACAACGCTGAGGGTGAGGGTTTTTTTCTGTCGGTCATAAAAAAAACTTCTTCAGAGAAGGAAAGCAGGAGCAAGTATAAAAATGTGTTCGCAGCTCCGCCAAAAAAAATACTGGAACAACTTACATCCTGGGTAGTGCAACCGGATGAAAAGACGTTTGTTTTTCGCAATGATCAGGTACAAGCTTTTCCTAAAAATAAGATACAGGAAATTGAACAATTAGCTAAAAACACGTACATCATTACCGCAGGTACGATCCTGGCGTCGGTTAAGCACGATAAACTCATCCCTGAACATTCCGCAGCCCTATCAACAGAACTCAACAGAGAAAATTTCAATGTTATAAAGGTGAATCTGGAAGAAGCACTTCAATACTTGCGAAAAGAAACCATGCAGCTCATGTCGAATCGGAAAGGCTTTGCACTGATCGAATATGACGGCCATCCATTAGGCTGGGTTAACGTTTTGGATAACCGAATGAATAATCTCTACCCCTCAGGATGGAGAGTAAGGATGACAGACAAGTCCACCTAAAAAAAGAATGGCCGGCTGAATACTTCAACCGGCTCACTCTTAGCCAACCCCTCAATCCTTAAATACTAAAATGCCTGGATTGCCTCTAATATTCCATCTGGAACAGCAACACCACTAAAAAATATGCCTACACAAAAAACCTTCTCATAGTAATTTGAGATACCCATTGCCAATGGTAAAGAGCTCACCGACAACGCTGTGAACATAACCGCGAACACAGCCGCCATGATGCATACCAAAATTGGAGACTGGAACAAAAACATAGAAACCATGCAAAGCATGATGATTGAAAAACTCCACCAAAAAGATCTCTTCAATCCAATTTTGTTCACGAGAAAACTTATCGGCAAGGATAGAAAAGCAGAAAAAACAAGAATATAGACTAGCATGACTTTACCAGCCACACCGTTGACTAGCGGACCGAACTTTAATTCAAATAACTCTGGAAATAGATTAAACATTATTGTCGTGGGCAACCCCAATGCTAATCCAAGAAAGAAAATAAAACCGAAATGAGATTCCTGAGTTTCCGATGCAACAGAAGCGATAGGACCGGCTTCTTCATTATTGCTAAGCTTAAAAAGCGACAATGTGTTTTTCTTCAATGCATAGCCGGAAATAAAAACCACCACACCACCGGTGATGAAAGTGACCGGGGCACCCAGGAAATCGATAATATCGATGATCACAGGTTCTATCGAGTAAATAAGGTTTGCTACTATGGTAAGAATAGCCATTGCATGAGGAAGCTTATCAACAGGAGTAAAAAGCTCCATGGTCGAAAGAGCGGGACTTGTGAAAATACTCATCGCAATGAGCCAGAATACAATAAGAATAGGCAGTATCCATTTAAAAATTTCACCTGGGTCACTGAATAGTGTGAACGCAACAGCCATAAAAACCATGGCTGCAAAACTTATCCCTGTGGTGATAATCGGAATGCGATGACCTTTTTGCAAACGATATCGATCACCCAGACGACCCGCTAATAGTGGTGTCACTACCAAAATAATCCCCTGTGATACCATTAACAAAAATGAGAAGTCCGTAAAATGAAACTTCTCTAGTAATTTAGGCTGATACTTCTCGTAGGCTATCCAACCAATAACAACAGAACCATAAAGAGCGGCAAGGCTCCATAGTTGTTTCCACTGCATGGAGTTTTTTTCCGGAGTAAATGTTAAAGCTTCCATAGACATTTTTAGACATTCTTAAATACGAAAGGAGGCAGTCAAATGGATTTCAAGAGGGTCAGAAAAATTCGGTATTCAACTCAATTTCCTTATTTTTGCCCCTCTTTAAGACTTTATATCCATGTCATTGTCAACAAAATACAGCCCCGGTGAGGTAGAACAAAAGTGGTACAGCTATTGGATGAAGATGGATTTTTTTCATGCTCAACCCAATCCTGACAAAGAACCTTATTGTATCGTGATTCCTCCTCCTAATGTGACAGGAGTATTACATATGGGGCATATGTTGAATAATACCATCCAGGATATTCTGGTGCGACGGGCGCGTATGCAGGGTAAAGAAGCCTGCTGGGTATCTGGTACGGATCATGCATCGATCGCTACAGAAGCCAAAGTAGTCGCCATGCTTCGTGAGCGTGGAATAAAAAAGTCAGATATCACGCGTGAAGAATTTTTGAAGTATGCGTGGGAATGGCGGGAAAAGTACGGTGGAATTATTCTTGAGCAATTAAAAAAACTGGGAGCGTCGTGTGATTGGGAGCGGACAAAGTTCACGATGGATCCTGACTACTATGAAGCCGTCATAGATGTTTTTATTGATCTCTACAACAAGGGAAAAATTTATCGCGGCATGCGAATGGTTAACTGGGATCCTGCCGGAAAAACTGCGCTCTCCGATGATGAGGTGAACTATAAGGATGTTCAATCTAAACTCTACTACATCCAGTACCCAATTGAAGGGTCAACTACTGAATATGTTACCATTGCTACGGTACGTCCTGAAACAATCATGGCCGATGCAGCAATTTGTGTGAATCCAAACGATGATCGCTATAAACATCTGAAAGGTAAAAAAGCACTCGTTCCACTCATCAACAGACCAATCCCCATAATTGAAGATGAGTATGTGACAATGGACTTTGGCACAGGATGCCTTAAGGTAACTCCCGCACATGATATGAATGACTACGAGCTGGGGATTAAACACAACCTTGCCGTTATTGATATTTTGAATGACGATGGAACACTGAATGCAAAGGCACAAATACTGGTAGGAGAAGATCGCTTCATCGCCCGAAAAAAGATTGCTAAAGAACTTGACGAGAAAGGATACCTTAGCAAGGTAGAGGATTACAAAAGTAACGTTGGATTTTCTGAACGGACGGATGCAGTAATTGAACCTAAGCTCTCCATGCAATGGTTCTTGCAGATGAAGGAAATTACAGCCCCTGCATTGAAGCATGTAATGAACGATGACATCCAACTCATTCCGTCAAAGTTCAAGAACACCTATAACCATTGGATGTCTAACGTTCGCGATTGGTGTATCTCACGTCAGCTCTGGTGGGGTCATCGCATTCCGGCATGGTATGATGAGACCGGTTTCTATGTTGTCGCCAAAACAAAAGAGGAAGCAACAAGCCTTTATAAAAAACAAAAACCAGATGCCATACACCAGGAGTTAACACAGGACACAGATGTTATGGATACCTGGTTCTCCAGCTGGCTATGGCCGATTGCCGTATTTGATACGTCAGTTTTTAAGGATGGCAATAGCGGTAACAAAGACCTGAATTACTTCTACCCTACTAACGATTTAGTAACCGCTCCGGAAATTCTTTTCTTTTGGGTGGCAAGAATGATTATTGCCGGATATGAGTACCGTGGTGAAATGCCTTTCAAAAACGTTTACCTCACAGGTATTGTCCGCGACAAGCAGGGGAGAAAAATGTCGAAATCACTTGGGAACTCTCCTGATCCACTTGATCTTATTTCAACGTTTGGTGCCGATGCTGTGCGCACGGGTATGTTATTCAGCTCACCTGCCGGAAATGATCTGCTCTACGATGAAAAACTAATTGAGCAAGGAAGAAATTTCGCCAACAAAATATGGAATGCATTCCGATTGGTAAAAGGGTGGACGGTTGTCCCGGGATCGCCGAGTGAGGAAAGTACCATTGCCATAGCATGGTTCCAATCAAAAATGAACCAATCGCTTGGAGAGCTGGAAGACCATTTCAGCAAGTTTCGCATGTCAGATGCACTACATCTTATCTACAAACTGATATGGGATGATTTCTGCTCCTGGTATCTGGAGATGATCAAGCCTGAGTTTGGGAAACCAATAGAAGAAGAAACATATTCAAAGACCATTAAGTACTTTGAAACACTCTTGAAAGCACTGCACCCATTCATGCCATTTATAACGGAAGAGTTATGGCATGAATTACGTGATCGTTCAGAAAAAGACTGCATTATTATTTCCGATTGGCCGAAAATCTCAACGTTCGACATTGAAATACTAAATGAAAGTACAACTGCTTTTGACATCATAACAGAGATCAGAAATTGTCGAAACGCAAAAGGTATTTCACCTAAGGAGTCTCTCAGCCTATTTATAAAATCTGAGAATTCGTCCCTGGTTAAATCGTTCTGGCCCATAATAAAGAAGTTATCAAACCTTACAACGATTGAATACACTGAAGTCAAAATTGATAATGCTACCACTTTTATGGTGGGCTCAACGGAGATATTCATTCCGGTAAACAAGGAAATCGATGTTGAAAAGGAACGGGCAGAGATATTAAAAGACCTGGAGTATCATCGCGGATTTATGACTGCTGTCGACAAAAAACTTTCTAATGAGAAGTTCGTGAACAGCGCGCCGCCACAAGTAATCGATCTGGAAAGAAAAAAGAAATCGGATGCTGAATCCAAAATCAAAACCCTCGAAGAAAGGCTTGCGTTACTTAAAATTTGAAGTCGCGTTGTAGTATTCAAAATTGTTTGCAGAGGATGCTCCTTGGTTATAAGGAGAGAGTTTGCTGTTAGATTTTTCTGCTTAATCTACTTTGAGATCGATCAGAATCTGGCAGCCATCAGCAACTCAATATTCTTATGCTTTATACCAAATTTGCGGGCGACATATTCATTGGTTAACCCACCCTTATAGGTATATACACCTTTCATAAACCATTTGTGCGAAAAAATCATTGCTTCCAGCCCACCTTCTTCAGCTGCTCTTAAGATAGTTGGTGTAAAAATATTGCTCAACGCATTGGCTGCGGTATGCGCAACACGTGAGGCAACATTGGGTACACAATAGTGAATTACACCATGTTTCCTGAACACAGGCTTACTAAGTGTTGTAATATCAGATGTCTCCACACAACCACCCTGATCTATACTTAAGTCGATAATCAATGAATCGTCCTTCATTTGCGTTACCATCTCTTCGGTTATCACGTGTCTCGCTCTACCTTTTTCTGCACGCAATGCGCCAATTACAACATCTGCAGATTTCAAGGTATCACTCAGCGTGATAGTATCAATCGTAGAGGTGTAAATCTGCTGACCCAGTAAATGTTTGATTCGGCGCAATTTGTACAGGTGATTATCAAACACCTGGACATCAGCACCCAGGCCCAACGCAGCACGAACAGCGTACTCTGCTACTGTACCCGCCCCAATCACAACGACTTTAGTTGGTGGTACGCCGGTGATACCGCCAAGAATAACACCTTTTCCATTGTTCGCCGTGCTTAAGTATTCCGATGCAATCAACATCACCGTACTGCCTGCAATTTCACTCATTGCACGTACGATTGGCATACCCCCAACTTTGTCTTCAATGAATTCATACGCTAAAGCCGTAATTTTCTTTTTGAGCAAAGCCTGAAGGCTTTCAACCTTCAAATGTCCAAGTTGCAATGCAGAGATAAGCGTTTGTCCTCCATGCATCAACTCAATCTCTTCAAGGGTTGGCGGCTCAATTTTCAGGATCACATCGGCCTGATATACTTCTTGTGGTGAGTATACAATCTTTGCACCGGCTTCACTGTATTGTTTGTCCGTAAACTTAGATCCAATGCCCGCCTTCGCTTCTACCCAAACATCATGTCCGTTGTTGACGAGGAGCGCAACAGCATCCGGCGTGAGACTAATTCTGTTTTCCTGTAGGGAAATTTCTTTTGGTAAGCCAATGAAAAAGGCATGTCTTCTTTTTCTAACTTCGAGCAACTGCTCCTGAGGGTGCATGCTAGCCTTCGCTAAAGCTTCAAACCCTGTTTTCTTCTTTTCCGCCATGGAATGAAATGACTATAGTTCGTTGTGTATTATTTTCAACCTTGATCGCAATCTCGGCATGATCTACAGGAATCAATGAGGGTATTTTTTCAGGCCATTCCACAAAGCAGGGGGATCCGGAATAAAAATACTCGTCGCTTCCTATGTCATATGCTTCCGCTTCATTCTTAATTCTATAAAAATCGAAATGAAAAATATTGCCTCGGTCGGCGGCCTCATACTCGTTTACAATAGAAAAAGTCGGACTACTCATGGAATCTGTAACACCCAAGGCACTACATATCTCCTTGATCAGCGTTGTTTTCCCGGACCCCATTTCACCAAAAAGCAACCATATCTTAAACCTCCTGATGTGTTCAACAATGTATTGAGCCACCACCTCCAATTCCGACAGTCCAACAGCTCGAAAGACTTTTACATCATCGGTCATGAGGCATTCTTCGAAGTTAAGAAAATAATGGGAATGATTATCTCCTCCATGCTTACTCCACCGTGCTGAAATGTATCCTTATAGAAATTTACATAATAATTGTAATTGTTTGGGTAGGCAAAGAATTGATCCTCAATCGCAAATACATAAGAGGATGAAACATTCAGCTTAGGCAGAAACAACCGCTCAGGTTTTGGTACGTGCATCACCTTGTCGCCATCGTAGCCAAGATTCTTTCCTTGTTTATAACGCAGATTGCTATTTACCGTGCGGTCGCCAATAATTTTAAATGGCCGCTTAACGCGGATCGTTCCGTGATCGGTTGTGATAATAACTTTCACATCCTTTTCCGCGATCTTCCTGATAATATCAATCAGTGGCGAGTGAAGGAACCATGATTTGGTAATCGATCGGTAGGCGGATTCATCAGGAGCAAGCTCCCTTACCATTGCCATGTCTGTTCGCGCGTGCGAAAGCATGTCAACAAAATTGTATACAATGACATTCAGGTCGTTTTGAAAAAGATTGCTCACCGTATCAACCAGGTTCCGGCCTTCTTCAAGGTTTTTGATTTTATGGTAAGACATCTTCACATTCAGGTTATTTCGGCGAAGTTGTTTTGCTAAAAACTCCTCTTCAAAATTATTCTTACCCTCGTCTTCATCTTCTCCAACCCACAAATCGGGGTTAGTTTTAGCCATCTCAGACGGAAGCATTCCAGAAAAGATCGAATTTCTCCCGTAGGCTGTCGTCGTGGGTAAAATAGAATAGTAGGTTTCTTCTTGCGCGATGTTAAAATACTCAGAAAGAACAGGCTCAATAACCTTCCATTGATCAAAACGAAGGTTATCAATCAATAGCACGAATACTGGTTTCTTACCCAGTTCCGGAAAAACTTTCTTTTTCATCAGTTGATGCGAAAGCAAAGGCTTCTCAGCTTTTGGATCATTAAGCCATGAATCGTAATTCCGCATAATGAACTTGGCAAAATTGGCGTTGGCTTCTGTCTTTTGCATATCCAGAACATCCCCCATCTCCTCGTTATCCTTATGATCCATCTGCAGCTCCCAGAATATAAGCTTCTTGTATATATCGGCCCATTGCTCATGGTTCATCTTGTCCTGAAATGCCATACTGATTTTGCGGAACTCCTGCTGATAATTCAGGTTGGTCTTCTCCATTACCAACCGCTTGTTATCCAGAATTTTTTTCACCGAAAGCAAAATCTGACTAGGATTAAGAGGCTTGATGAGATAATCGGCGATTTTAGACCCGATGGCCTCCTCCATGATATGCTCTTCCTCATTCTTGGTGATCATCACAACGGGGAGATTAGGCTTATTGTTTTTTATTTGAGTCAACGCTTCCAAACCTGACATTCCCGGCATATTCTCATCAAGAAAGACGACATCGAAATGCTTTTCATCCGATAGTTCTACGGCCTCCGTTCCATTGTTAACCGGTGTTATATCGTAGCCACGGTTTTCGAGAAAAAGAATATGTGGCTTCAATAAATCAATCTCATCGTCCGCCCACAAAATGCTATATCTTTGCATAACTTAAATTTTCAGTAATTTAACTATTAATCAGCATACCCGATCAGTTATTCGGATAAACGATTCAAGAGCAACCGCCAGCGGATGAACAAAAAGAAGATCATCAACGATCCCGTGTACGGATTTATTACAATACCCAGTGAACTTATCTTCGACATCATTTCTCACCCTTATTTTCAGCGCTTACGACATATCAAGCAGTTGGGTTTGACCGACTACGTTTATCCGGCTGCGTTGCACACCCGATTTCAGCATGCCCTTGGCGCGATGCATCTCATGGGCAAAGCACTCGACACACTTCGCTTCAAAGGCATTGAAATCTCAGAGGATGAATATGTTGCCGCTCAACTCGCAATTTTACTGCACGATATTGGTCATGGCCCTTTCTCTCACGCGCTAGAGGATTCACTTATTCCCGGAATAAATCACGAAAGCCTTTCCTATCTTTTTATGAACCGGCTTAATACGGAGTTTGATGGTGCACTCGATCTCACTCTAAAGATTTTCCGTAACAGCTATTCCCGGACATTTTTTCATCAGTTAGTTTCCAGTCAGTTAGACATCGACCGCCTGGATTATCTCAAACGCGATTGTTTTTTTACTGGTGTACAGGAAGGCACAATAGGTGTCGATCGGATTATCTCAATGCTCACCGTTCATCACGATCAACTCGTTGTAGAAGAGAAAGGCATATACAGTATTGAAAGTTTTTTGAATGCTCGCCGCCAAATGTACTGGCAGGTATATCTACATAAGACAACGGTTAGTACGGAGCGTATGTTAGTAAACTTGATTCGTCGCGCGCAGACTCTTATCAGAGCCGGGGAACAAGTACCAGCGAGTGAGTCGTTGGTGACTTTTTTGAAGGTAGACTTCACACTCAATGAGTTTAAAGAAAATCCAAAAGCATTGCATTTATTCGGTGAACTTGACGACAACGATATATGGGGAGCCGCAAAATTCTGGAGACACCATCCGGATGAAATTCTCTCATTGCTTGCGCAGATGATGATAGAGCGCAAATTATTTAAAATCAAACTTGGAGCTGAGCCGATCAAGAAACATCAGATAGAAAAAATCAAAGAAGGAATTATGAAAGAGTATTCAATCCTTCGATCAGAAGTGTCTTATCTCTTCTCACATGGAACTGTAACTAATGAGGCGTATGCCGAAGGACAAGAGATCAATATTCTGATGCGAAATGGTGAGTTATTGGACATCGCGCAAGCGTCAGATTTACCCAACATAAAAGCGATCAGTAAAATCGTTAAAAAAAACTACCTCTGCTGGCCTAAAAATGTATCTTTGTAAAGGTCGTTACCGGTTATCGTGTATCCATTCTATCGATTATGAAACCCTCGCGGCCATGTTGATAGCAAGTGACGATCAACATTTATGATTAATATTAATTCGAAATGGAATTTACTGTAAGTCAGATCGCAGCCATGGTAGGAGGAGAAGTAAGGGGCGATGGCAGCGAAAAAATAAGTATGTTAGGTAAAATTCAAGATGCAAAAAAGGGGCAGATCTCATTTCTCTCAAACCCGAAATACGAACAATTCATATACACCACACAGGCTACAGCGGTAATTGTAAAAAAAGATTTTGCCGGCAAAAAAGAGATCAATGCAACGCTTATCATGGTTGATGATCCTTATAATAGCTTCACCTTGTTGCTGGAAGAATATCATAAACTGATAAGTTTTCAGAAATCAGGAACGGAACAGCCGAGTTTTATGGCTGAGAGCTCAACCATTGGCAAAGACTTTTATCGCGGTGCATTTTCCTATATTGGCAGCAACGTAAGAATCGGTGAAAATGTAAAAGTATATCCGCATGCCTACATCGGCGACAATGTTACTATTGGTGATAACACTATTATACACCCCGGTGTAAAAATTTACGCAGATACGAAAATTGGAAGCCACTGTGTCATTCATGCCGGAACGGTGATAGGCAGCGATGGATTTGGATTTGCGCCTCAGGGCGATGGATCATACAAAACAATTCCTCAACTGGGCTCCGTTATTATTGAAGACAACGTAGCCATTGGTGGAAATACAGTAATTGATTGCGCCACCCTTTTTGGTGACGCCACTATCATACGGAAAGGTGTGAAACTTGATAATCTGATCCAGATAGCGCACAATGTAGAAATTGGAAAGAACACAGTAATAGCAGCACAAACCGGTATTTCAGGATCCACAAAAGTTGGTGAAAATTGTATCATCGCCGGCCAGGTAGGGTTAGCCGGACATTTGAGCATCGCTAACAAAACAGGACTCGGAGCTCAGGCGGGAGTGTCCAAGTCGATCAAGGAAGAAGGACAAAAATTGATGGGGTCTCCTGCTTTCGATTATAATGATTATTACAAAGCATACGCGGTCTTTAAACGATTACCAGACATAAACCAACGTCTGAGAGAATTAGAAACTAAACTTCAAAAGGTACAAAGTAATTCACTGTCTGTAGACTAAATGCTCCATTCTGCTAGCTCAATAGCGCTAATTTGCCAAAATTGGAATATCTATAGATTGGGGTTAAATTTGCCCACTTTTGCAAATCATGCTTAATATCAAACAGCAAACCATTCAAAAATCCGTAGCCCTCTCAGGTGTAGGCCTTCATACAGGTGTTCAGACTAATATGACGTTCATTCCGGCGAAGCCTAATCACGGTATTAAATTTCAACGGATTGACCTTCCTGGATCTCCTATTATCGACGCAGATTGCGACAACGTAGTGGATGTTTCGAGAGGCACAACCATTGAGCAAAGTGGCGCAAGAGTAAGCACCATCGAACACACTCTGGCAGCCTTAACCGGATTGGAGATCGATAACGTTATCATCCAACTCGATGGGCCGGAATGCCCGATCATGGATGGCAGTTCGATAGAATTTGTAGAAGTACTTAAAGCCGCAGGTTCCGAAGAACAAAATGCTTTACGCGATTTCTTTGAAGTGCAAGAACCATTGTTCTACCGGGAGGCTGCAAGAAACGTGGAAATTGCCGCCCTTCCTCTTGACGACTACCGTGTCACTGTAATGATAGATTACAACTCCCCAGTGCTAGGTAGTCAGCATGCATCGATCACAGACATACGCCAATTCGAAAAGGAAATCGCTTCGTGCAGGACATTTTGTTTTCTTCATGAACTGGAGATGCTCTATAAAAACAATCTCATTCGAGGCGGCGATCTGAATAACGCAATTGTTATTGTTGATCGCGTAGTACAGGAAAACGAACTGGATAACATCGCCAAAATGCTTGGAAAACCGAAAGTAGCGGTTAAACAAGAAGGCATATTGAATAATATCGAACTTCGTTACAAAAACGAGCCAGCCCGCCATAAGCTGTTGGACATCGTCGGTGACTTAGCGCTGGCAGGACGACCTTTAAAAGCTCAGATACTTGCCGCAAGGCCTGGTCATGCTGCTAATGTTGCATTCGCGAAAAAGCTTAAAAAGGTGATGCAAGAGTCTGACAAGAAAGGCAGACCGAAATACAATCCAAGTCTCCCACCGGTCATGGATATTAACAAGGTTGCGGCAACGCTTCCTCACCGATATCCATTTCTGCTGATTGACAAAATCATTTATCTCGATAATGAAAGCGTGTCTGGCGTTAAAAATGTGACCGCCAATGAATATTTCTTCCAGGGGCATTTTCCCGGCAACCCGGTAATGCCAGGGGTACTTCAGATTGAAGCCATGGCGCAGATAGGTGGAATCCTGGTATTGAACACAGTACCTGACCCTGAAAACTACTGGACATATTTTTTGGGTATAGAAAACTTCAGATTTCGAAAAATGGTACTTCCCGGAGACACACTGGTAATTCAGTGCGATCTTTTGGCACCTATTAAACGTGGAATCGCAAAAATGACGGGTAGGGCCTATGTTGGTAATACCCTCGTTTGTGAAGGCACGATGACAGCCAGTATTGTTAGAAAAGACTCATGAGCCGATTTCCCCTAGCTAACGTACACCCCGAGGCCAAAATTGGTGATAATGTAATCATCGAGCCATTCGCTACCGTTCAGAAAGATGTTGTCATCGCTGATTCCTGCTGGGTAGGACCTGGAGCAATCATCTGGGATGGTGCACGCCTGGGGAAAAATGTAAAAATATTTCCTGCTGCTTCCGTTTCGTCCCCTCCTCAAGATTTGAAATTTGCCGGAGAAAAAACAGAAACTCATATTGGTGATAATACTGTTATTCGCGAATCCGTTACCATCAGCAGAGGAACGGCAGATAAGTTCAAGACTGTAATTGGAAACAATTGCCTCTTGATGGCTTATGTGCATGTGGCCCATGACTGCGTTATAGGCAACAACTGTATCCTCGCCAATGCGGTGCAAGTAGCAGGACACGTAACGATCGACGACTGGGCAATTGTTGCCGGAGCCAGTGCTCTTCATCAGTTTGTCAAGGTAGGTGCGCACGTGATGTTATCCGGTGGATCACTTGTACGGAAAGACGTACCTCCGTTCACAAAGGCCGCTCGCGAGCCATTAACGTATGCCGGCATTAATACAGTCGGTCTTCGTCGACGAGGTTTTAGCTCGGAAAAAATCAGCGAGATTCAGGAGATATACCGATATATTTTTCTCAAGAGCCTCAATAATTCGAAGGCCCTCGATATAGTAGAGAAGGAAGTTCCTGCCAGTCCGGAACGCGACTACATCATTGACTTCATTCGCACCTCCGAACGCGGTATTATGAAGGGATATGGTGGCAATGATTGATCATTGCTATGACTGGCGCTCTACCATCAGCTACCGATAAACATTCGTCACTAGCTTCACCCGTGAGCATCACCGTAGAGAAGCTGGGAAAAAAATTCAATCGTGAATGGATTTTCCGCAATCTGGATTACACCTTTTCTTCCGGGCAAATTTATGCGATAACGGGAGCAAATGGGTCAGGAAAATCTACGTTACTTCAAATACTCTGGGGACAAATGCCGCCAAGCACTGGAGGAATAAAGTATCTAACCCCAAAGGGAGAAATTCCAGGCGAAGACATCTATAAGCACATTACCATCGCCACACCTTATCTTGACCTGATCGACGAATTCACACTGTTGGAACAACTACGTTTCCATTTCCAATTAAAACCGTGCAGGTATAAGATTACCGAAGCTGAGATGTTGGACCGCATGTATTTATCACATGCAAAGGATAAACATATCTCGAATTTTTCATCCGGAATGAGGCAACGGGTTAAACTATTCCTCGCTTTCTTCTCTCAGGCGGATATCATCTTTTTGGATGAACCAGGCACCAACTTAGACAATCAGGCATTCGACTGGTATTTGGCGCAAGTAAAATCTTTACCGGATAGCTGCCTGGTTTTTATTGCCAGCAATCAGACGTCGGAATATCCGGCTAATGCGCAAAAAATAGATATAATGAGTTACAAATAAAGGTTACGTGATGCGACCAACCCTTATTAAGTTATCATCCCTAACAGAAATCAGAATCCAATGAAGTTTGATTTTATTGATTTTACAGTGATATTCGTAATTAATTAAATGTTGAAGCATGAAACACGTAGCAAGATTATTGTCTCTTTTATTACTCGTTAGCGCAGGTTTATTTTACGCAAGCTGCAGTGGTGGCGATGGTGACAAGTCGGAGGAAGAAGTACAGCTGGATAAACTAAAATCTACCTGGACTCTTCAAAGCGCAAATGATGGTACAGACAGAACCGATGAATACCCAGGGATGACAATTACTATTGCTGGTACATTTAGTACGGGCGGCTCTTATAATTACACAAGCACCGCGACATCCTGGCCCAGCATTAGTCCCTGGAAAAAAGATGATGCCTGGAAATTCAAAGCCGGAAGTGTTTCAAACACAATAGTCAGACAGAGTGATCTTATAGAAATGAGTTATGCCCTGACAAATTCTGATAAGACTCTTACTCTGAATTTTATTTATCCGGAATCAGGTCCTGGCTTTTTAAACAGTGGACGCATTGAATCCGTAGAGGGTAATTGGACGTTTGTCTTCACAAGACCTTAAAGATTACCATGCGAGCTAATGTTTCAAAGCCTTATTAATGTAAGGCTTTTTTTTCGATAGGACTTGCGCGATTATTTTAATACAACGACGGTGATACCATCACCACCTTGTTCAATATGCTCGTCTTTCATGCTGGCTACTTCCTTAAATTTTTTCAAGTGATCACGAACAACTTTTCTTAAGACCCCTTCACCTTTACCATGAAGTATTTTGAGTTCACCCTGGCCTAACAATATGGCTGTATCCATGAACTGATCGAGAATTCCCATTACTTCATCAACCCGTTTTCCACGGATATCAAGTGTACTGCTAAAGTTGGCGCGCTTCTCCAGAACGTTAATACCAGCCGACCGTAAGCGAGAAACAATTTCCTTTTCGATCGGTACCGTTATTTTTTCGATCTTGTCCAGCTTGATTACTGATTTCATCAACCCAAACTGAACCACTGCATTCTTATCCTGAATAGCCAGGATAATGCCACTCCCCTCTTGTCCGATAATGCGGACTCTCTCTCCTTCCTTTAAAACGTCAGATTTGCGTTTTTCTACAACGGCTACTTCACCGACCTTATGGGTTAATGTTTCAAGGTTTCTTCTGACTTTGTTGGTCTCTTTTTTCTCCGCTTTGTTTTCCTTGATGTGACGGATCGTCTTCTCGATTTGACGGTTTGTTTCTTTTAAAAGAGAAGATGCATCCTCTTTCGCTTTGGTGATGATTTCTTTCTTACGATTTTCAAGATCAGCATACAATGACTGGTATTTCGCGAGCGAGTTTTTCAGCTCCGCATCCTGCTTTTCCAGTTTCTTAATTTTTTCGCTAAGCTCCTGCCGTTCTCTCTCCAGAGACCGTACAAGCGTTTCGAAACCTGCAAGATCCTTACCCACCAGCTTTTCCGCTTCTTCTATAGTCTGCAACGGCAGTCCTGTTTTGCGGGCAATCTCCAGGGCAAAAGAACTACCCGGCTTTCCAATGTCAAGCAAATACAATGGCTCCAGGTTCTGATCGTCAAATCGCATTGCAGCATTGGTGATTCCAGGGTGCTGCCCGGCAAATAGCTTAAGATTGTAGTAATGCGTTGTGGCTACTCCCCAAACACGTTTCTTTAAAAGGGTATCCAGAATAGCCTGAGCAATAGCGCCACCAAAATCGGGGTCAGTTCCCGAACCAAGCTCATCCATTAGTGCCAGGGATTTATCAGTAGCAGATTGAATGAAAACATTCATGTTTTTCAAATGGCTGCTATATGTACTCAGATCATTTTCTAATGACTGCTGATCGCCAATATCTAAAAAGATGTCATGGAAAATTCCAACCCTGGAACGATCCGATACGGGTATTAACATACCACACTGAACCATATATTGGAGTAGCCCTACCGTTTTCAGACAAACCGATTTCCCACCGGCATTAGGGCCCGAAACAAGCAGCATACGGGATTGCTGATTAAGTTCAATAGTAAGTGGTACAACTTCGCGCTTGCCTTTTAAGCTGAGATATAGTAACGGATGTCTGGCATTATACCATACCATCTCAGGCATATTTTCGATTATCGGCAAATCAGAATTTATTTCCAGTGCAAACCTCGCTTTTGCACGTACGAAGTCAAGTTGAGCGAGAAATCGATAGGCGACTTTCAAAGCGGGCAAGTGAGCTCTGAAATCATCCGTTAATTCACGTAAGATCCGGATGACCTCTCGTTTTTCAGCATGTTCCAGATCACGGATTTCATTATTCGCATCCAGCATTTCGGCTGGCTCCATAAAAACAGTCTGTCCGGTTGCCGATTCATCCAGGATAAATCCTTTAAGCTTGCGCTTATGCTCAGCTTGAATCGGTATTACAACTCTGCCATCCCGAATTGTGGGAAGCGCTCCTTCGGGCACCCAGCTTTCTCCCACTGCGGATCTGAAAATCTGATCCGCTAGTTTTCGCAATCTTGCTTGCTCCTCTCGCAATTTTTTTCTTATCCTTCCTAACTCGGAACTCGCCGAATCCCGCACCATCATCTTGTCGTCAATCCGGGCGTGGATTGATTGCGCTAATGCATTAGTGACGGTCACTGGCTCTGACATCCTGAAAAGTTCAGGATAGATTTCCGCCGTTTTTATGAGGAAAGCTTTGCTGGCTACAATGGTTTCAAGAGAATAAGCAAGGTTCAAAAACTCTTCGGCTTCCAGCCAGTTGCCTTCAACTGCAATTTTCCTGATCCATTCTGTAGGGTCAAAAAAGTATCGGGAAGGGAAGGAATCCCCTTTTTCCAGAATTTGACGAAATTCCAGATTCTGCTTCAGCAGTGTTTTGATAAAATCATAATCTTTACTGAATTGCATGCAATCGACCCATTCCTCGCCAGCAGGGGAATGGCAATAGCCTTTAAGCTTCACCCTGATTTGATCAAAGCCTAGTTTTTGTTCAAAAAACTCAGGATAAATCATTTCACAGGTTTTGAAGAAATCAATTGCTGCTCACGAAGATTTAAGGAATCTATCAGCGCTGTGTAAAGCCCTTCAAATACCTCCGGGCGATCCATATAATAGTTTAAAGATTGCCTGAAAACCGAGTCTGTCGTACCCGCCTTTATGAAAACGCTGTCCTTCATCACATCGAAGATCTGTGTTAATGAGTCGCGCTTGATGCCCAGCACACTAATTTTCTGTTCCACAACATAAAGTTCAGAAAGCATATTTACCATCTGCTCTTTGTTCAGAATACCATCGGGTACACGTTCTTTTTTGGAGCAGGCAAAAACCATAAACACACTCCCCATCAGACAAAGCGTCAGACAATTGGCATGGAAGAAACCTTTCACGGATTTTATCAAGCTATACTTAATTTTGGGTGCGGCAAAATACTCATAATTGTTCTATTTTTGGCGAAAACAGTGTTTTCTGATTGTCACACGTCGGCTTAAAGCTGACCCAGACATCGGACACGAGAAGTACAAATACTATTCCAACGGCAGAATACACGGTGCGAGAGCTCTTAAAAAAATTACGCAAATACGAAATCCAAATCCGCAAGGCGATCAACAGCCAGATGCAGGGTGATTTTCATTCCATCTTTAAGGGATCTGGGCTGGAGTTCGATGATGTAAGACCTTACCAATATGGTGATGACATACGTACTATTGATTGGAACGTGTCTGCAAAAGGCCACGGTACTTTTGTAAAAACTTTCAAGGAAGAAAAGGAACAGACCGTTTTTTTTATTTTGGATGTAAGTGCCTCCGAAGATATTGGTAGCCCTGGCAGCACAAAAGCCGATATCGGAAAAGAGATTTGTGGCGTACTCGCCCTGTCTGCATCAAAAGAATCAGGGCATGTAGGATTAATTTGTTTTTCCGATGTCAAGGAAAAGTATATGAAGCCGACGAAAGGCCACTCTCAAGCTTATGAAATCATCAGTACACTTGCTAAGCTAAAGACACAATCACTTCAGACCAACCTGGCAAAAGCTATTGCATTTGCATTGAATGCCATTCGACGCCGAAGTGTTGTTATACTTATTTCAGATTTTATTGATGATGGATACTTTCACAATTTAAAAGCCCTTGCCCGCAGACATGACCTGGTAATCATCCACATTAGCGACAAGCGGGAAACTCGATTACCTAAACTCGGCATCATACCGGTTATCGATAAAGAATCAAAAAAAACTTTATGGATAAATACATCGTTTGGTGATTTCAGGGAAAAGATTGGCTCACGGCACGAAACAAGAAAAGCAGAGCTGGAACAATTTAGCCGAAAGCATCAGATCAATTTTATATCGCTGGATACGGATGAAGACTATGTACCCAAATTACTACGTTTGTTTAAAGTAAGAAACAGGTCCGTTAAAACAACTTAGATGGTGAGAGAATTGAGGCGTCATAAGATTTACTTGCTGTTTATTGTACTGTTTATTTGCTGCTTGAAAAAAAGCTTTGGGCAGGATGTATTGGTCAGGAGTGGTTTTTTTGAGGATAGCCTCATTATCGGCGACAAGACACGGTTTTATCTTGCAGCAGAGTATCCCACTACGGCTGCGATTCTCTTCCCAGACTCAACCTTTGCTTTCTCTCCCTTTGAATATGAAAAGCGAACCTATTTCACTACGAAAACAAGCGGAGGAAAAAGCTACGATAGTGTAATCTATTATTTATCAACTTTTGAAATCGATCGAATTCAATCACTCAGTTTACCGGTATATCAATTGAACCCTTTGGACTGTACGGCAGTCTACTCCAGGCGTGATACCATTCTTCTTGCAGAGCTGGTAAAGAATTTACCCGACTCCATCACGGCTCAAAATGTGCCATTAAAAGTAAACACTGCTTACCAAAAGGTTTCATATCTTTTTAATTATCCCATTCTTATTATTGTCGTAACAGTATTGCTCGTCACCGTAATAGTAGTCTGGATAATATTTGGCAAAAGAATAAGAACATACTTCCGATTGAAGCGAATGCACAAAGCTCATCAAAATTTTCTTGAAGCATATTCCAGCTACGTCGAAAACATTAATACAACATTTTCTTCCATCACTGCTGAAAATGCACTTTCACGCTGGAAAAAATATATGGAGCAACTCGAAGCCAGACCCTACACAAAACTCACAACACGTGAGGTAATGCAGCTGGAAAAAAATGAATCATTAGCTAAAAATCTTCATGCCGTCGATGGTGCAATCTATGGGCACAGCACCAATATTATTGATTCGTTGGAAAATCT
Source organism: Chryseolinea sp. (assembly GCA_041747735.1). Lineage (GTDB taxonomy): Bacteria > Bacteroidota > Bacteroidia > Cytophagales > Cyclobacteriaceae > Chryseolinea. Next base: position 19,697 of record JBGTEP010000181.1, read on the forward strand.
TAAAGTGTATGCTGACGAGCGCTTTGCAAAAAAAGTCGAGGAGGTAAAACATGGATAAAGAACTTACCTCATGGCTTTCGCTTGACTGGTTTACCCTTTCCACCTTGAATACGTTTACGTGGGAGAACCCGGTATTTTTATATGCTATTGCAGCACTTCCTTTAATTTTTCTTTTGCGTTGGCTCATGCGCTACAAGCTCAATCAAAAGCTTCCGGTGGCAGTAACGCCAAAAGACCTAAACGTTTCGCCGCTGACTCTAATCCGTTTCTTTCCAGAACTTTTACTACTACTTTCATTTGCGTTCATCCTAATAGCACTTGCGAGACCGCAGAAGACAAATGAAAAAGTAGAGCAATGGACTGAGGGAATCGATATTATGATTGGGCTCGACATTTCACAATCCATGCAGATTGAAGATTTTAAACCCAACAGACTAGAGGCAGCCAAAGAGGTAGCACGAAATTTCATCGAAGGCAGAGTTCAAGACCGCATTGGAATTGTTGTGTTTTCGGGAGATGCTTTCTCACTGGCACCGCTGACGACCGACTACGACTTGTTGAAATCCTATCTCAATGAAATCAGCTTCGAGATGATCGAAAACAGAGGAACTGCAATTGGTAGCGCACTTGCAGTTATCACAAACCGGATGGGCGAATCTGAATCAAAAACCAAAGTCTGTATTTTATTAAGCGATGGCGACAACACTGCAGGAAATATTGATCCAATTACTGCCGCCGAATTGGCATCGGCTTATAGTATCAAGCTTTATACGATTGTCGTGGGTAAGGAAGGCTTAGTCCCTTATGGAAAAGATTTCTTCGGCCGGCCAAATATGATTGAAAACACGGTAGATGAGACTACCATGCGTAGAATTGCTGAGATTGGCGGAGGTGAGTTTTTCAGAGCAACCGACAATCAGGCTTTGGGACAAGTCTTTGCGCGTATTGACCAATTCGAAAAAGCTGAAATTAAAGAGACCCGTTTTAAAGACACCTCCGACTACTACTTTATCTACCTTCAATGGGCTGTCGCATTATTTCTCGTATGGTTGCTGCTGAAGTCTACCTTCATAACCAATGTACTTCAGGACTAACTCCGGAGGAATGCTAATGCGGGATATTATCCGGGAAAAAAATTAATCTTCCGGCAAAAATCACAAGGACAATACCGAGAATAATATTCATAAAACGAATGAATTTCGGAGTGATAAGTAAACGAAGCTTATCAGCGAGCTTAGCTTTGATGATATCAGTGGTAAACACAGTTCCAACTATCGAGGAAAAGAAGATGGAGAGGTCCTTCGTTGAATTGTAACCGAGTTTAGTCGTGGCTACTCCAACGGTAGCAATCCAAAAGAAAAGTACCATTGGACTCAACCCATTAATGATAAACCCTTTTGCCGTTAGTCGGACCCAACTTCTCGCATTAACTTTCGCTGGATCATACTGGGTAAGTGTCCTGCTTTTAACAATAAGGTAATACAATCCGAAAACTAAAAGTACAACCCCTCCGCCATATGCCAGGTAGTGACGAAAATTCTCAGCCTGCATGAACTGAATCAACCCGAGGTAAGAAACCAAAATGTAAAAGGCATCGCTGACGGATACACCCAATGCTACAAAAAAACCACTCCGAAAACCCCTTTCTATACTTGTTTGAATAATTGTGAAAAATACCGGCCCAACCAGAAAGGACAGTACAATGCCGGAAATTACACCATTAAGAATGACTTCCATTCTTGTGCATTTGAAGAAAACTCTTCCAGTCTTCCAACTGTGCATTTTTCATTACGCGAGGAAATTTATTCTGTCCACCAACCTTGCCTTTTGACTCCATCCATGCATAAAATGTCTTTACAGGTATAACTTCAACAATTACTTCTTTAAGGGCCGCGCTTCGCTCTACGGCGTAATCATCGTTCAGAGTTTTTAAGTGCTCATCAATTTTTTCTTTCAAGATTTTATTATCCACATGATCATCCGTTCCAATAAACCAATGGTGAGCGAACAACGAATCATATGGAATACCTGCTACAGTAAATTCAGGAATATCGATATTAAAATCATTTGATACCAATTCGATCGCCTTGTTCATGTTATCAACTGACAAATGCTCCCCACAAAGGCTAAGAAAATGTTTAGTCCTTCCCGTAATAACAATTTCAGCCTCATCGAGGGAAGTAAACTTGATGACATCGCCGATGATGTATCGCCACGCGCCGGCACATGAGGAAAGAAGAATGGCATAATCTTTACCCACCTCAACTTCATCAATAAGAAGTGTCTCCGCATCCGGATTTATTTCGCCGCTAGCATTAAAGTTTTTTTCATCAAAGGGAACAAACTCATAAAATATTCCATTGTTCAAAACCAGGCGCATAGACCTTCTATTTGGGTAGGCCTGAAATGCAATAAAGCCTTCGGATGCAAGGTATGTCTCAATGTATTGAATCGGGCGACCCAATAATTTCTCAAATCCCTTTCTGTATGGATCGAACGAAACACCACCGTGAACATAAACTTCAAGTCGTGGCCATAATTCATGAATATTTTTCAGCTTGTGTTGTGAAATTATTTTTTCCATAAGGATTTGTATCCATGCCGGAACTCCAACAATGATACCTATATCCCACTCCCACGCCTTCTTTGCAATCTCATCGAGTTTAGAATCCCAGTTCCGGGTTTTAGCAATCTTTTTTCCGGGTTTATAAAAATGCTGAAACCAAAAAGGAAGTCGTGCAGCTTGTATACCACTTAAGTCTCCTTCAAAATAACTGCCCCTTTTATTCAAGTGTGTGCTTCCACCGAGCATCAAAATTCCAGATTCAAAAATTTCAGGCTTAAGATCATACTTGGAAAGGCTAAGAATTTGCCGGATACTGGTTTTTTGTATAGCCTTTGTCATCTCCTTTGTAACCGGGATGTATTTCGAAGAAGCTTCGGATGTACCGGAGCTTAAAGCAAAATACTTAACCCTTCCGGGCCAACATACATTCCTGGCACCTTCAAGTGCTAACTTCCACCAGTCAGCATAAATTTTATTGTAAGTATGGATGGGTACCTGACTTTTAAACCGTTTATAGAACTCCTTATCGCGCTTTCTGAATCCACTAAGAATATCCGCAAAATTGTAATGCTTGCCAAACTCTGTCTGAGTCGCCGTCATCAACAGCTCTTTCAGTTCCTTTTTTTGAAGATCAAAAGGAGATGTATATTCCTGCTCCAGCATCTCCCGGATTCGAATTCCTTTTTTAAGCAAAGTTCCAAGGATCGCCATATTTACATTAACTTTGGTGGTTCACGGGTTAAAAATAGGCATGAATATTAAGAATAACATCAATAATTTGAGTCAAACCTTACCTGCTGGTTGCCAACTCATCGCAGTCAGCAAGACACATCCGATCGAGAAAATTCAGCAAGCGTACGATGCCGGCCAACGCCTATTTGGAGAAAATAAAGTCCAGGAAATGGTACCCAAACATGACGCCCTTCCGAATGACATTGAATGGCATATGATCGGTCATTTGCAATCAAACAAAGTAAAATATATTGCTCCATTTGTTAGTTTCATTCACTCAGTAGACAGCTTTAAGTTATTAGAGGAAATCAACAAACAAGCCGGGCGTTTTAATCGGATCATACCCTGCTTGCTACAGGTTCATATTGCCGAAGAAGAAACCAAGTTTGGATTCTTTTACGATGAAGTGATGCATATGCTGAACCAGGAAAATTTTAAGACCTTAGAAAACATCAGTATAACCGGATTAATGGGTATGGCAACACTAACTGAGGATGTAAGCCAGATAAAAAAAGAATTCCGCGAACTGAAATTGTTTTTCGAGAAAGTTAAATCTCTCCCTCTACCACCAAATGTTGAAATGAGAGAAATTTCCATGGGAATGAGTAGCGATTACGCATTAGCAATAGCCGAAGGTAGCACGATGATCCGGGTGGGTTCTGGTATTTTTGGAGACCGAAATTCGATTTAAATGGACCAACGAAAAACAATTCTTTTCGCGGCGGCTATGGGAGGTATTGCCGTTATGATTGGTGCTTTCGGCGCACACGCTCTTAAACCATTGCTCATTTCAACCGGGAGACTTGACACATACGAGCTTGCTGTCCGGTATCAATTTTACCATGCCCTTGCAATGTTGTTTATTGGTGCATTGATGCCGACATATCAATCTAAGCTTCTCCGCTATGCCAGCTTATCTTTACTTTTTGGGATTTTATTTTTTAGTGGAAGCCTATACGTTTTATGTTTTACAGGACTTGGAATTTTAGGAACAGTAACGCCGATAGGAGGCGTATTTTTTATTCTGGGTTGGATCCTTCTTTCTATCGGAGTATATAAAAATCGGAGTATATAAAAAATAAAGGCCCCTCGTCGGAGCCTTTATGCGAATGAGTTTTATGTAAGACTATTGAGCCTGAATTTTCTTCTCTAAAATATTAGCAATAAAAGAGATCTGACTTCCATCTGCATTTGATGCGTTAGAAACGACGGTAACGACTTTATTTTGGCGTCCGCTTTTACCAGCACTATTAAATGCGATTGTGAGCTCACCTTTTGCTCCTGGAGGGATCGGATCACGTGGCCAGGCTTTTGGCAAGGTGCAACCGCAAGTAACCTGCACATTAGTTATAATTAATGGTTCAGTGCCTGCATTAGTAAATCTAAAGGTTTCCTCAACTTTATCGCCTTGAAGGATGTCACCGAAATCGTGTACTTTTTTCTCAAACACGATTACTGGCCCGGCTGCTGCGGTTTTGTTGTCCTGGGCATAGCCGTATGCGGTTATCCCTAAGAATACGAACAGGAAAAAATACTTCTTCATACCTTGTTTTTTTGTCAAATTTAAGTCCTTATGTCAACAATTTTGCCAGAAATCGGAATTTTTATCTGGTTTTGTGTGACTTTGTTATCGATCGCTAATTAACATCAAGGGTAACCAAATGGATCCGGAAATCTCAAAAATTTATGGTCATAGAATTCGGATCAGGGTCTGCGGACTTTGCTGGGACGGCGACAAATTGCTCATGGTAAATCATAAAAGGTTAAACAGCAGTAACTTCTGGGCTCCTCCAGGCGGAGGATTAGATTTTGGAGAAACCATTGAAATGGGATTAAAACGCGAGTTTCTTGAAGAAACCGGCCTTGAAATCACACCCCTCAAATTTGCATTTGGGTGCGAATTCCTCAAAAACCCGCTGCATTCCATTGAATTGTTTTTCAATGTTAAGCAGACTGGTGGAGCCATTGCGATAGGTTACGACCCTGAGATACAGGTAATTCAGGATGTAAAGTTTAAATCAGAACAAGAAATTCACGACATTCCGGCGCAAGAGCTACACGGGATATTTCAGTTAACGACCTACCAAAAAAAATTCAAAGAGTTGTCGGGTTTTTACAGCATTTAATTTGGCATTCCATAAAAACTACCTTGTGATTTACCCTGTAAAATATTTATTATTGCACACTTAAACCTTCGACAATGAACCTAACCAGAATTTTATCTATTGTATTCTTCGCGATAAGTATCGGATTGGCCTACTTCCTTTACGACAGTATCAATTCTACGATCGAGTTTAAAGAATCTATTATTACCACGGAAAAACAGATTACAGATAAATTGGCAGTTATCCGGGAAGCGGAAAAGGTCTACCTGGAGCAGTTCGGACATTATACCGCAAATTGGGACTCTCTGATCAATTTTATTGAAACAGGCAGTGTACCCATTACCCTACGTACGGAAAAAATCACTCAACTTAGTTACGGAGAAGAAAAAGTCGATGTTCAAATAGATACCATTGGTTTTATGCCTGCTAAAGACAGGATATTTAAGAAAACGGCTACTATAAATACCTCTACCGACGGCATCCTCTATGGCGTGGTTGCAAAAGAGGGTGATTTTGTTGTAAAGGGAGCACCAGCTTACAGAATGAAGGCTGAAGGAAGGGATAAAGTTGAAGTGTACAATTTCACAGAGCAGGGAACCATTACATCCGTTGCTAAAATTGCTTCCGGGACGGCTGTGAAAAAAGGAACCAATCTTTACAATCTGTGGGATTATGTTTTAAACCCTGCAGTAGACATTAAATCACTGGCCACCGTACCGGGCTCAAACGGCAAGATGTTTGATATTTTTGTTGGAAAAATAGACCGGAATAATGCCAAGATCAGTGTCATAGAAGTGAGAGATCCTTCCCCTATTAACCCCGAAAGAAAAGCCAGCAATGAGGCAAAAAATCGTCAACCACTTCATTTTGGTTCTCGAGTTGACGTAGGCACTGGTGGAAACTGGGAATAAATTGCAGACAACAGCACTGACTTTTAAACTAATCCGCAAGATCAAAGATGAACTTTTTGAAGAAGAATCTATTGATCAATATCACCTTATAATTAACATTGGAACACGCGACTTACAGGTTTTAGTTGTAGAACCACAGGCAAACAGGGTGCTCCTTCTCGAGGATTTCGTTTTTCCTGGCCTTAGTTCTAACGAAGAGTTATTGCAGATTCTTGATCAACTTTTTGATGCCCATGCGGTTCTAAAGGCAGGGTTCTGGAAGAAAATCAAAGTCGGAGTTAAAAATCAAAAATTCGTTCAAGTACCCAGAGAACTTTTTGCCGAAGAGTCGCTCCTAGACTATTTAAAGTTTAACGCTACCATAGATTCGTCAAAGGAGGAGTGTATGGCATCACTGAATGAAAAAGCCCAGGCGGTTACAGTATTTGCCGTTAACATCGACCTGAAAAATTGGCTTAATAGTATTTATCCAAATAATTCTCCAACGTTCACTCACCAATCTGCTGCGTTAATCGAAGGTACTCTAAATTTTGCATCAGGTCGTGGTGACAATCCTTTATATATCTACGTAGATCGATTTAAGCTTCATATCCTGGCATGCGAAGAAGGAAAACTGGTTTACTACAATCAGTTTGCGATAAAACAGTTCGCTGAATATGTGAAGTACATTATGTTGGTTATGAAAACGCTGAATATGAACCAGCGATCCAGCCGCATCGTTTTGTGGGGTTATATAGGCGAAAATTCTCCACATTATCACGAATTCTATAAGTACATTGGTAATGTAAATTTCGGAGATGAACCCGATTATCTGAAGTTCAGTTATGTTTTTGATGAAATTCCTGAACACCATTACTTCGATTTGTTTAGCATACACCTAATCGATTAAGACTACATCTGTCCCTGAGGAAGTTGTACGATTAAATTATTACTTTTTGTTCCGACATGTTTAGTTAGTTCAATATGGCAAAACGAATTGCGCTCTTTCCCGGATCATTTGATCCGTTTACAAAGGGACATGAAGATATAGTCTTAAGAGGACTTCAACTGTTTGATGAAATCATAATTGCTATCGGCTACAACAGTCAGAAGAGCACACGATACTTTGAAATTGATGCTATGATTGACTACATCCAAACCGCTTTCAAAGCATATCCCAACATAAAAACAGTACAGTTTTCTGAATTGACAGCCGAATTTGCCAGGAAAAATGGTGCACGCTTCCTTTTGCGCGGACTTCGTAATACAACTGATTTTGAATATGAAAACAGCATCTCGCAAGTGAACAGAAAACTGTATCCTGAAATGGAATCTGTATTTCTAATTACCACCCCTAAACTTGCGTGGATAAGTTCATCCATTATAAGAGAAGTGCACAGGTATAAAGGCGACGTTTCCGAATTTTTACCTTACAAATTAAAGGCTTAGCCTTTGTGTGATGCTGAAATGAGATCAGAACGTAAAACTATTTCGAAGATTTAATTTCAATCAAATCATAGTATTGCTCGAAGACATAGCTAATGGATTTATAAGAATGTTCCAAAGCGTGATAAACTTCCTTGCGATTCATCCATCTGGTTTCTTCTATATCCTCTGCTGTATCCGGACGCATCCGAGTGTCATCTAGGATATCCATCACATACCACTTCGTCTTCTTGATCATCGGACGCTTGTTCATTGTATACGTATGCCATGTAGTACAGATTTTCTGACCCAACCGAACAGTCACATTACACTCCTCCTCTATTTCGCGAACCGCCGTCTGTTTACTACGCTCACCCCGCTCCTTCTTCCCCTTCGGCAAATCCCATTTTTTCATCCGATAAATCATTAAAAACTTATCCTTCTTTCGAACCAAACCCCCGGCAGCTTTCACTACCTTGAATTTACTACCCATGTAATCCTTTATGACATCGTAGTTATTAGCAGTGATGTACAGTGAACGGAGGTTTGTCGGAACTTTTGAATCCAGAAACTGTAACAATAAATCAATCTCCGAAGGGCCGACATTCTGCAGCCATACATGATTCAACAACTTTGCCTGAGTAACGGGTTCTTGGGTCACATCATAAGTACTATTTACATGTCCCTTATCAGGATGTTCGTCCTTCTTTAGAATCTGGACGGGAATGTCGTTGATAAAAATGATCATGGTGATGCGGTTACAACTTTACCTCATTCGCAAAAGAGTAAATAATTAGCAAGCAGACAAGGAGATTTAAATATTTTTAGGAACGAAAGACTGATTTCAAGGCATTACCTTTGAATGAGATATTGATTTTTTCCGGAAAGATTTTTAATCCTAACTTTCGCATAGTATGCCAATAATAAAAATACAGGAAGAAACGGCCGGCAAAGTAGCAGGCATGCTTCTTCAAATTGAAGCCATTAAGCTCAACATAAATAAGCCGTTTACGTGGAGTTCCGGCTGGAAATCACCAATTTATTGTGACAACCGCCTCTCACTTTCTTATCCTGAGATTAGAAAAACAATTCGGGATGGCTTAGTTCAGGCGATACGCGAAAACTACTTTACCGTGGAATCGATTGCCGGGGTGGCGACTGCAGGTATTGCGCAAGGAGCATTGGTTGCTGATTCTCTAAACCTCCCCTTTCTATATGT
>JBGTEP010000182.1:0-24696 GCA_041747735.1 Chryseolinea sp.
AATGGGGAGATCATTGGGCTTATCTCCCGCTAAAGTCTGTTCAGGTACCGCGCTCCATAACCCGTCTGTCAGGATTTTCGGGTGATCCCGACGACTGGGCCAGTAACGACATCGACTATTTTGTTTTGAATACTCTTGAAAGAGAAAAATTAACCCCATCCCCGCAGGCAGATAAGGCAACGTTAATCCGCCGGCTTTATCTGGATATTATCGGAGTACCACCGACACCTGAGGAGGCAGAAAAGTTTTTAAATGATAAAAGACCCGAAGCCTATACCGAAGCCGTTGACACTTTGCTGGCCTCGCCTCAGTTCGGCGAAAAGTGGGCATCCTGGTGGTTGGATATGGCGCGGTACGCGGACACGAAAGGGTATGAGAAAGATGGTGGAAGATCCATTTGGCGGTATCGTGACTGGGTAATCAAGGCTTTAAACGATGATATGCCTTTTGATCGGTTTACAACAGAACAGCTCGCCGGTGACTTATTACCAAGCCCCACTGATGAACAGCTAATCGCGACGGCTTTCCACCGGAATACGATGAACAACGATGAAGGCGGCACGGACGACGAAGAGTTTCGGGTGGCGGCACTTCTGGACAGGGTTAACACAACGTGGGAGGTATGGCAAAGTACTACCATGGCTTGTGTTCAATGCCATACTCATCCCTACGATCCTTTTTTGAATGAGGAATATTATAAGTCTGTTGCATTCTTCAATAACACACGGGATGAAGATACCCCCGGCGAACATCCTACGCTAAGAATGTATGAGCCTGACGACCAGAAAAAATTAGCTTCCATTCAGGAATGGGTGCGGAAAAATTCAGATAAGGATCAGGAGGTTGAAGTAACAAAGTTTTTGAAAACGCTGGAACCGAAATTTCATCCCCATGCGTTCGATTCGTTTGTCAATGGTGAGTTAATCGACAATAAATACCTTGGAATTCGCTCCGGCGGAAGTGCCCGGTTGAAAAACGTCAAGCTCGATGGGAAAGCAAACCTGATCATGAATTACTGGACCAATGATACAGGCGGGTCGTTCGAGATTAGAAAAGATAAGGTTGATGGAGAAATCATCGGAGGAGGACGACTTGAAAAAGGAAAAAAAGCAGCATCGTTTCCAATCAAACCCTCTCAGGGAAAACATGATTTATACTTTCTTTTTAAAAATGCTGCGCTACCGGGCGACAGATCGGTTTGTGGGGTTGAATGGTTTGCATTTCGCGAAGACCTGCCGGGACAAGGATCATCATCGTATACAAAGATCAATACGGTATTCGAAGAGCTGATTAATGCAAAGGTGGAGAATACGCCGGTCATGATCGAAAATAATCATGAACAATACCGCACGACACGGATTTTTGTACGGGGTAACTGGCTTGCTGAAGGCGACTCTGTTGGTCCGGATGTACCGAAGTCGCTAAATCCGTTTCCGGAAGGACAACCTTATAATCGCCTTGGTTTTTCCCGATGGCTTCTGAGCAAAGAGAACCCGCTTACCGCCAGGGTTATGGTCAACCGATTTTGGGAACAACTCTTCGGTAGCGGCCTGGTTGAAACGCTGGAAGATTTTGGAACGCAGGGGGCAATACCCAGTCATAAGGAGCTTCTTGATTACCTCGCTTTGCGATTCATGAATGAACATGAATGGAGCATGAAAAAAGTGGTAAGGGATATTGTGATGTCGTCCACCTACCGCCAAGACTCGCATGTTTCAACGGCACAGCTGGAGCGCGATCCTGGAAATAAATTTCTTGCACGCGGTCCGCGGGTCAGATTGTCGTTCGAGCAGATACGCGATCAGGCGTTGGCGGTAAGCGGCTTATTGAGCACGAAAATGTATGGCAAAAGTGTGATGCCATTTCAACCTGCCGGAATCTGGAACTCTGTGTACAGCAATGACTATTGGAAAGAAAGTGACGGCGACGATCGCTATCGTCGGTCGGTCTACACGTATGTTAAACGAACGAGTCCGTATCCATCCATGATGATGTTTGATGGTTCAAGTCGGGAAGTATGCCTCAGCAGAAGAATCAGAACCAATACGCCGCTTCAGGCCCTTGTCACTTTGAATGATTCATCATTTGTTGTTGCATCCCGACACTTAGCCGAAAAGATGATACAGCAAGGTCCTAAATCAGAAGAACAGATCAGGGCCGGTTACAGAATGATTCTAGTGCGGGATATCCACGACAAAAAACTGAATATTTTAAACGGTCTATATCAAGAAGCATTAGTAGAATATCAGGCTAAGCCGCTTTCCGCAAGAAGCCTGATGTCAAATAACGACGCCTCGCCCCAACTTGCTGCGATGACGGTCGTTGCCAGTGCGTTGTTAAACCTGGATGAAGTTTTAACAAAGGAATGATTGAATTAACCAAGGTGGGAGACGAATCAAATGAATGAAAAGTATTTTGATATTGAGCATTTAAGGAGCCTGTCGCGACGACATTTCTTAAAAGAAAGTGCAGCGGGTATCGGTGCCGTGGCGCTTGGGTCGTTGTTGGGAAGCTGTGGAACAGGTAACGAAGCTTCCTCAGCAATAGCTCCTGTCATGGATGCAATGATGCCCCGGCCACCGCATTTTCCCGCTAAAGCAAAGCGTGTGATTTATCTGCACATGGCAGGCGCACCTTCTCAACTTGAGTTGTTCGACTATAAACCTGAACTTCAAAAATTGAACAACCAATTGTGTCCGCCTTCCTTACTGGAGGGAAAACGATTTGCTTTTATACGAGGAACGCCGCGCATGCTGGGCCCTAAAGCAGTGTTTCAGCAACATGGAGAATCGGGCGCTTATATTTCTGACTGCTTACCCCATTTTGCCCAAATGGCCGATGAGGTTTCTTTTTTGAAAGGCGTACACACGGATCAGTTCAATCATGCTCCCGCGCAGCTCTTTGTACATTCCGGTTCACCCAGACTAGGCAGACCCAGTATAGGGTCATGGGTAACGTATGGGCTGGGCACAGAGAATAATAATCTTCCGGGATTTGTCGTACTTACTTCTGGAGGCAAAACTCCGGACGCCGGCAAAAGTGTGTGGGGAAGTGGATTTCTTCCGTCTGTATACCAAGGAGTCCAATGCAGGTCGGAAGGTGATCCCGTTTTATTCTTAAGCGATCCCAAGGGTATTGACCGCGACCTGAAGAAAAAGACAATCGATGCGATTAACAACGTCAACCGTGAACATTATGCTGATTATAAAGATCCGGAAACGCTTACGCGGATTGCTCAATATGAAATGGCATTTCGGATGCAGGTTTCCGTGCCAGAGGTTATGAACATCAACAATGAACCGGAGTACATCCATCAATTATATGGAACAACACCGGGCAAAGCATCTTTTGCAAACAACTGTCTCCTTGCACGCAAACTGGTAGAGCAAGGTGTTCGTTTCGTTCAACTTTTTGACTGGGGTTGGGATATGCACGGAACATCCGAGAAGGAGTCTGTTGACATTGGCTTAAAAAATAAATGCCGCCTTATAGACCGGCCGATGACTGCACTGCTGATGGACTTAAAGCAACGCGGACTACTGGATGAAACACTGGTGGTATGGGGTGGTGAATTTGGTCGCACACCCATGCAGGAAAATCGCGAGGGAAAGGCGATGGCATTTTTTGGCAGAGATCACCACGTGGAAGCATTCACAATGTGGATGGCAGGAGCGGGGATTAAAAAGGGCATGACCTGGGGTGAAACTGATGAAATCGGATACTATCCTGTAAACGGAAAAGTATCGGTGCATGATGTTCAGGCAACCATACTCAGCCAGCTGGGGTTTGATCATGAAAAACTTACCTACCAGTTTCAGGGGCGACCATTCCGTCTGACGGATGTTTCCGGAAAAGCGATTCAGGAAATAATAGGATAAGAAATTATAAGCTTTGCTCATGTCACTGACTCGTCGAAATTTTATCACTCTAAGTACAATGTCGGGCGCCGGTGCCCTCATGCTTAATCACCTGGATGTTTTCGCAAAACCCCTGGAGCGAAATTTACCCAAGCCCGGCTTTGAACTATTAATATTTGCTACCAATTGGGGCTATGAAGGTAGTTGGGATCAGTTTTGTGCAAAAGTTAAGGCACTCGGATATGACGGTGCGGAAGCGTGGTACCCTCAGGACGAAAAAGTAAGAAAGGAGTTTTTGGCAGCTTTTGGAAAACACGAGTTGAAGTTCGGATTTCTTATTGGGGGATCAGACAAAGACTATCGAACACACCTGCAACAATTTAAATCTTCTCTTGACGCGGCAGTTCTTCTGAAACCTGTTTATATCAATTGTCATTCCGGTCGTGATCATTTCTCGTTTGAGCAAAATAAGGCGTTCATCGATTTGACGTTATCGGTGCAGGAACGCACAGGTGTTCCGGTGTATCATGAAACACATCGTTCGCGAATACTGTATTCAGCTCCGGTGGCGAGACAGTTTATGGAAAAAATCCCTGAACTGATGTTAACACTTGACATTTCACATTGGTGTAACGTTCATGAATCGTTGCTCGCGGATCAAACGGATACTGTAGCGCTCGCGTTGAGCCGCACCGGACATATACACGCTCGCATTGGTCACCCGGAAGGACCACAAGTAAATGATCCGCGTGCCCCGGAATGGAAAAATGCAGTGAATGCTCATATGGCGTGGTGGGATACCGTTGCAGCACAAAAACGAAAGGAGGGTAAGCGTTTAACGATCCTTACAGAGTTTGGTCCCGCGGATTACATGCCCTCATTACCCTACACACGACAGCCTGTGGCCAATCAATGGGAAATCAACACGTACATGCTTGAAATGCTACGAGCTCGTTATTCTTGAATTTGGCTATGGAGATTATTATTCAGTTTTTTGGCAGGCTACACCCCCTGCTGGTACACATGCCGATAGGGATATTGTTTCTCGCATTTGCCTTTGAGGTCTGTGCTTATTTCTCCAGGTACAAAAGATTGCGGCAGGCAGTGCAGCCAATGCTTTTCTGGGGTGTTTTTTTTTCATTCATAGCGGCAGGAAGCGGATATCTTCTTTCGCAGGAGGGCGGATATGATGATTCGCTTTTAAACCTTCATCGTAACACTGGCATTGGAACAGCAATCCTTGCGGCGATCGTTTATTTAATTCGCAGGAGTCCAATTACCTATTTCAAAGAAAAGAATTTAAGAAGGCTTGTCAGAACACTTTTAATGATTCCTTTAGTCGTTCTACTTGCCCTTGCTGGTCATTTGGGTGGATCTCTTACACATGGTGATGATTATCTCTTTGATTTTTCTACACAGGATAGTTCAGAATCAACACCCTTTGCGATTGCTGACATGGGCGACGTAGATAGTGCTGTGTTTTACACAAGTATTATTCAACCTATACTGAGTTCAAAGTGTTATTCCTGTCATAGTGCAAGAAAGCAGAAAGGTCAACTCAGGCTTGATCAGGTTGAGCTTATTGAAAAAGGAGGAAAGCATGGTGCAATAATTCAAGTGGGCGCAATAGACTCGAGTTCGCTCTACAACAGACTGATTCTGCCACTCGAGGATGAGCATCACATGCCACCCAGTGAAAAGCCACAGCTATCGTCTGTGGAAATAGCACTTGTTCAGGTATGGATTGAGGAAGGAGCAAATTTTGAAGACAGAATTGGATCGTTGAAACAGGCTTCGAGAGTCAAAGAGTATATAAAAACAGCAGTTACACAAACCACCAGGGAAAGTTTGATTCCGTCCGATGAAGTATCTGTAGCGGATGAGAAGACGATTACAGCACTTACTTCGAAAGGTATCCTGGTAATTCCGATCGGTTCTGAAACCAACTACCTTTCGGTAAGCTTCGTCAACGCGACGACAGCAACGGATGATGATCTTAAGCTCCTTCTGCCGTTAAAGGATCAACTTCTTTGGCTGAACGTTGGTCGCACAAAAATTACAAACGAAGGATTGAAGATTATTGGTCAACTCTTAAACCTTACCCATCTTAATCTCGAATATACTTCTGTAGATGATGCCGGAATGAAAGAACTCCAGACACTTTCCACGGTAACGTCCCTAAACCTGGTGGGAACTGAAGTAAGTGATGTCGGATTAGAATATCTATGGACATTAAAATCGTTAAAGAAAATTTACCTCTTTCAAACAAATGTAACTGCTGCCGGCATTAGCAGCATGATGAAAACTCTTCCTGCCGCGGAAGTCGATACAGGAAGATATCAGCTACCGAGGCTTGTTACAGATACGTTAGTTTTCACGAGTGGGGTGCAATGACAAAATTGATAATCGTTGAAAAAATTCTAAAAATCGTGAATTATGACAAAAAAATAAAAGAATTAAATCTGGAGAAGGAGAAGCTTGAGATATCAAATGGGCACTGGTTGAAACGATAGAGATGCAATTGAAAGCTCAGAATGCTTCGGATCGACCGAAGAATCAGGACTGGTGGAACGAGATTACTGAAGAAGAGAAAACTGCTATAGATAAGGGTATAGAGGACGTTAAGGCTGGCCTTGTTAAACCACACAAGGAAGCGAAAAAGCTTTAAGCAAAGTGGTTGTAAAAACCAACGGTGGACATTCGTTCGTGATATGCATGTTGGCTAATCCGATTACTGCCTGTACGCCAGCAAAGAAAGACTGAACTTTTTACTCATTCAGATTCCAATCGTAATCCACATATGATATTTTCGTATCAGCTTTAATTTTTATCGGCGAGTAGTTATTGACAAAATCTTTCACAGAACTGCCTTTTTTGTTGAAGTCCATACTATACCATTTAAAGATCATACTAAGCTGAGCTTTGTCTGAAGCAATTTTGTTTCTGTAGGGGTCACTCAAAAATGCCTTTGTTTGTTTGGTAAATTGTTCGTCAAGTCGTTTCGCATCATACGCCTCATTTAACAATATCGGGCAAGAGTTACTGGCGCAGACCAGGGCCATATGAACCCTCGGATCATCAAATTTCTTTCGCAAGATTCCATGTTCGATATTATTGAGGTCCATTTTGTCTTTTCCGATCATAATAAACTTTATGTCCCAGGGGGTATTAATGAACGGTATTTGAATGCTGCTGCCAATGTCCTTAATACTTTTTATGGGATAGTATTTTGTAATCAATTTGATAGTAAAAGCATTATAAGCATTTATCCAGAACGCCATTTGTTCATTCCTGCTCCACGTCTTTTCATCCGGAGGGTTGGCACTAAGAACCTTTAGGTACTGATTGAACGCAACAGAGTCTCTGATAAACGCTTTGTAATTTACGACGCCCTGATTTGTTACGTTTTTTTTCAGCAGTGTATTGAAGAGCTCATGCGAAGGAGCTTTCCCCTGGCTAAAGGCGATTTGGGAGAACAGGGTAACAAAGAGAAAGGAAATCAGAGTTTTCATATTCATACATTCTTAAAATAACCGACTTAACATACGCTAATTTTTTGTAGGTTGGTTTTCGGAACGGATAAAAATCCGTCCTCACAATTTTAGACGTAAGTAAATCATGCGTAGTGCAGCCATAAAACCGATATTCATAGCTTTAAGTTTCTTCTTGCTTACAATTACAGCCAATGCGTCCATCGAAAAGCTGGAGTATGATATTACTGCGGCCGGAATCAAAATCGGTGTGATGACAGCAACTCGCGAAACAAAGAATAACCGCATTTGGTACTCTTTGCACAGCAAAGTCAGCTTTTGGTTTTTCGTCCGGGTAAATGTTGACTATTCAGTATCATCCGTATATGAAGATAATCAGTTAATCGCCTCTACAGTCATGACCCATTCTAATAAAGGTGACTTCAAATCGACAGTTACGTGGAGGGATAATCATTATAAAGTTCAGGTGGACGGTTATAAGTATAAAAATGAAGTATCCATAAAGGAAAAGATCGAATACAATTCAGCGCGACTGTATTTTGAATACCCATCATCCATCACGACGATTCTTGCGGATAACTATGGTATAATGGTTCCGGCGGATAACGTTGAGGATAATGTGTATACCGTTAACGTGCAAGGGAATAAAAACAAGTTTTTTTTCAACCGCGGCAAGATCGTTCGGGCAATAATGCATCATCCTATTAAAAACTTCGAGGTTAAATTAAAAGAATAATCATGACGATTAGTGTCATAATACCCACTTTTAATGAAGCTGATCATATTGCGTCACTGGTTACGTTCATTCGGCGACTGGCCCGTAAAGAGGTAATTCAAATATTGGTAGTTGATTCGGGAAGCGACGATGCGACCTGTACAAAAGCGGAAAAGGCTGGGGCCACCGTCATTACTACATTGCGTAAAAGCAGGGCGAGTCAAATGAATCTGGGTGCACAACATGCACGTGGCGATATTCTCTATTTTGTACATGCCGATGTGAAATTAATACCCTCTGTTGTGGATGATATTCTTGAATCGCTTGATGAGGGCTTTGATTCTGGGTGTTACCGGTATGTATTCGATTCGGATCGATTACTGCTCAAGTTCAATTGCTACTTCAACCGGTTTAGTGGGATTATGTGCAGAGGTGGCGATCAGACGCTTTTTATCAAAAAGTCAGTCTTTTTTTCTCTGGGAGGGTTTGACGAACACTTTACGATCATGGAGGACTACGATTTTCTAATACGGCTCAGGAAACGCTATTCCTTTCGGATAATCCCCAAGAACATCATCGTTTCGGCAAGAAAATATGAGACTAATAGTTGGGTGAGAGTTCAAATTGCAAATCTTTCCGTTTTTGTTATGTTTTTTTTAAGACGATCGCCCGGAGAAATGAAACGGATTTATAAAAATTTACTTACTTACCGATTATTATGAGTTATATAATCAGCGGAATACAGCAAGTTGGCATCGGTGTGGATGATGCAGAAAAAGCCTGGAAATGGTATAGAAAGCACTTTGGCATGGACGTGCCTGTTTTTAAAGATTCTGCGACTGCATCATTAATGACCCGATATACTGGTGATAGGGCTGAGGATCGTTACGCCATTCTTGCTATGAATATGCAGGGTGGAGGGGGATTTGAAATCTGGCAATATACCAGCCGGTCACCAAAAAGGTCAGAGGGTGAGCATCTGCTGGGTGATACAGGCGTGTTTGTCGTTAAGCTTAAAACGCAGGATATCCAGGCTGCATATTCCCAACTGAAATCAGACGGTGTAAATCTCGTAAATAATATTCAGCAGTCACCCGATGGAAGGAAGCATTTCTACGTTAAAGATCCCTTCGATAACCTG
Source organism: Chryseolinea sp. (assembly GCA_041747735.1). Classification (GTDB taxonomy): domain Bacteria; phylum Bacteroidota; class Bacteroidia; order Cytophagales; family Cyclobacteriaceae; genus Chryseolinea. Next base: position 9,205 of record JBGTEP010000182.1, read on the forward strand.
TTTGAGATTATTGAAAGTAAGAGCTGGTTCAAGAAAAATAAGGCCATAACCGGAGGGGTTGCAGGTTGTGTTATCGGAGTTTCTGATGTTGACAATGCGCTAAGACTTTATCGCGATGTTTTGGGCTACAGCGAAGTGATTTATGATGGTGTTCAGAAGTTTGACGACTTCGGCGGAATACCGGGAGGTGATAATGAATTCAGGAGGGTGATTCTTCGGTCGAACAAAAACAGGACAGGTGCCTTTTGCAGACTGTTGGGTGACACAGAGCTCGAACTTGTTCAGGTTAAAAACAGGGAGCCACACAAAATCTTTCGCGATCGATATTGGGGTGATCTGGGGTACATTCACATATGCTTCGATATCAACGGGATGGCTAACCTGGCTGATCGCTGTAAACAGGCTAATTTTAGCTTCACGGTGGACAGTCGCGATTCATTCGACATGGGTAAAGCGGCAGGGCATTTTTCATACTGTGAAGATCCTGATGGTACGCTGATTGAGTTCGTGGAAACACATAAAATCCCAATCATTGAAAAGATAGGATGGTATCTGAATATCCGAAACAGAAATCCGGATAAACCTTTGCCCGACTGGATGCTGGGAATGCTTGCCTTGAATCGTGTAAAGGACTAGACCTTTTAGCGATTTATCAGGGATGTAAACCATCGCTGTTGTCCGATTCAATGCTGCGGCAATTGTGTAAGAATCATTTCTGGCAAGGAATGTATATTTCTACATTCTGGAAAATTATCCAGGCTCTTACGCTTTATCTGTTGGGATGTTTACTTCACCACAAACTGGGCACTCCCCATCAAATAATCGTCGGTATAAACTTCCATTCTATATGTACCGGAAGGATATTCCGAACCTTTATCATAAATGAAAGAAAGCTGTTGCTTCGTGTTATCGAATAATACTTCCTGGGATTCGGTGTAAAACTCTTCCTTACCATTGGTCATAAATGTTCCGGATCCACGGCTGACATCAAAAAGTACCTGACCGTTTTCATCCACAATCCGAATCATAATCTTCTTGCCTTCTATAGGGGCTACATTATTTTCTGCTATGTTGAAATCTACTTTAAGCTTTCCAACCTGCCGGCTTTTGAAGGGCGACTCACGTTCTTTTCCGCGGTCAGTCAAGCCTACAATTTTTACATTCTCAACTTTAAGCTGCGAAGCGATAGCCACCTTCGTTGCCAGGGCTTCTTTCGTCTGGCTCAACCGATTGATCGAGTCTCCAAGTTCGTTCTTTTGGGTTTTGAGAGAAGTGTTTTCAGTTAGCAGTTCCTTGTTAACAGATTGAAGCTTGGTAATCTCTTCATCTTTATTTTTTAAGAGCGTCTCATAACCTTCAACCTTATCTTTTAATGCCTTTATTTCCTGTCCGGTTGCCCGCTTTGAACGTTTTAATTCCGCTTCTACTTCAGCTTTCGCGGCCAGCATGTCGGTTACGTCGCCACCTAGCTTTTGAACTTCAGCAATCTTAATATCCAGTTCAGCACTGATTTCAGTCATGCGCTGCATAGTAGTTGCAAGTTCTTGTTCAGTTGACGTCAGATCGGTCTTAATCTCCTGCTTCTCCTGAGAATCAAGATAAATTTTTACAGCCTGAACGACGATCACCAGTGAAAGTAGCGCTATAATAATTGCATTTTTATTGCTCTTCCTTGGTGTTGTTGAGGCAGCGGGAGTGTTTTCGCTCATAGTATTAGTCAATAATTGGGGTAAAAATAGGTTTTATTGCATGGAATTCAATGCCTAAAATTGCAAAACAAAGTGTTGTCGGGTAAGTGACGGATTAAAAAACACAATCCCGCATCTATAAAGATCGACTGTAGCGTTAACCCTTTCATTCGTTTTTATTTCAGTCCAGGCTTTCTCCATTTCAGAGGAGTAGTGAATATCATCAATTACCACGATGCTGTGAATTCCTATTTTTGGCAACAGTAACCGGAAGTAATTTAAGGTTGGTTCATAACGGTGGTTTGCATCAAGGAACGCAAAGTCGACTTGTTTGACGGATTGCAGATAAGGTATCAATGTTTCACCGATATCGCCTGTCAGAATCTGTACGTTGGTGGAATCTGTATGATCAAACAAACCCTGTGCGATTTCGGCAACAGCAGGGGATCCTTCGAATGTAGTAACATTTGCTTCGCGAGTAGATGCCAGGTACAGTGTGTTAACGCCCAGTGATGTACCGAGTTCAAGAACTGTTTTGAATCCAAAATATCGGATGATCCTTGCATAAAGGTGCGAGTATTTTTTTGAGCTCAAGCTCGTTCGGGCAATTTCATTTACTTTACGGGAAGCCTCTTTAAATTGATCCGAACCAGAACCTAGATCGAGTAAATCAATAGTTCGCTGATCGGACAAAAGGTTGTTCCGAATCTTCTCAATTTGATCAATGCTTGAGCCTTCAAGTTTGCCCTTTATGATTTCCGCGTAGAAGTTAAAAAAGAAGGGGGAATGAAGCGAATGTTCGTCAACGGCATCGAGCCAATAGGTAATAAAGGATTTTAACTGGACGAATCTGTTACTCAATTGAGTCGTATCGGAGCTACCATAGTGAATTCAGGGATATTCACCTGCAACGTAACACCATCAACTACACGTTCCATCAGATAAGTACCTAACATTTTACCGATACCCGATTTAAGATTACATCCTGAAACGTATTGGTGTGCTTGTCCGGGTTCCAGAACCGGTTGCTGACCTACAACGCCTTCTCCTTCTACTTCACGCGAATTAAATCCTGCATCATAGATATGCCAATGTCTCCGAAGTAATTGAATAGTGAAGTCACTGTGATTTTCGATGCTAATACGATAGGTAAAAACATAGTGGTATTGGCTCGGACTGGAATACGCAGGCTGGTACTCCGTTTCGACACTTACTTTAATCCCTTTCGTGATTTCTGTTACCATACGGATCAAAAATATTAATTTTTTACAATTCCCTATGGGAACCTTTTCATTTCCTTCTAAGTCATTGAATATCAGTCAAATTAAGATTATATCAATATAGGTATAATTTATTAAATCATAGTTGCATTGCGATTTTAACGATTGCCATTAGTTTTGAACGTATGGATGTTAAAATTGCGCACAGCTGGAAACAAAAGCTTTCTGATGAATTTCCGAAACCTTACTTTCTGGAATTGATTGATTTTGTGCGACATGAATATCAAACTCAACTGGTTTATCCCCCCGGGAAGGAGATTTTTAATGCTTTTGATTGTTGCGATTTCCAGGAAGTAAAGGTGGTAATCATTGGCCAGGATCCTTACCACGGTGCAGGGCAAGCTAATGGCTTATGTTTTTCTGTTCGGGAGGGCGTTAGAATTCCTCCGTCACTTGTGAACATTTTTAAGGAGATTCATCAGGATCTCGGTAACCCTATTCCCAAATCAGGCGATCTTGAACGATGGGCACGGCAGGGTGTTTTACTACTCAACGCAACGCTTACGGTGCGTGCTTCTGCAGCCGGCTCGCACCAGAAAAAAGGATGGGAAGAGTTCACAGATGCTGCAATAAAACGAGTATCGGATGAAAAAGAGAATGTAGTGTTCTTGCTTTGGGGTGCTTATGCGCAGAAAAAAGGAGAGATTATTAACCGATCCCGACATCTGGTGTTGATGTCTGCTCATCCATCTCCCTTCTCTGCAGATCGCGGTTTCTTTGGATGTAAACATTTCAGCAAAACCAATGAATATCTGAAAAGCAAAGGGTCAAAAGAAATTGAGTGGTAGTCGCCAATTTCTTTTAACCCTTCTAATATTGATCAGCTAATCTTACCGGATTAAGTTAAAAAATCTGCTCCACCTGATTTTATGTATGAAGCTTGCATGTCTGTCAATTGACAGCCAGATGAAGAATGCTTTCCCTACAATATGATCTTCTGGAACGAAACCCCAGAAACGAGAGTCCAGTGAATTATGACGATTATCACCCATCATGAAATAATAATTCTGTTTGAAGGTGTATTCAGTTACTTCTTTTCCGTCAATAATTAATTTTCCACCTTCGATTTTCACGTCATCATTGTGATCATATAACCGTATAGTCGTACCGTAGTATGCCAGTGTGGAATCATTGATTGATATTGTTGCGCCTTCTTTTGGAATCCAAAGTGGTCCGAAATTGTCGGCCGACCAGCTGGAGTATTTTTTGCCGCCATTGTTTGACCAGTCGTAATAAGCGGAGTAGGGGAGCAAGCCGTCGTCCTGGGTTTTCTTCTCCGGTTCTACGGATTTAATGTAGGACAGCTTTCTGATTTCATCTGCCTTTTCATTGGAAAGCCACATCATATATACAAACTTGCCATCCTCCTGGCGTCCGTATACGGTGTAATCTTCGGGCCCAAGTGTAAGTTTATTCAGATTTCGTTCATTGATTGGTCCATCAGAGATAACGAGATAACTGTATTGCATTTCCGGGTGGTTATCGGAGGCAACCCCATTTATATATACCTGCTGATCTTTGATCATCAACGTATCTCCGGCAACAGCGACACATCGTTTTATGTAGTTAGTCTTCAGGTCTACCGGATAATCAATACCATCATTTAATAATCTTGGCGGTACATTGAAAACTACTACATCATTTCGCTTTACATGACTAAATCCCGGAAGGCGAAACTGCGGAAGTTTAATCCATTCGACGTAAGAAGGAATATTTGTAAACCAGATTTTTTGATGGGTAAGTGGAACCTGTAATGGCGTGGTGGTTGTACGGCTACCATAATGAAATTTACTAACGAAAAGAAAATCACCAACCAGAAGAGAATTTTCCATGGAAGGTGTGGGAATAGTATATGCTTCCATGATAAGCCAGCGTATCAAAGTTGCGGCTACCACGGCAAACAGGATAGCATCCCACCATTCGCGCGCCTTAGATTTCGGTTGCTCTTCTTTTTGCTCGGTTGCTGACTCCTTTTTCCAAAACTGCCAATTCATATGGGTATATTTCTTTTATAAAAACGTGCAAATAAAGGGAAAATAATTGACAGGAGGATTAGCAGGCCCATCGACTTCAGAAAATCATACAAAAAACACCTGTAAAGTGGCTTAGAACTTGAGAAAATCGTCCATGCCAAGGACACCTTTTTTATCCTGTAGCCACTCGGCCACGGTGACGGCCCCCCGTGCAAAGCCCTCCCTCGAATGCGCCGTATGCTTAATTTCGATATCGTCAATCGCTGACTCATACTTCACCACATGGGTTCCGGGAACCTGGTCGATACGAAATGATTCAATGAAAAGATCCTCTTCCTGATTTGATTTTTCGTTTACCCAGCTTTTTTTGCGATTGAGATTTTTCAGGATCCCTTCTGCAAGGGTTATCGCTGTGCCACTTGGTGCGTCTTTCTTTTCGGTGTGATGGATCTCATCCATGCGGACATCATATACAGGGAATTTGTGCATCATTTTAGCGAGATGCTCATTTAACTTGAAGAACAAATTTACCCCAAGACTGTAGTTCGACGCATAGAAAAAAGTACCGTTTGTTTCAGTACATAATGCTTCGATTTCCGATTTTCTTTTTAACCAGCCAGTTGTACCACATACGACCGGCAGATTTCTTCTCAGGCACTTGGTGATATTGTCAAATGCAGCATCGGGGTGAGAGAACTCTATCGCAACATCGCCCTGTGCGGCATCAAATTCGTGTTGATTGTCTACGTCAATTCTCGCCGTTATTTGATGTCTACTACCAAGGGCAACCTGTTCAATGATTTTACCCATTTTGCCATAACCTAGTAAAATGATTCTCATTTGTGTTTTTTTATGGATTCGATTATCAGGTGAACCTGATAAGTTGGTGGCGAAGATAGTTCGCAGCGGTAAGATTTCTAAAATTTTATGATTAGGGAAACCCCGGATTGTCGTCCTATGAGTGAATTTTGTTCAAAAGTCGGTTCAATGGTGAGTTGAAGTTTGGGGTTGAGATCAAATTCTTTGAGGTGAGCATCAACGTGCGCATCGACAATTTGCAGCAGGTACATACCACCCATTAGTATGATCATAAAATCGCGTTGTCTTTTATAGAGATCGACTATTCGGCGGTAGTTTGCTGTTGTATAATTATCTCCGGGTCGTCGTTGATTATCTTCTCCGTAACCATTTTCAAGGTTGTAGTAGAGTTCCTGTTTGTATTTTGTAAAACCTTCCTGGTAGAAGTTGAAGCCATATCCGAGCGCAATAAAACCACCATATACGAGTGGCAGTTTCCAATACTTCTTGTTGTAAATTTGTCCAAGACCTGGGGCGATGGCGGCATAGAGCAAAGCTTTCCGTGGATCGTACCGGTCAGCGTATGACTTTATTAAAACCGTATCTCTTCCATCGGTGATGAGGGTATCCGGTGTTATAACGGTAACCGAATCCTGCGCAAAGACCCCTGTAAATAGGTGCCATGATAATAATAGCAGGAATATTGTTTTCTTCATTCAATCCTTAGGGTACAGTCGCCAGGCGTACTTAAGCATGCATTTTCAAGATATCAAGAATCCTGTTAAGATCCTCAACTGATAAAAATGGTATCCTTATGTCTCCTCTTTTGCCATCGCTTCTCACGACAACACGCGTGCCAAAGTGTGAAGACAAGCGTCCCTGAAGTTGAGTGATTTCTCTCGATGCAGGGGGTGTAGATTCGTTTTCAGTTTTTGAGGGAGATTTTTGTGAAAGATCTCGTACAAGTTCTTCGACTTTGCGTACAGAAAGATCTTCACTAACAGCTTTCTTATACAGATAAAGTTGCTGATCTGCATTCTCAACGTTGATTATAGCCCGGGCATGACCCATCGATAATTTATTGTCCCGTACGGCAATCTGAATATCGGGGGGAAGTTTTAATAAGCGCAGGTAGTTCGTTACAGTTGTGCGGTTTTTACCAAGCCTTTCACCAAGTTCTTCTTGTTTCAGGCTGCATTCTGACATCAGACGCTGGTAGCTTAAGGCGATTTCAATAGCATTCAGGTTCTCTCGCTGAATGTTTTCAATCAACGCCATTTCCAGCATCTGCTGGTCATTGGCCAAACGGAGGTAGGCTGGAATTGTACTAAGGCCAGCCAGTTTCGATGCCTGGAAGCGCCGTTCACCCGAAATCAACTGATACTGATGTTCGGAAAGCCTTCTTACCGTGATCGGTTGAATGATACCGTGAACCTGAATGGATTCTGCCAACTCCAACAATGCTTCCTGATCAAAATGAGACCTCGGTTGAAACGGATTTACTTCAATCTCCTCTAATGGAATTTCAGTCATACCACTGGTGGGAACTGCCTGAACTGTCTCAGGGCTGGACGGGCTTACCGGAAAGTTGTCAACCTCCAGTTTTTCATCTGTTGGACTATCACTCAATAGAGCACTTAATCCTCTTCCTAATGCTTTCTTTTTACTCATTTCGACATTCCGTTTTTATCTAAAACTTCGTGTGCCAGGTTAAGGTAACTGATTGCCCCTTTACTTTCAGCATCGTGAACAATTGCTGGGAGGCCAAAACTCGGTGACTCACTGAGTTTGACATTTCGCGGTATAATGGTCTTAAAGGTCATTTTTGCAAAATGTGTTCGCACTTCTTCGACAACCTGATTCCCCAGACTGGTACGTGAATCATATAACGTCAGCAGGATACCCTCTATTTCAAGTCTTGGATTAAGTCTCGTCTGAATGATCTTGATAGTGTTCAAAAGTTTTCCGAGACCTTCGAGGGCAAAGTACTCGCATTGAACCGGAATGATTACAGCATCAGCAGCGGTGAGTGCATTGATCGTAATCAAACCCAGAGAAGGAGAACAATCGATGATTATAAAGTCATAATCATTTTTGATCTTGGCCAGAGCATCACGCATTTTCTCTTCGCGCCTCTCGATACTTACCATCTCCACTTCAGCACCAACCAGATCAATGTGTGATGGTAATACATCTAAAAACTTCAGCTCATTTTTAACGATAGCGTCTTTAGGGTCTATGCCATCTACCATGCATTCGTAAATTCCCTTGCTGATATCTTTTGGATTCAAGCCAAGTCCGGAGGTAGAATTAGCCTGAGGATCAGCATCGACAAGCAGTGTCTTACATTCCAGCACAGCCAGACTAGCAGCCAGATTAATAGCAGAAGTAGTTTTACCAACACCACCCTTTTGATTTGCTATCGCGATAATTTTTCCCATTCCTTCGTCTCTGACGTTTATAAAAAATAAAAGCCCGGCCTAAATCAGCCGGGCTGCAAATATAGTTTCAATTCGTTACCATCGTGGAACATCGTGAAACAGATTATCCACATTCGTTGCACAATCGGTTAACAGTAGTTAGGAGTGAGTCCTGAGTATTAAGTATTTAATAATTAGAGTGGAACTGAACCGGCACCCGGCCAGTCAGGATTAACAAATAACGATTAATCCCTGTATACTAAGGACTCAAGACTAACTACTAAGGACTCAGGACTACCTACTATTTCTTTTTCTTCTTCCGTTCCTCATCGGCCTTTCTACGTGCTTCTTCACTTGCCTTCATGGCTTCTTCCAGCTTACTCATAAACTTGGACTTTTTGCCACCGCCATTCGCCGCATTTTTCTTTTTGTTTTCTTCCATGATGGTCTTGATCTTGTCCTCATCAACAAACTTTTTGATAATCGCCTGCTGGGCAAAGGTTACCAGGTTGGATACAAAATAGTAAAATGTTAATCCGGCTGAAAAGCTGTTTAATACAAACAAAAATATAACGGGCATGATATACGACATGGATTTCATCGGCCCCTGAACCGAAGATATCTGATTGTTTTGCCAGGTATAAATGAGCGTTGAGACCGTCATCAAAATTGTAAACAAACTGATGTGACTGCCCAGGAAGGGAACAACAAAAGGAAGGTTGATAATCGAATCGTATGTTGACAAATCCTCTGCCCAAAGGAACGGCTGCTGACGTAATTCAATACTCGCCGGAAAGAGATAAAACATTGCGAAGAGGATCGGCATCTGTAACAATACCGGGATACATCCACTGATTGGGTTTACCCCCACCTGAGAATACAGCTTCATCTGTTCCTGCTGCACTTTGGTCATGTCTTCACCAACACGTTCCTTGATTTCGTCAAGTTGGGGCTTGAGTACTTTCATTTTGGCCATGCTCAGGTATGACTTGTACGACAACGGAAACAATACAAGCTTCAACAGGATTACCAAAATAATGATGATAAGTCCGAAGTTGTTGATGTACTGCGTCAGGAAATGAAATACCGGGAAGATGACAAATTTATTTATCCAATAAACAGGAGGCCATCCGAGGTAAACATTTTTGGCAAAGCCATCTGTAACTTTTCCGATCTCTTTATAATCATTAGGTCCGAAATAGAATTTGAAACCAGCCGTTCCATCGGCCAGTGATTTTCTCGGGATAAACAATTTCACATTGGCGCGTTTTACAACTGAGCTATCACTCATATTAACAGAAGTTTGAACTTCGCCTCCCGAAAAAGTTTGATTGGCAATGATAGAAGAAAGGAAAAACTTCTCTTTGATCGTCACCCACTTCAAGGGCTCTGAAAATGTTTCAATTTCCTGATCTGTAGAACGCTGGTCAAGTTCATCAAATCCGTCTTCGTCTGAGTAGTATGTTATAGTAGACTGATCGCGGGTATCCTTGAGATCTTTTTCGATAGGTCGAAGGATATTCGCCCAGTCAAGGGTCAGAATGTCACCGGACATCATCTGATCCATTCCGCTGCTTTGAATAGAGTATACAATTTCAAAACCCTTTGATGGAATCTTATAGCTGTGCGAAATTTTTGCGCCACTTCCCAGGGTGAAGGCATACACAACTTCCGTCGTGTCCCCGATCTGCCGTTGCTCAAGCTGATAGAACAAAGTGTAAAGATCGACTTCAACGCCCTGATACGTTGTTAGCAGTTTAAACTCATTCGAAACCGGGGTAATAAGCTTAAGAGGTTCCTGACTGTAGGTTTTATAGTTTTTAAGTTCCAGTTCCTGAATAATAGCGCCCTTGTTGTTGAAGGTAATTTTCAGATCTTCAGTTTCAATTACAGTTGTTGATTCCGCACCTTTTACAACAGATGAAAGGTCCCCGTAACGGGCCGCCAGAATGCTGTCGCTGGGAGTGACCGGAAGTGGTGTTGCAGTCGCTTCTGTACCGGATGCCGCGGGTGTTTCAATTTTTGCAGGCTGTTGTTCTACAGGCTGAGGTGTGGGAGAAAACCAGTAAAAATATCCCAGTAGTAATAAGGCGATGAGTGTGAGGCCGATGGCTGAATTCTTATCCATTTAAATTTATATTGACTTAATTCTAATTGTTTGTGCGTGATTTTTTTTGATCCAATGCGGCTTCTACAAATTGTACAAAGAGCGGATGAGGATTAAGCACTGTGCTTTTTAACTCAGGATGATATTGTACAGCAACATACCAGGGATGATCCTTCAGTTCTACCACTTCGACCAGATTAGACTCAGGATTTATTCCAACAGCCTTAAGTCCGGCATTTTCAATCTGATCCAAATATTTGTTGTTGAATTCGTAGCGGTGGCGATGACGTTCCTGGATCAGGCTTTCTCCGTAGGCGGCAAACGTTTTGCTCCCTTTTTTTAGCTTGCAATCATAGGCACCGAGACGCATGGTACCACCTTTATTCGTGATCCGCTTTTGCTCCTCCATCATATCGATCACCGGATTTTTGGTTTTGGCATTTAGTTCCGTTGAACTTGCTTCCAGCCCCAGTACATTTCGGGCAAACTCTACTACGGCACACTGCATCCCTAAGCAAATTCCAAAGAATGGGATCTTGTTCTCACGGACATAACGAATGGTCTCGATTTTTCCCTCTAAACCTCTTTCTCCAAATCCGGGCGCCACCAGAACGCCGTCCATATTGGCGAGGATATTTTTTACAGATTCTTTGGTCACATCTTCCGATGAGATCCATTTTACATTGACTTTACATTCCTTTTCAGCGCCAGCGTGTACAAATGCTTCGGCGATGGATTTATAAGCGTCGGGTAAGGACACATACTTTCCTACCAGTCCCACGGTGATTTCATTTACGGGGTTTTTCAACTTTCCGAGGAAATTCTTCCATTGGTCAAGATTCGGTTCTTCCTTGGAGGAGACCTTTAATTTTGCCAGTACCCGTTCATCGAGTTTTTCTTTACGCATAAGGATCGGAACATCATAAATAGTCTCCGCATCCATAGCTTCAATTACAGAATTGAGGTGAACGTTGCAAAATAAAGCCAGTTTCTTCCGGATATCTATGGGAAGAGGCATTTCCGTACGGCATACAAGGATGTCCGGCTGGATACCTGCTTCCAGCAATTCTTTCACAGAATGCTGGGTGGGTTTGGTTTTTAATTCTTTTGCTGCTTTGAGGTAGGGGATAAGCGTGAGGTGAATTACAAGTGAGCTGCTTGGGGGTAAGTCCCACTTTACCTGCCTTACCGTTTCAATAAAAGGGAGGGATTCGATATCACCGACACATCCGCCAATTTCAGTAATGATAAAGTCATATTCTCCGGTTTCACCTAAAAGAAAGATGTTGCGCTTGATTTCATCAGTAATGTGTGGAATGACCTGTACCGTTTTGCCCAGATATTCGCCCTTACGTTCTTTTGTAATAACGTTATTGTAGATTCTGCCTGTCGTAACATTGTTGGCTTGCGAAGTCCGGACGTTCAGAAATCGCTCGTAGTGTCCGAGGTCGAGGTCAGTTTCGGCGCCATCATCGGTTACATAACACTCGCCATGCTCATAGGGATTCAGCGTTCCCGGGTCAATATTGAGGTAAGGATCGAACTTCTGGATCGTGACCTTAAATCCGCGTGCCTGCAGCAACTGAGCAAGCGAAGCGGCAATAATCCCTTTCCCAAGCGATGACGTTACTCCCCCGGTTACGAAAATATACTTTGTAGATGACATAAATGAAGACAGCCTGAATAAATCGGGGGCAAAGGTAGGGTTCTGGGGTTAAAGTTCAAGGTTTGCAGTTTAAACTTGCTGCTTTTGTATGTAAAGGTAGAGAGAAGGCGGGGCGGCATAAACCTTCGCTGATGAGCCTAAGCATTTTGCGTGCTCTCCTTTTGCTCTCCTTCTGATCTCCTTCTCTTTAATTCGTGCGTGGAGTAGACCTTATTTTCGGAAAGCGTTGTATTTGCCCCCTGACGTTCATTTATATGGTTACCAAGGGTGTTAAACTGTCGAATCCGGCAACTGAGCGGGTATGCCTTATTTTTTCAATGTCGTTCAACTTGCCATATTGGTGATCTAACAAATGAATGGTAGATTTAGCGGCCGTTTAGTTTTTTCAGCTTTAGCGGGAAGGTTACTTATATTTTTTACTACGGATAAAGGAAGGTCTAAAGTGGGTTACGGTTATTTGTTTTTTTGACTGATCTTCAATGTCCGTTTAGTTTAGGGATTTTAAAATGCTCCGGCGCATGCTTCAACGTTTACTAATTAACTTTTTTGTAAGCTTATTTTTTCTAGCTCTATCCTTACTGACTACTCAGCAAAGTTTTGCCCAAGCGTGTAATGGTAGTGATGGCTCCGCGATCTATCCAGGCTCCATTGCGAACCGTGATAATGGAACAATCTGTGCGAACAACCCTATTCAGCCAGCTTTAATAGAAATTGATATTTCAAACATTGCAGCCCCCGGGCCAGGTGGAACAATAGAGTTTCGTATAGATTGGGATGATGGGTCGCCATTTGAAACTATTCTCGCAACGAGACCGAATCCTGTATCAGAACCAACAAGATATTTTGCATCGCGAACACACAACTTCCCGCCCAATGGGGGCAATGTAAAGTGCGAATACATTCCGAATGTCCGATTGGTTTTTAACGGAACCTTATGTGCCGCAAATTTGGGAACACCACCTCGGTTTGTGCGCTGGAATACTGATGATGAAAATACCGGTGAATTGCGCCTGGAAGAAACGATAACAGGGGTTAACGTTTACGAAGTTTGTGCTGGAGTGGAGACGAACGTTACCTTCACCGATCGGTCTACTTTAAACTGCGTTCCGCCAGAACTTCTTCAAGGTGCGAACAACAGACAACGTTGGAGAAGATTCGTATATGGTGTTACCAATACCATTACAGGTACAGTACGTATTGCTGGGGTACCTCAGGCTTTTCCGTTTAATGGTGCTGTCGATGCGTCAACAGAACCTACCCTTAACTCAGGCTTCCCCACGGCCACTACTCAAATCATTACCATTCCGGCAACGGCTCAGGTAGGACAGCGGTTCCGCATTCGCATGGATTATTGGAATTTCTGTAATCAGTTTCCCGCCAGACCACAAGTAGAAGAGTTTGCTGAAATTTTAATAGTGGCGCAGCCACCCCCGCCAACCAGTACCGACCAAACGGTTTGTAACGGAACTACTCCCAATAACTTTAACTTAGGAGGTGTACCCGGTGGAGCAACGGTTTTCTGGTATCGCAATGTACCTGGCACTCCGGATGCTCCGGGTGTGCTCATCAGTTCTGGCGTTAATCAAACCAACCGTCCGGTAACTATTGTTCCGGGCTATACCAATAACACTACAGCTGGTGAATATAAAGTATGGGCAAGCTATCGGCCCAATATTGCCAACGCTTTAAATTGTGAAAGCCCCCGCATTCCAATTACGCGAATCATCAGAGAAGCACTTACAGTACCCAACCCAACCACGGCTCCTCCAGCAGAAATCTGTAATGCAAGTACGTTTTCAATTGTCCTACCAGGACCTGCTGCCACTACTTTTGGAGGTGCCACAGAGTATCAGTTTAATGGCGCCGGAGGTGTTACTGTTGGAGCAACAACGGCTAACTCTGTAACTTTTAATGTGGCGGTAGCCCCGGGAGACTTTGGCGGAGCCTTATTTGTAGATCGGACGGTGTCGGTAACGAGGCGCTACACTACAGGACCAAACTGCCCGGTTACACGAAATTTCACTGTAAGAGTTTACCGACAGACGGTACCTGGAACGATAACCGGTCCGACTGATATTTGTGAAGGCGCCAATGCAACACTTCAATTAAATGGTAACGTAGGTGCTATTGTTCGCTGGGAACAACGTTTGGTTCCCGGGGCTTTTGCACCCTATGCAGGCCCGGCTGCCGGCAACACTATCAGTCCGGGAGCCACTTTGACTCCCGGAGTGTATGAATTTCGTGCGGTGGTTCGAAACGGCACTTGTGCCGAACTTCTATCACCCGTACACTCACTTACGGTCGCAGCAGGTATTGGGCTAGTGGATGCTGGGCCAGATCAGAATTTTTGCGGTGTATTAACAACGGGACTTAACGCTAACCTACCTGCAGGCACCGGCGCTTGGACGTATATTTCCAGTATTCCCACTGGACTTCCTGCACCTATCTTTAGCGCACCCACATCTCAAACAAGCAATGTAACGGCTTCTGCTCCCGGCGTATATGCACTTCGCTGGACTGTAACTAGTGGTATTTGCAACGTGAGTGATGATGTACGGATTGACTTTGGTGCAAATCCAATTCCTATTCCACCTATGACGGAAGAATTTTGTGGAGCAACGGGAACCCTTAACGCGCCAGTTCCCGCTGTAGGCACAGGCACCTGGACAGTAGTCGGTACGCCGGCCGGGGGAACCGTTACTATTGATGATATAAATGACCCAGCCTCTGCCATTTCATTAAGTGCTCCGATTACATACGGAACCTATCAGATAGAGTGGCGGGTCGTCAGTGGTATTTGTGTGTCAGTATTTAATACAGCGAATGTTACCTTTATCCAACCTCCCACAGTCTCTGCGAATGATTTTAATTTTTGCCTGCTGCCAGTCGGAAATACTGCTATACCTTTAAACGCGGGAACAACGAATGGTACTTTTGGTGGCGGTGCCGTTACTGGTACCTGGGTTGTGATTACCGGGAATAGTGCGACCGTTGATGGAATTGCTGTGGCCGGTAATAACGTTACCGGTACCTATAATGCTCCTCCAGCAGATTATCTTGCAGGCACTAACATTGAATTGCAAATACAAGCCTCATCGGCAGGAACGGCCTGCCCAGCCGCAACCCAAAACATTACTGTTGCCGTAGATCGAACGCCGGATGTAGACGCTGGTGGTGATCGTAGTACGTGCGAAACATTTGTACAGTTAAACGCGGAAGACCCAATCCCGTTTGGCGCAACTGGTTTATGGACAGGGCCGGGAGGGGTAACCTTTGATGATTCCACCGATCCGCGAACAGTTGTCCGGAATATTCCGGCAGGACCAGGAATTACCTTACGCTGGACGCTGACCAGTGCAGGTGGAAATTCATGTTCTGATTTTGAAGAGATAACGGTTCAACGTGTTGGGGCGCCATCGGCAATTAACATTAACCCTATTCTTTGTGAGACTCCTCCAGCGGGAGCACCACTAACGACCTCCGTAATTTTGGCGGATTTTGAGAATAACGTAACTGCCCTTCCGGCTGCCGATCGAACCATTGAGTGGTTTAGAAATGCA
>JBGTEP010000183.1:0-20165 GCA_041747735.1 Chryseolinea sp.
CAGCAGGTATTCGAATGAATATAATGTCCCGCATATACCTGTTGATTCCGATTACGTTCCACCGGAGAAATTTTTCTCTGATTATGACAAGATGATTAAACGTGTTCGGGGCGGTATCGATCAAAACGGATTTCACCACCGGCAACTTTCGGAGGCCGCACTGATAAATATCGAGAACGGCGGCTTCAATTATCTCAATAGCCAGCATTACATGAACCTCAACGATGAGCTTAATGCAATTTTAGAATCGGCTCTAACGAACATAAACGATCATGGGTTATTTGAGACATACAGAAGTTGGAAGGAGGTTAATTCTAAGCGCGAGACTGAAATGCTTCATAACATCTATCAATATAGCTCGCAGCATAATTACGCCACGGGAGTTTTCCTGATCGGTGCTGGTCACAGGAAATCCATCATCCAGAAAATTAAAGAATTTGACGGAACAGAAGTAAGGTTGATCTGGGAATATGGCCAATCCTGAAAGACATCTATCGAGATATTATTCTGGCGCCTTGTCGTTTCAATCACGAAGATTTATCAACTGCAGGCAAGTGGGAGATCATCTTTATAACGTGAGAATAAACACCGGAGTTATTTATCATTTATTTAAATTGGTAATCGCCAGATACTCAAACTCAATTAAGCTCACAAACGTAGCCGTGTTGATTTTATAGCGGGTCAACTTCTTTTCTCTGATCAACTGTTTAAAGAAACTGGTGCTTGATCCAGTAATCTCTGAGGCTTTTTTAATTGTGACAAGATGCTTTGGTAAAATCCGATTACGTTCCCACTCTCTAATTATTTCATGGAGAGCTTCACAATGGAGGAATGGTTCTGAATTTTTGTGGTTCATCGTTGTTTTCGATCACATGAACCAAAGTATCCATTAATTAAAATTCCTGCAATACCTGACTTGCAATACTACGCTGCCACTGCCTTACGCTCGCCTCAACATGAAGGATCACGATCCCGCAGTACTGAGTTGTCACAACCCCATCTGGATTGTAAAAAGTGCCTTGAAGGACTTCACTTTGATTTCCAGGATAAACCAATAAAGTACCGCAGGCTCTGTAGTAATTTGCATATACATACATCTGCCGCAAATCTTCCGGTGACGGATTGCAGCCATTCAGGTTTTTCCATTTCGTGTCGATTACGATACAATCCTTGTGGTTCCTGTTGATAACAATGTCTGGCCGCATCCTCACTTTGGATCCATAGGTTGGCCTCCAGAAGTCTTTATTGTTTTGGGCTTCTATGGTCTTACCGCTATCATTGTACCTCTGCAGACTTCTATACACGAACTGCTCCCAAAGTACATTCATGTCGAACATGATTGCTAATACATCCTCTCTGCCATTGACGATATCGGGGTGGTAATTGAGCAGTAATAGTTTAGCGATGCTTATGGCCTTCTTGTAAGGTTCGGTCTTACGGTCAAATACGATTCGATCAAAATGTTGATGGGTTACTTTTAAATCTTGAACCTCGGGGAAATTAAGAAGTAAAGCACCAATCCTACTGACCAATATCGGGTTTGTGTTCACTCTTTGTAAGAGGTTAATGGTCTTTAGCAGAATTCGGTTCAACAGGTGATCTTGGTCATAGACAGTGTGCTTGACGTAGAACCTCTCCTTATGAATTATGTTGGTTCTAATGTGTGTAGAAAACAGGATAGAACCCTTCAACATCGTCAGGTTGCTTTCTTCTTTCAGGTACTTCTTTACTAGCCCTCTGTGAATCAATGCTTCTACCTCACTAATAAATAGCTCCAGGTATAGGTCCAGGATGGAATTTGACTTTAGTTTCAACGTGGAGCTGGACGGTGCATGTATCTCAAACACACCTACAGCTCTTAGAATCCCTACCAAAATGGTACGCCACCTTTCATTGTCGTTACCCTGATCCGCTTTGGGCAGGACTTCGATTGTTAGACTACCCACTTGAATAACACCTACAAATTCATTGAACTTTACACCATTATGAATGAGCGAAAAATATAGTTTACCGGAACCGTAAAATTTTTCCAGCGCATCGAGATGACGACGTTCAAAGAAAACACCACCAACATTTTGCCCAACCTTTAAAGGCTGATGTTCAAAAACAGTAAGTACATTATGTTTGTTGGTGAGCATTATTTCAGTCTTCGCATGAGTCGTTGGATGGCATTCTCGAATTCCTCATCGGACATTGCTAAAACATCCCTCAAGCGGTAGGTGGGCTTTTCCAACAAGTCACTCACTTCGTAGTTTACAAATTCTGCAAACAGGTCCGGAGTATCTGATCCATTTTCAAATCTCTCAAGAAAACCTCCCCCCAACACCAAACCGATCTTTCCAAAATCACCATAGAAGTATTCTTGTAACAACGGGATCAGTTTGCTTTGGAAAGCCGATTTCAGGTCTTCTGCAGAATCTACGGTAAGGAAATAGCTATGTCCAATCAAGTGGTCCTTGGAAAGAAGTTTTTCAAGACGCTTGTTGATCGTACCAAGCAATTCAGACATTGTTACTCCGAACCACTCTTCCTCCAGTTTCGGGAGGTTGTACTGTGGAGGCATTTCAACAAAACTGAATCTGCGACGCAATGCAGTGTCAAGAGCTTCGACGCTTCTATCCGCCGTATTCATGGTTCCAATAATAAACAAGTTTGACGGAACGGCGAATTTTTCTTTGGAGTAAGGTAGCGTTGCCTCCATCTGTTCCGGTTCACCAAGCCTCTTGTTCTCCTCGATCAATGTGATCAACTCACCAAAGATCTGCGATACATTTCCCCGATTGATCTCATCAATGAAAATTGCGTAGTTGTTTTCTGGATCGCGCTTTGCTTTCGTGCAAAGTCTTTTAAAAATTCCGTCTTCTATTTTGTATCGGATATCACCTGCTTCCACGTCCTCGTCCATAGCTGGCTTTATCCCTTCTACAAAGTCCTCATAAGAAAAGGATTGATGGAACGTAACAAACTCAAAACGCTTTATCTCTTCTTTGTGTTGCTCTACAGGCTTTTTCCACGAAGTTAAAAGCTCATTGACTTCAGGTGCCTCAGCTTCACTAATAACGGTGTCAATTGACCAATTTCCATCTTTGTCTTTGTTGAAGAAAAGTGGCTCATATCGTTTTGTGTACTTTACATTTTCGCAGTCAGCTTTGGTATGTTGCTGAAGCATTGCCCAAATCATCGCACGGGCGTTTTTTTGATCGGATACTGAATCCTTTGCTTGAACCAATGGATGATTTAATATTTGTGTGACCTGGGTGGATTTCAAATCCAATACTGCCGCAGCAACTACGTGCCACCACGTGAACTTCGATATCAATTCAGTTCTGTATTGCTTTTCAGATACAGACTGCTTTTGTGAGGTAAACAATGGGTAGTAATGTTTAAGCAGCTTGTGTGTCTTGCCTGTTCCAGGTGGGCCATATAGAATTTGATTTAATGGCATTTTCATCGTTGTGTCTTCATTGCCGGAAAGTGTATCTTGTGCTTGAGGTAATTCCTCCTCCCTCGAAGAAATCAGCCGCGTTTTGAAGTACGGCTCGAACAAAAGGTCATTAGCATCTTCCAGTTCGTTATGCTTTATCTGAATGCATGTACTGTTGTTATTGGGTGTCCACCATTTGACTGGTCCTTTATAAGCTGCTTGGTTAACTGATGATGCAACTGTTTCAAACTTTCTCTCTAACCACCCGACTTCATTGACAAACTGACGGTCTGACGTTGACATGGAGCCGGTGACTCTTCCCAATAATCTCATGCCGTTCGGTTCGTTGCCATGCGTTAAATAAAAATAATCCCCTGCCTTCATGGCCTCAAAAAGTTCAGCTTGCGTTTCGTTGCTCGTTCCTTTGCCCTTGGTATCTTTATGAACAACAATCAATGATTCGCGTAGACACTCTTCAAGTTCATCATTGCTTAGGCTACCCATTGAAATTTTATATACATTGGCATTTTCGATATCAATCTCTTCACTTCCTTTGTCCAGCATTGTATATAATATGTCTTGGGCCAATAACGTATGCGTAGGGTCTTTATATGCATCAGGCGGGATGAGGTTGCTAACTGTGCTTAGTAGTTCGTTGTCTGTATCGATAAACTTTGCCTTGAACTGATTTAGGAGTTCCAAATAATGCACATACTTTTCTCCCTTTCTCTTACTTGCAATGCCCAGTAATTTGCAATACTTCTGGTAATAGGAATCCTTGTAAAAGGAATACCTTTCAGGGTTATGGTAAGTGAGAAAGGTTGCTATCGTACGCTCATCATGATGATGACCTAATGTTCCTCCTATCTCACGATAAACAGTCAAAATAGCATCACTGAACTTTGTAATTCTATCCTGCAACGGGATCGTTTCGTTGAAAAGCGCTTTGAAGCATCCTCGGTACTGCTCCTCTCTATCATTGGCCAAGTGTCGGCTAACTCGCATCGCGGTATGAAAAAGAAGGTTATTAAATTTAATGGATTTTAACTCCTCTTTGAAATTCTTAGAATCTGTTTTTGGCCTACCCCTAAATTGCCCCACGAGCTTCCATTTGTAGACTTCGTCATTCAATTTGGTTCTTTGCAGTTCAATCTTGTATCTGCGAATTAAGTCTGAGTGTATGCTGTTGTTCTCGTTATCCATTGTATTAATCAAGGGTGTAATGTTATTCTCTCCGAGATAGGAATCAAGCGCACCCTCATCGGAAGCTAACTCATACAGTGTGGCATTGTGCTTCTCTCTATAAGGAGAGCGGCTCGCCTTAGGTTCAAATTCCTTGCATGAAGTCAGCCATGCTTTGACAACGGCATCAAGGGATTCGTCGTCCTGCAGTATTTCTGGTTCAAATGTGGCGAAGTAGTCGTCATCTACCCCGTCCTTTGAAAATCGACCGTACTCAGAACACTTGACGTTACGCTGAAGACTTTGAAAATCAGACATACGCACCATAAAGCCAATAGCTCCATGTGGGTTTAACTTCAGCACGTATCTGCTGTTGAGATTGGCGACCATGTGACGTTCACCCTTGGGCGCTGTTAGAGAAAGTTTGGGATTATCTGGAGTGAGATTCAATTCATCAATGAGAATCTTTATCAACCTGAAATACAACCTGACAGCGTCCGGGTTCTTGATCTTTTCGATGCGGTGCTTTATTGATTCGTCCATTATTTAAAATTTGAGATCCAGAACCTGGGACAGCGATAATTTTTTACTTTTAATTAAATTCTTAATCATTTTGGGGTCATGAGCTTGTAGGCATAGCAACCATTTCTTCATTCCACTCCTTATCAACCGGTCCTTGCGAATAACTAGGCACGAGCGAAGGATCAGAACTACCGAAATAGACATTGTTCATCATTGTAAATATGGCGTGGAATAGGCCCATTCCCAAAAAAATCTTAATTTGTCGGGTTCGTAACCTATCCACATTAAATGACAAAAGACCTTGAAAAGACCCTATGGGCTACTGCTGACAAGCTAAGGAACAACATGGATGCAGCAGAGTACAAGCACATAGTCCTGGGCTTGATATTCTTAAAATACATATCTGATAGCTTCGAAGAGCTTTACAACAAACTAAAGGCTGATAAACATTCCGACGAGGAGGACAAGGACGAATATCTGGCAGAAAATGTATTCTATGTTCCGCCGACGGCCAGATGGAATTACCTACAGCACGAGAGGGCGAAGCTTCCAAGTGTTGGCAAGGACCTGGACGATGCAATGGATGCTATCGAGAAAGATAACCCATCCCTAAAGGGTGTATTGCCGAAGGACTATGCCCGTCCGGCACTTGATAAGAAACGTTTGGGCGAGTTAGTTGATCTCATTGGGAACGTTGGTTTCAAAGAGAAAGGACACAGCAGCAAGGATTTGTTAGGCAGGGTATATGAATACTTCCTGGGCATGTTTGCTGACGCAGAGGGAAAACGTGGAGGTCAGTTCTACACTCCTGAAAGCATCGTGAAGCTCTTGGTGGAAATGCTTGAACCATACAAAGGCAGAATTTATGACGGATGCTGTGGCAGTGGAGGTATGTTCGTACAAAGTGAAAAATTCCTACAAGCCCACGGTGGCAAGATTGGAGACATAGCAGTCTATGGTCAGGAGAGCAATCCGACTACCTACAAATTGGCTAAGATGAACTTGGCTATCCGAGGGATCGATGCAAAGATTGAACTGGGAGACACTTTTCACAACGATAGGCATAAGGATCTAAAAGCTGATTATATAATAGCGAATCCACCTTTTAATGTTTCTGACTGGGGTGGTGAGCAACTCCAAGACAGCCACTTGTGGAAATACGGAGTACCGCCAGTAGGTAACGCTAACTATGCATGGCTACAGTTGTTCATTAATAAGTTAAGTCCGACAGGTACAGCAGGAATTGTATTAGCTAACGGATCGATGACAACTAACGCAGGGACAGAGAATGAAATCCGTAAGATGATGATTACTGAAGGGTTGGTGGACTGTATGGTGGCGCTACCGTCGCAATTGTTCTATAATACGATGATACCGGCCTGCCTTTGGTTCTTGGCGCGTAACAGGAAGAATCATAAGTTCCGTGACAGAAGTAATGAGATATTATTTATTGATGCCCGGAAGATAGGGACTATGACCAGCCGTAAAAACAAAGCGTTTACCGATGCTGACATTGCAAAGATTTCTGAAGCTTATCACAGTTGGAGAAACAAGACTGGAAAATACCAGGACGTACAAGGGTTCTGCAAGGCAACATCAGTGACGGAAGTAGAAGCCAATAATTACGTTCTCACCCCGGGTAGGTTTGTTGGGACTGAAGAATTGGAAGATGACGGGACTACATTTGACGAAAAGGTCACGTCAATAACTGCGAACTTAAACTTGCATTTCGTAAAGTCGATTGAATTACAGGAGAGAATAAAAAACAACCTTAAAAAGGTAGGCATTGAGTTATGAGCAAATGGAAGGTATACCGATTAGATGAGGTTGCAGATATTCTTAATCATAAAAGAATTCCTTTGAATACCCAGGAAAGAGCGAAAAGGAAGGGAATCTATCAATACTACGGAGCATCCGGAGTGGTGGATCACATCGACGGTTATCTGTTTGAAGGAGAACATGTCTTGATATCAGAAGACGGTGAAAATTTACGAACGCGCAATACTCCGATTGCGTTTAAGGCTTCTGGGAAATTCTGGGTAAATAATCATGCACACATTGTAAAAGGTAAAGAACCGTTCCTCAATGATTGGATAGTGTATTTTTTTCAGAATACGGACATTAACCCGTTCATCACCGGTGCGGTTCAGCCAAAACTCAACAAAGAAAATCTTCTCTCCATACCTATCAGATTGCCTGACTTAAAAACTGCGCAGTCGATTACTGAAATCCTATCGTCCCTTGATGACAAGATCGAAGTTAACAACCAGATCAATCAGGAGTTAGAAGCATTGGCCCAGGCGTTATTCAAGCAGTGGTTTATTGACTTTGAGTTTCCGGATGAAGATGGTCAGCCATACAAATCGTCGGGTGGTGACATGGTTGAAAGCGAGTTGGGAGAAATACCAAAGGGGTGGAAAATTCAAAGGCTCAAAGAATTACTGACGATAAAAAGAGGTGGTTCTCCAAGACCAATACAAGACTATATGGTTCCCAAAGGTTTGCCCTGGGTCAAAATTTCGGATGCAACTGCGATAAACACTCCTTTCCTTTTCAGCACAAAAGAGTTTATAAAGCAAGAGGGATTAAAGAAAACAGTGTACTTGAAAAAAGGAAGTTTGATATTATCAAACAGCGCCACTCCTGGGCTTCCCAAGTTCTTGGAACTTGATGCATGTATACACGACGGATGGTTACACTTCCAGGATATCAAAACCGTATCTTATACCTTCTTGTATTTATTATTCATTTCAATAAGAGAGAATCTTGTAGGTCGAGGAAACGGAAGCATTTTTATTAATTTAAAAACAGATATTCTAAAGGATTATGCTATCTCAGTAGCCCACGAGAGCATATTGGACAGATTTAATCAAGCTGTTGATTCGATCTTTGATAAAATAAGAGAGGTTGCATCAGAGAACTTAGAGTTGGAAAAATTGAAAAATGTTCTGTTACCTAAACTCTTTTCAGGCGAACTGACATTGTCCGAGGCTCTGAACAAGAAAACAGTCTAATGGCCGTTATTTCAGAAAACCATATCGAGCAGGTAGTCATTCGGGAGTTCATCGACCTTGGCTACCATTACCTCAACGGTACTGATATCTCGCCAGATGGCCAATACCAGGAGAGGGAATACAATGAGGTTGTATTGAAAGAACGTCTAAGGAATGCTATTACACATCTTAACCCAACCGTTCCAGCAGAGGCGCAGGAAGAAGCGATACGTAAAGTCCAGCGCAGCAACAGCCCAACGTTGTTTCAAAACAATTATCAGTTCCACAAGTACCTTACTGAAGGCGTTGATGTAGAATACAGAAAGGGTGATAGAATAGCTGGGGATACTGTATGGCTGGTTGACTATGTGAACCCGGAGAATAACGAGTTCTTGGTCATTAATCAATTTACTATCATTGAGGGTAACAATAACAAACGCCCTGACATTATTCTTTTTGTAAACGGTCTGCCATTGGTAGTGATTGAACTGAAAAACGCTGCTGACGAAAACGCAGATATTCATTCAGCATTCAATCAACTTCAGACCTACAAGAAAACCATACCATCATTATTTCAATACAACTCGCTACTGATTGTCTCTGATGGTTGGGATGCACTTTATGGTTCACTGACTTCCCCAAAACAATTCTTTGTACCCTGGAAGTCGATTGATGGTTACGTTGTCGCCGATGAAACCATTCCACAAATGGAAGTAATGGCAAAAGGCCTTTTGAACAAAAAGGTATTGCCCGACATCATACGGCATTTCATATTGTTTCACCAGGACAAAGAAAAGCTTACTAAAATTGTACCTCGGTACCATCAATACTTCGCTGTAAATAAAGCTGTAGAAACAACAAAGAAAGCAACAGCAGAAAATGGAGATCAACGTGCAGGAGTCATCTGGCATACTCAGGGTTCTGGAAAAAGTTTGAGTATGGTATTCTATGCGGGTAAATTAGTGTTGGCGTTAAATAATCCCACGTTAGTAGTATTGACAGACCGGAACGACCTGGATCAGCAACTTTTTGATACTTTCTCTCTCAGTCAGGATTTATTGAGGCAAATCCCTGTGCAAGCTGGAACGAGGGATGATTTAAAAAAACTTCTCAGTGTATCATCAGGAGGCATTGTATTTACTACAATCCAAAAGTTCCTGCCAGAGATTGATGAGAGGATTGACATAGGTGGAGGAAAAACGAAAAACATCAAAGGCCAATACGAACAGTTATCTGACCGACGGAATATTGTTGTGATTGCTGATGAAGCCCATCGTAGCCAATACGATTTCATGGATGGCTTCGCTCGGCATATGCGAGACGCTTTGCCGAACGCATCATTTATTGGGTTTACCGGAACCCCAATTGAATCAACCGATAAGAATACACAAGCAGTATTTGGTGACTACATAGATGTTTATGACATCCAGCAAGCCGTTGACGACGGCGCTACGGTTCGAATATTTTATGAAAACAGGCTTGCTAAAATTCAACTACTGGAAGCGAAGAAATATGAGATAGACGAGCAGTTATCACTCGTGGCCGAAGACTTAGAAGATTATGGGGAGCAGGAAGAAGGTGTAAGCAAACGGATCGAATCTGGCAAATCGAGGTGGGCAAGACTTGAAGCAATTGTCGGTAATCCAAAACGCATTGCACTGATCGCAAAGGATATCGTGAACCACTTCGAGGCCCGACAGATTTTTGATGGTAAGGCAATGATTGTGTGTATGAGCCGTAGAATATGCGTTGAGCTGTATAGCGAAATTGTAAAGATCAAACCGGAATGGCACAGTAATGATGATAAGGATGGCGTTATTAAGGTGGTAATGACAGGTTCATCATCAGATCCGCTTCCGTTCCAACCCCATGTTCGTAACAAAGCAAAAAGAAAGGAACTGGCCGATAGACTGAAAGATCCTAAAGACAAACTGAAAATTGCAATTGTAAGGGATATGTGGCTTACAGGGTTCGATGCTCCCGCACTCAACACGCTATATGTAGATAAGCCGATGCGTGGCCACAATCTAATGCAAGCCATAGCGCGTGTGAACCGGGTGTACAAGGATAAGGAAGGAGGACTGATCGTTGACTACATAGGTATTGCTAATGACTTAAAGAAGGCCCTTTCGGTTTATACCGAGAGTGGAGGAAAAGGGAAGCCAGCATTTGACCAGGAAGAAGCCGCATCCATAATGATGAGTAAGTATGAGGTTGTGGCGCAGATGTTTGCCGAGCAACCCATGGACAAGTCACTTCCGAAAGGTCTTGATTATAAAAGATTCTTCACTCTCACTCCAAAAGAGAAATTATACTTTCTGAAACCTGCCATTGATTTCGTCTTAGGGCTGGAGAACGGAAAAGAAAGATATATGAGCGGTGTCACTTCTTTGACCAAGGCATTTGCTGTTTCTGTTCCCCACCCCTACACTGCGGACATTAGAGATGAGGTAGGATTGTTCCAGGCGATCAGAGCCAGGTTGGTGAAGCTTTCAGAGAATTCAAAAGTCAAAACAGATGAAGAAATTGAAACAGCAATACGACAGATAGTATCCGATGCGATCGTTGCTGATGAGGTGGTAGACATATTCGATGCTGCTGGGATAAAGAAGCCCGACATTTCAATTCTATCTGACGAATTTCTGGCTGAAGTAAAAGGAATGCAACATAAAAACCTTGCACTGGAGCTGCTCAAGAAATTGCTGAATGACGAAATCAAGGTACGGCAGAAGACTAACCTTGTACAATCCAAGAAGTTTTCTGATATGTTGGAGCAAGCAGTTAAAAACTATCAAAACAACCTAATAAGCTCTGCCCAAGTTATTGAAGAATTGATAACACTCGCGAGGGATATAAAAGAATCTGATAGAAAAGGCGAAGACCTGGGACTTGACTTCCGGGAGTATGCCTTCTACACCGCGCTGGAAGTAAACGACAGTGCAGTAGCTGTCTTAGGTGATGAAGTACTGAGGCACATTGCAAGAGAGTTGGTTGATACAGTTCGGAAAAACACAAGTATTGATTGGACGGTTCGCGAAAATGTACAAGCAAAAATGCGTATAGCCGTAAAGAAGATCTTACGCAAGCATGGGTATCCACCGGATATGGAAGTGAAGGCGACTGAAACCGTAATTGCCCAAGCGAAGATGTTGGCTGATCAACTTAACACCTGATCAATGTTGAAAAGTATTACGTTTTACTATCGCTGGTAGCATTTTCGCACATGTATTCTTATTTCAGGCGTTCTTATATTTATGGAAAAGATGTTTATGCCAGCCAAGATTGAATCTTTCACGGATAGGACTTCAGTCACTTAAAGTAGGCGATAATCAAGGAAACAGCATGCTGGACTCATCATTTCTTGCTGAAAAGAAAAAACAAGGTTAGATTAGTTGGATATTTCTTCCATTGCCAAAAACTCAACAAGTATGCTATCTGATTTATTTAAGTCTATTGCATTTCTAAAACACCGCAAAGAACGAAGTCGGAAAATCGCGGCAGTTATCATAGGTTTGTTTATTAGTTTTTCTGTTGATGCGCAGGATAGAATAATAATGGTCAATGGCGACACGCTCAATGTTAATGTCCTTAAAATTAATCCAGAAACAGTGGAGTTCACATTTGAAGATGAGGTTCTTTTAAATACGGAGAATAAGAATGCCATTTCCAAAATCATATTTTCGAGCGGACGTGAACAGACATTTAACGCTCAAAAGAAGACTCAGCTGCCCCAAATCAATGGAAAAGAAGATTGGAAAAAAGTCATTGTAACTGACAGAGAAAGTGACGTGGAGGGGCTTACCAAGGTTGCAGAGATCAAGAAAAGCTCAAACGTTGGAGGCGTGATGTTTTCACTTGCCGATTATAACGACGCCGTTAAGATGATAAAAAAAGAAGCTGCTTCACAAGGCGCGTCAATTGTACTAATTACAGATAAGCCAAAAACACAGGTGGCAATCACGGTAACAGGAGTTGCCTATAAATAAATTTCCCCTGGTGACGCAATCTATCAATCCCTCGAATTTAAACAATCTCTGGTATCGGTACGTCAGGTATAAAAGAATTTTCATTCTATGTGCTACCATAAATCCCTAGTCGTAAAGTTCACTGATCTGATGGATCATTACTCCGCATCATTCACTTCCGTTAACGAGGATCTTGAATTAATGAAAGACCGGTTTTCTATGTTGATGTCCAGGAACCAACAGCAAGAGCCTTACAGCAAAGAAGAAATAAAAGAACTTAAAGATCTCCAGAAGATTATCAATTCCTACACCGATACAGAATACAAAATGTATCACGAAAATGGGTTCGACTACTTACCATCTCCGGTCATTACAGCCGGTGAACCTGAGGAGTTTAAAATGTTTAGATGGGGACTTATACCGTTCTTCATGCCAGACAAAGCAAAAGCTTTTGCACTCAGACCAAGTACTCTCAATTGTATCTCAGAAGAAATGTACGAGAAGCGTTCCTTTCAGGATGCAGCCAAGAACGGTCAACGATGCTTAATCCCAGTCACGGGCTTTTACGAGTGGCGTTGGGTAGATGAAAAAGGAAAAGTCAAGATCCCGTATTACGTATCCTTTAAAGAACAACCCATCCTTTCCCTTGCGGGATTATACAGCCGATGGAAAGACCGTGCTACAAACGAGTACTACTACAGCTATACTGTATTGACTACACAGGCAAACGGTTTGATGGAATACATACACAACAATAAAAAAGCGAATGCCAGTCCTCATCCCGAAAGAGTATGAAAAAGACTGGTTAAACAAAGACCTGTCGAAAGATGATGTCCTTGCATTATGTCAGCCGTTCAAAAAAGAAGCGATGAAAGCCAATACCATCTCAAAGCTCATCACCACAAAAGAAGCCGACACAAATGTTGACGACGTCCTGAAGCTTCATAACTATGAGAAGATCGGGACAGACGAAATGATTTCCGAGTTATGAAATACGTACGCATCGAGGGCAGCAGAAAGCTCAGTTCATTTATCGAACCCATGAAAGCGCAACTGTCAGACCTTCCAGCGTTCGACAGTCCCGACTGGATTTTCGAAATCAAGTGGGACGGATACCGCGCAATAGCCGAGATTGACAAAAAAGGCAATAAGCTGTATTCCCGGAATGGCAATACCTTCGATAAAGCATATCCCAAAGTATTCGAAGCATTAAAGAAAATTAAAAAGAATGCAGTCATCGACGGCGAGATTGTCGTCTTCGATGAAAACGGAAAACCAAATTTCCAAAAACTACAGAACTATAAAAGTACCGATAAGTACCCCATCCAATACTACGTGTTTGATTGCATCGAACTGGAAGGAAAATCTCTAACCACCCACACGTTGATACAACGGAAGCAGCTACTTCAAAAACTCATACCCGAATCCAACGTTATCCGGTATTGCGACCACGTTGAAGAAGAAGGAAAGATGCTATTCAAGGAAATGCAGAAGATGAACCTGGAGGGCATGATTGCCAAAAGAAAGGACAGCAAATACCTCATCGGAAAACGATCATCCGACTGGCTCAAAATCAAAAACATTCAAACTCAACAAGCAATCATTATTGGTTTTACAGAACCAAAAGGTACCAGGAGTTCATTCGGTTCATTACTTCTGGGAGTGGAAATGAAAGGTAAACTCATCTCAATTGGAAATGTAGGTACCGGCTTCACCGAAAGAAGTTTGAAAGACATTCATGAAAAATTAAAGAAGCTCATCAGGAAAACTTCCCCCCTTAACGTACCCATTAAGGAAAGCGTAGATGTCACCTGGGTAGAGCCTGTACTTGTGTGTAATATTAATTTTACCGAGATTACAGAGGAAGGCAGCGTAAGGCATCCGGTATTTCAGGGATTGCGGGTCGATAAGGACTTTGCCAAAGTTAAATTGGAAGCTAAGGGAAACTGAAGTTGTGAACAAATTATAAACCATCCAGACATTGTCATTACGTACCAGTGAAGTTTGATCCAATAACAATAAAGTGACAATGCAAAAAGAAGGAAGTATTATTGAGCGTCCAAGAATATGTTGTATAGACTTAACCCCATCAGATTTTTCAATAATTAAAAATAAATACAACTTGTTCAATGGAACTCTGGGAAGTTTGGTGAAAGTTCCGATTAGAAAAAGACTAGATGCTGTTACTTTAACATTGGATTTCGAATTTCCAGATAACTTTCATGAGTTCGACATCCTAATACTAGACTTAATAAATGAATCGATTAAAGACTTTAACATTCAAGACCATATAAATCAGGAAACAAGGTCTAACACCATCTACAAAATGGTATGTAGATACCCAACAACAACTTTTGACCCAAGACCTCTCGCTGCCACTATTTTAGGTCAGTACATTCAAAAAGTTCGTACAAGACCTTTTATTCAAATAATCTTTGCGTGTAAAAATTATTTTATTGAGTATGAAACTGTAAAAATCACCGGCGACCATCCTGAATATTCTTCTGACGGAAAAAATTCAATCTATGATTTTATAAGTCACCCACCACTACTCAATAGTGTTATCGGAAAAGAAATCAAAATTTGTGAAGAAGCTAAAGAACTCAACACTGTCTTAGAAAAGCATTTAAACAACATAACGTATGAACAGACATTTTACCATCCCAAAAACCACAATAATACACCAAATCATAATTTCACGCCGCTTTTAAAAAACATTAATGATGAAATAATTGCATTTGTTTGGCTCGAAAGTAACCTAACCACAATCGTATTACCTAATTTTGAAAATAAAGGTCAATTGATCAATGATCTTCTTACAAGCACTCTCCCGTCAATCGTACCCGCAATATTCCCGTACTCAACAGATTTTAAATGGAGAGACGATGCAAGTTATTTTTTACCAAATCATTTAGAATTGCTAAATAAAAAAGAATTACTTCATGAGGAGTATGAAAAAAAGCTTTTAGAAAATGACGAGAAAATAAGTGAAAACTATAAAAAACATCAATTTCTACATGACTTGCTAACGGAGACTGGTGGTAACCTAGTGCAAGCCGTTTATAAATTTTTGAAATGGCTTGAGTTTAAAGATGTAAAGGTTCAAGACGAGCACAGTATAAGTATGCTTGAAGAAGATTTACAAGTTTTAATGGATAATGGCCTACTAATTATTGAGACGAAAGGGATTGGAGGTACTTCTACTGATAGTCATTGTGCACAAATATCTAAGATAAAACATCGTAGATGTAAAGAACGAAATTCTTTTGACGTTTTCGCGATTTACATTGTAAATCACCAAAGGTATCTACCACCATTGGAGCGAAAAAACCCTCCGTTTACTAAGGAGCAATTAAGTGACGCAGAGAATGACGAACGTGGGCTTCTTTCCACATTGCAATTGTTTACCTTATATTTTGATATTCAGAGTGGACTCATAACCAAAGAGGAGGCAAGAGAAGAACTCGTGAAATACGGGCTAGTGCAGTTTAGACCAAAGGTAAAAGCCCAGCTACCAATACCGAAACAGATTATAAAAGGCGGTCGCGTTATTATTCTTGATATCGGTAGTGAACGTCTTAAAATTGGTCAAAAACTAATCCTTGAGAAGAACGATAGATTTACCAAGACAGAAATAAAGTCAATTCAAATAGACGGAAAATCTGTAACGGATGCTCTCATTAATGTTGAAGTGGGATTAGAATTGACGGACAAAGTTAGTAAGGGTACAACCATTTGGACAATATAAAACTACAAGGAACAAATGACACGGAATATTTTGTATCACTGAAACCGTAACAACATTTCTTTATCGGCTGATAGTGGGAGGGCAAGTCGTGCTCGGCATAGATCATTTCTAGCCATTTCCTATCCAGCCCACGAATCGTTGCAACAATATCCAAATGAAGACTGACGGACTAATCGACAATAGAAATATTGACTTATGGAACACTTTAAGCAAGGAGTTTGAAATAGATATTGCCAGAACAGAACAAGGCAATTATTCAGTTTATACAAAAAGTGGTAAGGCGACAATCTTCATTCCAACGAATAAAGTTAATTGTGCATCATTTACACATGAGTTGTTACACATTTACATGAAGAAAAAAGACGTATTCGTGGGTGGCGGCCTAAAACTCCATGTAATGGCAGATGAAGGCGTTCTTTCAAAATTCATGTCTGATTACCTTATAGAACATATCGGAAACAGCTTGGAACACATAAAGATGTTACCTGAGTTTTTTAAGATGGGTTTTGACCGGGAAGACTTTATTTCGGACTATTGGACAAACAAGCTCAGTGAAGATGACCTAAAACTAATAAAGAAGCATTTTAGAAAAAAGCGTTTATTCGAAAGGGAAACCTTTAACTCAAAGGTAATCGATTTCTATATTGGTAAATGTTTTGCCGCAAAAGCTTGCCCTAATCAGACATACAATTATGAAAAAGGTCTAAATGAACTAAAACTAATTGATACAGATTTATACACTGTACTTCAGAAGTTTATAAGGGGCTGGGACAAATTTGATTTTGATGACACAGATCCTCTAACTGGCGGATATCATGACATTCTTTTCGACTTTATAACTGGACTAACTGAATGGGGAATAAAAAAGAGAATTGTTTGAGTATGAGCATGCGGAACATGGATGGGATTTAATCAAGCATTCCCCTATTAGTTTAATTACAAATAACGTCCGATAAGACAATTCCTTTCAATACATTCTACATAAGTTCAGGATAAAATATTGATATTCAAAATACAAATAAGTGTTGAGGTATGAGTACGCAAAATATAGGCAATCAAATTGCATCGGTAGAAAGAGAAATTCATTCAATCGAGAATCAAATACACACTATTGCTGATAATATCCATCGTAAGCAAAAAGACCTGAGCACAGTCTTAGACAAAATCTCCCGGGAAAAAGACATTAAGAAGATAGCAAATCATTTGAAAGAGCAAGGTCGTATTAGCGGTGAGATTAACCGTTTGGAAAAAGATAAGAGTGCAAAATCAAAATCTCTTGCTGACAAAAAAAACAAACGAAATAACTTACAGGGGCAGTTAGGCAAAATCGAACAAAAAGAGCGGGAGAAAGCAAAGAAAGATCAAAACGAGATTTTTTCTATTCAACAACAAATTTCAAGGGAGATGGAAAGACAAAAGAATCTTTCACTTTCATTTGCAGGTACAATAAAACCAATTCAAGAGAAACGCGACTATGACGTTTTTATTTCCCACGCGTCGGAGGACAAAGAAGAATTTGTTCGACTATTTGCAAATAATCTTAAATCAAAGGGGTTAAGAGTTTGGTACGATGAGTACGAGTTAAGAATAGGTGACAGTTTGAGGCGGTCTATTGACAATGGATTAAGCAGTTCAAGATTTGGTATCGTTGTTTTATCAGAAGCATTTTTCAGCAAAGAATGGCCTCAAAGAGAATTAGATGGACTCTTTGCCCGAGAAGTAAATGGAGAAAAAGTGATTCTTCCGATCTGGCATAAGATAAGTAAGGACGAGGTAATGAAGTATAGTCCAATGATTGCGGACATGTTGGCACTAAACACTACGGCATTTACAATTGAGGAAATGGCTACTCAAATCAGTGAAAGAATTTTCGCTGGATAGGCTGCAAACCGATTGAACGCCGCACAGCCGGTGCGTACCCCCGGGGTGGCTGAGATTCCGCCTTCATCCTGTAGTTTCTACCAAAAGTGTCTTTCAGTTTCAAAATTCACCCTTACCTATCGCAGGAATTATTCCCTTACGGATACACTTACGAATGGCGTCCAAAGAGGCCCCCATTTTATTGTAAACATTGGCGGTGCCGCGGTATTTATCAGATTCCCAGAGCACCTGATTATCTTTTGCGTTCAGGACATCGACCGACACACGTGCTTCCCCCATTGCTCTCTTAATTCTAAATTCAAATATCAAATCCGCTTCTTCAACCGTCTTAACTTTTTTTAGTTGTGCTCTTTCCATTTCTTCTTTCCAAACTTCTTCAGTTGGGTGAACATCACTATCAATCGTGGTTTTTATAAAAATCTTTTTTTTGCTATCCGCAAGTAACATTTCAAGGTCTCCCGATTCGCCAGCTTGACTATAGCTTTCAGTTTCGCCATTCTCATACTTTATTTCCAGGATATCTGATGTCAATAGATTGTATGTGGGTCCATTCGGATTACTGAATTTCTTGTATTTTATCGAAGATGTCTCGATTTCTATTACGTTTGCTTCAATTTGACTCCCATCTTTTTTTGTTATTATGTCCTGTGCAATTAAGTTCGGTACGGCAATTAGTGCCACGATTGTAAAAAATAGTCTTCTCATTTGTTTGTTTATTTATCGTTTCTCATTAAAAATCAAATACAACATCATGCATATGCGCAATCGCTTTGAATAAAGGCTTGCAAACTTAAGTGTTTTAATATAAAATAATATAGCTCAAACATAACTCTTCAAAAAAGTCGTCAAGATCGTTCCATTACTAGTCACTTCGTAATTCTTTTCACAACCGTTCTTTAAGTGTTTAGTTGGTTTGTCGTAGCAATGAAAACGGGAGGCTAAAGTAATAAGCCTCCCTTTTAGATCAATCAGTTACCAGCTCATTCAAGAACGAATAACCCCTTTCATTCAACCGGTATGGATGTCCTAACAGATTTCCAAATACCTTATTAGACGATTTAACGACATGTGTTGTATAGTGGGTGAGTCCGTTGAATAACCCATAGGCGTTATTGCCCATAGCAGCTATCTCCGTGTTGATAGAATTGTATAGGCGTTCTTTGTTATTCCTCTTTAGGGTACTAACGTTATCGTTTGGTATTTCAAGTACCTCATCTACGAATTTCTCAATGGTTCGCTGATCAACCTCCATCTGATTCCATACTTCAAATGTCTTTTTCAATTGATTTTCCTGATTTACATACTCTTTATAGAACCTTATTAAGCCGTCCAGTTTTATATTAATTTGGTTATCGTGACGGATGTTCTGCTTAAGGTTCATTCTTGAGAATTGGTTTGTACATCTTATAAGGACGGTCGATATACCTGTATAAAATCCACTGCTGCAATCAAAGCTATTACCTACTACCAAATAGTTCGAACAGTCGAAGTCAGCAACGCGCATTTTTTCATTATTTTGAAGGAACGCAAGAACCTTTCGGCCACCTTGGAATATGCTGAATCCTTCAACGGTAAAGCCGGTGAACTCATGCAGGCGACCAATTACTTCAAGAAATTTTTCATTCGTTGCCGGATGGTAAGACTTCTTTGTTATAGATAGCACTTCTTGGTTATCATTGCGAATAATCGCTTGATGGTTTGGGACCGTATGCGCTTCAACCTGCACCGATTGAAGTTTTATATCCCAAGTAAGTTTTTTCGTTAGGGGTTCCGCAGCCGTGGAACGGCTTGGTCTTCTTGTCATGTTTAAATGTGTTTATGCAGTAAATGCTGCGCCAGATAATGAAATTTCTGATAAATAAAACTTCGTGTACGTTTCTGTAATCTTGCTGACATCGTTGTCGATGTGCATGGCGTCATACATCCCGCTTGGTGTCTTGGCAGGGTAAGATCCATCGGAATTGGTCAAGAATTGATAGACAACACCTTTACCGCTTGGTTTGCGTTTTGGATCAGAATAAAAGACACATGTTGCGAATCGTTCAATAGTCCCTGAGTATTCCTTTCCTCGACAGCCCATTCGGAAAATGGTATTGCCCTCGGCGTCCTGGAGAATTTCGGGGTGTCCCGTAACGAAAATGTATTTATTTTCAATGCCTTTTAAAGCCTGAAAGAGTTCATAAATTTTGCCTGCGTATGAAGAATAGACGTCGAAGCCTTTGTAACGTGCTCTACATTCGGCTATGAGCAAGTCAGAGAAATCTGAAAAACTGTCGATCACAATGTTTTTAATTTCTGGAAATTTGTCACCCTTAAACTGGGCTAGTTTGGCCAAGAGATCATTGACGGTTTCAGTTGTGACCAGTTTTATCCCTTTGTTTTTAAAGGGCAGCATTTTTCGCTCGGTGTTATACAAAACCGTCTCAGGTCCGAGATTTCGGAATGATGTG
>JBGTEP010000184.1:0-2873 GCA_041747735.1 Chryseolinea sp.
CGCACTTTAAGTTAAGTGATGAAGACGCTTGGCAAGCGGCCGATATATTGTCGAAAGCCGATTTGCGGGGTATTGATACGCACGGCGTTGCCAGGCTTAAAAGCTACGTTGATATGTTTTCTATCGGAAGGATTAATCCAAAACCCAACGTTAAGGTTATACGCGAAAGAAAAAGTGTGGCTACCGTTGACGGCGACAGTGGATTAGGTCTGGTCGTTGGCCCGAAAGCAAATAAGATTGCGATGGACAAAGCTGCAGAATTTGGATCAGGATGGGTAAGCGTTAGTAACACCAATCACTATGGCATTGCATCGTACTATCCTCTGCAGGCACTTGAACGTGATATGATCGGATGGTCTATGACGAATTCATCGAAGATCGTTGTTCCATTATGGGGAGCTGAGAGAATGCTGGGAACAAATCCAATATCAATTGCCTTTCCCGGCTTTAAGAATCCTCCCATTGTTATTGATCTCGCTACCAGTGTCGTTGCCTTTGGAAAGATAGAACAGGCAAGACGGCAGGAAAAAAAAGTCCCGGAAGGATGGATGATCAACGGACTTGGAAACCCGTCCACAGATCCTGAGGATGTATATGCCGGCGGGCTCTTGCCGCTTGGCTCAACCTATGAACAAGGCGGACATAAAGGTTATGCATTATCAGCTATGGTTGACATTCTCACCTGCGTACTAAGCGGCGCGAACTGGGGACCGTTTGCTCCACCCTTCGCTCTTTTTGAAGAGACACCAAAAGAAAGTGTCGGAAAAGGAATCGGACATTTCTTTGGCGCTATGGAAATTGATGGCTTCGAAGATGTAGACGTTTTTAAGAAACGAATTGATCGTTGGATCGAGGTGTTCAGAAAGACAAAACCTGCATTGGGGCATGAGGCTGTATTAATTCCGGGAGATCCCGAGCATGAGGCAGAGCAACTCCGCAGTGTTGAAGGTATACCGGTTATACAGGCGGTGGTTGAGGATCTAACGTCCATTGCAAAAAAGACGGGAATAAACTTTTGATGTCTCCAAATATTTCTTCCGAAATTAAAAAGTTTGAGTTTATTCTGAGGTCATTATCGAAATCAATTTCAAACTAACGGATTCAGATTACAGTTTCCAGCGGCATCCGACTATCTCAACCTTATTTTTACCGCTCACCCAATCCAGGTGTATTCAGACTGGTTATTTTGCTACTTTGAAAGTGCATTAGTTGTCACATTACCGACACATTAAACTATAAACCATGAGAAAAATGTTACACTATTCGCTAGCCTTTGTATTGATTTTCGCAGCATCGTGTAAGCAAGCTTCTGATACAGGTACAAAACGTGTAGTCATAACAGGAATAGACGCTTCTAAAAAAGCAGGGGATGATTTTTTTACATATGTAAATGGAATTTGGTATGACTCAGCACAGATACCGGCCAGTCAAACAGGCGTAGGCTCATATTCTTTTTTGAATTTCCCGCAACGTATACGACTGCAAGGGATTCTCGACAGCATCTCTGCAAGCAACAATCCAGCAGGGAGTATCGAACAGAAGGTAGGTGATTTTTATGCTTCAGGAATGGATACTATAACGATTAACAAGCGTGGTTTTGATCCTATAAAGCCTGTACTAGCGCGCATCGACGCCCTGACTGATATACCTTCGATGTTGAAGTTCGTAGCAGAAGAACAGAAAACAGGTGATGGTTCCATCATTGGTTTTTATTCGAGACCTGATGACGAGAATAGCACTGTCAATATTGCTCACTTCTATCAAACGGGAATCGGCTTACCTGAAAGAGATTATTATTTCGAGACGGATTCTTCAACATTAGTTATCCAAGAGGCTTATAAACAATACTTAATTCGATTGTTTGAACTGACCGGAACTGATTCAACAACGGCGGAAAAAAGCGCGACCATTGCTTATGCAATTGAAAAACAACTGGCCGGTGCGCACAGAACGAATATCGAGCTCAGGGATGTAAAGGCTAACTACAATAAATTGGCTGTCGTTGATCTTTCAAAAAAACATCCTAATCTAATCTGGACAACGTTGTTAAACGACTTAGGATTAAAGGTTGATTCCATAAACGTGGCACAACCTGCTTATTACAACATGCTAAATGCGATGCTGAAATCCGTTTCCATCAATAATTGGAAAGTCTATTTAAAAGCCAATGCCCTTACTAACTATTCGAATTTCTTAAGCCAGCCTTTTGCTGATGCAGCTTTTGAGTATACTAAAATTCTCACCGGACAAGCTGTTAAGAAAACACGTGCCGAAGAAATGACTCAGGCGGTTGATCGTTCCCTGGGACATGCACTCGCACAATTGTATGTCAAAAAATATTTTCCTGAAGAGGCCAGGAAACGTATGGCAGTACTAGTTGACAATTTGGAAAAAGCCTTTGAAACACGCATCAACAATCTGGATTGGATGAGTGACTCTACCAAGGCAAAGGCTAAAGAAAAACTGGAAGCCTTCACGGAGAAAATCGGATACCCTGATAAATGGAGAGATTACTCAAATGTGGAAGTAAAAAGAGATGCTTACTTTGAAAATCGTTTGTCTGCCAACAAAAATGATTACCTCTACAACCTGGCCAAAGTGGGACAACCAGTCGACAGAACGGAGTGGCATACAACTCCGCCAATGGTAACAGCATATAATAATCCCCCGCTAAACGAAATTGTTTTCCCTGCCGGTATTTTGCAGGCTCCGTATTTCGATCTGTATGCCGACGATGCGCTTAACTATGGCGGAATTGGAATGGTGATTGGCCACGAAA
The DNA here is from genome assembly GCA_041747735.1 of Chryseolinea sp. Taxonomy (GTDB): domain Bacteria; phylum Bacteroidota; class Bacteroidia; order Cytophagales; family Cyclobacteriaceae; genus Chryseolinea. The sequence continues at coordinate 2,780 of JBGTEP010000184.1, forward strand.
TTACGCACTCGTTCGATGATCAGGGAGCGCAATATGACAAAGAGGGCAATGTAAAAAACTGGTGGACAAAAGATGACTATGAAAAATTCAAAGC
>JBGTEP010000185.1:0-3699 GCA_041747735.1 Chryseolinea sp.
TATTCAATGTAAGTGGGAAACTTGCACATTTTATTGCATTAGAAAGAGAATTACAAAACGAAGCATGAACGAACAAATAGAAAAATCGATCACAAGAATCTTCAAGGCGGTATTTCCTAACTCCACCAATCACTATGATACCATGTTTGGTGGAACGGTTATGCACTTGATGGATGAAGTGGCGTTCATAACCGCCACACGTTTCACAAGAATGCGTATGGTTACCGTGGCATCCGATAAGATTGATTTTAAAAAACCGATTCCTCACGGAACAATTATTGAACTTGTAGGCGAAGTGGTTCACATAGGCAATACAAGTCTTAAGGTGAAAGTTGATATTTACATAGAACAGATGTATGCCGATACACGGGAGCTTGCAGTATCGGGGAATTTTACCTTTGTTGCTCTCGATGAGAATAAGAAGCCAGTCAAAATTGAGTAATGATCTCATTGTTTATCGTCCAGCTAACACCTTAAATGTTGTCCGATTGTATTTGTAAAACAGCGATGCACGGATATTAGGCTATCAAAACGTCTTTCAAACGACTAATTATTTTTCGTAATTACGTTTATGAAAAATAAGGAAATACGCCTCCGCTGCTGGATCGATATTGATGGTGAGAAATTCTTTGGTCCAGGTCCTGCACAGCTTCTTGAATTGATAGAGAAAGAAGGTTCCATTGCAAAAGCAGCAAAGGGGATGGGAATGTCTTACAAAAAAGCCTGGGATATCGTTGATGACCTCAACACAAGGGGTCAGAAACCCTTCGTTATATCCAGAAAGGGTGGTGAAAAAGGTGGAGGAGCTGAATTAACCGAAACAGGAAAAAAGGTCATGCTAAAATATCATAGCCTAACCGATAAACTGAATTCTATAATCGAAAAGGACGCAGAAATCCTCAAGCTTATTTAGCGGTTCGTAGGGTAAAAACTGCTGTTTATACCTCACCCGAAATTCTTTTGTCCAATATCATGATGGTCGATTTTGAAGGTGCTTCATTTTTGTATCTTGCGATATGTATAACCGTATATATCGACATTTAACCCCATGAAAAGACCATTTTTACTCCTCCTTTTTGCGCTTCCCTTCACCATGTTTGCCCAGAATGCAGACACCGTTACAAATCTAAATCGTGTGTTTCAACTTGGTGAAGTAGTTGTTTTCGGTTCTCCCATGGATAGCATGAATGCGATGTCCATTCAGAGAATTGAAAAATTTAATCGCACCGACATTTCAAATGCACTGAATGTGCTCCCCGGTGTCACACTGGCTAACGTAGGACCACGAAATGAATCAGTTGTTTATGTACGAGGATTTGATCTTCGACAGGTTCCGGTTTTTATAGACGGAGTACCTGTTTACGTTCCGTATGATGGCTATGTAGATATGGGGCGTTTCACCACTTTCGACCTTTCCCAAATCAATGTATCAAAGGGATTCTCCTCCATTCTATACGGAGCGAACACGATGGGTGGCGCTATCAATCTTGTATCTAGAAGACCTGTTAACAAATTCGAGATCAATGCACGAACCGGAGTCTTCAGCGGTGAAGGTTTCCGATGGAATGTAAATGCCGGTTCGAATCTAGGTAAATATTATGTTCAGGTTGGAGCATCTCAGCTAAAACAAAACTTCTATCCATTATCTGATGATTGGAAATTGCGGCAATATCAATACAGTTATGAGCGTGAAAATGCATACCGCGATGATCTTAAGTTCAGTGTTAAAGCTGGATTTACGCCAAACGCAACCGATGAATATGTAATCGGATATTCCAATCAGCAAGGAGAAAAGGGAACGCCACCTTATGTTGGAGATGATCCTGCTTTCAGGACACGGTTTTGGCAATGGCCCAAGTGGAACAAACAAAGTCTGTATTTTGTATCCACTACTGCGCTGGGTGAAAAGAACAAACTTAAAGCGCGCGCATACTATGATACTTTTGTGAACGAATTGTACAGCTATGATGACACAACCTATACAACGATAACTAGACCCTACGCTTTCAAGAGCTATTATGATGACTACTCAATAGGTGGAAATGCTGAATTGGAGTCGCGGATTATTACCGACAATGTTTTAAAGTTTGGCATACAATTCAAGGTAGACATACATCGCGAAAATAACCTGAACGAACCTCAACGTACTTTTATTGATAATACTTTATCCATTGGTGTCGAAAATACCTATCAAATCAATCCTTCAGTGGCCATTGTACCCGGTATAAGCTACAATGCCCGTAACAGCATACAGGCTGAAGATTACAATTCAACAACTCAGGAAATTTCTGACTTTCCTTCCAATGACAACTCAGCGGTAAATGCGCAAGTCGGTATTTTTTGGGATATCAATCCAAACCATTCTCTGAAAGGTTCAATATCCAGAAAGACGCGCTTCGCCACTATTAAAGACCGGTATTCGTATCGCATGGGCCAGGCCATTCCAAATCCCGACTTAACTGCGGAAGTAGCGCTGAACTATGATCTCACCTACACAGGCAAATTATTCAAAAAGCTGACCGTTGGTGTAAGTACATTCAGAAGTGATATTTCAGATATCATTCAGCAAGTGGATAATGTTGAGCCCGGTCGATTCCAGTTGCAAAATGCAGGTGACGCATTATTCTATGGTTATGAACTCAACGCAGACTATGGTATTACCGAAGGATTGGTAATTGGTGCAAACTATAGTTTCATCAGACGAAAGAACGAAACCAATCCAGATATTCTGTTTACCAATGTACCCAAGAATAAATTATTTGCTTACGTTGATTATACTTTCTTAAAAAGAGCAAACATTCTTGTCAGCACGGAATACAACAGTGATAGAAACAGCACTAGCTACGGTACAAAAGTTGATGGTTACACATTGGTCAATACGAAGGCTTCCGTTAAAATATTCAAGTATGTTCAGCTTGAAGGTGGCGGAAATAATATCTTCGATAAGAACTACATGTTGGTAGAGGGATTTCCGGAAGCGGGCAGAAACTATTTCGTAAGTATTGTATTCAGTAATCTTTAGAATCAACAAGTATGTTGAGACGAAATAGCGAGACACAGAAGATCATGCTAATCACGATGTTGATCCTGGCTGTTTTTCTGTTGCTTCCTTCTTTCGTACTAACAGAAGAGCAGGAACCTTTTAAACTTGAGTACCCTGCATATTTTGGAGGAAGGTTTACTATCCCTGAAGACAATCCGATGACGAAGGAAGGTGTTTACCTGGGGAGAATGTTGTTTTACGAAACAAGACTTTCCGGCAATAACCAGGTTTCCTGCGCAAGCTGTCATCAGCAAAAGTTAGCATTCACGGATGGTAAACCATTCAGTGTTGGAATTGACGGCTCGTTAACCAGACGAAGTTCGATGTCACTGGCTAATCTATTGTGGGTAAGAAATTTCTTCTGGGATGGGAGATCGAATAGCCTGGAAGCACAAGCTGTTGTTCCCCTTACTGATCCGCATGAAATGGGACAATCGTTAAAAGAGTCGGCAACAAAATTGAAGAAGGCCTCATCTTATCCAGAATTATTCAGGAAGGCTTTCGGAACCTCTGAAATTTCGGAAGACCGGATTGTAAAGGCGCTAGCCCAATTTGAGCGCACGTTGATTTCCTCCAATTCGCCCTATGATCAATACCTGAAAGGAGAATATATTCCTTCCGATCAAGAACTGCGAGGGATGAATCTGTTTATGACT
>JBGTEP010000186.1:0-28385 GCA_041747735.1 Chryseolinea sp.
AGAAGCAGCCAAACCATTTGATTCGCGCGTATCGAATGCATCGATTCGGTCAATGGCTATAATTTTCAGAAAATTGCGTACTGTCAAAAAGAGTTTCATTTAACAAAGGGGAATAATTGAGGCTTCTCATTAGGTTTTCGGTAACAAAGACAGCCCTGAATACCTCGCGCAAGATATTGGTGCATGACTTTTATTATCAATCACCCTCGCCAATCGCCCCACCCACCTTGGGAATTTTAAGAAATACTAATGTAATCTGCTTTAGTGAAAATTGACGTAACTTCGTTTAAATTAATAGAGAACACGTGTAGGTGAACGAATAAAAACTAGATGAAGACGTACATATGCCGCAGTTAAATGATCAAGATGTAGCCGCAATCGTCACTTGCATGACCAATGATGAAAAAACGTTTTTACATGAGACCATCGAGTTAGTAATTTCCGAATCTGAGATTAAGCAAGTGGTTTTATGCATTGAAGAAAAAAATGACTGGATAAATTCTATACTTGGGCAACTTATGCATGATACGAGACTGGAAATTCTTCGGATACCCATGACCTCTATCGGAGCCGTTAGAAACAAGGCTGTACAGCATGTCAAAATGCCGTGGATTGCATTTTGTGATGGCGATGACGTATGGTGTAAAGGGAAAACACTAATCCAAAAAAACTACGCCGCTCAAACAGGTGCCGACTTTGTTGGTGCAGGCCACTATCTTATGAACGAAGGTGGGAAAGTCTGCGCATATGGATTTTCGCGTTACATACCAATGCCTTCAACGTGGCTGGTGCGTACAGAAATCATGAAGCAATATCCCTTTAATGAATCCGTAAAGCACGGGTCGGATGGTGAATGGTGGATTCGCGTATTCCATAATATGAAGAAAGTAAAGTGCCCGAGGACAGTTGCTCGTTACAGAGTCAGGGCGCAGAGCGTTAGTACTGCAACAGCTTCAAAAAAGCGCAAGGTTCAACTCATTAAAATTGCAGAGATCCCCGTGCTTGGTCTTAGTGTTCGAATACTTACTTATATGGTCTGGATTTACACCAGAAATAAACCCTATAGCTGGATGTCCGATTGGACATTGTGGTTGGATGGACGCAAAGAAAAGGAACTTGCATCCTCGAGGAAATAGTCACTTTACGGAGTGGTTCCTAATACGACGTACTTATCAGGTTATGTTGCAATTCAAATGGAAAATTTGAAGCGGAGATCCGCCAGACTGCATCACGTTGATGCTATACGCTTATACGCTAGTGGTTTCCCTTTAAATGAGGAAGTACTTTCTCCACCGGTTTGGGGCGGATTTTCATAATGTCTGTAGGAGTCCGGCATAACACTGCAGTGCCATTAAAAATAACGATTGGATACTTGATAAGATGGCCATTGTGTACAAGAACTTCCAACCACCCGTCCATAGTATAACTATTGGAGGATACTTTCACTTTATAGTCCTCATGCGTATGATCAAGAAGATCGTCGGGGTGAACTCCTGCCATATTAACAATCTCTTTCCAATATGTAGGAGAAAGTTTTTCTCGATTTACATCTACTTCATTAATGTGATTACAAATATCATGTGCGATTGCGCGCGTTTGCTTCCCTACGCTTGAACTAGGTGAGTATACCAGAAACAGCTCGTTTGGATGGAATTGCATAGACGTTGATTGATTGTTTAAAAAATTAGTGACCTATTTTAATCTATCCCAATTAATATGCCGGAATCGTACGTAAGCCACAAGCATCGAATTGAAGCTAGTATCCAAGTTAGCCGTTTTACCTATAAAATCAAAGCACCTGTCAATTCCTGACAAAACGTGGTACCAACTAGTGATCTATACGTGTTGTAGACTCTATTTCAAGTATTAAATCGGGTCCAAACATCGTAGCTGGTGTTTGATACCCAGTTTCATAATTTCCGCGCAGAATTTTTTCTGCAATTAAAACACTTGCTTTCGCTGTTAACGCATAACCATTAATGGTTTCAATCGTTGCGGAACATTCGATGCCACGTTCATCGCGAACCTTACCCCATAAAAAGCTTCTGCTGTTAACAATCCGTTCCTTAGTTGGACCAGCCGGCCTTTTGTCAATTTGCCGCTGCAAGTAATCTTTAACCCACCGCTTCCGAAAAAGCCAACCTATCCATGTACTCCATTTCGCAGCCCTTACCATCTTTTTACTCACACCCATGTAAACTTCAATGGAAGGAATTCCAGTACTTCGCCAAGCTGTAGAGATATCACCCCAGGGAATACTCATAGCCTTCGATTTGAATGAACCAAAATCAACGTCAATCACTTTTTCTCCTAGTGCGATCGAAACGAGTTCCCCATTATGCCTGATCATGCTACCTCGTCCAAGACCCTCGATTGACGTTCGCGCAGTGCCACGCGATAAACCTGAACCCGACATTGCAAACGCCAACTGTAACTGGGTGGCTGATGGTAACCTATTTCTTAGATGAACCGCCAGGCAGTCGGACGGGACAACATCGAAGCCGGTTCCAGGAAGAATAGTTATTCCGGCGTGCTTCGCCCGCTCATTATAGCCTGCAAGTAATTCAAATACCTGATACTCACCAGTAATGTCTGTATAGTGCGTTTTCGATTGGAGACATGCTTCAATCATTAGTTTTGCCGTAAAAGCAAACGGCCCGGCACAATGAATGACTAATTCGCCCTTACAAAGAAGATTATTGAGCGCAACAGAATCCGTAACTTCAACCACTTCATACAAAAATCCGGTTTCCCGGCTTTGCTTATGAAGTTTTTCTTTACTTCGCCCAGCAAGAATTGTGTTTAACCCTCTTGCGCGACATTCCTCGACAATCAACTTTCCGGTATACCCGTAAGATCCATAAACAATGATGACACCTGTTTTTCCCATTTTATACATTCCTTTTTGCGTAAACTGATTGCAGCGCCAATAGTGTAAAATATGAAGCTAATTTAAGTTCAGTATACACATCAAGGCGTCTTTCACGTTGTTAACTCGAAGATCAGAAGGTAAGGTATTTTCTTAAAACCTGGCCGTTCTAAATCGTATTATTATCCATGATTTGAACTGGAAGCGGTAAAATTCACGGATTTTAATAAAACCTTTCGGCATTATTGCAATTGAACTAATCCGAAATTTTGTCATATTCTGATTTTCAGATACATTTCCCAATCAGATTAACTTAACATCCTGTTCAGCTTGAATATTATAAACCCTGTGAGATTCGTGAATAAAAATTTCGGCCACGTGGCATGCGGTATTGCCTTATTGTTTTTGCTTTTTCTTCCTGTGGCATCAATTTGTGCGCAAGACGACCCGCTCATGACAATTCTGGAAAAAGAACTAAACCGGGAATTTGAGACGCTAAAAAAAGCTCAGGTGCCAGCCTATTTCATAAGTTACTATGTAGATGACATTGACTACGCCACATTAAATGCATCTTTCGGCAGTCTTATACAATCAACATCGAATAAAAACCGGGTATTAGCTACCCGTGTAAGAGTTGGGGATTATATGTTTGATAATACCCATCCGATGAGTCTCCGTGAATCAGGTTATATGCCGCAAGGAAGTCTTGGACCTGTTATGCTTCCTACGGAGAATGATGATCTTGCATTGCGTTTTAATCTCTGGCGAGCCACACAGAATGAATACAAACAAGCAATGCAAGCTTATAAAATGATTAAGAACTCGCCAACCGCGAATGACCCTGCAACTAAAAAGGTAGCCGATTTCTCAATCGAAAAGCCGGCAACGCATTATGATCCGCCATTACCTGAGTTCAAAGAATCTTTCAACCATTCGGAATGGGAAGAGAAGATCAAAAAATATTCGAAACCTTTCCTGAAAAATGCCGATCTGATTGAAGGTGATGTTATGTTCAGGTTCACATCGGAACGGAAATATTTTATTTCGACAGAAGGCTCAAAAATTGTACAAAACACTACGGCTGCTTACATCAATGTATCTGCAAGCATCAGAGCTAACGATGGCGACATCGTACCGTTGCACCTCTCCTACTATGCACCCTTACCTAACGGGCTTCCCAATGACGAAAAGATAATCAAGGACGTCGAAAACATGATGCAAGTATTAACGCAGTTGAAGAGCGCTCCATTAGCTGAGCCATACAGTGGCCCTGCCATTCTGCTTGCGCAAACTGCCGGGGTTTTCTTTCATGAAATTTTTGGCCACCGAATAGAAGGACATCGTCTTAAAAATGAATATGACGGACAAACTTTTAAGGCCAAGCTTAATGAAACAGTTTTGCCCAAGACCCTGAATGTATATTTTGATCCGACACAAAAGGAAATAGGGGGACAACCTGTGAACGGATGGTACGAATACGATGATGAAGGAATTAAAAGCAGACGCGTGAACGTAGTCGAAAAAGGAATACTAAAAACGTTTCTGATGTCAAGGACACCTCTTGATAATATTGTTCAGTCAAACGGACATGGACGCGCATCTGTTGGGGCTTCACCGGTATCAAGACAATCTAACTTAGTAGTCGAAACCAGTAAGGCTGTATCGTTCAATGATCTCAGAAAGATGTTGATAAAGGAATGCAAGAATCAGGGCAAACCATACGGTTATTTTTTTAAAGAGGTTGTTGGTGGCTTTACTGTCACGGATCGCTATAACCCAAATGCATTTAACATTTTTCCAACCGTGGTCTATCGGATTTATGCTGACGGAAGACCAGATGAACTTGTCCGTGGAGTTGATTTGATTGGAACACCGCTCGCTATGTTCGCAGAAATTCAGGCCGCGGCAAACGACCGCGATGTCTTCATCGGATTTTGCGGAGCAGAATCGGGTAGCGTTCCCGTAAGTGCAACTTCACCGTCGTTGTTCGTCCGCCGCATTGAAACTCAGAAGAAACCGCGTCAACACCAGGAAACCACACTGATCGCGAGACCCGCTGCTTCCGATCATTAAAACCTCAACCCCTATGATGATTTTAAAATCTTCAACTAAAATAATGCTACTTCTGTATTTCATTTTATTAGCTATCCCCGGTAGGACGCAGGATAACGATAATATGATCCTAAAAGCGATGAAGGACGAGATGAAAAGGAGCATGACCGAGATCAAATACGAAGGTCATGAGAAACCATTTTTCATAAGCTACGGAATCAATGACGTACAAAACTTTATGGCTTACGCATCCCTCGGTGCAATGATTCAATCTGGAGAATATAAAAGTCGAAGCAAATCTGTCCGAGTATTAGTTGGCGACTATGAATTCAACGATGAAAGTCTTGACAACAACCTTTTCAGCGAAACCACAGCGAATGAAATTCAGCTTCCGTTAGAAGACGATTACTTTGGGATAAGAAGAGCTTTATGGACAACAACTGATGTGGTGTACAAAGGTGCAGCACAGAAATATAAAAAGCATCAAAGCACGCTTAAAGAGCAAAATAAAACACTAAAAGATCTACCCCACCGTACCTTCGCGAAAGTACCGGTAGTTCAATCGATAGCACCCGCCCTGCCCTACAAGCTGGAAAAGGAAAAATGGGAAAGCTATTGCAAAAAACTGTCATCAGTTTTTAGATCATACCCAGCAATAGAATCCTCTGATGTGATGATGAATGTTTCATATGGTTCTCAGTATTTTGTTAATAGCGAAGGAACAGTTGTAGTGAAGCCCTATCGTATAGCTGTCATAAATTGTAGGGCACAAGTCAAGACAGAAAAAGGTGAACCCATTTTTGAGAATATCATTCATTATGGATCAATGCCAGAAGAATTTCCAGTTATCGAGGACCTAATGGTTGAGGTAAAGTCACTCGCGGACAAATTAATTGCCTTACGAAAAAGTAATACGCTGGAAGAAGAGTATTCGGGTCCCGTACTTTTTCTTGGTGCACCTGTGGCTGAAGTCTTTGCATCGACATTGTTTTCATACCGGGAAGCGCTTGTTGCTTCGAATGCCATTGTAAGCGCCACGGACTTCAGGCCCGATGCAGCGAGTACGCTGGACGCCCGGATTGGCAAACTGATTGTTGATAATACCCTGACGATAAAATCAAACCCTAAGCTGAAAAAATTTAGGGACATCCCATTGCTTGGTACATATGATCTTGATGATGAAGGTGTGGCTCCACCTGATGAACTCATCCTGGTTGAAAATGGGATTTTAAAGACTTTACTGAACGACCGATCCTTGACAAGTGCAAGCCAGGTGGCAAATGGGCATAGTAGCGGGCCTGCTGTTATCGAAATCTATTCGAACAAAACTTCAGCCACTCAACAGCTTAAAGAGTCTTTAATCCAATCTGCGCGTAAAGATGGTCTTGACTACGGGATTATTATTCGCGGAAAAGCGTTGTTTGGCGAAGGTGTCGCAGAGGTGTGGAAAGTGAATTTAGACACCGGCGAAGAAGAGTTACTTCGTTCTGCTCAACTCGGTGAGATTACTCTGAAAAATCTCAAACGTATTGGTGGTAGTGAAAGAGCACAGGAAGTGCATACCGTCCAAACTGCTGACGGGAATCTCGCTTCTTTTATCGTGCCTGCATCGCTTTTGCTGGAACAGGTTGATATTTCTCCACTCAAGTTACCCTATTTTGATCAAGAGGAAATCTATTTGGAAAGCCCCCTCAATAATTGATTCCGCTCGAAGGTTGCACAATCATGCAGAAACTGCAGTTGAATGTAACTTGCCGGTTTAGTTCCAGAAGTTTGTTTTCTATTTCTTGTCATTAAGAATTAACTTGTCTTCTGATGTTGATTCGTTTGCAAATCCGACAAATAGCTTTCTTACGTAAGTCATTGTGTTAGTCGGCTAACTTTACGCCACATAAAAGATGAAACTTGAAAAAAATATCGTTGCTCCTGTTTTTAATCTGAAAGATATCTTTGGTAGAATGATTAACCTCAACGACTATCGGGATAAGAAAGTATTAATTGCATTTTTCAGACACGCTGGGTGCCCCTTCTGCAACCTTAGAGTACATATGCTTCAGAAAGTTCATGAAGAATTAAAAGCAAATGGCCTGGAAATGATATTCTTTTTCGAATCAAAAGAAAAAGTGATACTAAGGAGTACCTTTCATCAGGAAGTCTCACCAATACCTATTATTTCAGATCCCGAAAAAGAATGGTACAATGCATACGGTCTAGAAACATCAGGCTTTAAATCTGCAATTAGTCACCTTACGGGTTTTGCACAGGCAGTACTGAAAGCAAAATCGGCTGGTGTTCCAATACACCTTATGGCAGATGGCGAATCCATAAAAACAATTCCAGCGGAATTCCTTCTCGACAAAGGTTTGGTGATAAAAAAACTCCATTATTCTCAACGTCTGGACGATCGATTAGAGGTGAGTGATATCAAGTCGTTTGCCAAGAACAGCGCGATATTTGATCAAGCGTAGCTGATTCCTTCGAAAGTCAGACAACTATTTAATTGATGCGCGCAAGGTGAGCCCACCGGGAAACGGATAAACACTCAATGCATAACCAGGCTTCTTCCCTGGAATTTTAAAGCGATTTGCTTCAATACGCTGGATAGCTGCGTCGGCACAAAACCATCCCAATACACCGCCAATGACGATATCGGAGAACCAATGAGCATCAATATACATTCGACTTACCGCCGTAGTAGTAGCAAGTGCATAAAAGAAAATTTTGATTGGAACATTATCTATTCTTTTGGCAAGAACCAGGCTAATGGCCAGCGCGACAGAAGCATGACCCGATGGAAAAGAGTGGTATGCCGGCGATTTACTTAGCGATTTGAATTTATAGGGTCCAACTTCAGTAACCGGACGTGCCCGGCCTATTACATCTTTCATTATCGTTTGCAGCAAACCGCTGGTTAGTAAGGTTGTGCCTAAAACCAAACCAGTTTCTTTACACCATTCATTCTTAAATAATACGCCAGCGAGGTAAAAACCACCCGTAAAAATTGTGGCACTATAAGGTTTTCCATAGTGAAAGCCAACCCGCTCAACGCCATCTAAAAATGGTGAATCCTGCTGCTGCCAGAACTTCCTGACGGGTTCATCCAATAAAGATAGTGCGGCTGTTCCAGCGAGTACACCGCCAAATTTCAGCCAGTCATTCCCCTCCCATCGCAGGGGTGCGGAATACGTATAAATTATTCCATCGGCAAACCGAAATATATCTCGCCTTCGTTGCAGGGAATCTTGCTGCGCAAATCCTAAGACCGGAATAAAAATGATTAAAAGTAAGATTCGCAAGCGAAGATCTGGTTTAAATTTTCGTTGGCAAAAATAGTAACAACTTTAACTATTAGGCTATTGATAAATTAAATTTTTCATAGCATCTACAAAAATGACTTGAACGGGTCTGAACAAGGTTTTGAATAAATCTTACTTCAATTTGAACTCAGGCGAAAGACCATAAAAAGGAATAAAATAACGGTATATGTGCTGCCAAAACATTACCGTAAAAATTAACGAAAATCAGAACGCTTATCGGATTTACCAAAATTAGAGATATAGCAAATCACGGATCCATTTGGCTACAATGGTCAAACACCAGGACATCCGGCACGACGTGAAATACTGCGATTTCTTGTTACCAGAAAGACCTGTATTTACAAAGACCTGTATCTACAATGAGTCGTTGAAGCCTTAACGTTATCCTCATCGAAAGTCTCTCAACACTTAAAGGAATTAAAAAGTGTTGGCTTCATTAAGAGTACAATTGCAGACTCCGGCGTATCTATTGAACTGATGAATAAAATTGGAGCAGGATAAAAAATCTAAGCGATTCATTCAAGAGCTTACTGCCAGAATTTGCTGGTGATATTTCTCACCCCAAAATTTCAGGCTTTTCCAAGACAATTTATGCTGCGTCATCGCCGCAGCTTAAACCAACTTCAAGGCTATGCTACGGGGTTCGGGACTAGTTTGACAAACTGAACTATTCAGTAACTCCATTCTCCCGTAAAACACCAAGAAACAAATGGTCCAAATTGGAGTAAAGTATGTTGCGCGCACCGTTTATCATGCTTAAATTTGATAATGGAATCAAATTTACAAACTATCAGCAATGAGGCTGACTTCACTTCATTCTGCGCACTTCTAAACTCATCAGGTCTACCGGTTATTGATCTTGACTTTAAAAAGGATCTGTTAATCGGATATACCGAAGATGGGGTTATGGTAGGTACAGGTGGATTAGAAATCTATGGTGAATATGGACTTCTTAGATCTTTATCAGTCAAACTCGGGACGCGTGGTAAGGCACTGGGCACGGCGATAACCGAATACATTATTCAACAAGCCAGGAAAAGAAATCTTAAAGGTATCTACTTACTTACAGAAACTGCCCACGGCTTTTTTCTCCGCAAAGGATTCATTGATATAGCACGTGAGGAAGTACCCGAACCGTTAAAAGCATCTTCGGAGTTTTCTTACGTCTGTGGAGCTTCAGCCGTAGCGATGGAACTGCAGCTTAAATAAGATTTGGTAATGTATCCTTAGCGAAATTATTGCTCATCTCGCTTCGGTCATGATTGTCATTTGATGGGCAAAGGGCCGGTCTACCGAGGTATAATAGTTTTAGAATCCTTAACAATTGCAATTCAAATCCTATCATTCGTTAGGCAATAAAAAAAATCCAATCGTAAATTGTAAATGGCAAAACCAAATTACATTTGCGGTCTACAACCGACCCATGAAAATCAATAAGTATTTTGTAATCGATTTCGACAGCACCTTTACCAAAGTAGAAGCCTTTGACGCACTCGCCGATATTTCGTTAAAAGATCATCCCGAACGGGAAAGGCGCAAGCAGCAGATAATGGACATTACCAGTCAGGGAATGGATGGATCTATTTCTTTTCGGGAATCACTTGAGAAGAGGCTTAACCTCCTCTCTCCATCGAAGCAACATCTTGATCCTTTGATAAAGGAATTAAAGGGGTTGATCTCCGAGTCATTTAAGCGCAACCGTGAGTTCTTTACCACATATTCTGACAACATCTACATTATATCAAACGGATTTCGGGAATTCATAGAACCTATCGTTACTGAATTTGGAATCAAACCCGAAAACATTCTGGCAAATGAATTTCGGTTCGATACGGATGGCCGTGTAGTTGGATTTGACACTGAGAATCCTTTATCAGCCAACAACGGTAAAGTAGAACAGCTACGCCGCCTTAATCTTCCTGGAGATGTATATGTAATTGGTGATGGATACACTGACTATGAAATCAAACATTCTGGTCTTGCTAATAAATTCTACGCGTTCACAGAAAATGTAGAACGGGAAAACATATTGAACAAAGCCGATCATATCACTCCAAGTCTGGATGAGTTTCTGTATCTGAATAAACTCAACACAGTAATTTCATATCCGAAAAACCGAATCAATGTTCTCTTGCTGGAAAATGTACATCCTGTCGCTTTAGAACTTCTTAAGGCTGAAGGTTTCAATGTCGAAACCTACCATGCAGCGCTCACGGAAGATGAACTGTGCGAAAAGATCAAAAATGTCTCCGTGTTGGGAATTCGTTCCAAAACACAGGTAACGGCTAAGGTGTTGGAGAATGCTAACCGCTTAATGGCAATTGGCGCGTTCTGTATCGGCACAAATCAGATTGATTTAAAAACTGCTACTCAAAAAGGTATTGCAGTTTTCAATGCACCTTTCAGCAACACCAGATCAGTTGTAGAACTAGCGGTGGCAGAGATGATCATGCTAATGCGGAATATTGTCGATAAGTCAGGTAAAATGCACAATGGCAACTGGGACAAGTCAGCCAAAGGTAGTTATGAGGTGCGCGGCAAAAACCTGGGTCTTATTGGATATGGCAATATCGGAACACAGCTTTCTGTTATTGCTGAATCAATGGGCATGAAAGTGTTCTACTACGATACCGAAGAACGGCTTTCACTTGGTAATGCAGTGAAATGCAAGACAATGAAAGAAGTGCTGGAACAGGCTGATGTAATTTCGTTACACGTTGACGGGCGTTCAGCAAATAAGAACCTTATCAGTACACGCGAATTTGGCTGGATGAAAAAAGGTGTGATCTTTATTAATCTGAGCCGCGGTCATGTTGTCGACATACAGGCCCTCCGTGAGAATATCCTCAGCGGCAAAATAGCAGGTTGCGGTATCGATGTATTTCCGCATGAACCCGTAAGCAATGAGGAAGAATTTCAATCCGAGTTACGCGGGTTACCTAATACTATTCTAACGCCGCACATCGGAGGCAGCACTTCTGAAGCACAGGAAAACATTGGAAATTTTGTTCCTGGTAAGATCATGGATTACATCAACACAGGAAGTACCTCAAACAGCGTAAATTTTCCTAATCTCACGTTACCCCTATTGGATAATGCACATCGTTTGATACACATCCATCATAATGTACCGGGAATCCTGGCGAAGATCAACCATATTCTTGCCAATCACGGAATCAATATTGTCGGTCAATATCTCAAGACCAATGAATCAATTGGATACGTTATTACCGACATTGACAAGAAGTATGATAAAGATGTAATCAAAGAACTCAGGCAGATTGAAAACACCATTAAGTTCAGAATCCTGTATTAAAATCAGGATGAAGTTAAAAAAGCCCACTGGGTTTGGTGAGGTGTTTCTGAACCCCATAAAAGACAAGTTTTGAGCTGCCTTCATCCGCAACCTTCTTCTGTTATCCTGCTTTTTGGGCGAGGTCCGTCAGTTGACGGATTGAAGCCTGATTTTGTATGAAAGCTTCACTCGGTATTGTTATATTGTTGGTTCAGCAAACGTGTCCCAAACCCAAGTGGGATTTGATGGCAACTTAGGTAAAACTCTAATACAAGATACCCTTGATAAAAATGTATTTTTTAACTAAGCGCATTCCTTGCCAGTGTTTACTTTTGCTGCCGAAATGACGAACCCAAAAATAAACTTCACTCCAGGTCCATCTCAACTGTATTTTACTGTCGAGGACCATATCAAAACAGCTTTTCGCGAAGGAATTCCATCGCTTTCGCATCGAAGCAAAAAATTTGAAAGCATTTACCGGGAAACTACAGAGGGATTGCGGGAGTTATTGGGACTACCATCGAATTATTATGTCTATTTCACCGGTTCGGCTACCGAGATCTGGGAGCGGGTAATTCAAAATCTGGTTATGGAGAATTCATTTCATTTTGTAAATGGATCTTTTTCCAAACGTTTCTTCGAAATCGCAAAGCAGTTGGGCAAGAAGCCCGTCAGTCATGAAGTGGATGCAGGCCACGGCTTTACCCGGCCAATTGACATTACTTCTGGTACAGAGGTAATAGCCGCCACACAGAATGAAACGAGCAGCGGCGTCTCTATGCCACTCGATTTTATTTATAATCTGAAAGCGACCAATCCGAATGCGTTATTAGTGGTTGATGCAGTCTCTTCCCTACCCTACCCGGATTTTGATTATTCAAAAATTGATTCAGCGTTTTTCTCTGTTCAAAAAGGCTTTGGGTTACCCGCGGGATTAGGGGTTTGGCTGGTCAATGACAACTGTATTGCCAAAGCAGATCAACTACTCATGAAGGGGTTTTCCATTGGATCTTATCACACAATTCCCAGTTTACATACCCATGCCCTGAAAAATCAGACTCCTGAGACCCCAAATGTGTTGAGCATTTACCTCCTTAGCAAAGTGGTTCAGGATATGTTACGTCGCGGAATACATTCAATCCGAAAGGAAACGGAATACAAGGCTGCAGTTCTTTACCATTGTCTGGAGAAGCACCCACATTTATCTGCCTTTGTAAAAGACCAGCAATTTCAATCTAAGACAGTGGTGGTGGCCGAAACTGGAAATCAAACGGAAAGGATCACTAAAGCTCTTTTGGAAAAAGGTATGCAACCAGGTGATGGTTATGGAGCAGCCAAAAGGACTCAACTGCGGTTCGCGAACTTCCCGACGCATTCGAAAGAAAACTTTGAACTGTTGGTGGATACACTGGAAAAGTTGGATTTCTAAATACCGGGTTATTCTGATAGATTAGACATCGTATGGTGGTTCAGTGACATGATTGGCTTGCCATGATTTTACCTTTAGGTATTCGTACATTACCTTTAAACCTTTTAGGCCTGGCGACGTCTAAGGCGGGAAATCAAGCTGCTCTTCCTTGGAGGATAAAGAACTGTTACAAAAAATCAGGAACCCTGAGACCAGAAACTATGGTTTCAATTTGCTTGTACGCGAATACCAGAAAAGAGTGTATTGGCACGTTCGCAAAATGGTAATTGATCACGATGATTCTGATGACATCACACAGGAAGTATTCATCAAAATACACAAGAGCATCGAGAATTTCAGGGAGGATGCCCAACTGTATACGTGGATTTACAGAATTGCTACCAATGAATGCCTGACCTTTTTACAAAAGAAGAAAAGAAGATTTTTTCTCCCTATTGGTGATGTCGAAGGAGAATTGACTGCTAAACTCGATAACTCTTCTCATGTATCCGGCGATGAGATTCAACTTAAATTGCAAAAAGCCTTGTTAAAGCTGCCGGATAAACAACGACTAGTTTTTAACATGAAGTATTTTGATGATATGCCGTATGAGCAGATTTCCGAAATAACTCAAACCAGTGTCGGAGCACTGAAAGCAAGCTATCATCACGCAGTGAAGAAAATCGAGGATTTTTTACGAGAATGATTAAACCTTTAAGAATAGTCTGTGTCAAAGAACTGAATTATGAAAAAACTGGAAGACATATCTAAAAAAGAGATATTCAACGTGCCTGATGGGTATTTTGAAAAGCTGCCAGGTATTATTCAGGCTCGGATTGGTGATGAACGTAGCGAACGGACCGTGACGTCGGTATTTGCGTATTCCCTGCGATTCGCACTTCCGGCTATTTTTTTATTTGCGATTGGTATATTTTGGTTTACCCGTTCTGACCAAACGGTAAGCGCAGAATCAATCCTTGCTTCTATTGAAACCGAAGATTTAGTCGCCTACTTGAGTGAGGTGGAATTAACAACCGACGAACTTTTAGAAAATGCATCCCTTGATGCTGAAGATGCAATGGGTATTGAAGACGCGGTGTATGAATTAAATGTAGACGAAGGTGACTTTGACGATATTTTAGATGAAATAGATTTTAACAGCTTATGACAATGAAAGCTTTATTAAACATTTGCTTTGCGTTTATCATTGTAACTGCTTTTGGGCAAGACGATGACTTACCTCCTACGCAGGATCCGAAAGTCCGGGACAAAATTCAGGCTGCACGTGTAGCATACATCACCGATCAACTGGAACTTACTCCGCAAGAGGCTGAAAAATTCTGGCCGATCTATCGAGAATTTGCTGAAAAACGAAAAACGATAAGAGAACAATTAAAAGCTTCACAGCAAACCCTTGACCCCTCAAAAACAACCGAACAAAATGAAAAAGAAATTGTGGATAGACAATTTCAAATGAAACAGCAGGAGCTGAATCTGGAGAAAGACTATTCCGGTCGTCTGCTAAAGGTTATATCGGCACAAAAACTTAGAACCTTACCGGAGGCAGAAAGACAGTTTAGGCAAATGATATTCGATCAGATACAACGCCGGCAGCAACAGCAAGAAAGGCAACGGTTATTGCGCGAACAATCGCAAAAGCGGCTTCAGGACCGTAACAATTAGTCTGCAAACAACAGGTTGCTATGCATTGGCATAAACGATGGCTTTTTATCATCCTCCTTTCAACGTCCCCGGCACCACTTGTTGCCCAGGACGTTGATTCGTTGTTGTTATCTGATGTAGACGATATCCTGAGTTTTGATGATTCTCTTTCCATTTTCAATTTAATTGATAGCATTCTTCAATTCGGTGACCTGGGAAGTTCTCAGCTGGCCGTGAGGGTTGGTTATAATAGCAATGTGCTATCAGCAGGACGAACATTGGGCATTGAAAACTTCGGACTTGCGCCGGGTCTTTCCTATTATCACAAGTCGGGATTTTATGCCGATGTTTCCGGTTTTTGGAGCAAAGATTTTGATCCTTCGTATTACCTTACCGTTGCCTCGCTGGGGTACATGCACAGCTTTTCAAAGAAGTTCTCAATCATGGCTGGGTATGACCGATATTTTTACAATCTGAGAAGTGAAAATGAATACATACCGTATAAAAACACCGTTTCGGTAACACCGATATTGGAATTAAAACCAGTGTTATTCACTCTCAATTACTCTTTCTATTTCGGAGATGCCCATGTGCATCGCATTATGCCAGGAACAAGTGTAGTTTTAGAGAAAAAGAAATTTCTTAAAATCGATCGCATTGCGATCTCACCTTCTTTCTTTATGCTTCTTGGAGATGAGAAAATCACCAAAATTCAGTTTGATGGATCATTAAGAAACTATCTTAGATATGGGACTTGGTATAGAATACTTGAAAAAGATAAAACAGTCTTTGGGATTATGAACTACACTATCAGTATACCATTAACTATCACCCAAAGAAAATGGACTTTTTCGTTTACCTATGCCTACAATATCCCAAAAGCACTCCCAGGTGAACCCTTTACGCTATCTGAAAGCAGCTTTTTATCAGGCAGCCTCACGTACTTCTTTGATTTTAAGCGCAATAAATTGGCTTTGTAAAATTAAAGGCTTTGGATATTTTGCACACGAAAACGCAAACCGTGCAGTATGCAAAAATCTCAAGTAATTGTTCTATCATTTCTTTTCATTCTTGTCAACCCACTTTTTTCCCAAGACTTCCGCTGGCAGCAACGTGTTGATTACCAAATGGATGTAAAACTGGATTTAAAAACACATCTTGTAACCGGAATTCAGAAGCTTACCTACTACAACAATTCAAAAGACACGCTGACGAAGGTATTCTATCATCTCTATTTCAATGCCTTCCAACCGGGCAGTATGATGGACGTCAGGTCAAGAAACCTAATGGATCCCGATCCGAGAGTAAAAGACCGGATCTCGAAACTCAAAGATGACGAAATCGGATACCAGCGTATTCAAAGTCTGAAACAGGATGGTGCAGACCTCGGGTATAAAGTCGACGGAACAATCTTAGAGGTGACCCTCGCAAAACCAATTCTTCCGAATACAAAAACCGTATTCGACATGAGGTTTGAAGCACAAGTACCCTTGCAAATAAGAAGATCAGGCAGAGACAATAAAGAAGGGATCGCCTATTCTATGACCCAGTGGTATCCTAAAATTGCCGAGTATGACTTCCAGGGATGGCACGCCTACCAGTATGTGGCGCGTGAATTTCATAGTGTCTGGGGAGACTTCGATGTAAAGATTACTATTGATCCTAATTACATCATTGGTGGAACAGGTAAGCTCCAGAATCCGGATAAAATTGGTCATGGCTATCAGAAACCCGGTAGCACCGTTAAACGCGCAGCAGGTGATCTAACCTGGCACTTTGTGGCCAAAAATGTGATCGACTTCGCCTGGGCCGCCGATCCCGACTACACGCACGATAAAGCACAGGTTCCCAATGGGCCAGAGCTTCATTTCTTTTATCAGAAAAATGACAAGACTGCTGATAACTGGATGAAGATGCAAGAAATGGCAGTCAGGCATTTTGACTACATGAACAAGACTTTCGGGAAGTATCCGTACGATACATACTCAATTATTCAAGGTGGAGATGGCGGAATGGAGTATCCTATGTGTACCCTTATTATGGGAGAAGTTTCTTTTGGCAGTCTTGTCGGCACTATGGCACATGAAGCCTCTCATAGCTGGTATCAGGCTGTCTTAGCTTCCAACGAGTCATTGTATGCCTGGCAGGATGAAGGCTTTACAGATTTTGCAAGCCAGGAATCACTGGCTGTTTTGTTTGGCAAACCTGTTTCTGAATCCCATCAGGGAAGTTATGGCGCATATTTCAATCTCATCAAACGCGGACTTCAGGAGCCGATCAGTCAACATTCCGACCATTACAACACGAACAGCGCCTACGGAGTAGCAGCTTACGCCATGGGAACGGTTTTTCTTCATCAGTTGAAATACATTATCGGTGAAGAAGTTTTCTACAAAGGCATGCGGCAGTATTACAACACTTGGAAATTCAAACACCCTGAACCGAATGACTTCATACGTGTGATGGAAAAAATCTCCGGCCTGCAACTTCAATGGTATATGCGGTATTGGGTAAATACAACTAAAAAAATCGACTACGGTATCAAGAGCATCGTTGAAAAAGAGGGCTCAACTTTTATCACACTGGAAAGGATCGGTGAATTTCCCATGCCAGTAGACCTGATAGTAACGTACAAGGATGGTAGCAAGGAATTGTTTTACATTCCTACTAATGAAACGCTTGGTAATAAACCTGTAGAAGATAAATCGTTCCAACGAAAAGACCTGGAAGCCTGGCCTTGGGTATATCCATCTTATACGTTGAAGGTGGGCAGCTCGGTGGCTCAAATATCATTAGTTGAGATTGATCCTTCCCTGCGTATGGCTGATGTCGAACGCAAGAACAACAAAGTCGACCTTGAGGGAGAGGTAAAGGCATTCGAAGATCCTACGCGGCAGTAGTACGGAGCCTTTCGTAGACGTAAAAACAGCATTTTGTTGTTAGATTTTTGCATTCATCGCATTGCTATTTAGTTTTATACCCGTATGACACTCGAGCAGGTAAAAAAAGATATTGAGGAGTTAACCCATGCCATCAATTATCATAACGACCTTTACTACCAGCAGAACCGGACAGAAATTAGTGATCAGGAATTTGACTCTTTATTAGCTCGCATCATATCCCTTGAAGAAAAATTCCCGGAACTCAAATTACCAGACTCTCCGACACAACGAGTGGGCGGAACGATAACAAAAGAGTTTGCTACTGTATTTCACAAATATCCCATGTTGTCGCTTGGAAACACGTACAGTCAGCAGGAGCTTGAGGACTTTGATGCACGTGTTTCTAAAGCACTGGACGGCGATCCTTATGAATACTTTTGTGAACTAAAGTTCGATGGCGTTTCAATAAGCCTGACTTATGAAGACGGCATCTTAGTTCGTGGAGTTACCCGCGGAGATGGTGTTCGCGGTGACGATGTTACTGCTAACGTGAGAACCATCCGAAACATCCCTCTTGTGGTAAAAGGAGAAAGTATTCCCAAATCATTTGAAGTTCGGGGTGAAGTATTCATGCCGAAGCATGTATTCGCGCAGCTGAACAAAGAGCGGGAAGACATCGGTGAGGAGCGATACGCAAATGCTCGCAACACAACATCGGGAACGCTGAAGATGCAAAACTCTGCTGAAGTATCACGGCGTAAACTAAGTTGTTTTGTCTACTTCCTGATCACTGATGAAAAAGGTTTGAGGACACATGAAGACAGCATCCGCAAACTGGAATCCTGGAAATTTAATGTATCACAAACTTATCAGAAGTGTCAGAATATGCAGGATGTTCTGCAATACATTAAGGAATGGGAATTAAAACGACAGGAACTTCCGCTCGAAACGGATGGCGTAGTGATCAAGATTAACAACCGTGATCAACAACAACAACTCGGCTATACTGCGAAAAGCCCGAGGTGGGCGATTGCTTACAAATATCAGGCTGAAAGCACCAGTACACGCCTCAATGGAATTACTTACCAAGTGGGACGTACCGGAGCGGTAACACCTGTAGCAGAATTGGAACCGGTCTTTCTTGCCGGGACAACCGTTAAGCGGGCATCCTTGCATAACGCTAATGAAATTGCCAGACTGGATTTACGGATTGGTGATTATGTTTTTGTTGAGAAGGGTGGCGAAATCATTCCCAAAGTAACATCAGTTGATAAGGAGAAAAGAAATTCCGAATCCACTCCCGTGGTTTATGTAGATGCCTGCCCCGAATGTTCTACTAAACTGGTCCGGGTAGCGGGAGAAGCAGCATTCTATTGCCCGAATACAAATGGATGCCCTCCTCAAATCAGAGGAAGAATCGAGCATTTCATTCAACGAAAAGCCATGGATATTGACTCACTCGGCGAAAAAACGATTGAGCAGTTATATGTATTGGGATTAGTTAAAAGTCCGGCAGACTTATACGATTTAACAACGCAGGATCTGCAGAGGCTTGGCGGCTTTAAAGATAAATCGATAAAAAATCTGCTTTCAGGAATCGAAACTTCCAAAAATATTCCATTTGAAAATGTCCTGTTTGCTATCGGTATCCGTTATGTCGGAAAGACAGTGGCGGAGAAGCTGGCGAGGTATTTTAAGACAATCAATAAGATTGCATTAGCTTCGAAGGAAGAATTGCTTTTGGCACCTGAGGCCGGTGAGAAAATCGCTCAAAGTGTATTTGACTTCTTTCGTCATCCGGAAAACCAGCGCGAAATAGAACGCCTGGCAAAAGCAGGGCTACAACTTGAAAGTACAGCGAAAGAACCAGAGAAATTAAGTGACGTACTGGCGAACAAGTCGTTTGTTATCTCGGGCGTCTTCACTAAATATGAAAGGGAAGAATTACAAGATATAATACTTAAGAATGGAGGGAGAGTTCTATCTTCCGTGTCGGGAAAGTTGGATTATTTACTGGCAGGTGATAATATGGGGCCCTCTAAGCGCGAAAAGGCCGAAAAACTGGGAGTGAAAATCATTTCCGAAGAAAATTTCGAGAATTTAATGAAAGGAACGACACTTTGATAAATGTAATAAAAGAATATTTCCTGAAATTCAGAACCCTTTGGCTGCTTAAACAAAATAAGACTTCCAGATCGAATGTGTCATATACAAATGCCCAAAGTATTGGTATCATATTCAGTGTAGAGGACAAAGCGAAGCATGAAACCGTAAAGGAGTTTGTTAAAAAGTTTGAGCAGGATGGAAAGCAAGTAGTGGTCATAGAATTTCTCCCCGAAAAAAAGGATAACTATGAATTCAAATTTGATTTCTTCACTGAAAAGGATCTGTCCTTTTGGGGCGACATTACTTCCAGTGAAGCGTTAAAGTTTGCAGACACTTCATTTGATTTTTTGTATTATCTCGATACAACTCCAAACCCTTTGATCTTAAATATCCTGGCACGAAGCAAATCGAAATGCCGGGTAGGCCGATCGTGGGATGATGTACGGTCGTACTTCGAGTTAATGATAGAATCTGTTACCAACCTGAAGGCGATGACTGAAACCATGTATAAATACACTACTCAATTAAAATAAAAATGAAATCGTCATGCACTCCGCTCACCCCAAAAGATGATAATAGGGCATGCGATTCCATCTGTTTCATTAAAAAATTAAACACTATTAACAGATGAAAAGACTTTACGGAACAGGCGTAGCCCTTGTTACCCCGTTTACAGAATCGTTGGAAGTAGATTACAAATCACTGAAAAAGCTGCTAAAGCATACTGCCAAGGGTTCAGACTACTACGTTGTGATGGGAACTACGGGAGAGTCTGTAACCTGTACCGATGAGGAAAAGAAAATGATCCTTCAGTTCACGAAGGAAAATAATCCAAAGCGACTTCCTATTGTGTATGGAATTGGTGGAAACAACACTTCCAACATTCTCAAATCAATAGCGGATACTGATCTCACCGGCGTTGACGCCTTGCTTTCGGTAAGCCCGTATTACAATAAGCCTTCTCAGGAAGGAATCTATAAGCATTTCGAAGCGATTGCTGAAGCTAGCCCCATACCGGTGTTGCTCTACAATGTACCTGGCCGTACCTCTTCTAATATTTCTGCCGAAACGACGTTACGCCTTGCAAGTCATCAAAACATAATCGGAATAAAAGATGCTTCAGGAAATATTGAACAGCTTTTAAAGATTGTGAGATCTATGCCCAAAGACTTCCTACTCCTATCCGGTGACGACATGTGGACATCAACGTTCTATTCCATGGGTGGAAAGGGCGTGGTTTCAGTTTTGGCTAATGCCTTTCCATCCATTTTTAGAAAAATTAAAGAACATGCCTTTGCCGGAAATCATATCAGAGCAAGCCAGGCGCAGTTAAAAATTCTCGACATCAATGGCTTGATGTATGAAGAGGGGAATCCTGTAGGAGTTAAACACTTACTATCACAGTTAAACGTTTGTGGTTCATGGGTAAGACTTCCCTTGTTACCAGCGTCTGCGGGGCTAAAGGAGAAAATCAATAGTGCATTTACTTCTATGAAAAAGTAAAGGGATAACTTTCGTTATCCCCCATGTTAATGCTTAAGGACTAAGTTAGACTAAGCTTTGTTCTTAATTTCCTGAACTTCTGAACGTATAACTTGTGCCAGGTTTTTGAGGTCTTGCATACCCTTTCTTACACGGGTACCGGCAGCACTATTACCTTTGTTATAGAATTTGTCAGCATCTCCTTCTAGCGAAGCAATGAGATTCTTGAGCTCTTCAAACTTTTGCATTTTATTAGATTTTAGGATTAGAAATTTATTTCTTCATGCCAATTTAACTAAAAACCTTTAAAAACAACCAAAAAAGCGGATTTTTTAAACTCCCTTGGTTACCGACACCAATACTTCCTCTTTGTAAAACCCATTATCCAGCTTGTCTTTTAGCTTGGAGAAGGCACTCAACGTAAGCTCGACATCCTCCAACGTGTGGACCGCAGTCGGGATAATCCTAAACATGATAACATCCTTAGGAACAACAGGATATATAACGACAGAACAGAAAATATTGAAATTTTCGCGTAGATCCATTGCCATATTTGCGGCTTCACCAACACCACCCTTAAAGAGTACGGGGGTTACAGGTGAATTCGTATTCGCGATGTTAAAGCCTCGAGCCTTCAGACCTTCCTGCATAGCGGTAACTATTTTCCAAAGATTGTCTTTTAACTCGGGACGAGTCCTCAACAACTCAAGGCGCTTCAGTCCACCCACGACGAGCGGCATAGGCAAACTCTTCGCGTAAATCTGCGAGCGTACACTATACCTGAGGTATTTTATAATCCGCTTATCACCGGCTACAAATGCCCCGATGCTTGCCATTGATTTAGCAAATGTTGAGAAGTAAAGATCAACCTGATCTTGAACACCTTGCTCTTCTGCTGTTCCGGCTCCGGTTTTTCCCATCGTACCAAAGCCATGTGCATCGTCAACAAAGATTCTGAAATTATATTTTTCTTTTAGAGCCACAACACCTCTTAAATCACCTTGACGTCCTGACATGCCGAATACACCTTCAGTAATTACCAGAATTCCTCCACCCGTTTCATCTGCAAGTTTTGTTGCACGTTGTAATTGCTTCTCAAGACTATCCATGTCATTGTGCGTATACACGAACCGTTTACCCATATGTAGCCGAACTCCATCGATTATACAGGCGTGCGACTCGGCATCATAAACAATAACATCCTTACGATCAACAAGTGCGTCAATGATTGAAACCACACCCTGATATCCGAAATTAAGAAGCATTACATCTTCCTTCTTAACGAAATCAGCGAGCTCCTGCTCCAGCGCAAGGTGATTCGTTGAATTCCCTGACATCATCCTGGCACCCATCGGAAGTCCCATTCCATATTTGGCAGCACCGTCGGCATCTGCCTTCCTGACTTCAGGGTGATTAGCAAGCCCCAGATAATTATTCAAACTCCAATTCAATACTTCCCGTCCGTTGAATTTCATTCGTGGACCAATATCTCCCTCCAGCTTGGGAAAGAAGAAATAATCATCAGGAAGGTGTGAATATTTGGCCAGCGCACCAGCCTCCATTCTTAGCTTTTCAAACAAGTCTACCATTGCGTCACATGTAATTAAAATTGCGGCAAAAATAAGCAAAAAACGGCTTCATTTGACTTTTCTATTGCTTTGCCTAAGCACAATTTATGCTTAGCATTGTGTTTTATGCCCTTTTTATGACAAAAATCACTAAAATTCTGGTTGCTAACCGGGGTGAGATTGCCCTTCGTATCATGCGGTCTGCCCGCGAAATGGGAGTAAAAACAGTCGCTGTTTACAGCGAAGCTGACCGGAGTGCCCTGCATGTACGCTATGCGGATGAAGCCGTGTTAATCGGACCACCTCCTTCATCTGAATCGTATTTGCAAATGGAAAAGATCATACATGCTGCCAAAGAAACCGGAGCCGATGCTATTCATCCAGGTTATGGATTTTTGTCTGAAAACGAAAGTTTCGCTCAACTCGTCGAGAACGAAGGATTGATTTTTATCGGCCCCTCTCCCGCCGCTATTGCCCTGATGGGTAGTAAACTGGCTGCAAAAGCTGCAGTGGCAAAATTCAACGTCCCGTTGGTTCCCGGTACTTCGGAACCGATCGGAAGACTTGAGGAGGCAAAAAGAGTTGCAAACGAAATCGGCTATCCGATACTTATCAAGGCAAGCGCTGGAGGAGGTGGTAAGGGAATGAGAATCGTCGATACGGATGCTGAATTTGAAGAACAAATGACGCGGGCAACCAGTGAGGCCAAATCTGCCTTTGGTGATGGATCCGTCTTCATTGAAAAATACATTACCAAACCACGTCACATTGAATTTCAGGTCTTTGGCGATCAGCATGGAAACGTTGTGCATCTCTTTGAACGGGAGTGCTCTATTCAACGCCGTCATCAAAAAGTGGTTGAAGAAGCACCATCCGCTATCCTGACACCCGAAAAGCGAAAAGCAATGGGCGAAGCTGCTATTAATGTTGCAACGTCCTGCGGCTATTACGGGGCCGGAACGGTAGAGTTTATTTTGGATGAGCACCTCAACTTCTACTTCCTAGAAATGAACACAAGGCTTCAGGTGGAGCACCCGGTAACAGAAGCGATCACTGGAATGGATCTTGTGAAGTTACAAATCCGCATTGCGGAAGGTGAGCATATTCCCTTTAAGCAGGAAGATTTAAAGATGCATGGACATGCGATAGAAATACGCGTCTACGCTGAGGATCCGGCAAACAATTTCCTTCCAGATATTGGAACACTTACTACGTATAAAAGACCACAAGGTATCGGCATACGCGTTGATGATGGATTCGAACAAGGTATGGAGATTCCATTCTATTACGATCCAATGATTGCCAAACTGATTTGTCACGCTGAGAACCGCGAAGCGGCCATTGAAAAAATGATTCGTGCCATAGCTGAATATGAAATAACGGGACTGGAGACAACACTGGGCTTTTGCAACTTTGTGATGCAGCATGAAGCCTTTCGCTCCGGTGACTTCGACACTCGATTTGTAGAGAACTACTTCAGCGCGGGAGTATTGAAGACAAATCCAAATGGTATAGAAGAAAAAATTGCTGCTGCACTAGCCTGTACGTTAGCCGCTGAGAATATATTTGTTGGTTCTCAAAAGAGCGCTCCTCAGTCGCTGAACAAATGGAGGAGTGCCAGAATGTAACTGGGCCCATGCCGACTACTTTATGATAAAAGGTGCCGGGCTAAAGGAGATTATAAAAATAAAAAGCGCTATCCAGCCAAGGATAATTCGTTTTTCATCCAAAGGTTCCTCAATTTCTGCCGGTGGATGTTGAACTCCAAGAAATCGCCCTATAACAAAAACATAAACCAACCAGGCTGGGTAACCCTTCGCTTGAGGTAATGCCCACGAAAGAATAAGAAAAATAGCTAAAAGGATCAGCGCGTACATTATCGTATCCGTTTTGGACAAACCCAACGCGGTCAAAACCGTGTACAAGAAAATCACAGACAAAGGAATCCATAAAATTAAATCACTGGGATCGTCTTTAGGGCTAATTACACCCAGGCCAGAGTAAAGTAACAAACCTAAAAATGCAACCGAGGCAATAACCCGGTGGACTTTAAATCCAAACAGACCATACACAATATGACCACCATCTAATTGTCCGACCGGCAGCAGGTTCAGGGCAGTAAATACTAGTGAAAGAAATCCTGCAAATAAATAAGGGTAGTGCATAATCTCATGAGGATTAGGCACTTTCGATGGATCCGCGACAAAGGACTTAAAAAAAACGAACAAGAGATTTTCCCCAAATGAAACATTAAAATTTTCATCCGGCAGATCTTGGTAAACCGATTCTGCATAGTTCAATCCATGCTTTTCGTATTCCGGGTGGAATTGATAGATGTATTCAGGTTCTGGTAAATGAGTGAATCCATAAAAAAGTATGACAAGCGCAACACCAAACCCTGCCAACGGGCCGGCTAGGCCAACATCAAAATTCTGCTTCTTGGAATACATCCGGCTTTGAATCCGGATCACGGCTCCCATTGTACCTATTGAGGGTAGCAAAGGTAGAAATGGAATATAATACGGTAGCGTTGTCTTGACCTTATGATATGCGGCCATAAAGTAATGGCCAAATTCATGAACCGTTAAAAACAGAAGAAAGGGAATAGAAAACTCCAGGCCGCTTACAAAATCACTCCAACTATACTCAGGCATAAAGATAGATTTGCCATAAGTCCAGTCTGCCCCAGCTAGAGTTGTGGTAACAAAGGTGGTGAGGAAGAGAAAAAATTGAAGGACTATTCTCCGCTGCTCACTTCTCATGAAAGTAATCTAAAATTAAATCGGGTGAGGTTACGTGTAAAGTCTTAATACCCAGTTGATGAGCACCCTCTATATTGCATTTATTATCATCAAGGAACAGTGTCTGATGAGGTATGAGACTATTTTCTTCCAATACTTGCTCAAAAATATCCGCATTGGGTTTTCGCTTTTTCATCCGGTGAGAATAGTAGGATCGATGAAAATACGAATCAAGCGAAGGTTCCTCCTGGCCCAGTGCCGGAAGCATTACCTGATTAATGTAATCCAGATGGATACCATTGGTGTTGCTTAAAAGAAAGACATTGTAATGTTGTTTCAAATTCTTTAGCAAGGCCAACTTTATTACTGGCAGTCCAAGCAACATAGCGTTCCAGCAAGCATCGATTTCATCGGACGAACACTGGATGCCATAAACTTTCCGAACGAAATTTCTGAAGTCATCATCTGAAATCAGACCTTTCTCGTATTCTTCAAATCCTGGAGCAGACACAAACAGCTCTTCTATTTTTTCCTTTTTAGTACGAGAAAGATCAGAAAATGCCTGGAGGGTATGATCCACCGAAAGATCGATAATTACGCCACCTAGATCAAAGATCAAGCTTTTAATTGAGGGCTCTAAGTTCACTTGAAAAGTTAAATATTAAATGAATTCAAATATGTAACAATGAATCCCCATTTCAAAGACTGCGGCAGGCAATCTGGACGATGTCAAGAAATAGAAACCTGCTTAATATTTTTAGCGGCCTGTAAGCGGAATTTTGGAGGATAAATTCTTCTGCAATAAGGCTGTGTTGATAATTTCTATGCACTCTTCAAGAGTCAATATATTTGTGTTTATACCCACGCTATTACCATTGTAAGGCTGATAAATTTTTGGATCAGTAATAGAAAAAAGACCAATGGTTGTAAGATCCACGGAACTGGCCAGGTGCATTATTCCACTATCTGCTCCGATAAACAAGTCAGTATTCGCCATTACCGATCCGATCTCACGCACATCTTTGCTATAAAATGTAGGTGCCTTAAACGAAATTTTTGAAATGTTTTCAGCTGGCAATACTTCAATAATATTGTATTCGTGATATTCCTTTTTTAAACGTTGATAAAATTCATCCCACCAATTCTCTGAATAACATTTTTCACCTGTTGCGTAAGTGAAAATACAAATGGTTCGTCGATCATTTTTTACAATTCCACTTAGTATTTTCCGACCTTCAATAACTTCGAAAGGCTGTAACTTTAGGTCTAATCGCGGTATGGCACTACTAGTGTTAAAAATTCCAAGGCTTTTTAAATAGCTTCTTAGGTTGTATATCGGATATTTAGCGATGTGCTCATGGTCGCTGTACGTCACCTGATTATCCAAACTTCCATCACCAAAAAATTTATGTTTCGCATTAGAAAACCTTGTTGCAATTCTTCCTGACGAAGAATTTTTATCAACATTAATAACAATGTCATACTGAAACGCTCGGAAATAGACCCACACTTGAATATATTTCAATAACTGTTTAAATGGTTTCCTTGGCAATTCAATAATCCGGTCGACGTTACTATAATTCTTAAACAGTGTAAGTCCTAATTCACCCTTGACAAACAAATCAACTTTCGACTGCGGAAAGGTAGAGGTCACTTCCTGGAGAAGTGGTGTAATTAAAAGCAGGTTACCTAGTCGGTGATTCGGGCGGCAGATAAGAATTCTTTTGATGTCGGCTTTTTCTACATTGGTCAGGGTTCGATTAACATCAGCACGACCAAAATCTTTCGTAATGCTATGCATCAGAATTCTTCTAAATGCATTCATTCTTTTCCAAATGCTCATACATTGACAATTCCCCGGGCAAGGAACTTAAGTTTAGGTTTAGGAATAGGCGCCAATTATCGAAATAATCTGGAACCCAATCTGAAAGGTACCACAACTAGAAGATGATTACAAACTACCTCCTTCTGGATGACAAACGTTTGTGTATAAGTAGTGGACTGCTTAAGGAGGGCTTGGTAAATGAGGTACGAATGCCAAGCCCGACTTGCAGTCACTGTCCGCCGTTGCTAATGCAAATTAGTAAAAGAATACCAAAACGAAGTGCAGAATGCAGGCCATTACTTATACACCTTGTTGTAAGTAGTGCCACTCAACATCCTACGAAGAAACAAACTGTCAACCGCGTTCCTTTCATGAGTCAAGCTGTCCTATGAAAAAAACACGATGCGCGTAGAAGTCGCACAAGCGCCGATAGGCAGGGAGCTCACAAACCTGTCTTTCGCTAAAGTGGCTATGAAATACTACACACTTTCCTACAACGAGCACGGCCGATTTACCTCACAAGATATAAATAACGGGTGCCGAAACTTTCTTACGTCACTTGATAAGCCGAACTACAAACAGCCGGGCATTACTTACAACAATGACATAAACCTGTAAACCAGAATTTGCGAGTGATGTGTTGGGAAGTGAAGGATAGTATGGAAAAGATCCACACAATCGAGACCATTAAGTCCCTTTGAAAAGGGCCCATAGCTCAGCTGGTTAGAGCACTTGACTCTCCCGATCGAAAAACTTTGTTCACTTATAGCGAAAAACAAATCTAAATCCTTAAAATTGCAGTCCCTTTGAAAAGGGCCCATAGCTCAGCTGGTTAGAGCACTTGACTCATAATCAAGGGGTCGCTGGATCGTGCCCAGCTGGGCCCACTTTTTTCTCTTTTAGCATCCTTATTGAGAAATTTAACCGATTCCTGATTTACAGGTACTTCATTGTTAAAGGGTAAATTCGCTTCACTTTCCATCGTAAAATTTAGGACTGGGGCACTGATTCTACCCTTGTTGCTATTAATTAGCTGCACATTTTCACATCTTTGAAGGCTAATACGAACGCTTTGGTGCCTGAAGGAATTAAAAACGTAATATTTGATTTAGGAGGAGTAATCATCAACCTTTCGGTGCCAAAAACCCACCAGGCTTTTGCTGCCCTAAGTGGTCTAC
>JBGTEP010000187.1:0-5165 GCA_041747735.1 Chryseolinea sp.
TACATTGGTACCGTCACTGTGCTTGAGAGGAATGGCCGCACAGATGTGCATTGGTCAACCGAGTTTGACTTGACAATAGAGGAGGCTTGGCCGGAAGTTGAGAAAGGGTTGAAAGACTTGTTTACAATGGCTATTTCGAGCTTGGAGTCTGTAGCCAAAATGAATTAACGCGTTTAGAAGAGGGGGATGCCCCTCTCTTTATTATCTTTATACAAATGGAAAATCCTTTCACAAGAACAAATTATATCGACTCGATTGATAATACGTTAATTGAAGCCATACTTAATGGCGACAAGAAATCGTTAAACGATCTGCTAAACCGACATCAGAACTTCATTTATAATGTAGCCTTGAAAATGCTAAATAATATAGCCGATGCCGAGGATGTCACACAGGAAATACTAATTAAGATTGTAACACAACTTGTTAAGTATGACAAGACGAAAGCACAGTTCAGAACGTGGCTTTATCGGATCACGTTCAATCATGTGCTCAACCTCAAAAAGAATCAATATGAAACTGTTGTAACTGATTTTAGCACATTTTTTAGTTTCATTGACGCTGCCCCGGACATTCCGGTTTCGCCGGAAGAAGAGAACGAACTAAAAGAATCTTATGAAGAGGCAAAAGTGGCGTGTATGGCGGGTATGATCATGTGTCTTGATAGAATGCAGAGACTTGTTTACATCGTGGGGGAGGTATTCGAAATTGATCACAATCTTGCGGCGGAAATATTTGAAACAACGCCTGATAACTTCCGGCAAAAACTCTCTCGGGCAAGAAAGGATTTATATCAGTGGATGCACAAGCGATGCGGACTTGTTAACCTGGATAATCCTTGTCGGTGTAAAAGCAAAACCAAAAGTTTTATTAGGGAAGGTTATGTTGATCCGAAAAATCTAAAATGGCTGTCCAATTATAGATACAAAATGTTCGAAGTCAGTGAAGAGCGTTTAGAGGATGCAATTGACGCTCGTGACCAGATCTACAAGAATCTTTATAAAGATCACCCATTCAAGACCACCTTAAAGGCTGATGAAGTGTACAAAACAATTCTGAGCAACAAAGATTTTAGTTCAATAATGAAATTAAACTAATAGTGTATTGTCAAGATTGATCTGCAACAAATCTTCCATTCCAAAGACACCTTGTTTATCAACAAGCCATTCTGCAGCGATTATAGTGCCTTCGGCAAAACCTTGTCGTGTGTGGGCAGTATGCTTTAATTCAATGGCGTCTATAACAGAATTGTAGGAGACCAAATGAGTACCTGTCACTTTATCTATTCTCTTAGAAACTATGCCCAAATAAGTCGGGTCGGATGTAGCCTCATTAATAAACTTCATTTTATAACCGATATTCTCAAGAACTCCTTCAGCTAACGTAATAGCAGTGCCACTAGGCGTGTCCATTTTCTCTGCGTGGTGAATCTCCTCCATGCTTACGTTGTAAGCTGGATATCTACTCATTACTCTCGCGATAAGTTTATTAAAATAGAAAAAGAGATTAACACCAATACTAAAATTAGATGCATAGAAAAAAGCACCATTGTGTTCTTTACAAAGTTCTTCTATTTCCGGTTTTCTAGCCAACCAGCCAGTTGTACCACAAACAACTGGTATCCCCTTTTGAATACATGTTTTCAAATTGTCGAATGCGCTTTCCGGATTAGAAAATTCTATGGCAACATCCACGTTAGATTTTGTTACTTTTTGAAGTTGGTCTTTATTTGAACTGGTTATTTTAAAAGGCACGGTGTGATTTCTTTTTAAAGCTACCTGTTCGAAGGCCCTTCCCAACCTTCCATACCCCAAAATCAGAATTCTCATGTTACACCAGTAAATTCAAGTGGTTATTAAAACAAAGTTAAAGGTATTACTAATTCTTTTACTCCAAGGCCCTTACCTTGCTTCAAGCTTTTCATAGTACTTCTTGTGAAAGTACGTATAACATAGCTTTCCAACAATAAAATACGAAATCAAAACGAATAGAGCTCCAAGGTAAATTCCGTTTTCGCCTAAGCCATCTATACCGTATTTATAAATAAATAAGGAAATAGAAATTACAAAATTAATTATACCATAAAGGATATTGGCTGTATTCCCAAATCCCAGGCCGCTAAACATCCGCCCCTTCCATATCCCTAGGACGAAGTGGGGGATCGTATTAATGAGGGTCAATCCAATAACAAAGTCTATTATGTCCATACTGTCTTTATCGTTGATTAGTACAAACGTACTAAATACTACTAATTAGTACAATCGTACTAATTTATTATTTTTGCACTGATGACCACCAAAGACAAGATATTGGACACATCCCGAATATTATTTAATAGACTCGGAATAGACAATGTTTCTACGCGCATGATCTGTACAGAGTTGGGTATTAGTTTAGGCAACTTTTCATACCACTACCCTGATAAAAATAAAATTATACATAATTTGTTTCACAATATGGTCGCTGAAAATCATTCGGTTCTTGGTTCCCTAGTGGGGAGTGAGTTGAGCATTCTGACATACCTTGAATCTCATAAACTATTATTTATGATTCAGGAAAAATATAAGTTTTTCTACCTGAATCTATTTGAAATATTAACGCACAATCAGGAAATCAAGGAAAGCTACCTCGACAATTCAAAGGCCGAACGGAAGATGGCAAAACGACTTCTTCAACTTTATGCTACCAAAGGTGTTCTAAAGAAAAGCATCAAAGAAGATAACTATGATCGGTTGATCAATGTTGGACAAATTCTTAATAATTCATGGCTAGTTGATGCAGAATTATTGTATAAAGGGAATCAGAAGAAGAAGCTGAATTATTATATGAGTATTTGTTGTGGGCTATTAGAGCCGCACCTTACAGAAAATTCATTGAAAGAGTATCATGACTACTTCAAGAATCTTTGAAGTAGTTATAGCCCCCATTTCTTCGCTGCATGTAAGTACGCACTCGATTCAGAATACCCTAATAGAAGAGCAATATCCTGTGTTCTAAGTTTTTTACTTTTCCTGAGATATTTTGACAAGTCACGTTTTATCTCATCCGATATCGCCCGGAAAGACCTGTCCTCTTCAGTAAGCTTCCGCTGGAACGACCGAGAACTCATAGCAAACTGCGAGGCAACCTTTTCAAAAGCAGGAAGATCCGGATTGCTCATGGAAAGAATCATTTTCTTCACCTTTGCCGAAAACGTTTTGGCACTTTTCAATCTTTCAAGCAGGTGCAAAAAAGCTGGCAATAGTTCACCGATATCCGAAAGACCTTTTTCACTCAATGATTGGTTAACGATTTCTTTTTCAAAAGACAAAGCGTAAGCGTTTCCTTTTGTAACATCATCACCAAGCATCTTCTTGTATTCATTTATTTTAGTGTGAGGAAAATGCACATGAATTTTAGAAGAAGGGCCAGTCATCAATTTTAACTCCCTGTATATAACACATAGGGTCGCATCCGACAAATGTTTCCGTATCGACGGGTCGTGGAACAAACACGTAACTTCAATATAGCAAGTCGACCCGTTAGTTCTTTTAGTTATTTCAAATGCCGGAAAAGTATATTTTAGAAAATCACCTGCCAACAGAATAGCTTGTTCAATATCTAAAGCTGATTTTGAAATAGTATATATCAAGCCCATCGCTTTTATGTTCAGGAAGCACCCGTAATGAAGCCCTAAGAAGTGATCAGAGGTTCTCGAAAGCAATTCCTGAATAATGGACTCAAATTCGATGTCAGTTACACTGTTTTCAACACATGATAAATCCAGCTTCGGGTTTCTCAAAAACTGCTCCTGAAACCCCCGTCTGTCAAATCCAAGGGATGAAGCAAATTCTAATAGGTCGGAACAATGCGGGCCAGAAATGTTCAAAGCTCTTTCACCATTTTATAATTCACAATTTCAATGCCCTTGATTCTATTCGTGTTTTCTGCGACAACAGTAAATCCATTCTTCTCAAAAAAAGGCTTGGCCGTTTTGCTCACATCGGAAGTGATTTTAGTCGAACCACACTTTAACGCCTCATTTTCCAATTCCTTCAAAATAGTTTTGGCTATCCCTTGTCGCAAATACTCCTTATGTACATACATAAAATCTATATAGTCGCCATTTTCTATCGAACCATAACCAACTATTTTGTTCCCAAGTTCAGCAATAAGAAAATACTGCTTGCTCAGTTTATTAAGCCACCTGGGGTTATCTTCTATGGAAGAGATCCACACTCCTATTTGGTCTTTGTTATAATCGTTTGCACACTGGGTGGAAATGGTATCGGAGAACAATTTTTGCATTTCCTGCAAATCCGAATTTGTTGCCACTCTTAGTCCTAATCCATAAAGCATAATACAAATTGGCGCAAAATATCAATATCTGAAAATGCCAACGGGCTACTTTTGAATAAAAAACAACATGAAAACTGCGTTAGGCTTAAATGCCATTTTTTCAGCCTTGTCGGGTGCTCTATTAATTGCATTTCACAACACAGTAGCTGATTTTTTCGATGTTACGAACTCCGACATGTTTTGGGTGATTGGGGTAACTCTGATCTTCTTTTCAGGAACAATTGTTTATGAAATAAAGCGCCAGAATGCATTAGCTATTCTATGGATCATCACACAAGACCTTCTCTGGGTTATTGGAAGCATTGTTATTTTAGTCTGGCAGCCGTTTGATCTTTCGGTAATGGGAAATTATAGTATAGCGGCTGTGGCTTTAGTAGTATCATTGATTGCTTTAAATCAGTCAATGGCACTTGCGCAGGTTGATACTGTAAACAGTAAAGGTGATAAGCAATTCAATTTCAGGCGAACAATTGCGGCACCAAATTCAGAAACCTGGAAGGTAATATCCGATGTCGCCAATTATCACCAAGTAGCCCCTAACATTGATGATGTAAAAATCATTTCCGGCAAAGGCGAAGGAATGGTTCGTAACTGCTCACATGGCAATGAAAGTTGGTCAGAAACGTGCGCTGTCTGGGAGGAGGAAAAAACTTACTCATTCGTAGTAAATACAGCAGCGCCAGATTATCCATATCCATTCAAACTTCTGAAAGGAACCTGGCGGCTAGAAGAAGTGGATAGTAATCATACAACTATCACCATGACATTTGATTTCTCTTACAGAATGAAAATTCAAAACCTTCTTCTTCATCCGATATTGAAAGGTA
>JBGTEP010000188.1:0-3556 GCA_041747735.1 Chryseolinea sp.
CACAAACGGCGTATGCCGGCTAACAAATAACAAGGCGGAGTTTGCCTGAATATGAATATCTTTGAAATTAAAACAAGGACGATTGAGTAATCTTTTCGACAATCATGGGCGCCCGATAAATTACCTCCGACTGGCAGTTACAGATCGGTGTAATCTTCGATGCTTTTACTGTATGCCCGAAGAAGGCATCCGGTATTTGCCCAAGAAAGATCTGCTTTCCTTTGAAGAAATCTACCGGCTGATTTCCCTTTTGGCTTCCATGGGAATCTCGAAAGTACGTCTCACAGGAGGTGAACCTTTTGTTCGTAATGATCTGATGAAACTCATCCGCAGTATTGTAGAGATACCCGGCATTCGAGACCTTCACCTCACGACAAACGGTATACTGACTGCCGCTCATATCCCTGAACTCAAACAACTTCAAATTGCATCGGTAAACCTGAGTCTGGATACACTGGACAAAAAAAGATTCCATACCATTACGCGTCGCGATGAATTTGAAGCCGTGATGAACACACTTAGTCTTTTAATCGAAAGTGGAATTCCGGTAAAGATCAATACCGTAGTAATGGATGAAAAAAATATTGACGATATCATTCCTTTAATAGAGCTGACAAAAGACCAAGCGGTGGATGTACGTTTCATTGAAGAGATGCCTTTCAACGGGGAGGGTAATCATTACCCTGTATTAAAATGGACGCACGCCAGAATTCTTTCCTACATCAAAGCGCATTATCCGAATATCGTCAAAATCATCGATCCACAATTCTCTACTTCCTATAACTATCAGATTCCAGGGTATCAGGGAAAACTCGGAATTATTGCTGCTTTCAGTCGTACGTTTTGCGGGACGTGTAATCGCATTCGTGTAACGGCACAAGGCACATTAAAGACGTGTTTGTATGATGACGGTGTACTCGATATCCGTCAATTATTGCGCAGTAATCTGGAAGATGATGCTATTAAAACAAAACTTCTCACAGCTTTTCATTCACGTGAAAAAGATGGGTTTGCAGCAGAAGCATCGAGAAAAAATCAATTGCCTGTTTCAGAGTCAATGTCTACGATAGGTGGATAGTATCCAAACGTAATTCGCCCTCACAAAAGATACATACTGTTCATGATTGGAAAAACGATTTAGTGTACATGGAAGTCAATACGATCATTCTTGCTGTTTGTTTTTTCATCATTGCAATAGTGTATTCATCCGTAGGTTTTGGAGGTGGATCGAGTTACCTCGCGCTGCTTGCTCAGCCTGTATTTTTTCTATTGCCGGAGGAAATCAGACCGATAGCATTGTGTTGTAACATCATCGTCGTTACCAGCGGCACCATTATTTTCTATCGTGAAGGAAAAATCGTATGGAAAGAAGTATGGCCATTTCTATTGTTTAGTGTACCGATGGCGTATGTTGGTGGATTCTGGAAGCTGGAACATCATACATTCTTTATCATCCTTGGTATTACTTTGATTATAGCCTCCCTATTTCTTTGGATACAGCCTGGTGATCTAACCCCTAATAAAGAACGAACCAACTCTCTACCGCTTAATATTTTTTTGGGAGGAGGTATTGGTTTTCTTTCCGGATTAGTAAGCATTGGAGGAGGAATATTTCTTTCACCTGTGTTACATTTGATCAGATGGGCAGACCCTAAAAAGATAGCTGCACTGGCAGGTTTGTTTATCCTTGTTAATTCTATTGGTGGCTTAGCAGGGCAGCTTCACCGGGGATTGCCGCCGATGAAATTCGAACTAGTAGGGACGTTATTATTAGCCGTTTTTCTGGGCGGACAAATTGGTTCAAGGTTGGGTGCACGAAAGCTTGATCCACTTTATTTAAAACGGATCACGGCATTGCTCATCCTTATCGCGGGAATATTTATCCTGAACGAGCA
The DNA here is from genome assembly GCA_041747735.1 of Chryseolinea sp. GTDB lineage: Bacteria > Bacteroidota > Bacteroidia > Cytophagales > Cyclobacteriaceae > Chryseolinea. The sequence continues at coordinate 1,896 of JBGTEP010000188.1, forward strand.
TCTTTGGTCGTGATCGTTTACCTCCCGTTGCATCACGAAACTTACTACTCCGGCTTTCTTGAGTCGTTACCTTTTCAGTTCGAAATTCGGATCTGCAATTCTTGAATTTTCGGTGACTGCTCCGGTGTAAGCGTGAAGTAAACATTAACATCCTTCTGTTCACCATGCATGACGAAAGTACCCCGTAACTGATTATGGGCAACAACCGAATCAACCGTAGTAATCTTTCCTGCACTGCTAAATACCTCAGAAGATTTTTTTATCCAGGCCTCTCGTGATAAGTCCATGAAAAAGTTCTCAGCCAAAATTTCAGAACCCAGCTTTTCATCCCATGCATTCAATAGTTGTACTAACTCCGCTTTCCGCTGATTTAAAATTGCAGACGAAGGAAGTACTCTTGGTTTTATGCCACTAATCGACAACAAAGTATCCATAGCCAGTGAATTGACATAGCCAGCACCCGCATAAGTGACGTTTGCAAATGAAATAACACCTATACCATATTCGGGATAAAACCTGTATTCGCTTCCAAAACCAGGCAAGCCACCACTATGGCTGATCCGTTCCATTCCATTACAGTCTTTGCGCCATCCTAATCCGTAACCATAACCAGCGGTTGCAGCACATAAAGTACCATCCGGTAACTTGACATTGCTAATCAACTGACGGAATTCCCATGGTTTGTGCATTTCACGGATAGAGCTTCTTTTCACCGGCCCACTATCTTCTCCACTCCGTGGTGGCCATGCAGAGAGATGAAGGTTTACATATTTGCTGAAGTCTTCCATAGATGTAATCAGACCACCCATTGCACCGTAGATTCCGTCGTGTAACAGCGGTTCTTCTTTCCATTGATCATCCTCCCAACGGTAGCCCCATGCTAACAGTTCCACAGGGACGTCGGTATACTCCCAATAGGTATTATTCATTCCCAGGGGCAGCAGAATATTTTCAGTGATGTATTGTTGATACGGAACACCAGAAACTTTTCCGATTATACTTCCGAGCATAGCATATCCAAGATTACTGTACTCGAATTGTTTGCCGGGTGCGTTTGAAAAGGAGATTCCCCCTTCAATTAATTTTACGAGGTCTTCTTCCGGATCTGCAAGTTGGCGATCACCCCACGGGTTATCTTCCGGAAATCCCGCCGTCATAGTAAGTAAATTCTGAATGGTAACTGGTGGAGAATCCTGAGTTGGATAAGTAACATCTCCCATCGCTGCAATGTAGTTCGACACAGGATCAGTCAAACTAAGTTTTCCTTCATCACGAAGTTTGAGAATAGCCATCGCGGTAAAACTTTTTGTCATCGATGCAATTCTGAAAATTGATTTTGTTGTAGCCGCAGTTTTGTTTTTCAGATTACTCATGCCTGTCGCGCCCGAATAGATAAGTTCATTGTCGGCTACAATGCCAAACACCAGCGCAGGAAAATGATTTTGTTTTGCATAGTCGTGATAGATTTTCTCTACAGCAGGAAATGCCAATTGCAGCTTAGCGACCCGTTCCTTATCTGAAAAAACAGGCTGCTCAAAGTCATTTGAAAATTTTACCGGATGTTCAGTATTTTTCACCGAACTGTCTTTGCAGCCCAATACAACAATCAAGAAAAAGAAAAACGAATAAGGCGACCAGGTCTTCATAAGGATTTAAATGTT
>JBGTEP010000189.1:0-9127 GCA_041747735.1 Chryseolinea sp.
ACAAAAAAACGCATTGGCGGAAGCTCTTCATCCATCAAGTCCATTTCTTTTTCCAGAAATAAAACATCGTCTTCCGATAAGGAGGGGATTTTCACTTTTGTATTTCCCGGTTCAGTAGCGAGCACGGAGCCGATTGTAAAAAGCCTGTCCTGAATTTCGATAAGAGCATCTATTCGTTTTTGATTCACTTCCTGATCGCGGACCAGGCCGATAAACGAGTTCAGTTCGTCTATTGTACCGTAGGCATCGATACGAAGTTCCGCTTTAGATACACGCTTGCCTCCAAAAAGTGCAGTTGTACCCTCGTCTCCGGTTTTTGTATAGATCTTCATAGTGTTATCTTGAGATTCAAGGTTCAAGGTAGAGTTTGCTGCATGGAATTACAACGCAGAATCGCCGCACCCCATGTCTTTGATCCATGTCTTTGAAAAGACGAACATACATCTGACCTCAAATGTTCTGGAATTGATGGTGACAGTCTTATCATAAACATCGTTGTATCGTTGTGACACCTGGGCATTTGGGCTCGGAATAAGTGAAGCATTTGTTCCACTGCTCGATTCGGATTTTTAAAAAATAATGCTATCTTCAATTATAAATTAAACCCCGTTGTATGAAGAAAATCAAATATCCCCCCAAACCCCATTTTTTTATTTCAATTGGACTGTCTGCCATGCTCATTGTAACGTTGAGCAAATGCCAAAAGGATTTTGAGATTGAAAGAAAAAATTTAAAACAAGATGCAACTTCCGAGGTGATGACCTTGAAGTATGAAGTGGAGACACTCACCATTCCAATCCTACAAAACCCGGATGAGGCCAACTCACAGGAAAAAATCCAGGCGATGATGTTTTCCGATAAGAGCAAAGTAGAGATGACTTTGTTTAAAGATGGAACAACCCGTTGGCAAATGGAAACCGTTTTGCCTTCACATGATTTAAGTGTGCAGCATCTTACACCCGCGGGTAAAGAACCAAAAGCGAAATTTACCCGCATCGATAGAAAAGGCATGGGCAGTTTTTACGATGAAAACGAGGTGCTTCTCTACACCCATCAAGTTCCCGTCCCTTCGTTTGCCGATGTAGTGGCTAACCTCAAGGAAAACCCCAATGCGATTTTCGCAGCCATGGGAATTGATACGAAAGCGAACCTAAACCAGATATTGGCGAACGCTAAAGCAAAAGGGTATACTATTCAGGATTTAGGGAATGGAATGATTAGTGTACGCATGGCCAATTCCGGTATTCGAGCAACTGCAACAAGGCAAAGCGGTTCAACCGACAGCAACACTATTGTGAATATCTTTAATACCAGCCTTGGCATAATGATAGGCTCAACACTGTATAACGAGCAAGAAGAAATTATAAGCCAGGCGTTCTACAGTTACGAGCTAAACGGTCAGGAGAGGCTCGTGCCCAAAGCATTCTATATGCAAAACTGGGACATAGACCCTGTTACTCGGGAGAAAACAAAAACCGAGACCCATACCTTCTTCGAAAATGTTAGCGTAACCCTTAATCAGCTTTAAAATGAAAAAGAGAATTTTCATTATCCTCATACTGTTCGTCTTTGTATTAATAAACCAGTTTGAAATTCGGGCACAAGCCGATCGCACCCCCGTGTATGTACATGGCCTGGGTGGAACACAAGCAGGGTGGGCAAATTGGCAAATGCTATTTACGGCTGAAAGGCAAATGACGGCAGGAAGTAACCGGCTTTACGTATCTGAAAATGGTGTGGTTAATTTTGCGAATCAGGTTCGCACTTTCGCCCCTCCCAATAACAACAGCATTATATTTGGTCATAGTACGGGGGGTGTCGTCGCCCGCCATATTGAGCGAACTCCTAATATCGTAGTGCCCTTTGGCGGTATTATCACAGCAGGGGCGCCACTGGACGGGGCGAGAATATCGAACAACCTGGCAAACGGACAAACTGCCAATTTCATTTTGAATGGAGTAGACAAAGTGTTAAAAGGTCCGGTACGTCAGTTTGGACCTTTGCAAGGTGCTTTATACCAAGTGAACAACCATCTTTTTAAATCGCTGGCCCAACTTTATGTAAACCGTATACTTAACAATTCGCAAGGTGGTGCTACATCCACTGATCTGGCTGAAGGCAGTGCCTACATAAACAACGGCATGAGGGGGCAGGCATCTGCAATTCCCAAAATTCATATTTACGGAAATGAAAACAGCCCGGTGCTCTGGCGCATTGCCTCAGTAGCTTCGACTTGGGCTGATGGCGAACTAGTAAATGTTACTCAAGTGGCATACGATGTTTGTATGGCCGCTAAAAATACCCACATTGGTTTAGCAGCTTTAAACCCTTTTTTGGCCATACAATATTTCCAGGTCGCCGATGGATGGAGCATCTCTGGCAACTGGATAAAGAGTGGCAGTGAGAGCGGGTGGAATGATTTGATAGGAGCCAGCATACCCTCATCCATTACAACGTTTTCTCAAGTGATGGATTACGACCAATTTACCCAATGCATGTCGGCATACGCAGGTACCCAGGCAACCTATGCTCAGTACATGCAATGCCAGGAACAAAGCACTTTCACCGTTTCCTATACTTCTTACAGTCCGATCAATGGGCGAAGTGATGGCTTCATTAAAGCCCCGTCACAAACTGGTTTCAACTCGGCTTGGTCTAACAACGCTACACGCATTGAAGCACTGGGTGTAAATCATTTAGAGATGAGGAATCATGTTGAGATGAGAAGGATTTATAATTTGATTTTTAATGGACAGGCCGGCGCAAATGCTTTTTTCAATACTCCACCAAGAAACTAATGCGAATAATAAAAATTTTAATTTCAGCAGTTTTTCTTGGCTCGGTATTAAATTTTGGTGCCTGCAATAAGGATGATGAAATAGTTTTCGACAATATGGGGGTAGCAATTAAGTTGCCCCATTATTGGAAAACTTCAATCTCAAGCAACAATGATATAGTCGATGTTGTCGTAGCTACACCGATTATTTTTGACGACGTTAAGGTTTTAATTGGGGCAAACAAAGAAGGTAAACGAACCATTCTTTGTTTGAATTCAGTTGATGGCAGTATTCAGTGGAAATGGAATGATTTGTTGTCGTTATTGAGCGAACCAACATACTTAGATCCCATTATAATCTATAAAGAAACCTATTATAAAAATGGTGATCGGTTATTCTTCAACTATTCTTCCAGTTCGTATTGCCTGGACATAACATCAGGACGGACCTTTTGGAAATATAAAACCTTAAATAGATCCCGATTTAGTGTAAACGGTGGCATAGACAACACATATTTAACGTCGGGCGCTACCTATGAAACTATCGGTGAAGAGAAAATCTATTTTGGTAACCTTGAATCTTCCGATGAAGAACAACTTTTGCTGGAGCCAGAGTATACGCAGGTTGATAATCCCGCGGGAACAAGCCTGGGAAGAATCTCTTACATAGCACCTTTCAAAAAAGGGAATGATACGTATGTCGCTTTTGGTTTAGAAAACCCATATACCGATTTTACGACACGGGAGGGGATGGGGTCTACTGAATTAAACCTTTATAATCTTACGCAAAGCAAATACGAGTATAAAAAAGTAGAAATAAACCCCGACCGCGAGACACGGGTTGTTGCAGATCTGGTTTACCAGGCCCCTAACCTATACTTCCAATCATCTAATTTCATTCATGGTGTTGATGCGATGAGCGGGGAAGAACGTTGGCGTACCTACCTGGGCACAGCGCCATTAACCTCGCGGATGCTCCTGGCTGACAATAAACTTTTCTCTGCTTGTGAAGATCGCTTTTTGTATTGTGTTGATGCTACAACGGGAGTGTTGTTGTGGAAGGAACAAAACACCGGCACCTGCTCGGAGCTAAGTTATTTAAATGGTGTGGTGTATTATCTCGGTGGAGGCGATGGTCTTCTTCATGCTGTGGATGCTGAAACGGGTAAGCACTTGTGGAAAGTTGAGTCGCCCGATCTAAAAGCAAACAGTGGTGCGTGGTTTTATGGAGTATGTGTGGCGGTTCCTGGTAAGAATGGAAACAAAGGTGTGGTGGTTGCCACAACCGGATTACATGCTTATGGGTACGAAGCAATACGGTAGAATACTTTTGACTAGAGGATATCGGCTGGTACCACTCCTGTGTTTAACGGGTGTGCTGACATTTTCAAATTGTAACTTTAGTAGGGACGCTGAAACTATGTTTGACAGTAATGGGGTGGCTATCAAGCTTCCCCATCGCTGGAAAACTTCTATAACGGATAATCACGCAAAAAGATCAGAAGTAGTAATAGCAACTCCGATCATTCATGATGATGATAAAATTTTGGTTGGTGCCAACAAAGAATCGAATCGGGCGATTCTTTCCTTAAACTCGAACAATGGTAATGTTAATTGGGAATGGAACGATTTATTAAGTCTTTTAAGTAATGATAATTATAAAGATCCTATTGCTATACCTCGAAAAGCATACTACCAAAGCAACGGCAAATTTTTTTTCAATTACTCCACGAGCTCCTATTGTATTGACTTGATAACAGGTCAGACCTTCTGGAAATATAAAAGTTTCCGATCACGTACAAGCAATAATGCTGGTATTGATAACAGCTATATCACATCTGGGGCAAACTATGAACCACGAGATGATGAGAAAATCTATATTGGCGATCTGACGTCTTCTCAAGAGGAACAGCTTTTCCTTATACCTGAATATACGTCTGTTGGTAACCCTCCTGTCAATGGACAAGGAGGTCTTAATAGCATAAAGGCGTTCACAAAGGGAGGTGATGCATATCTAGCCTTTGGTATAGAGAATCCGTACAAAGATTTTACCAGTGCCGGGTGGGGTCTAACTGAACTCAATCTTTACAATGTTACTCACAGCAAATATGCGTACAAAAAAGTAGTAGTGAACCCCGACCGAGAAACGCGGGGTGTTGGCGATCTTTTTTACCAGGCTCCTAACCTATACTTCCAATCATCCAATTTCATTCATGGTGTTGATGCGATGAGTGGGGAAGAACGTTGGCGTACCTACCTGGGCTCAGCGCCGTTAACCTCGCGGATGCTCTTGGCTGACAATAAACTTTTCTCTGCTTGTGAAGATCGCTTTTTGTATTGTGTTGATGCTACAACGGGTGTGTTGTTGTGGAAGGAACAAAACACCGGCACCTGCTCGGAGCTAAGCTATTTAAATGGCGTGGTGTATTATCTGGGCGGAGGCGATGGGCTTCTTCATGCTGTGGATGCTGAAACGGGTAAGCACTTGTGGAAAGTTGAGTCACCCGATCTAAAAGCAAACAGTGATGCGTGGTTTTACGGAGTATGTGTGGCCGTTCCTGGTAAGAATGGAAACAAAGGTGTGGTGGTTGCCACTACCGGGTTACATGCTTACGGGTATGAAGCAATACGGTAACCAAAGGTATTGTTATTAACACGCTTAACGATCTTCATTAAGACGATAAAAATATAATAGGAATTTTCTCTTACTGCTAATTCGTAAACTGCTGCAATATCGTAATCGTCGTTTTCCTGTCCCCTAATTGTTTTTTAAACGGCTCATAATACTCAGAACCGATAGCAATATATTGTTGAGCTTGTTTCGCTTCAGTCCAGCCATTCTTGATGGCTTCAAAAGTTTCAGGGTTTGATTGATCCAATTCGACAAATAATTTGAGTAAGTTTTCCTTGAGTTGATTATCTAGTCTGTCGCTTACCAACACCGGTCCTAGTGGGATTTCAGGCGATAGCCAAAGCAGTTTTATTCGATGTGTATTATTGATGTCGCTTATAAAGTTAAAGTATTCTGTGCTCCTATAGCGCCAACTTCAGCTTTGCCAAGTAAGACTGAGTCAAGCGTAGCTTTATGCGTTCTGCCATATTGCAGCGACCCGAATTCTTTCTCCGGATTTCTTATGTTCGCCGAACTTAAGGCTAATCGTGGAACAAGGTTTCCCGACGTCGACCCCGGACTTACAAGAATTAATCCTGATTCACGGGCAGTCTTCTTCACCTCGGAAAAGGATTTTATTCTGGAGTCGTGAGTTGTAATAATTGCTGTTTTGTAATTGTCTTCGGCTCCGTCCTTTACTTTCAATACAGCGAAGGGTTTCATGAAATACTTTTTTGAAGAAGCCTCCAGCAGGAAGTAACCAAAAGTGTTTATCAAAGCGATGTCTACTTCCTTCTGTTGTATGCCTTCAATAAATACATGAACTGAAGGATAACTTTTGACTTCAATATGAATTCCGGTTTTTTGATTAAGATATTCAGCAAGCGGTTGAATATTTGCAATCCTGTTATTGTCAGCGTATTGATAGGTCGCCAACACGAGTGATTGCCCGGTTGCTGTAAATGCCTTTAGGGCAAACGTTACGATATATAAAACCTATTCATAGAGAGGGCAGAGGTTTCGCGGTTACTCCAGGAGTTGTAGACTGAAAAAAATATCAGGCTAAGGGAGTAATAGCGGTTGAGACTCTTAAAAAATACAGATGATTTAATCAGGCGGTAACCGGCTGGCTTCGGTTGACTTTATCGTTTTTACGATCCCATTCAACCAGTCCATCGCGTAAACGGATAATCCGGTGTGCATAGTGCGCGATGTCGTCTTCGTGCGTTACCATAATAATGGTATTGCCTTTGTCATGTAGTTCCTGGAAAAGTCCCATGATATCGTAGGACGTTTTTGTGTCAAGGTTACCCGTTGGTTCATCGGCCAGAATAATTGACGGGTTGTTTACCAATGCTCTTGCGATCGCCACACGTTGGCGCTGACCACCGGAAAGTTCATTGGGTTTGTGGTGATAACGATCTGCAAGGCTTACACTTTCAAGGGCAGCCATCGCCATGTCGTCGCGGTCTGATTTGCCATAGCCGGCATAGATCAGGGGAAGGGCAACATTATCCAATGCCGTGGCCCTGGGTAATAGGTTGAACGTCTGGAAGACAAAACCAATTTCCTTGTTTCGAACTTCAGCCAGTTCATTTTCGGTCATTTCACTTACCAGATGGTTATTGAGACTGTAGACCCCTGAAGTTGGCGAATCCAGGCAGCCAACGATGTTCATTAAGGTCGACTTACCCGAGCCGGAAGGCCCCATAAAGGCAACATATTCGCCCCGGTCAATAGAAATGGAAACGTCCTGAAGGGCGTTAACGATGTTATTTCCCATTTTGTAAATCTTGGCGATGTGTTGTGTCTCAATAATTTTCATGTCCAATTAGTTTACGGTTTAACGGTCTAATTACAAGGATGCGTATAAATGTTGAAAAGTTTACATCTACTTTAAACTGGCCGCCGCTTTTTTGGTTGCGATTCAGTGGGATTAACCCAAAATATCAAGGACTGTATACCAACCGGTGGAAAAAATTCGTTTTTATAGCTTTCCTGTGGCAGACGCCTGGTCGCCAATAAATGTTACACAGGCGTTAATTACCATGTCGTTCCTTAGAATTCGGGTATGCCCGAGCTCACTTGTCCGCAGGAGCCGGGCGGAAGGGTAAAGCCGAACTAATTCTTCAGCATGCCGTATATCTACCTCTTTGTCATTTTCGTCGTGAATAAGGAGGAGGTCAACTTTTTTTGGCAAATGCCTGACAAAGTAAGTCGAGGTAAATTCATCAAAATTCTTCCCGTAGGTCTTGAGAATGAAATTTTTAAAGAAAACCTTCGTGGCCGGTGTACCTCCTATTGCTTTAAGGTAGGTGTCAATAATTTCATCACCGATCGTCGGACTCGCAATGTTAATTAATCTGGGTACCGGTAAACCATTCATTGCCGCATAGAGAGCTGCTCCACCACCGAAGGAGTGAGCCACAATCGCTTCCGGCTGTCCGATCTTTTCATAAACTTTGATCAGAGCTTCCTCAAATTCTCGAATAGTAGTTTGTTTTCCTTCAGAATTTCCATGCGCCGGACCATCAAATGCCACCATCTTGTAACCGGCTTTGATCATAGGCTTCACAAACCTTCGGAATTGTAGTGCTCGTCCAGCCCATCCATGAATAAACACTACAGGTTTACCACTTCCCCAGGAATAACATTGCACTTTTTTTCCGGCTACCTCGACAAAGAATTTTCCGGCAAACTTTTCACCCTTCAACTCTTTTTCAGGCACGGGATAGTGAAGTGGCGTGAAGAACAATCTGACAAAATAACGGTGGGCGAGCGTTGGAGCAATCCGTTCGATTTTCGGATAAACCCAACGAACAATTTTCAGGATTGAGGGTGTTTTGTCTTTCTTCTTCAAACGTCCGGGTTTTTGAGAAACATCAAAATCGGCACAAAAACAATTATCAGTTACATCAGAAAGTAAAACGATATGTTTTTGTCGAGTGCTCAAAGGTAACGAGATCATATACCCTTTCGGAGAAGTGCACTTGATTTGTTTTATCAATTAAAATCACGGACGAACACCGTGACCCATAGTTGGGCATCTTGATGAACATCGATGAGAGTGCCTTTTCATGTTCGGGACTTAATCCAGTATCCGGAAGACGATCATCCTGGGCTTGTTCATCATCATACAATACCTTAAACAAGTCTTCCGGATCTATTTCCGACTGCTTCAAAATGGGTTCAAGCTTCTGCTTACCCTGCACCACTTTGGGCCAAGGTGTTTCGAGGAGGTGATTGCTGATCCCATAAAGTCCTTTTGAAATCTTTTCAATACCCTTTTTGTAATTGGAATAATACCAGAGTTCTTCGGCGTTACCCACAATCAGGTTAAAGCCATTATATGTTTTTCCATTACTTTCGATTTGCTTCAGATACCCTTCCGGGGATTGATTATCAATCAAAAAATCAGACACCAGCTGGCCGCGAGATGGAGCTTTCGGGTTAATATTTTGAGGGTCGCGGTAATTAGTGAGCATACTTACCTTTCCCGTTTTCGACATACCCAGCCAGGTTCCCCCAGCTTCCAGATCACGGCCGGCCAAAATACCAGGTTGGTCTGACCAGAAGTCTGCCGGAGCAGTTTTCCGATCATAAAACTCGTCGCGATTTCCGGCAACGATTAGCTTATACGTTGGGTGATTCTGAAAGGAAAGAAAAATCAGGCACATAATTCAATGATGATTTACGGAAAGTTACCTTGTTAAACTTCGTCAACTTCAAAATAATTCAAG
>JBGTEP010000190.1:0-6455 GCA_041747735.1 Chryseolinea sp.
GTTATAACAGACTAAAACAAAAAAGTGAAGTTGCATTTATGGTGCGAGTGCTTGTATCGGATACTGATGTCAGGACATCAAATACTCCTGAAATTGCCAGGATACCAACGAGTACAAGTATTGGGTCAATGGAAATTCTATAGTGATCCAATAATAAATTGTTTTATATATTCAGCAACACACATTGTATAGGCCACACTACTACCCTCCCGCTCTTCAAGGCCTATCCAAAGAGTGTTGCTGCCCAGCAATGCTTTGAATGAAAACCGACGCGGTTCTAATCGCCAACGCGCCAAAAACTTAATAGATTTTCCATGGCCCGGATACCAAAGCTACTTAACATAACGCATAAACATTATGTAACAACTATAGCTAGTCTTAAACGGCACCCGTTACATAATGTCCCGGTCAAAGAGTAAGTTAAGTGCCGGTCAGCTAAGAGATTTGCCCTTAAAGAACAAAGCTCATCAGAGGTATGGTATTCCCGAATCTTACCCGAAAGGAACTCGATGAGTTGATAAATCTATACTTCAAAAGACTCCGCGTAAAGAGAAAGTTTTCTCCACATAGTTTAAGACACACTGCTGGGCAAGTAATGTATGATAAGAAGATTCCCCTTGAGTTGATTCAAAAAACGCTTAGGCATGCAGATATGAGGACTACCATGATTTATGCACAAAAGGCAATTGATAAGATCTACTTTAAACGGCTGCGAAGATTTTGAAATGGATAGTGCCTCTAAGTTTGGTCGGTAAGAAGTATCAAAATTATCTGTATAAGTGATACGCACAACAGGCATGAAGATATCAGTTTAACAGCTTTCTTTAGGACCCAAAACCAATGCCGATAATCGAGCCCTATCAGATATTTCTACAATTTATATGCCTGTCGTGCTAACAATTGCCACTTGCTCTTATTCTTTTTCCAAACGAGCAACACACCTAATTTCACAGTAATCGCCACGTCTGAATTAACCATCTCTGCAACCATCGTATGTCTTACCATGGCAACATTATCGACAACCATAATCGTTTGATTTGAAAGTTCAAGTGTCTTATAATCATTTTTACCACTCGCGATTACCTCCAGAAAATCTGTCTTGCTTTCTATGGTTCCACTGGAATGTCAGTAGATAAGTTCGTTGGCTACCAATTTTTCCAGTATAGATTTATTCCCATCGATCATTGCAGTTCGGAAAGTCTCCACAGTGGTTGCCATTTCCTTCTCGGCTTTTAATTGTTTTTGTTGAGCTACGGTTTGGCTGCATAGTATGTGAATAAATAATACACAAAGGATAAGCTTATTAGATTTCATTGGTGGTTTGTTAAATGTGTTCAACTTACATTCAAGTTCCTTACTTAGCTAATGTAAATTCAAACCAGGCGAAGTTATTGCCTTTGTTATAATGAAAGGTTAGTAAGTGAAGGCCGGGTTCCGAAAACGTTATCTTTCCAATCTCTGCCTTGTTCCAGATATGAAAGTCGCCTGTGTTCAGGGGCAAGTTGCAAGTGCTTGCTGGCTTTCGATCCACATCAAAAGTTATGGTCGCGTCTTTATTGGCGTAGAGTGCGTCTATTTTATAAGTGCCGGCCACCTTTACATCTACCGTGTAATTAAGCCACTCATTATTCTCGGTCCAGCCGATATAAAATTGGTTTACGGCAGGAATGTAGAAGTTTTTTGAATGATTGAAATCGGCAAAGTCCTTGGCATACGACACATCCGCCCCCGACTGTTTTCTAAAACCCCACTCATAAGGTGTTGCATGCGGTCGTTGATGATTTAAGTTCTGGTTTAATCCGCCACTACCACGGTTTTCGCTTTCAAAATCGTGATAAGCAACACCTTCCCCACCCAGATCAAACAAGGCACATTCCAGTTTACCAGGAATGACTTGTGGCCCGGCAGTATAAACTGCATCAACAAAGGGCCGACCTTTATAATCATTGGGGAGATATGATTTGACGGTTGGTGTGGCACTCTCCGGAAGCAGTGCTTTTTTTATAGGCTCAACCCAGGCATTTTTATTTATGTCATAAACTATAAAGTCGGAATCGAACTGCCAATACGCCCAGCTGAAACCAAATCGTTCTGCCGTTCTTGCAACAAAATTAGTATAGCGTGCACGCGATTCCATTTCACCTTTATCATAGGCACCAAACTCACCCAAAAAAATGGGACGGTCATTTATTTTAGACCAATCGGCAGCTAATTTCAATCTTGTTTGAATGGCTATTTTCTCCGCTTCGGTGCCTTCCCATTTTATGCCGCTTAATTCTTTATTTTCATTTGACCATGGAGCCCCCTGATGCGTAAATGACATCGGATGATAGAAATGAACAGTAACTATAATATTTCTATCTTCTTTAGGTAATATAAGCGTTGGTAAACTTTCAATTCCATTCCAGTTTCCCGGGCCTATAATGAGTGTGCGATGGGGATTGGTTTCACGAATGATCTTCATGGCATCTAGCAGATATTGATTCCACAATTCAACACTAAGTTTTCGATTGGGTTCATTCAAGAGCTCGAATACAACCTCATTGGGTTGATCTTTATACCGGGGTGCAAGTTGTCTCCACACGGACAAAAACATTTCTTTTTTTGCCACCGGATCATCCGCCATGGCATTGAATTCGTGCATATCGAGAATGATCATCAGCTTAGCTTCCAATCCCTTCTTTACTACCCAATCTAAGGTTTGTAACCAGCTTGCATTGATTTTATAATCGCTATCCATATGTTTGAATGGATGCAGATTGACGCGAATGGTTGAAAAACCACCCGACTTAATCATCGAAAAGTAATTCTCTTTAAAGCGACCTTTTGTATAGTCTTTCCAAAGCGCAGCATCATACCCAATAACATTAACTCCACGGCCCAAACGTGCATTTTGATCAAAGGCATACCCTTCTCCCAAATTGAACTGCGCAACGGTAGGTCCTGAAATCGGAATAAGTAGTGAACAAAAAATCGCAACATTAAGCTTGCTATATTTTTTCATATTATTGGTATTCTACATTAATGGCAGTGTTGAGTTCGGCAAGCATTTTCGGAACCAAGGCAAAGGGGTCGTAAGTTTTTCCTCTTACAGCAAGTGTCTCGATAGGTATATACCCCTGGTAGCCACCTCTTTTTATTATTTGCACTAGTCGTTTGAAGTCCTTAGGGATATTGCTCCCTAAACCAAAAACACTTTCCTTGACCTGCCAATTGATTGCATACGGAATCACCAACTCAATATCTTTGTAAGGATCTTCCGTTTTAAAACTCCCCGTATCGACAATAAGTCCGGCCCATTTGGAATTAACATTTTCCATTACATAAATGCATTGCTCCGCAGTTTGCAACATATCGCCATGGTTTTGGATACCTATTTTAACACCATATTTTTCTCCATAAGCAGCGCACTCTTTAAAACATTCAATCATCCAACTTGCTACCTCCATCCATTTGTTTTCGTAGCCTTTCGGAATTTCACCTGCAAATACACGAACAATAGGAACATCCATTTTAGAAGCTGCCACGATCCAGTTTTTAGCAAGTTGAACCCCCGCGGCTCTTACTGCCGAATCGGGTGACGCAAAATTGTTTCGGATACCTGTACCAGAAATAACAATGCCCAGCGTATTAGCCTTTTCTTTAAACTCATTCAGGTATTCATCAGACGGAATTTCAGGGTAAGTTGGAAAAAAATAGGCTGTGGCGTCAAGGGCTTTGATATTCTGTGTCGCACACCAATCGAGTAAGTTAAATAGCGTATAAACCTGTTGATTGTTACGTGCATCACGAGCTGTAAGTAAATCGCTAAATGAATACGCATTAAGTGCAACAACAACTGATGGTACTTTTTGCTGCTTAGGTTTTCTTTTCTGGGCCTGGGAATTCGATAAACTAATACAGACCAACAAAATAACTGAAGGGATAACAACACCAACAAATAATGCTTGCCTCCTGAAAGGGTTGTTGATTTCTTTACTCATACCCATTTGCGCTTCCATCAGTTTAATAGAAAAATAAATTTCATATGAAATATTCTATTCCACCATAGCAAGTGCTTTTACCATAATCTCGAGGTCGGTAGCACCACGGAACCCACTAAACCCAACAGATAGTGTTGTTCCATCTTTTAGTGTAAGTGGTTGTCCTCCCTCCCATCCGACTAAATCAGGAGCTTCAATGCCATTGGCATTTTCACTTACCTGCTTCGTAAAGACCATGCGTTCATATTCACCGGTTCGCACACCGGTTAACCATACCTGACTTGCTTTTGTCCAGGCTACTTTATAGGATTGTCTTAAACGTGCTTGATTGGTTCCAAACATTTTACCATGGATCATACCCTGATCATCGATGATACAAGTAGCTACATTTCCATTAGAAATATTTTTATCGGCCGGATCTTCCATGTAAACAGGAATCAGGTTTTCTATGGCCTTGAACAATTTGTTTATTAATACTTGCATTTTAGTAGTATCCATTGGAAGTGTGGTAAAACGCTTTTAAATCATACTGATAAATCAACAATTCTTTGACTCGCACTCCCGGCTAAGAAATCAATTGTCATGAATCAAATCATTGGGTGGCCTTCGATGCCAGTAGGAAGCCAATATTGATCCTGTGATATTCATCAAAGGTCCAAAGACAGCCGCAGCCAATCCTACAGGAGCAATTTTACCCATCTCTTTGGCAATGCCGGAAGCAAGACCACCATTTTGCATACCTACTTCTATGGCAATGGTTCGTGAATCGCGTTCATTCATTTTAAAGAGTCGACCGATCCAATAACCAATGGTGTAGCCAGCCAGGTTATGAACGAGAACCAGTCCAATACGAAGAAAACCAATTTCAAGTAAACTGTCTCTACCCGTAGCTGTAATAATTACAATAATGAATCCAATACCCACCATCGATACGAGTGGCATGGCAGCATCCATGGCATCTTTTCATTGAAAATAGCGGAATTAAGAACCTTTAGACCGAAATTTGGGGTTATATTAGCGCTTTGTAAAGACTTATGCCCTTAAAATTAAATAGGAACAAATTTAAAATTGCTCTGGCGCGAGTCATTGCACCTTATGCCTTTTGGTCTTATGCCTCAGTAAATCCATCTGAGATTTCAGACGAAAATTTAATTGAAGCTGTTCTTATTCATGGAAAAGATCCTTTAAAAAGCAGACTTTTTCAGATATTCAGCAAAAGTAAGATTAGGAGCGTTTGGGAACAGAAACTAGTCATTCAAGATTCGCGATTATTCGATCTTAACAGAAAAATTGCCTCGGAATTATTGCATCTAAATAATCCGGAATACCACATACAACAAGCATACAAGAAATACAATTTATATGACAGGTTTAGCGCCTAAAACGCTATCCATTTTTGAGGCTGTTTCAACTCTTTCTTGCATCCGAAATTTTGCACTCGTTGGAGGTACTAGCATAGCTTTACAAATTAATCACCGCCTAAGTGAGGATTTGGATTTTTGCAAATGGGTCTCAATATCTAATGTTGCCAATGGCATAGAACTTAAGACCATTGAACAAGAATTGAAACGTAAGTTTGGGGATGTTAAAACGAATCAATTAAGTTTTGATCAAGTTGATTTCTATACCCAAGGCGTTAAGCTGACATTCTTTAACGAAGTTGGATTTAAAGTTCCGAATTTTGAGCCAGTCACATTTCAAGGGAATATCAAGGGTGTGCCGCTTGAAGTCATTGGAAGTATGAAAATTAAAACCATGTTTGAGAGGAACACATTCCGTGATTACTATGACATATTTGTTCTCTTAAAAGAAGGTATTGTTTCAATTGATCAATTAATAAAATCCTCCATCTCATACCATAGCAAGTTGAAGGAGAAGATGATTTTAAATCGGCTTCAACAATGGGAACAAGTAAATGATGAGAAAGGGTTTGTTCATCTATCACCGAAATATAATGTTAGCATCAAAGAAATTGGTGAGTTCTTAGTTAAGATCACATCGAGATAGCCCCCACCCCAAGCAGCAACACACATTGTGCAGTCCACACTTCCCTCCCGCTTCCAAAGCCCGCCAAAGAGTGTCGCTGCCCCAGCCCGGTGTGAATGATGAAGATTGGGTACTGAATGCCCACGCTAAAAAAACTTTCTATGAAGATTTCGGTAAGCCCGGATGCCAAGCTACTTAACATAACGCACGCCATTATATAACTACTTCCTTGCTAAGTTCCTGATGCACCGTTCTATACTTATATTACCTTAACCATCCCAGCGTGCCATTACGCACATGCCTTTGCAACGCTGGTCTGGGGGTTTTAGGCTTCGTATTGAAACTAGGATTTTGCGCAGCTGCCACCGGGTTAATGATTAAAATTGAGATATTAAATGCCCCGCTAAAAAACTTTCTATGAAGATTGAATTTCTTCTTCAATCCAGTTTCATTAACCAATTTCGAACTTCGTTTTGAAACTCTGGG
>JBGTEP010000191.1:0-68202 GCA_041747735.1 Chryseolinea sp.
AAGTACTGCTAACCTGGGGTTGTTATTGCCCTTCCTTATGGCAATGGCGCTTAAAACTGCGCAAGGATCATCCACAGTGGCTATGATCACCACTGCATCTGTTATGTCACCCTTGCTCGCAACGCTTGGACTGGATACTGAAGTTCTCCGTGTATTCTCCGTGTTGGCCATTGGCGCCGGTGCGATTGCGATATCGCATGCCAACGACAGTTTCTTCTGGGTAATGACGCAGATGTCGGGAATGAATATCAAACAAGGAAATCAGTCGCATAGCCTTGGAACGCTGATTATGTCGTGTACAGCGATTTCAATTATCTACATATTGACGTTCATCGTGTAAGATCATTTTGCAGTCCAGCCGCCATCAACGGTGACCATAGAACCAATCATGTAGTTCGATGCGTTGCTCGCCAGCAGAATGGCTGCACCTTGTATCTCCTCAAGTTTAGCCCAGCGTCCCAGGGCAGTCGCGCCGACGACGAATTTTTTTGCTTCCTCTGTTTCAGCGATCGGAAGATTCATTTCGGTTAGAAAAGGCCCGGGGCAAATAGCATTTACGTTGATGTTGAAGGGCGCAAGCTCCAGGGCAAGTGCGCGCGTCATCTGCACAACAGCTCCTTTGCTTGACGTGTAGGGTGTACGGTTTGCAAGGCCTACCAGCCCTAGAGTACTTGCCAGGTTGATGATTTTCCCTTTGTTATTTTTTTTCATATGAGGCGTTACAGCCCTGCACGCCAACCAGGTACCGGTTACGTTAACGTCCATCACTTTTAAAAAATCTTCTTTCGTCAGCTCATCGATAGCCCCACGAATGTTGATACCTGCACTATTGATTAGAATATCAATTTTGCCAAATGTTTCAATTGCAAAGGAAGCCATCGCTTCAGTTTGTTGCTGGCTCGTAATGTCTGCTCCATAGGAAGTAACTTTTGTGCCATATAAATCGGACAGGCTTTGAGCAGCCTCGACACCCTCTGGTGTATTTCTGTTTACCAGCATAATACTTGCTCCGGCTGAGGCTAATCCTGCAGCCATTGCTAAACCCAATCCTTTGGATCCGCCCGTAACGATGGCTGTTTTTCCACTTAAGTCGAATAGTTTTATTCCAGGTAATTTTTCCAGTGCCATATCTTTCTGATTAATTGTAATGCGATTTACTTAAGTCCCAGGTTTGCTATACTATACTTGAAGGACGAAATTATATTCTCTTCTTCGGAAGCAAGTTTTGCTTCAGCCGAAAGTTGAGAAACATAAGGCAGACCATCCTTCAACTTTTTTTCCTTTACCATACGAAGGGTTCGTGCAAGCTCCGCTGCGGGTAGTCCATTAAATGTTGCCCAGAATTCTTCCTTTAAGCACGGAATTTTCAACGGATCGCGCGTGATCATTTCGAGGTTAAATGTAATGTCAGGATTATATTGTTTGCATACCGCGACAATTTTTGGGAGGTCGATTATACCACTACCGAGTGGTACTTCCGAAAGTAGTAGTCCGTCGGCATATTCGTCAACACCCATATCTTTTACATGCGTTGTGAATGCGTATGGCGCCAGGGTTTTCGCGACTTCAAAAGGATCTTCCATCAACGCTATGCTGTTCCCAAAATCGAGCGTCACACCAATCCATGGACTATCGACCTGCTTGATAAGACTAACAAGTTCATCTGCTCTCCAATCTTTATGGTTTTCAACAGCCAGCTTTACTTTGTGTTTTCGAAGAATGGGTTCGGCTGTTCTCAACGATAAGAGTGCATTCTTCCTGGCTTCTTCAAATTCCTGTATGGTATTAAAAACTTCGTAGCGTCTTCCTGAAGTACATACAGTCCGAAGGATTACAGCACCTCCCTCTTTCGCCGTGACTACTTCCTGTTCAAAACGGGAGATATCTTCTTTGCGTCCAGGCATCCCGATAGATCCTTCCAGGTACAGGTCAAGCTTCTCCTGTCTTTCCCGTAACTTCTTCGAAAAATCAGAAGTCCAATCCTTCACACCCACCTGAATACCACCCGCTCCCAGCGTATGACAATGCTCAAGCATTTCAACAGCATCAGAAAAGCCAGGATACATTTTACTATCAATTTTCGAATGCCAGCGATGCCCGTAGGAGTGAACCACAACACCCATCCCGGTTCCTTTAAGAAGACCCGGGGTAACCGGCAACGAAAAAGCGAGTGCTGCAACGGATGCCGATTGCAAAAACTTCCTTCTTCCAATTATTTTAGGAAGGTATTCTTCAGTGTGTTGATTCTGAATGTTGTTCATATGGTTGGTATGCCTTCATAAGCTTATTGAATGGCGGTCGATTTTGTTTTTGCTAAATGTTCATTCAGTTCACCGGCTGTCCAGGGAACAACCCTTCCTTGGGATGTGTGGCGTGTAGTGCCAACGATACGTCTGCTCACCGGACTAGCCTGATTTCCCCATTCGTTTCTGATGTAGGTCATGATGGCGGTAATAGCTCCATCGTCGAGTGTCGAGTGTGGTGGCATAACTGGAAGGATATCCGGTACATCATAAACTTTTCCTGCTACATCGACAGGGCCTTCCATTCCGTGGAGTAGGATAAGCGCTAACCGTTTTTCGTCACCCAGTACCCAATCAGATCCGATGAGTGTTGGAGCAAACCGGCTTAATCCAGCACCATCTGTACCGTGGCATCCGGCACAGGTTGAAAGGTAATGCTGTCTGCCCAATGTAAATTGCTTTTGATCATCTTCAGTCAATAATGTTTTGGGCAAGCTCACGTCCTCGACACGGTGGCCCGGCCATTCGAACATCGCCAAAAGTGCATTGCGACTTGATGATTCGATAGCAATATCTTTTCGGGTTAAGATCCGGGGAGCCGAGGTCAACTGAATGGCTTTATTATTACGGTTCCGGGCCTGTACCGATAGTCCCGTCAGGATTGTTTTCTCTTTCCAACCAAAAAATATTTTGTCAACTTCGAGCATAGACAATAGGCCAGCCAGTTCCTCAGGATTTCTTTTTTTGATAACTGAGGCCGTCAGCATTTCCAAAAAAATTTCCTTATGGGGAGTGGGCGTTTTATAGGATGTTGAAGTCATCAACGTTTTCAAAAACTGGAATTCACCATCCTGAAGACTGCTTAGGGCTGCATCTCTTATTACAGCAGACGTATCATAATGATGGAGAATTCTGACGATGATTTCATGAGATGCTTTTTCATCCAGCACGCTTGCAGTTAGTGCAATCTGTAAACTTTCTTTAATGGAAGTGCCGGTAGATTTAGTTAACATTTCCTGAAGTTTTATTCGAATGGATGTATTCTCCTTTGCAAAAGGTTCCAGAAGCCTAAGAGCAGTAATTCTTAAAATTGGACTCGGGTCAGATAAAACTCTGAAGAGTACAGCTGGTGAAACCTGATTCATTCCTTCGATCGTCCACAGTGCATGTAGTCTTCCGAGGTCACTTTCGCCATTTAACGCCTCGGCTACCAGCAGGTGAACTTTACTTTGGTCATCCCTTTCAACCAGCAGCCGTTGCGCTATATCGCGATGCCATCCGTTCGGGTTCGATAAATTCGCGATAAGCTCTTCAGCAGTCGCTTTTGATAGTTTTAAATGCGTGGGTTCTTTCCAACCAGTTGGAACAACCCTCCAGATCCTTCCGCGGTTTATGGGCTGAACAAGCTTTCGGGAGATGGTTTGTTCTCGCAGGTAGGGCGTGACATGCGCGCCATGCTGAACGAGTCCTCTGTACATATCGGCAATATAAAGTGCACCATCGGGGCCGGTTGACAGATGTACGGGTCTGAATCGTTCGTCCGTTGATGCTAAAAATTCTCTTCCGGGGTGTGGATCAGACGCGGCAAGCATCAATCCATCTGACTTTATAGTATTGCGTTTAATCAGATTACCGGAAGGTTCACAAACAAAAACGTTACCGTAATAAGCTGAAGGCAAAGCAGTACCTCGATAAAAGAGGGGAGAGCAGGCAGCTGTAAACTCAAGCAGTCGACCAGACTCATCCAATGTTCCGGGGATGTAACCTCGGTTAACGGCTGGGTTAGGGCGGATGGGATACACCCTTCGGTCGAGCGTAAGCCCATGGTCTATTCCCGTCGTAGGTTTATGGTTCTTATTCCGGGAGAGAGCATTGGGAGGTACAAGGTCTGCATGAAGCTGTGACCAATTGTAGTTATAGTACAGTCTTCCTTCATCATCATGACTGAGTCCCCATTGTCCGCGAAATTCGGTACTGTCGCGTTTCCAGGTTCCTTCTACCAGCCGGTAGCGGAAGCGTGATTTTGCGTTGTAGTACCAGTTATCCATACCTCTCCAGAGCCCGTTGCCGGAGTGCTCGGGAAGCGGGCTCCCTGCATAATCCGGATCGATCAGTGTTTTTGTATCTGCTTTCAGATCACTATTAATATCTTGTGTTAACCATAGCGCTGCATCTTCTACAATAAGCGCTCCTCCTGGCACCAGCGCTATTGCCCGGGGAAGAATAAGACTATCGATGTAAACAGTGCTTACATCCATCCGGCCATCGCCATTGGTATCTTCCAGTACTGAGACTCTGCCGATAGGGTCTTTTTCACCAAGCCCATCAATGTCGGGCATGAATCCGCGCATTTCTACGACCCAAAGTCTGCCATCTTGATCAAACGTAATCACGACAGGATCCTGCACCATAGGCTCGGCGGCAACTAGCTGAACCGTTAGTCCTGGTTCAATTTCAAAAGATGCCAATTCTTCTTCCGGAGTTTTTTCAGGCGATGGACCATCATCTGTTTTACCGGCATGCGTACCCTCGCAGCCGGCAGCAAAAAAAAGGGAAATGACTACAATCCATAGGCATAGTTGCCTTTGCAGGTAAATAAGCGTCCCGGATGATGGCGAAGACACAGGTATCATTTTTCTAGTTAGCCTACAGCATTCCTTTATAAACTTTCTTTTATACCTTATTCGGATCAGGGTGTATCCAGGGTGCTCGATATGTACGTTGCAGTAATCCGTTTGCCTCACGATCACCAATGATTTCCCGCTTTTTAGGGTCATAAACGATAGGCCTGCCAGTCTTCATCGATAAATTGGCGATGATACAGCAGGCTGTAGAGATATGGCCTTCTTCTATGTCAGCAACAGGCCTGCTTTTATTTTCAATAGCAGCAAGAAAATCCAGCATGTGGAGTCTTGTTGCCGGCGCGGCATTTAGTTCGATGCGTTCTTCTGTAATATCTTCAGGATATTTCTCCTTCTCGTAAACAACATCCTTGTGAATTGGGGTTTGATCTTTATCATACGGTATGAAATCGTATTTCATAGTGCTGGCCTTTAGCGTACCCTTCTCACCATAAAGAATAAAGGACCATGGATATTCCGGATCAGCAGGAGTTCCCCAACTGCGATGCTGCCAAACACAGTTGAGATCTTCATATTCAAATATCGCGGATTGAGTATCGGCAATATTCGATTTGCCATCCTTTTGAACATAGATGCCTCCCGATGAAACGATGTTCTTCGGCCACCCTAATTTCAGCATCCAGCGGACGGTGTCAAACATGTGTACACACATATCGCCCATAATACCATTACCATATTCCATAAACGTTCGCCACCATCTGATGTGAGGCAGTCCATCGTAAGGACGCAACGGTGCGGGACCTGTCCACATTTCATAATCCAGAAAATCAGGTACAGGCTCAAGTGGGGGGTTGCCATTATTTCGCATGTGAAAGTAACAGCACATTTCAACGTGCGAAACCTTTCCGAGTAAGCCGGCATCTACAATGTTTTTCTTAGCATCTATTAAGTGCGGGGTGCTCTTGCGTTGTGTACCTACCTGAACAACCTTTTTATACTTTCGCGCCGCGGCGACCATTGCTTCGCCTTCAATGACATCAACACTGATTGGTTTTTGAACGTATACATGAGCGCCAGCCTTTATAGCATCGATGGTTTGAAGAGCATGCCAGTGATCTGGTGTTCCGATAAGCACAATATCAAGTTCATTTTCGGAAAGCATTTTACGGTAATCACCATATAAGCGTGGTGTTTTTCGTGATTTCTGTCGTTGGCTTACGATGGTCGCTGCTCCCTTAAGCAGGTTTTTGTCTACATCACAAAGGGCGATAACTTCTACCGGAGCGACTTGAATAAGCCGGAATAAATCACTTTTACCGTACCATCCTGTACCGATCAATCCCACACGAAGCGCCCTCTGAGGATTAATGATATCCATACCCTGAGCCCCGAGCGCGGACAATGCCAGTGAGGCTGTTGCTCCTTTAAGAAAATGACGACGGTTAATGTTGAAAGTATTCATATTTACAGTTTCTATTATTTTGACGTATTTCACACGTGTGCAAACTAAATTACAGGTTCTTATCGTTACCGGCAACTAATGTGGAGGTAGGCTGACTGATTTTTAAAGATAGATGAAATTCAAGTTTGATAAACGGGCTAAATGCCAGACGGACGGATTACGAATTCATGCAAAATTTCCGTCATCTCATAAAGTATCATCTAATTGGATTTGCAAAATGTCCGGTGATGAGAAAACGAAAGTTGAGTGGATTAATTGGATGAAGGCATCGAAGCATGCAGTTGAAACACGAAGGATAGAAGCTCAATGAAACAAAAGCCCTGACAGAATTTGAAAGGGCAAGGTTGCTCATGCAACAGAAGTTATGTAGAATTAAGTGATGGAATCAGAAAAACTAAGCAAAGGACAAGTACAAGTCGCCGCGACAGGCTTTCTCAGTCTGTTTTCTTTGGTAGGGATAATGTTTTACGGACTCCCTTTCTTTTACGATTTCTGGGTTACTGATTTTGGATGGTCGCGAGCAACGGTAACTTCCGGAAATGCAATGGCAAAGATCATCATAGGACCGATTTTTGGATTTCTCGCGGGCTGGATTATTGATCGTTTTGGTCCGCGACGCCTGATGCTTGCCGGTATTATGATGGGAGGTATAGCGTTGATCGGGTTGAGTATGATGACATCTCTCTGGCAGTTTTACCTTTTCTATATGTTTAACGCACTGGGATATATGTGCGGTGGACCACTTCCCAACCAGGTATTGATTTCAAGATGGTTCACAAAATCCCGAGGTAAGGCTATGGGCATTGCTTACCTGGGAATCGGTGTGGGAGGGATGCTTGTACCACAAGTGGCCCGTTGGCTTAACTTCAAGTTTGGGTGGCACGAAGCGTTGATGATATTGGGAATAATCATGGTAGTAATCGCCTTTCCGATGGTCTGGTTTGTAAAGGAAAACCCTGACGACGCAGTTGAACAAATGAAAACAGAAGTCCCGCCGAAAATCCCATTTCGTAGTATTTTGAGAAGCTGGCCATTTTATTTATTGGTGATTGGAAGTATGTGCTCCATCGGCGCCGTAGCCGGAACGAGTCAGAATCTTAAATTATTTTTCAGCATTGATTTAAAATATTCACAGGAACAGGCAGCCAATGTATTGTCAATTGTTTTGGGAGCCAGTATTGTAGGACGGTTATTGATGGGATGGCTCGCAGACCGAATGCAAAAGAAGTATGTGATGATACTCATTTATTCATTGGTGGCGCTGTCGATACCGTTGTTATATTTTGCGACTACACCTGGCGTTGTGTACGTATTTGCCTTTATTTTTGGCGTTGCATTGGGAGGGGATTATATGATTATCCCGTTAATGGCCGCTGAACTTTTTGGCGTCAAGGTTATGGGCCGCGTCATGGGCCTTGTTATTACGGCAGATGGATTAGCAGAGGCGTTTGCACCGATGTTAGCGGCATGGTTACGCGACCGAAGTGGTAGTTATGCGCACGGATTTGCTGCGTTAATTATCCTGGCGGTAATCGGCACGATCGCTGTCTCTTTGCTTCCGCGCAAGACTGACAACGCCGTGTAACCAATTAAGGAAAGACTGCTAATAAAATTTTTTACTTTTTAAAATCTATCCGTTCAGCCTGCGATTGAGCTTTTAAGGCAAGTTCAGTGGCGAGAAAACAATGCTCCTGTTTCATAGCTGTCTCCGTCCGATTTACAACGTCATTTACCAACTGCTCACCAAAAGGCAACACTTGCTCACTGCAGTCTATATAACGGGTTTCTTTTTGATCGACCAGGAAAAGGTGATTACCTCCGTCGCGACCAGCAATGTCAACGTTCTTTCGCACTTCAATAAATCCTTCCGTCCCAAGAATAGTCAATCGTCCGTCTCCCCAGGATTTTAATCCATCGGGTGTAAACCAGTCGACACGGATGTAACCCATACCTTCATCCCCGCGTAACATCACATCTCCGAAATCTTCAAACTCTGGATATTGCGGATAGTGTACATTGCCAACTTGTGATGATGCGACTTTTGCTTTGGTTGAACCTGTAAAGAATAAAAACTGATCAAATTGATGAGAGCCGATATCACAAAGGATTCCACCGTACATATTTCGTTTAAAGAACCACTCCGGTCTGGATTTTATATTCATTCGGTGTGGACCAAGTCCGATGGTTTGAATAACCTTTCCGATGGCACCAGCCTGCACCAATTCCCCTGCTTTAACGGTAGCCCTATTCTCCAGTCGCTCGCTGTACATAATCGAATAGATTCGCTTCGTTTCTTTTTGCACCCGTTTTACTTCTTCCAGTTGTTGGAGTGTAATGATTCCCGGTTTATCTACCAGAAAATCCTTCCCATGTTTCATCACCTGAACTCCCAACGGCGCACGGTCGACAGGGATAGATGCACTGACAATAAGCTGAATGGATTTATCCTCCAGAATTTCCTTTTCAGATTTTGCAAGTTTGGCTTGAGGATAACGTTTGGCAAAAGCTTCAACGAGGTTGGCTTCCTTCGCATAGAAGGCAACCAACTGCCCACCACCTCTGGTTACTGCTTCTACCTGGCCATAAATGTGTCCGTGGTTTAGTCCGATAACAGAAAATTTTATAGATGATGCGGGACGACGTGTATGTGATCGTTCTTCCTGAAAAATTGGCCTGCGTTCTGAGGCGGCCGCTGAAATCTGAGAAGGTATAGCGGTTACAGCCAAACCGGCTGCAGTAGAAAGGGACTGTTTGATAAACTTACGTCTGTTGGCTTGCATGCGGAGGTTGTTAGTTCGATACGATAATAAGAGAATCATTTTAAAGTTTCAACTAAAATGTGTTAAAGGCATTTCTGGTTTGCAATGACGGAACATTCTGACATCAACCTTAGTCATTCAGCGCAAAAGCAATGTAGGCGTCACCTGATTTTGAGCCTACTTTTCCTCCACCACCAGCTGCAATGACAACATATTGCTTTCCATCAACTTCATAGGTACTTGGAGTCGCATAGCCTCCCGCGGGTAGTTTGTGTTGCCAAAGAGTTTTTCCATTTGTTTTGTCAAAAGCCCGGAAGTATTCATCTTTTGTAGCACCGATAAATATCAAACCTCCAGCAGTTACAATCGGACCTCCGAGATTTTGAGTTCCGGTGGGAGGTAATCCCTTTTTAATAAGTTCAGGATACTCACCTAACGGTACAGTCCAAAGAATTTCACCGTTATTTAAATCAACTGCATTCAATGTACCCCAGGGAGGTTTCACACCAGGATATCCATCCTGATCCATCAGAATATTCCATCCATCATGGACATACCTGAAGCTTTTTTCTAACACTGTATCGGTCTTTGTTGCTATGCTCTTGTTTTTGATATCCCTTTTATCAAATAAGAATGCAATTAAAGCCTCGGAATCTTGAGGGGAAAGATTTGGATATGCAGGCATTTGTCCTTTACCTTTTTTGATCAACGATCTGATTTCACTTTCTTTTCGCCTTTTGGAAAGTTCGATGAGTGAAGGAAATACATTCGTTCCTGCACGATCTGGTCCGTGGCACATCGTACAATTATTCATTGTATAAATTCGTCGCCCTGCATCGGCCAGCATTTCTTCACCGCCCGAATCATCAAGTTGTTTCATTTTTACCAGCAGCGGAACTTCATTTACATTCACATACATGATACCATTGTCCGGATCAACTGCGGCACCACCCCATTCCGCACCGCCACGGGTACCGGGAAACTGCACAACCCCTTCGATACCCGGCGGAGTGTAAATCGATCCTAGTCGTGCACCTTTTATTTTTTTCAAAATAAACTCATGCGATTCGCTCGAAATGTCAGTTACATCATTTTCAGAAAAATGATGCCTGACGAGAGGAGCCGGTTTTACAGGAAAGGGTTGCGTTGGCCATACTTCTTCACCTGACAAGGTAGAGGCCGGTACAGGCCGTTCTTCAATCGGAAAAATGGGTTCGCCTGTTTCTCGGTTAAACAAAAATACCATTCCCATCTTGGTCCCCTGCGCAACTGCATCTACAGGTTTTCCGTCGTGCATTACCGTGAGCAGATTTGGTTGTGCGGGTAAGTCATAATCCCAGAGATCGTGATGAACGAGTTGATAATGCCAAATGAGTTTTCCGGTAGCCGCCTCGATAGCGAGCAGGCAGTTTGCAAAAAGATTTTTTCCTTTCCGGTTTCCACCGTAGAAGTCGAATGCTGCTGATCCCGTAGGTATGTAAACAATACCTCGTTTTTCATCAAGCGTCATTCCTGCCCAGCTGTTAGCGCCACCTACTTCCTTATAAGCATTTTCTGACCATGTGTCGTAACCAAATTCTCCCGGCTGCGGTATGGTATGAAATGTCCATACAAGCTCTCCGGTTTTTATATTGTAAGCTCTGACGAATCCTGGTGCGGCATCATAGCCTTCCCCTAACGCAGTACCCTGAATTAACAATTCTTTGAAAACTACTCCCGGAGAAGTTGCCCAGACAGCAAGCGCGGCTGGGTCACGGCCAAGTCCTTCACGGAGATCAATTCTGCCATCATTACCAAAGCTTTTTACCAGATCGCCATTGTCAGCATTTAGTGCGTATAAATATGGTCCTGCGGAAAAATAAATTCGCTTGTCATCATTTTCTTTCCAATAGGTAACGCCTCGGTTAACGCCAGTTGCCTCAGCATTTACGAAAGGATCAAATGTCCAGTTTGGTTTTCCTGATACCGGATCGAGAGCGAAAAGTTTGAGCTTAGGTGATGTAACATACATCATGCCGTTAGCAATAATCGGATTGCACTGAATGGCTGATCGATTTCCATCCGCAGCATCTCCTGTATTAAATTCCCACGCAACTTTCAGGTTTTCGACATTACCTGTATTGATTTGATCGAGGGAAGAAAAAGCATGGCCTTCTGCATTTCCGCGGTAAACCGACCAGGTAGCACTGGAGTTTTCATCATTTGATTTACAAGTACAAATCAACAAAGGCAGTAGTAGAAGAATTGTATTCCGGAGTAATGTAACTTTATTCATATATTGCTTTCTGCCCTATTGTTTTGAAAATTTACTTACAATAAGTCCCTGAACAAAATTTAATTGAATTCCAAGATCCACTTTTGTTGCGCTGTTGTTAAGGGATGCTTTACGTTTGTTCTTTCGATGATTTCAATTCGTGCGATAGCCTAGTTGATAGCAACTTAAAGATATGCCAAACGAATTATCTTTAGAATTTGGAAATTAGATCAGACGGATGTAGGTTTTGTAAAATTTGTAGGAGATTACTTTTAATGATGTCGGTTGTACCTCGCGACGAATGACAATAGTAAAATACCTCTGCTACATCGTTATTGCTAAAGATTGACAGTATGCTTCTGATACCTTCTTGTTTATCGCGAAGGAAGAGTTTATTTTGTGAACAACAGAAGTCGGATTGAGCAACTTTTTCTGGGTAAAGTCGGTTGCTGTCTCATCGGCAGCGTTTGATAACAAAAATTTAAAGGTGCAGTAATATTTCTTAATTGGAGTAGCATGAAAATAGGAATTGCGGCAGACCATGGAGGTTTTGAACTGAAGGAAACAGTGAAGAGCTGGCTATCCACATCAGGATATGAGGTCAGGGATTTTGGTGCTGAAGTGCTGGATGCTGGCGATGACTTTCCCGATTTTATCGTTCCCCTTTCAAATGCTGTAGCCAGCGGGGAGTGTGAACGCGGCATTGCCATTTGTGGAAGTGGCGTTGGCGCATCTATCGCGGCAAATAAAATAGCCGGAGTACGCGCGGCTTTGATCATGGATAGCTTTTCAGCACGGCAAGGGGTTGAAGATGACGATATGAATCTGATATGCCTCGGTGGTAGAGTTATCGGGACAAAGCTGGCGGAAGAACTCATTCTGAATTTTCTTAATGCGAATTTTATAGGAGGAGAAAGGCACAAAAGAAGACTAGCTAAGGTCAAGGCGCTGGAAAAATAAACAACCCGAAAAAATTTACTTTAAACTGCTTTAAAACACTAACGATGAGAGGTGACAATTATGTACTTGGAATGATTGGTCTCGGAACGATGGGGCGCAATTTATTATTAAACATGGCCGACCATGGTTTTAAAGTTGCAGGTTACGATAAAGATCAAACGAAGGTTGATGCGCTGGGTGAATCCGGACAAGGGAATATAATGGGATTTGGTTCACTACAGGAGTTCATCGATAGCCTTCAGAAACCAAGGGCGATTATGATGTTGGTACCAGCGGGGAAGATTGTGGATAACGTGATTGCCGAAGTATCGCCGTTGCTTGAAGCCGGAGATATAATAATCGATGGTGGTAACTCCCACTTTACGGATACTAACCGTCGGGTTGAAGAGCTAAAAGGAAAAGGATTACATTTTTTCGGGATGGGTATTTCAGGGGGCGAGGAGGGTGCACGCAAAGGTCCCAGCATGATGCCTGGTGGAGATATGACAGCCTACAAAGTTGTTGAGCCGATTTTTAAAGCAATAGCAGCGAAGGTAAATGGTGAGCCTTGTGTAACGTACATTGGTCCAGGTTCAGCGGGCCATTTTGTTAAGATGGTTCACAATGGCATTGAGTATGGGATTATGCAAGTCATCGCAGAGACCTATGAGATTATGAAAAAAGGATTGAATCTATCTGACGATGAAATCCATCAATCCTTTATAAAATGGAGTAATGGAAGATTACAGTCTTTCCTGATGGATATCACCCGCGATATACTGGGCTTCAGAGAGCCAGGATCCGATCATTTATTGTTACACGAGATAAGAGATGAGGCTCGTTCAAAAGGTACGGGCAAATGGACCTCGCAGGTAGCGATGGATTTACAGACACCACTAACAGTTATAGATGCTGCGGTTGCTATGCGCGACCTTTCCAAATACAAATCACTTCGCGTTAAGGCTGCTTCGATGTATGGAGAAAGCGAAATAAAAATTTCCGGGGATAAAGAAGCGTTTGTAGAATCTATTGAACAGGCGCTCTATTTTGCAACGATACTGGCATACGCTCAGGGAATGCATCTGCTTACGCAGGCGTCATCGGAGTTTAAATTTGATCTCAAGATGGATCGTATTGCTCTGATCTGGCGCGGAGGATGTATTATCCGTTCGGCATTCCTGGAAGATATACACCAGGCCTATAAAAATGATTCGGGTCTGCCTCATTTGCTGGTTGATAAAAATATTCAGGAAAAAGTGAGCACACTTCTTCCCGGTACTCGAAAAATACTTTCTGCTGCTATACTTAACGGAATTTCGATGCCTGCGTACCAATCCGCTTTAAGTTACTTTGACAGCTTCCGAAGTGAGCGTATGCCGGCCAATGTAATTCAGGCGCAGCGGGATTTCTTTGGTGCCCATACTTACGAACGAATTGGTAAGCAGGGGGTATTTCACACGGAATGGTCAGAAAAATAATTTTTCAACGTACTCACTACATTTAATTCAATGGCTCAATCAAAAAGTCCTCTGGCATCTCAAGCTATTATCCTTTTTATCTTTGGGGGTACTGGTGACCTTACATCGCGTAAGCTAGTCCCCGCCTTATACAACTTGTTTCTGGACGGCTGGATGCCGGATAATTTTAAGATCGTGGGGTTGGGACGAACCCAACAGAGTGATGAAGACTTTAGAAAACTCCTGCATGAAGATGTAAACCAATTCTCGCGCCGCGGCACTGCAGATCCTGATAAGTGGAAAGCGTTTGAAGCACATGTGGATTTTCAGGTGTCGGAAATCAAAGAAGATAAAACCTATCAGGAGATTGGAGAGCGGGTACAAAAGCTCTCTGAGGAATGGAATGCAGATCCATGCATCATCTACTACCTCGCAGTTGCGCCAAGGTTCTTTGCCCCAATAGCCGAAAATTTAGCGAAACATGATCTGGCGAAGAACTCTTCCAAAGCACGCATTGTAATTGAAAAGCCTTTTGGTAATGATCTGGAGTCAGCCAAAGCACTGAATAAACTATTAAACAATATTTTTTCAGAGAGTCAGATTTACCGTATCGATCACTATCTCGGAAAAGAGACAGTACAAAACATTCTTGCATTTCGGTTTGCAAATTCAATCTTCGAACCCATCTGGAATAGAAATCATATTGATCATGTACAGGTTTCTGTTTCCGAACAATTGGGTGTTGGTGACAGAGGTGGATATTATAACGAAGCAGGTGCCTTGCGTGACATGGTGCAAAATCACATACTGCAATTAGTGTGTCTTATTGCTATGGAACCACCGGTTAGTTTTCAGGCCGATGAAGTTCGAAACCGTAAGGTGGATGTTCTTCATGCGATGCGCAAATTTAAACCTGAGGATATTCAGAAAAATGCAGTA
Organism: Chryseolinea sp.; assembly: GCA_041747735.1. Taxonomy (GTDB): domain Bacteria; phylum Bacteroidota; class Bacteroidia; order Cytophagales; family Cyclobacteriaceae; genus Chryseolinea. The sequence continues at coordinate 14,636 of JBGTEP010000191.1, forward strand.
CGTGGTCAATATGGAAAAGGCTGGATTGAAGGAAAGGAAGTACCCGGCTATCGTGAAGAAGAGGGTGTAGATCCGGAATCAAATACAGAAACATTTGCAGCCATTAAATTCTTCGTTGATAACTGGCGATGGCACGGTGTTCCCTTTTATTTGCGTACGGGGAAAAGGATGCATCAGACTTCTTCGGTCATTACCATTCAGTTTAAAGATGTACCACACCTCATCTTCCCTACAGCCACCATCGAGGGATGGCAGCAAAACAGGCTTATCATTAGTATTCAACCGGAGATGAGTATTCGTATACAGGTACAGGGAAAGCGTCCCGGCTTGGATATGATTCTTAACCCTGTGGATTTGATTTTTGATTACAGCGGCACGTACAACGGAGACTCCCCGGAAGCATATGAAACTCTTCTGCTTGATACTATGCTGGGTGATCAGACTTTGTTCATGCGCGGCGATCAGGTGGAAGCTGCATGGGATCTGCTCATGCCTATCCTCAATGCATGGGGTGGAAAGAAAAGTTTAAACTTTCCTAACTATCCCGCTGATTCATGGGGTCCGGAAATCGCAGAAGCTCTCATTGCCAAAGATGGTTTTCATTGGTTCTCCCTTCCATTAAATCGCAACAAAAAGTGATTCATATTTTTAAAAATCCTGAGGCCGTTCTCCCTGCAATCGCTGATTTTATCGTGGCCGCAGCTAAAGCATCCGTGAAAGAAAGTGGTTTGTTTAATTTTGTGTTGTCGGGTGGGAGTTCTCCCAAAAAACTTTATGAACTTTTAACGAGTCCTGCTTACCGAAAATCGATTGACTGGCAGCATGTCTTTTTCTTTTTCGGAGATGAGCGTTATGTCCCGCTTGATGATAGCAATAGCAACTATAGAATGGCGAATGAAGCCTTGTTTACACCGTTGGATATAAATGCTGATCATATTTTTGAGGTAAAGACGAATCTTTCGCCGGAGGAAGCGGCTGCAGATTACGAACAAAGAATCCGCACACATTTTAAAGATGGCGATTGTCGGTTCGATTTAATTCTGCTGGGCCTGGGCGACAACTCACATACTGCGTCCCTGTTTCCACACACGTCCGTCCTGCATGAAACTAAAGCCCTGGTAAAGGAAATTTTTGTCGACGAAGTGAATATGTATCGCATAACCCTAACCGCACCGTTGATTAATGCTGCAAAGTCAATCGCATTTCTTGTGTATGGTGAGGGCAAGGCAAAAGCCGTTCGTCATATTTTGAAAGATCCTTTGTTGATCGAAGAATATCCCGCACAACTGATCAAACCCGATCAGGGTCAATTGCATTGGTTTTTAGATGAAGCTGCTGCTAGTGAAATTGCATAAACTAACCTGGCTGTTTGGACTACCAAACAAACTTCCTATTTACGTATAGTAATGGTTACCAATTCTGTAAAGCTCCAGGGGATTGGTGACGCCTTTTAAATTTACAGTAACTGGTACACTGTTAAGTTGTGGGGTCGTTAACATACTAAAAACCGCCGCCGATACGATAAAATTGTTGTTTAGTTCCTTTGTTGCTGCCTGGAGTCTTGACGCGACATTTACGGGATATCCCATTACGACGAAATGATCCTTTGAACCGATGATAAGATTTCCAGTGGCGACTTTTCCTACGTGTACACCAATACCAACATCAATCCTTTGACGAAGATTTTTTTCAAAAGATTCATTGTTCAACTTTTCCAATGTTTTCAAAATCGCCATTCCTGATTTGACAGCTGAATTTGCCGCCTCCTGTGTCTTTTGATCAAACCCAAACGCAGCATAAAATCCATCCCCTGAAGTCTCTATGATCTTTCCGTGGTGAACACGGATAATATTCTGAAATGTGGAGAACAACTTTTTTATGATATGAATCACATCAGCGGCCCGGTGCTTTTCCACGAGAGGTGTGAAATTTCGGATGTCAAGAAAGAATAAAGCCAGCTCTTTTTCCGTGTCTGTCTCGTTTGACCACAGCCCCAGGGGTGTAGTAGTGACCGGCTTTAGCCTTGCACTTTTCCGGGACTTTTTTGTCTTGACCTGCATTGATTGGGAAACCGTCTTGCTGAAGAGTGTGAGCTGTTGCATGGTGAGAAGTTTTGATTAACATTTCAAATAAACGAACGCGTGGTGACAACCCTGTGTCAGGAGTAGAACCCTGGGGCGGAATTTCCTATGATTTTTTATTGCCAATTCTGCTTAGTGTCACAGAGACGTGCTTGCGAGGATTTGATTTCGAAATCAATAAAAAATAACAGATAAAATGTCATATTTGAAGTAACAATCGCCGTGATCGGAAAATCCGCGAAAAACACCATTGAAGTTGTTTACATAAATTTGTTACCCAAAATCGCACCATGTTAAAAGTCATCTCAACCTTATTTTTGTACGCTGGAATTGCTTTCAGTTGCAATGCCCAAACAAGTCTGCCGCAAGCTGTTAAGGATAATATTAACCTTCGGGTGGACAACGGTATCAATACTGGTATTGTTGTTGGCGTTATTGACGGCGACAAAACATACTACTATTCTTATGGAGTCAAATCGTTGAATGGCAAGGAACCTGTCAACGAACATTCCGTTTTTGAAATTGGCTCTATTACCAAGACGTTTACCGGAATTCTATTGGCCGATCTCAGCATCAAAGGAAAGATCAAACTGGATGATCCCTTACAAAAGTATTTACCGGAAGGAACTACAGCGCCCACCCGGAATGGAGCGTCTATCAAATTGATCAACCTGTCCAATCATACATCATCTTTGCCTCGGTTACCTGGAAATTTTAGCCCCGCCAACCCAGCCAACCCTTATAAAGATTACTCTGAAAAACAGATGTTTGATTTTCTGAAAAGTTATGAACTGTCGCGAGATGTTGGTTCTCAATACGAATATTCAAATCTTGGTGTTGGATTATTAGGTCATGTTATTGCAGCTAGTCAGGGCATGAATTTCGAAACTCTGATGATTGATCTCATTGCAAAGCCATTAGACATGCGCGATACAAGAATCACCTTTACCACAACCATGAAAAAGAATCTGGCTATGGGCCACCATGAAGGTGTCCAGGTTGAAAACTGGGATATTCCATCGCTGGCAGGTGCAGGTGCGATTCGTTCAACGGCCGTGGATATGTTGAAATATTTGCGCGCCAATATGGGTAAGGACAAAAGCAAGCTTTATCCCGCGATGCAACTATCACATAAGAATACAAGTGCCGAAGGTACCAGCCCTATGGTTGGATTGGGTTGGCAGATAATGGCTGATGCAACCTTAGAGATCATCTGGCACGGAGGAGGCACTGGTGGATACCGGGCGTTTGCAGGATTTATTAAAGGAGGAGACAAAGGGGTTGTAGTCCTGACGAATTCTACGGCCGGTCCGGATGATATCGGAATGCACCTGTTGAATCCGAAGACACCGCTGACTGAAATCAAACCTTCCATTGCTTTAAAAATGCGAAGCGCGATTGATAATGAGGGTCTTGAAACAGCTACTAAAATGTATTGGGACTTGAAGAAAGATCAAGCTGAAAAATATGATTTCAGCGAGGGTCAGCTAAAGAGGATCGGGAATGAATATTTGAACAAGGGAGATATGAAGAATGCAATCGCCGTGTTAAGTATTAATGCGAAAGCTTATCCTGCATCAGCGTATGCGTTTTATAGTTTAGGTGAAGCATTCCAAAAGGAGGGAAGTAAGGAAAAGGCTATCGAAAACTATAAGAAGTCTCTTAGTCTGAATCCCGGTAATCAGCAAGCTATTGATATGTTAAAGGTATTGGGTGTAGACGCCACCGAAGTCGTTAAGGAAATCATCGTTGACACCAAAACACTACAAACTTATGTAGGTAAGTACGAACTTGCACCTGGTTTTATTCTTACTGTTTCCCGAGCTGACAGCCAGTTAAATGCGCAAGCAACCGGACAGCCTGAATTTCCTGTATTCCCGAAATCGGAGAAGGTTTTCTATTATAAGGTTGTAGAGGCTCAGCTCACCTTCAATCAAAATGGCGATGGTGTAGTGGAAAGTGTTACGCTGCATCAGGGAGGAAGAGAAATTGTTGGGAAACGGTTGAAGGAATAGTGCTGTAACCATCGACTTGTATCTGCCTGATCTTTTTTTTCGGGATTGTATTGACCCACATTGAACGCGACGCTGTACTGGCTGAATAGAGTATGTTGGTTCGTAGTATGCGATTTACAATAAGATGCACGCCTTGGCTTAAACTTTGCCATGATTTCCGAAATACAAACTTTGGTACCGTATTACACTCGATAAATCCAAGATTAATTTCCTGGACATCACTCCAATGGCTCCTACAGTACCAAACCGCAGGTTGATCACCGGAATATGCCGGTGGTCTGATCCACTGGAATCAGGTATGGTGTAAGCCATCAGAAGTTGGTAAATTCGGAGTACTAAAAGACTGGGATTGATGACGGAGTTTAGAAAGTGGTGGGGATGGATAAGCGCATGTGGCACGCAACCCGAGTTTCACGAGCATTTTAACAGGAAGATAATTTTAGGTAATAGGATAGCAGCCTTAGCTGGTGTAATCGTCATTGTATTCTCAATTTTTTATAAAGATTACCCGGCACAATTATTCACATACCTGTCCAGTTCAGTTTTCTGCTTTCTCTTCATCTTGCTGAATTATCTCGGGCTTGTTAAATTCTCAAGGTTATTCTTCATGCTTTCTGTTCCGGTTTTTGTCGTTATCGGTGCGAGTATGGCGCCGGAATCAGTAAAATCAGCGCAGAAAATTGCGCTGATTGCCACGATCACCATTCCTTTAGTACTCTTCGGAATATCTGAAATGCGACCTATGGTGCTGGGCATCGTTTGGACTGTCGGATGTTTTGTTGCATTTGACTATCTGGATTTTAAAGAGATAGCTCTTCCCGATTCTCATGCAATGACTCCAAAGGTTGTAGAATATGTCTGTGCCACAGTAAGTTTCAGTATGTTCATCGCTACGTACATCTACTTACAAAAGCTTAATGTTAATGCGGAAGATCAGCTTAAAACACTTTTACAAAAATCCAACGAACAAAAGGATGAAATCGAAGTGCAAAATGAAAAGCTTGAAGTGATTAACCGAAATTTGAATATTCGTGCGTTAAGTGCTGAACTGAATCCCCACTTCTTATATAACTCCCTTAATTCAGTCCAGCACTTTTTGTCAATAAACGATAAGACATCTTCGCTGAATTATCTTTCAAAATTCGGTAGACTTATTCGTCAGTTTATTGATTACTCTGACGATGGTGTGATTCCTTTATCCGATGAACTTAAGCTTTTAAAATACTACCTCGAGTTAGAGAGCCTGCGATTCGAATCCATGTTCACGTATAGTCTGGAGGTAGAGGAGGAGTTGCTGCTGCACAATATTTTCGTCCCGCTGCTGCTTGTGCAGATTCACATCGAGAATGCAATTCTCCATGGGCTTATGAACAAACAAGGCGATCGATCCCTGAAAGTGACTTTCAGGAAGGAGGAAGAAACCATGCTTTGCGTTATTGAAGACAATGGAATCGGCAGGGAGGCCTCATCGCGCGTGAGGCGGGTGCAGCACAAGGAGCATCAATCGAAAGGAATTGAAATATCGACGAAGCGTTTGAACCTGATGTATCCGCATATGATTAGTAGCGACCTTGTCAATATTGTTGATCTGTATGATGAAAGCAGACTACCTGCAGGTACGCGGGTGAGAATCAGGATACCATTTGAAATTATTTAGATATTGAATATGCTGGAAGTAATTATAATAGAGGATGAAGGTCATGGCCAGAACACGTTGAAAAATCTGCTGGTTGACTATTGTAGAGAAGTACGGATTGTCGGCATTGCGGGCTCCGTAAAGGAAGGGATTCATGCCATCCAATGTCAGAAACCGGACTTAATCTTTTTGGATATTGAGCTGCATTCGGGAACAGGATTTGAAATTCTGGAAAATGTTAAACGCTTTGACTTTGAAGTGATTTTTACAACGGCGTATGAGAACTATGCTATAAAGGCAATCAAATTCAGTGCGATCGACTATCTGCTCAAACCTATTGATATTGAAGAGCTGCAGGAGGCGGTTGAGAAAGTAAGAAGGAGGAGAGAAAAGTCCCTTCAAAATAATAACGTGTTAAACCTGGTTCGCAACCTTCAGGACATCAACAATCAGCATAAAATCATTACTTTGTCCACCCTCGAAGGTATTGAGTTTATACCCGTTTCTGACATTGTTAAGCTCGAAGCCAACGGTTCCTATACTACCTTCCAACTCAAACAAAAGAGAAGCCTGTTGGTAAGCAAAAACCTGAAAGAATATGAAAACCTTTTGTCTGAGTATGGCTTCTTTAGGGTTCATCATAGTTGTATCATCAACCTAAGTGAGGTTGAACGATACATTAAATCCGATGGCGGTATGATCATACTCAAAGATGGTTCCCAGGCCGATATTTCTAATAAAAAGAAGGATAAGTTTTTAGAGCTGATGGGGCTTCGTAATGTTTAAAATTTTATAAATGTTTGCCTTTTAATCCTGTTTAATGCTTTCGATATCCTTTAAATAGTTAGATTTATAGAGGGAGGTATTCATACGTCATCTCGTCTGTACCCTCGTAGATAGTAAGCCCATTGTCATTCCGTATATTCATCGACTGTTTTTGCAGGTAACCGTCCGCATCAAATTGTTTATTGGCAAATGTATTGTCGTATATAAACGGGGGTGCACCATTTAAATAGTTGAAACGGGATTCTGCAATCATGTCGAAAAACATTTCGTCACTATATGGTAGTGCGATCACTGGTAACATTTCATAATAGTTCCAGTGTGCCGGAAACGTTCGGGGAATATTGAAAATGCTGCTGTCTAACTGATATGTATTTCCTGTTGAAAATCCACCTTTTCGTATGATTTTTGAAATGTTATTCTCATTGTCATAGCTGAAAATAACTTCAGCCGACTTCTTATTAGAGGCACCCATAAAGACATTGGCCACTTGAAGAATATTGCTACTATATTCGAATACATAGTAAGACATCAGTGTGTTGGTTGAACTATAGCTATCCAACCGGCTAATCAAGCCATTTGTATTATACGTAAGCGTCGAATTTCCTTGATTCTGACCGTCTTTATTGAAATTGGTTACTTTGGTCAGAAGCCCGGCATCGTTATAATCATACAAGCGAAATCCCAACAGGGAATTTTGTCCTAAGTTTTCATTGTAATGGTTTCTGCGAAACGGTTTTTTGTTAACGTCGTAGAGATATTCATACTGCAAAAAGCTGTTTTTAGATACTTTGCTTAGGTACAACTCTTTAGCCGGCAAGTCATTGTCATCGCTGGAGCATCTAAGAAACAAAACGGCAGAAAATAAAAAAAACAGAATTCTCATTTCGAAAGGGTTTATTGCAGTTGTCTAACGTCACACCATCGTGATGTGCAATGGCAATATAATTTGTAGTACAAAAAGGTTTGATGTAGAATTGACAGAGGGTATCAGCGACTTAACCGGTGGGGCGTATTGATTGACAAGACGGATAAAAGACTCTGGATTTAGGCATATTCAAGAGCCTGAGTCAAAATCGGATTATAACCGTCTAAAAGACGTATTATACATAACGAAGAAATTTATGATTTACCAAGTAGATGCGCCGTTACTGCTGCATTAATTTTTTCGGAATAGATTTGAGAACCCTTTGTGTTCAGGTGAATAGGGTCATTCAAATATATACCAGGTACTGAATCATTTAAGTAGTCTAAGTAAAGTGCATCACTATGGTCTTGAAGTTTTTTAGTCAGAATACTATAATATGCTTCATCCACGCCATTTTTGTAAAATTGATGTACGGGATTAGAAACGAAAACAAGACTTATTTTCTCTTTTTTGCATAGCTCAGCAATTTGGTCTAAATAGTATTCTTGTTTGATCAACTCTTGTTGGTCATCAATCCGTCTGTAGAAAAAATCTCTCAATTTTCTTTTGCATGAAAGAGTATCAGGGTTAAAATTATCATACACGGCATAACCGCCCCACTCTGGTCCTGATATCACACCAAGGAAAAACTCTTTTCTAAGGATGATCTGGTAGGGCCGCATGAATTCAGTGTCGAACAAATCAAAAAAATACAAATGTCTTTGAAGACTGCTTTTTCCTTCTTCAGATTCTAAACTAAAATGATCGGTAAAAAGCGGCGAAAAGTTATGTGGCGATAATCCGAGTAATACTTGTTTTATTTTGTGTGATTTATTTAATAGCAGGTTTTTTAATTTCATGTAGGTGAAATAGTAGTGTTCACCCGGACTAGCAATATTTATGGCCTCTGAAAAAAAATCTGGTGATAATGTCTGCATCTGTGAATCACCCATAATAACAGTGGAATAGTTATCCGATATTGCAGCGGCTTTACGTTGGATTTCCTTTCTGTTGAACAGGTATACCATCACAAAAAGAACATGACAAATTAAAACAGGTATCGCTATTGAGAGTGTTATTTTATTTATAAAACGTTTCATTTGGAGTGTTAAAATTGAAAATAAATGAACTCTTCTTTTTTTCCTGAATAATAGAAAACAAGTATTATCAATCCGTAGTACATCGCCCATCTTAGCGGAGGAGTCAGTTTAACCCCCCAGTTTGCAATGGCATATTGCTGTTCTCTGCCAAACCATTCCACTACCATAAAAATTGAAATGAAGGTAAGAGTAACTAATGCGTTATTTCTTCCCGGAAATTGCGGAACGGTAAAAAGTGAATCTGAAAATATAACCGACAGATAGTTCCAAGCATGCGCCAGGCTTTCTGCTCTAAAAAATATCCAGGCGATTAGGGTCAGACTGAACGTTATCACAATATTGAAAACTTCCTTTCGCGTTGGGAAAAATCTTCCTTGCGCTACAGTGTTGAGGTTCTCGCGATTTTTATTAAAGAGAAGAAGTGGCATAAAGTAGAGTGCATTCAAAGCTCCCCATACGATAAATGTCCAGTTAGCCCCGTGCCAAAATCCACTGACAATAAATACAACGAAGATGTTTATTATTTTCGTTTTGGTACTGCTCTGACTTCCTCCCATCGGGATGTATATGTAGTCACGGAACCAGGTTGAAAGGGAGATGTGCCATCTCCTCCAGAACTCAGCGATATCTCTTGAAAAATAAGGAAAGGCGAAGTTACGCATGAGATCAAATCCAAAAAGCCGGCTTGTTCCTATCGCGATATCAGAGTATCCCGAAAAATCGGCATAAATCTGAAATGCAAAAAAGAATGCACCCAGTAGAAGCGTACTCCCGGACAATGGCTCAAAGAGTGCACCACCAAAAATAAACTGCTGCGTTTCCTGTGAGTTATTGAAGATGTTATTTGCAAGCTTTGCCGCATTGTCTGCGATTACAACCTTCTTAAACAGTCCCCATAAAATTTGTCGCATGCCATCCACCGCCTGGGTGTAATCAAAACTACGTTTCTTGTAAAACTGAGGTAGGAGGTTTGTAGCCCGTTCAATAGGGCCAGCTACCAGTTGTGGGAAGAAACTGACGAATGCAGCAAAAGCAACAAAATCTTTTGTGGGTTCCAGCTTTCTTTTGTAAACGTCAATGGAATAGCTTAAAGTCTGAAAAGTATAGAAGCTGATACCAACAGGCAAAATAATAGTCAATGAGTTTGCCTGAATCTCGCTTCCAAAAAATGAAAACGCCGTGATAAAGTTGTCCAGAAAAAAGTTGTAGTATTTAAAAAAGCCAAGAAATCCCAGATTGACAAATATACTGGTGTACAATAGCACTTTTCTTTTTGCTTGATTCTCCTCTTTGTGAAGAGCCAGGCCTACAGCGTAGTCGACCAACGTGCTGAACAAAATTAATGAGAGAAACCGCCAGTCCCACCAACCGTAAAAAAAATAGCTTGAAACGACGACCAGAGCATTTTGTAACCTCAAATTGTTCTGTGCGAAAAACCAATACAATGCGAACACGATTGGTAAGAAAACCGCAAAGTCTAATGAATTAAAAATCATTCAACTTAAAATTAACCACTTCAGCGATTTAAAAAACGTAAAGTAGAAAATTATTTTGTCAAAGTTAGCAAGTTACGTAATCCAATGTAACGTTTTCGCTGGCACTGGATTAACAAACGGGGTTTTGTTTTGTTGCGATAGATCCCATTGACGCTTTAATTCATGATACCAGCGTGCCTGTGCATCGGGCTCACCCAGTAACATCAGCGTTGGTTTTGATTTCAATCCTTCACCCAACTTTTTAAATACACCCAGATCCTGATGAATAAATTGTTTGCCTAACTGACGAAGCGGCCACCAGATAAACTTCACAAATTCAATCGATGTATAAAAAATGTGGTTTAGTTCCGTCTCGTTTTCGTTGAGGGGTGTAAGGCAGGTTATAGATACAATTTCATTCTTACCTACCTGAATGTGCTCGATCCGGATTCCGGGTAACTGAAAGTTTATCTCTGTTGAAGTGCCACCCTTCAAAACAGAATAGCCTTTCGAGTTCGATGAAGGTGTATGCCGGGTCATCTTGAAGCCGAGATCCACCGGCTCAAACTTTTTCTCTTTTAATTTTAGCCCTTTAGCAGAACGCCAATACCAGGACTGATGTACAAACGTGACATGTGCAGGATCGATCAAGCCAATGACTGCATGGTCGATATCAGCAGGCATGATAACCTTTTCAACAAACAGAAAATCTTTGCCCGGCGGAACCAGGAGGTTTGGAATTCTCTCTTCAGCCCCCTGGAGTTGTGTTTTGTTTTGCGGAATATAAATCCAGACTGTCCCGTTGATTTCCCTGCAGGGATACTGGAATACCTTTATTTTTTTGGTGTCGAATGTCTCGTCGGCGAGCGCCGGTATACCGACACAACTTCCGGTGTTGTCGAATTTCCACCCATGATAGCAGCACTGCAAAATTTTGCCATCGTACCATCCCTGCGACAGCGGAACACCGCGGTGAGGACAATTATCTTTTAATGCAAAGGGCTTATTATTTTCATCCCTCCCAAAAACGACTCGTTCACCAAGCATCTCTTTTGCCACAAGTTTACCTTGTTTAAGAAATGAGCCGTGCATAGCGAAATACCACAGATTTTTGAGGAAAAGCGATTCAATCATTTTTCAGCCGTCTAAAAAACTCAAAGAAACGGGTAAAGAATAAGTTTCCAAAATTGAGGTCTGCAATAAAAATTATGACCTTCAGGGGTTTCCGCAATCGATTTCTGTAATTTTAGTTCTTTATTTTTAAAATTTTAATCCCTTACTTGAAACCAAACATTCAAAAAGCTAATGAAAAGAAAATTACGAATGGGCATGGTAGGTGGTGGACTTACCTCATTTATTGGCCCTGTTCACCGAAAAGCAACCGGTATCGATGGAGAAATCGAATTGGTATGTGGTGCTTTTAGCATCATTCCCGGAGAATCTAAGGCCACAGGGGAGGCGTTGTACCTCAACCCCAATCGCGTCTATGAATCCTACCAGGAAATGTTTGAGGCTGAGAAAAATATGCCACCCGACCAGCGAATCGATTTCGTTTCTGTCGTTACGCCAAACCATGTTCACTTCGGGCCCTCTAAAATGGCCCTCGAAAGTGGTTTTCATGTAATTGTTGAAAAACCAATTTCCTTTAATCTTGATGAAGCTAAAACTCTACAAAAGCTGGTAGCCAAAACTGGTCTTATACTAGGTCTTACTCATACTTACACAGGTTATCCTTTAGTTAAAGAAGCTCGAAATATGGTAGCTTCAGGCAAGTTCGGAAAAATCAGAAAGGTATATGTGGAATATCCTCAGGGATGGCTTTCCACATTGCTGGAAGGCACTGGAAACATGCAAGCATCCTGGAGAACAGATCCTAAGCAGTCAGGAATGGGTGGTGCTATCGGCGACATCGGAACCCATGCTGCTAACCTTGCAGAATATATTACAGGCAGGAAAATAACTGAGATCTGCGCGCTGCTCAATACAGTGGTCAAAGGACGTTTGTTGGACGATGATAGTTCCATGCTACTCAAATTCGACAATGGTGCAACCGGTGTTTTAATAGCCACACAAGTAGCAGCTGGCGAAGAAAACAACCTTAACATCCGTGTATATGGTGAAAAGGGTGGACTTGAGTGGAAACAAGAAGATCCAAATACCATGATCCTGAAATGGCTTGACAAGCCTAAAGAAATAATCCGCGCAGGGCAGGCATATTTGTCTGATGATGCTAAGAAGTTTACAAGGACACCGGCAGGTCATCCCGAAGGGTATCTCGAAGCGTTTGCCAACATTTACCGTGCATTCGGCAAAGCTGTTCGCGATTATAAGCCAGGTAAAAAAATCAATGTCGCAAAATACGATTTCCCTGGTGTCGATGATGGAGTCCATGGCATGTCCTTCGTGCAGACCGCTGTGAAATCAGCAAATTCAACTCGGAAATGGACTAAATTAAAATGATGCTCTCCATATAAATGAATTTCTAACCTAACCTTTCTGTCTTTTTGATGAAAACTATTAAAGGACCCGCGATCTTTCTTGCGCAGTTCATGGGCGATAAGCCTCCGTTCGATAATCTCAAAACAATTTGTAAATGGGCCGCTTCGCTTGGTTATGTCGGAGTTCAGATACCTTCGTGGGATTCAAGGTGCATTGATTTAAAAAAAGCAGCTGAAAGCAAGGACTATTGCGATGAGTTTGTTGGTGTTGTTGAATCTTGCGGACTTCAGGTTACCGAGCTATCAACGCATTTACAAGGTCAGCTTGTTGCCGTACATTCTTCCTTTAATGAAATGTTTGATGGCTTCGCGCCAAAAGCTGTGCGAGGAAAGCCAAAAGAAAGAACGGCCTGGGCTGTTGATCAATTAAAACTGGCAGCAAAGGCTAGCAAAAACCTGGGCCTTTCCGCACATGTTACCTTCTCTGGAGCACTATTATGGCATACAGTATATCCCTGGCCGCAACGTCCGGCAGGAGTGGTAGACGATGGATTTAAAGAGCTTGCAAAACGTTGGCTCCCTATTCTGAATGCCTTTGATAAAGCGGGTGTTGACCTTTGTTATGAAATACATCCCGGTGAAGATCTACATGATGGAATCTCCTTCGAGCGATTCTGGGAGGCAACAGGCAAACATACGCGTTGTAATATCCTTTACGATCCAAGTCATTTTGTTTTGCAGCAGCTCGATTATCTTCAGTACATCGACTTTTATCATCAGTTTATAAAAATGTTTCATGTAAAAGATGCTGAGTTTAATCCAAACGGCCGGAGTGGTGTTTATGGAGGGTATCAGAATTGGGTTGACCGACCTGGAAGGTTTAGATCTTTGGGCGATGGCCAGGTTGATTTTAAAACCATATTCTCGAAGTTAACCCAGTATGGATACGATGGATGGGCTGTTTTGGAATGGGAATGCGCTATCAAACACCCCGAACAAGGTGCAGCGGAAGGCGCTCCGTTTATAAAGGATCACATCATCCGGGTAACGGAGAAAGCCTTTGATGATTTTGCGGCGACAACGAAGGATCAAAAGCTGAATAAGAAAGTACTGGGACTGTAGTCCCTGATTGAAATTTTTAACAAACAAACTTTTAATTAAGAACACCAATGAAAAAATTATTTTTAATGATCGCGCTAAGTGCAATGACAACGGTGTCGATTACTTCTTGCGGATCGAAAAAGGAAGAGACGAAAGAGGAGAAAGATGCTTACGGCGATTATGAAACAGCCGAGCCAAAAAAGGACTCTTCGGCAGATCTGATTGCACAAGGTAAGGTTTTAGTGGAATCCAGCGATTGTAAAACATGCCATCATTCTACGAACAGAATTATCGGTCCGTCGCACACAGAAGTAGCGCAGAAGTATGAGTTTACCAAGGCGAATGTTGGTTTACTGGCAGGTAAGATTATCAACGGAGGAAGTGGTGTTTGGGGGGAGATTCCAATGTCGCCACATGCTGATATCTCAACGGCTGACGCTGAAAAAATGGCTATGTATGTGCTATCACTTGATGGCGAGCAACCGGTCGATTAGATCTCTGTTGCTTTTTGCACATAGCCTCCTAGTTGTAACTAAAAACTAACAAAAAATTGCATAACCGCCGGATTCAGTTAAGCTGAATCTGGCTTTATGATAAAATAAAAATTAAATGAAAAAACTTTACTGTATTGTTTTGGTAATTTTTGCCTCCGCGACAATCCTCAACGCCCAAAATTCACTCACTGCAAAAGAGAAAAAAGAGGGGTGGAAGCTCCTCTTTGATGGCAAATCTACCGCCGGATGGAGAACGTTTAACAGCGATCAGGCAGGTGCCGGATGGAAAGTCGCTGATGGCACTTTATACCTGGACAAATCCGTAAAGGAAGGCAGAGGAGATCTGCTGACCGATAAAGAATACAAGGATTATGAACTAAGCCTTGATTGGAAAATTGATTCTTGTGGGAATAGCGGTATAATCTTCAATGTTGTCGAAGACCCTAAGTACAAAGCTACATACCTCACCGGTCCTGAAATGCAGGTACTTGATAACAATTGCCACCCTGATGCCAAAATCATTAAACATCGTGCCGGCGATCTGTATGATTTGATTTCATGCTCTAAAGAAGTTGTGAAACCTGTTGGCGAGTGGAATACAGCCAGAATAATTTCCAACAAAGCGAACATGGAATTCTGGTTGAATGGTACAAAGGTGGTAGCGTTTACCATGCATACACCGGAATGGGATGAAATGGTGGCTAACAGTAAATTTAAAACCATGCCCGACTTTGGAAAAGCATTGAAAGGACGAATTGCACTACAGGACCACGGTGATCAGGTTTGGTTCAGAAATATTAAAATCAAGGAATTGAAGTAGGCTATTGCGTATAGCATGTATTGTATTAATAACCAGAAAAATGAAATCATACTTATCAATAGTGGTCCTCTTTTGTTTGCTTCTTTCCTGCGGTGAAAAAAAGAATCCCAAAGTACTGGTCTTTTCGAAAACCAAAGGATACAGACACGAATCCATTGAAGCGGGCAAACTTTCTTTAATGGTGCTCGGCAAGAGCAATGGATTTGATGTGGATACAACCGAAAATGCAAATCTTTTTAATGAAGAAAATCTCAAACGTTACCAGGCCGTAATTTTCCTAAGCACGACCATGGATGTACTGGATGTGGTTCAGCAAGCTGACTTCAAAAGGTTCATTGAAGCGGGTGGTGGATTTGTCGGCATCCACGCTGCCGCGGATACTGAATATCAATGGCCGTGGTATGGCAAACTGGTTGGCGCATACTTTAAAAGCCACCCTAAAACGCAGGAAGCCACCCTGAAAAAAGTGGGCACATTTGGTGACCATACTCTATTGGAATCCTGGACCCGGACGGACGAATGGTATAATTATAAAAGTATCTCGCCCGATATAAACATAATCTACAACTTGGATGAAACTTCCTACGAGGGCGGAGAGAATGGCGAAAGTCATCCTATTGCCTGGTACCAGGAATTTGAAGGTGGCCGTTCTTTCTATACGGGTCTTGGCCACACAGTAGAAAGTTATTCAGACTCGCTCTTTCTTGATCATTTACTTCAGGGTGTAAAGTATGCCCTGGGCGAGAGTAAAGGCTTGGATTATTCTAAAGTAAAGACCGTTCGCGCTCCCGAGGAAAACAGGTTTACGAAAACTGTTCTCGATTTTAATCTGGATGAGCCAACAGAAATGGCTGTACTTCCTGACGGGAAAATTCTTTTTCTTGAACGCAAAGGAAATGTAAAACTCTACAATCCTGCAGATGGAAAAGTTAACATCGTCAATACGTTTAATGCATGGACCAAATCAGAAGATGGTATGATTGGTCTCACCATAGACCCCGACTTCTCGAAGAATAATTGGGTTTATGTATTCTACTCTCATCCTGATAAGTCGGTTAATGTTGTTTCACGATTTGTTTTTGTAGATAACAAAATCGATATGACTTCTGAAAAAGAAATTATTGAAGTGGCAGTTCAGCGTGAAACGTGTTGCCACACCGGTGGTTCTTTAGCGTTTGGACCCGATGGAAACCTGTACATTTCAACAGGTGATAATACAAGTCCTTTTGCATCAAATGGTTTCAGCCCTTCCGACGAAACTCCGGGAAGAGAACCTTTCGATGCGCAGAAATCGTCGGGTAACACCAATGACCTGAGAGGAAAAATCTTAAGGATTCACGTCGAGCAGGATGGTACATACACCATACCAGAAGGAAATCTTTTTCCAAAGGGTGAAGCAAATACCCGCCCTGAAATTTATGTGATGGGTTGTCGTAATCCCTACCGGATTTCAATTGACGAAAGAACAGGCTATCTCTATTGGGGTGATGTTGGTCCGGATGCCGGGCAAAATGATTCGCTCCGTGGTCCACGTGGATATGATGAAGTTAATCAGGCAAAAAAAGCGGGGAACTTTGGATGGCCATACTTTGTCGGTAACAACTATGCTTATGCGAAGTACGATTTCATCAATAAAAAAGTATTAGCAAAATGGGATCCGAAGGCACCGATTAACGAATCTCCCAGTAACACTGGAAAGCGGGAGCTTCCTCCTGCGAACCCTGCCTTTGTTTATTATCCGTATGCAAAATCCGATGAGTTTCCAATGGTGAAAGAGGGTGGAAGAAATGCAATGGCCGGACCAATCTATTACAGTAAAAATTTTAAAGGTGTTGCTTCAGCCTTTCCTGAATACTTTGATGGTAAATTTTTGATGTATGACTGGATGCGAAACTGGATGTTTCTGGTGAGTATGAACGAAGACGGTGCTATCATGGACATTGAACCATTTATGCCGAATACAAAGTTCAATAACATCAGCGATATGGCATATGGTCCTGACGGAAAACTGTACATGCTCGAATATGGCACACGTTGGTTCAAGCAAAACCTTGATGCCCGTCTTGTTCGGATCGACTACAACGGAGGAAACAGGCCACCCGTTGCCCAACTAGCAGCTGATAAAGTGTACGGTTCCGTGCCACTTACAGTGAACTTCTCATCAAAAGGAACGCTAGATCCTGACGGCGATAAAATAACGTACGAGCTGGCGGTTGACGGAAAAACACACTCATCAGACGATGGAAATTTTTCCGTAACCTTTGATAAGCCTGTTGTTGCTGATGCAAAATTGACCGTTAGTGATGACAAGGGGCTCAAGACTGAAGCACAGGTTCAGGTAGTTGCCGGAAATGAGATGCCAGAAATAATTGCAGAAATTAAGAGTGGTAACAAAACATTTTATTTTCCGAATACTCCGGTGCAATACGAAATCACCGTTAAGGATAAAGAAGATGGAAGTTCAACAGACGGCCAAATAGCAGCAGATGCTGTAACGGTTACCTTTAATT
The DNA here is from genome assembly GCA_041747735.1 of Chryseolinea sp. Classification (GTDB taxonomy): domain Bacteria; phylum Bacteroidota; class Bacteroidia; order Cytophagales; family Cyclobacteriaceae; genus Chryseolinea. The sequence goes on from JBGTEP010000191.1 coordinate 31,996, forward strand.
ACCTGAAAGGTTTTGATGTTACACACATTGCACAAGGTCATCAGCTGCCGAGCGCAGAATTGCCAGGAAAAGCATTGATTGCAAAAAGTGATTGCAAGTCCTGTCACCAGATTGCTGAGAAATCTGCAGGTCCAAGTTACGAGGAAGTTGCTGCTAAGTACAAAGCACAAGCTGGTGCGGTTGACGTGCTGGCAGCCAAAATAGTAAAAGGTGGAGCCGGTGTTTGGGGAACGACAGAAATGGCAGCCCATCCGCAGATTAGTGTTGACGATGCAAAGAAGATGGTTGAGTATATTCTTTCACTCGGGGACAAAACATCGCAGAAGAGTCTTCCTTTGTCGGGTAGAGTAACTCCCGGTAAAGAAGAAGATGGTGCCTATATACTCACGGCCAGCTATAGGGACAAAGGTGTTGACAAAATACCATCGCTATTGGCAACAAGCACTGTTGTTTTACGGAGTGGGATGCTTACAGCAGATCAGGTCGATGAACTTCACATTGCCCGAAAATTAAATAGCGATGGAAGGTGGGCGTTAGAAAATGTTCGCAACGGTGCACATGCTGTATTTAAAAATCTTGACCTGACCGGAATGAAGTCCGCAAAACTTACCACGTTTATATTGGATCCAGCACAAAATCCCGGCGGTGAAATTGAGATTCGGATTGATAAGCCTGACGGAAAGCTACTTGGTAAAGTACAATCATCCGCGCCTGGACTTGCCACGGTAACCACAAAACTTGAGAATGAAACCGGCCATCATGACTTATACCTCGTATTTAAAAATGCGCAAGTAAATGATAGGTCTTTGTTTTATTTTGGAGCTATTCTATTACAGAATAAGTAACGCCCATCAAACCTACAACCACCAATGAAAAGAAGAGAATTTGTTCAAACCGCCTCGTTCGCCGCAGTAGGCTTGCTTTCACTGCCTTCGTTCCTGGCAGCCGCCAAAGCGCAGAAAGGAATGGGGCTTCAACTCTATACACTTCGCGATACAATCGGTAAAGACCCAAAAGGAGTGCTCCAAAAAGTTGCAGGGTTTGGATATAAAGAACTGGAAACGTACAGTTATAACGACGGTAAAATCTTTGGTCTTGGCTTCGGCGAGTTTTGTCAATATGTAAAAGGGCTGGGCATGAAGGTAACTAGTGGGCATTACGGACTTGATATGATCAAAGGGGATCCCTGGCTCAAAGCGGTTGACGATGCAAAGAAAAATGGGCAGGATTACATGGTTGTACCCTATATTAATGAACCTGATCGCAAATCCATCGATGATTACAAAAAGATTTGTGAAGATTTGAACAAGGCTGGAGAAGTTTGTAAAAAGAGAGGCATACGCTTTGGTTACCATAATCATGCCTTTGAATTCGAAACATTGGATGGCCAAATACCCTTTGATCTGATGTTAAAAGAACTTGATCCTAAACTGGTAGGCATGGAGTTGGATATTTTCTGGGTTGTAAATGCAGGACAAGATCCGCTGAAGTATTTCGCCCAATATCCCGGCCGGTTTGAACAATGGCATGTAAAGGACATGGCCAGGGAGGATAAAAATCGCAATGCCGATCTTGGCACCGGCGCCATTGACTATAAAGCTATTTTTGCACAGGCAAAACTATCGGGTATGAAACGATGGTATGTGGAACAGGAATCTTATCCAGGTGATCCGATCGATAGTGTTGCAGCGTGTGCAAAATATTTAAAAACGATTCTTTAATTTTTTGTTTTACAAGTTAATTGGTGAGTGTCGGGTAAAGGGTATCCGGCATTTTACTTTTATTCCTTTTCGGAAATCAACGGCATGAATTAAATCGGATATTTGTAAAATGCTTTCTTCAAAAATTAATGTTTAGATGAGAATTGTCAGCTTCCTTTTAGCAGCAATGTTTTTACTGTTTGCATTTGTACAGGTGAATGATCCGGATCCTGCGCTGTGGATTTTGATTTATGGAACCATGGCAGTATTCAGCATTATGGCCATTTTTGAATTTTATCCGAAGAAATTTTTGATCGGATTGCTTGTGATCTTTACGGCATACAGCTTTGTCTTTATTCCTGGGGTCATCGAGTGGTTGAAGTCAGAAAACAAAGCTGCACTTTTCGACGACATAGCAAAAATGGAGCACGTATACATTGAAGAATCCAGGGAATTTTTAGGATTGTTTATTTGTATCGTGGTATTGGTTGTTTTTCTTCTGCGTTCCAGAAAGTATTCAAATTCTAATAAATAGGGCCGGTAATATCAACAAGCAATGGCGCAATAACCCCCACAACTGTTACATATTTAATTTTCTGGTCGGCATATATTACGGTGCGATCTCTATGTAGCTTAAGAAGTCTTCCGCCGCAGGGCTTTCAAATAACATTGTTCATCAGTTATTTGCGGTGGTTGTAGATTTTCTAAAAATACCTGCTATTTCCGGGCACATTATTCAATGAATCGGGTGAGAAAGGCTGGTATTTTTTATATTACGCTTGGAAATTATCACAACGAGATGATCGTAGAGGGGTAGAATCTGAATCGATTTCCGTTATACTATTTTAATGTCAACTCGAAATGGAGCTCAAATGAAAAGGGTCGCTTTACTATTTTTAATTTTTTGTAGCTGCTCCCCTGCAAAAGAAAAAATCCCACCACTAATGTCAACGGAATCAGAGTCAGGTAAAATGGTCGTATATCAGGTTATGACCCGATTGTTTGGGAATAAGGTGTCAACCAATAAAACTTTCGGTACAAAAGAAGAAAATGGCGTAGGAAAATTCAAGGATATTGATTCACGAGCGCTGCAAGCGATAAAGGGTCTGGGTGTTACGCATATTTGGTATACCGGCATTATTGAGCATGCGCTGCTCACCGACTATACCGCTTTCGGAATTCCTCTCGACGACGCTGACGTTGTAAAAGGCAGAGCAGGGTCTCCCTATGCGATTAAGGATTACTATGATGTTAATCCGGATCTCGCAACAGATGTTCCGAACCGAATGAAAGAATTTGAAGAATTGGTGGAGCGAACACATGCACATGGACTGAAGGCAATTGTTGATTTTGTTCCAAACCATGTAGCCCGTGCGTATAAGTCCGACGTGAAACCTGCGGGAACAAAAGATTTGGGAGAGATGGATGATAAGACTGTTTCATTTATCCCGATGAATAACTTCTATTATCTGCCGGGCCAGGCGTTTCGCCCACCACAAGGATTTATCGATCGGGGTGCAGAGAATTTATTTCCAATACTAGATAATTTGTTTGAAGAGAATCCTGCGAAAGCTACGGGCAATGATCAGTTCACCGCCAGTCCTGGGGTAAATGACTGGTATGAAACGGTGAAGCTGAATTATGGAGTAGATATTCAAAACGGACGGAAAACATATTTTGATCCTATCCCGGATACCTGGATAAAAATGAGAGATATCCTTCTGTTCTGGACAGGGAAAAAGGTTGATGGCTTCCGCTGTGATATGGCTGAAATGGTACCAGTTGAATTTTGGGGCTGGGTAATTCCTGAGATCAGGGCTGTGAATCCGGATATCATCTTCATCGCTGAAGTTTATAATTACAACGAGTACCGAAACTATATTGAAAAGGGAAAATTCAATTTTCTATATGACAAGGTTCAGCTCTATGATACACTTCGGTTTCTTGTGAATGGTGAGCGAAGCACAACCGATATCGATAAGATTCAACAAAGTCTTACGGGTATCAACGACAACATGCTACATTTTCTGGAGAATCATGATGAACAACGTATAGCGTCAAGGTTTTTTGCAGGTGATCCCTGGAAAGCTTTTCCTGCAATGGTGATAAGTGCTACGATCGATAGAGGGCCTGTCATGATTTACTTTGGACAAGAGGTAGGAGAGGCGGGATTAGGGAATGAAGGATTTCAAGGTGATGATGGACGAACTACCATTTATGATTATTGGGGTGTTCCGGAACATCAGAAGTGGATGAGTGGAGGATCGTTTACCGGTGATTCGTTGAGTGCAGAACAGAAGCAGTTGCTTATGTCTTATAGCGAGCTACTTGCCCTTGCATCAAAGAATGTCGCTATTCACAGTGGGGAGTATCTTGATTTAACAGCGTCTAATTTAAAACAAGGAAACTTCAACGATAAAGTGCACGCATTCCTTCGGTATTCAGGAGAAGAACGGTTGTTGATTCTTACCAACTTTAATTCAACTGCTCAGGATGTAAAAGTACAGCTTCCCCCGGAAGCGATCAAAGCGTTGTCACTGGATCCGTCGGGCACGTACATCGCGCGCGATCTACTGTGGAGGGAATTGGAGGTTGGATTTAGTGCCGATTTTTCATTTGAGTTAAAATGTAAGCCCTACAGTTCCTGCATTTTTAAAATAAAGTAAGCTATGACGGTATTCTTCAGACGCAACGCATTTTTATTTCTAAGTCTTGCATTCCTGATTTTATCATGCAGGAAAAATGAACAAAGCACTGCGGTAGAATGGCCGCATGGCGTAAAGTATGAAATATTTGTGCTTTCATTTGCCGATGGCGATGGAGACGGCAATGGCGATTTTAAAGGATTGACTTCCAAACTCGATTACCTGCAGGATTTAGGAATTAATGGTATTTGGCTGATGCCGATAATGAACTCTCCGACCTACCATAAATACGATGTTACGGATTATAAAAGTGTCCATCCTGATTATGGAACCATTGAAGAGTTCAAGAATTTTGTAACGGAGGCCCACAAAAGAGATATCAAAGTAATCGTCGATTTGATTTTGAATCATACCGGTTCGGATCATCACTGGTTTAAAAGTGCTGTAAGCGACAAAAACAGTCCTTACCGTGACTACTATGTATGGGCCAAAAAAGATTCCATCCGGACTCAGATATCTAAGAAAACGACATCATTTGATTCCGATAACATCACGCAATGGCATCCGGTAAATGGTGATACATTAGCTGAGCACTATTATGGCTTTTTCTGGGGAGGAATGCCTGATCTGAATTTTGATAATCCAAAAGTTAAAGAAGAGTTTATTGACATCGGTGAGTTCTGGCTTAAAGAAATGCAGGTCGATGGATTTCGTCTGGATGCCGCAAAACATATTTTCCCAACAGATAGGGCATCCGATAACCACGCGTTCTGGCAGGAATTCCGTCAGTCAATGGAAAAGATTAAACCCGATGTTTATCTGGTAGGTGAGGTATGGTCGGAAGCGAAAGAGGTTGCACCATATCTAAAAGGACTCCCGGCACTTTTTAATTTTGATATGGGCTATGCCATCACGGGAGTAGTAAATGCCGGTAGAGACACCATAGGTTTAATCAGTAAGTACAAAACAATAAGTGATTTCTATCAATCAGTTACAACGGAGTATCTGGATGCTACATTCCTGAAGAACCACGATCAGAACAGAATTATGAGTGAGCTTGGCGGGGATCAGCAAAAAATGCGTGTGGCTGCGTCAATTTTGTTGACGCTACCTGGTACTCCATATCTGTATTATGGCGAAGAGATCGGTATGTTGGGGGTTAAACCGGATGAATATATTCGGGAACCGTTTTTATGGGCTGAAGATGGTACTGACGCCATGCAAACCACATGGGCTATGCCAAAATACTCAACAGATGAAACTGTCATTCCACTAAACAAGCAACTAGACGATCCAACGTCCCTTTATAATTTTTATAAGAAATTAATCCATTACAGAAATGGAAGTAAAGCTTTAACACAAGGATCAATCGAAAATGCTGACTTCAATGTACGTGAAATAATCAGCTTCCGACGTCAGGATGGCGACGAGCAGTTGCTTGTGTTGACGAATATTTCTGATGTCGAGTTGACCTTGCGATTGGAAGGTAACAATAGTAGGTTTGATGTTGTTGAGTATGATACCAGCGGTGCAGTAAAAATAAGCAATGGTGAATTAAAATTACCCGCATACTCAACTGTAATTCTCAAATAAACAATTGCATGATTAGTTTAAAAGGAAAGTCACGTGTAGTTATTGAAAATGTTCAACCTCAGGTAGATCAGGGCTTATATCCTGCGAAGCGAGCGGTGGGAGAAAGGGTAGATGTAACAGCGGATATTTTTGGGGATGGTCATGATCATATACGGGCCCGGGTGCTCTATAAAAAAGAAGAAGCTACTCGGTGGCAGGAGGTTGAAATGCGTCCTGGTATGAATGATCATTGGGTGGGCTCATTTTATACCGCCGAACAAGGCGTGTATGTTTTTACCATAAAGGCTTGGATTGATCATTTCGAAACATGGTATGATGGGTTTAAAAAGAAAGCAGATGCGAATGTTGATGTTCATGTAGAATTGCAGGAGGGCATTTTATTTCTAAAGACTCTGTCGAGTGGGAAAGTGAATAGTCTAAAGAAAGCAATTCAACATCTGGAAGGAGAGTATACCGAGGCCGTTAGCTACATCAGGGATGGTGAATTCGAAAAGCTTGTGCGCGATTATCCGCTCATTGAACATGAAACGTTATTGGAAAGAAATTTTACTGTAGTCGTTGAGCACAAGAAGTCAACATTCAGTACGTGGTATGAACTCTTTCCCCGATCGGCTTCCTTGGAAGGAGGGAAGCATGGTACGTTTAAGGATGTAATCAGACTTCTTCCCCGCGTGGCTACTATGGGATTCGACGTCCTTTATTTACCTCCGATCCATCCCATTGGCAAAGTAAACCGCAAGGGTAAGAATAACAACGTGAAGGCCAGCAAAGGTGAACCCGGATCGCCATGGGCTATTGGAAACGATGAAGGCGGGCATAAAGCCATTCATCATGAGCTCGGTACGCTGGAGGATTATAAGAAACTTATTTCAGAGGCAGGAAAGTATCAAATAGATATAGCCCTTGATCTGGCATTCCAATGTGCCCCGGATCATCCGTATGTAAAAGAACATTCGGAATGGTTTAAGCCACGTCCGGACGGATCAATACAGTATGCTGAAAATCCACCAAAGAAGTATCAGGATATTTATCCATTCAATTTTGAAACTGATCAATGGATGGATTTGTGGATGGAGTTAAAGTCTGTCATTACATTTTGGATTGATCAGGGTGTGAAAATTTTCCGCGTTGATAATCCTCATACAAAGCCTATCCCGTTCTGGCAATGGGTGATTGCTGAAGTGAATAAAGAGTATTCTGATATCATCTTCTTAGCGGAGGCATTTACCAGACCAAAGATTATGGCCTCGCTGGGTAAAATAGGGTTTACGCAATCTTATACGTATTTTACTTGGAGAGTCCAGAAGCAAGAGATAGTGGAGTATATGCATGAACTTGTTTACGGCGATTCGCGTAATTACTTCAGACCAAATTTCTGGCCCAATACACCGGATATACTTCCGTTTCATCTACAACATCAGGGTGAAAATATTTTTATTCTTCGCCTTGCACTTGCTGCAACGCTGTCGTCAAACTATGGAATGTATGGACCGAGTTATGAGTTTTATGATAATATTCCTGTACCAGGACGGGAAGAGTATTTCGATTCAGAAAAGTATGAGATCAAACATCATGATTGGAAAAAAACCAATCGGATGACCGACATTATTTCCATGCTTAACAACGCCAGGAAAAATAATGCAGCACTACAATCAACCTGGAATATTCAGTTTTGCACTTTGGAAAATCCAAATCTCATCGCGTACCTAAAGGCGACTGATGATTTATCAAACATCATTCTGGTAGTTGTAAACCTTGATCCCCATGGAAAGCAGGCCGGATACGTGCAACTTCCGAAAGAAAGGCTAAAATTGGGCGACTTCGTCAATGTTAAACTATTTGATCTTCTCACCGAAGAACATTATACCTGGACACAAGAGTGGAATTATGTTGAGTTGGATCCTTACAAGTTGCCATTCCACTTATTTAAAGTAGAGCTTCACGAATCTTACATGTAAACCCATGAGTACGGCCCTAAAAAACAACGACCCGCTTTGGTTTAAAGATGCAATCATCTATGAGGTTTCCGTTCGTGCTTTTTATGATAGCAACGGTGATGGGATCGGAGATTTTCAGGGCCTCATTCAAAAACTTGATTATCTGGAAGACCTGGGAATAAATACCATATGGCTTCTACCCTTTTTTCCGTCGCCACAAAAAGATGATGGTTTTGATGTAGTGGACCATTGTGATATTCACCCTGACTACGGTACGCTGCCTGACTTCAAACAGTTTTTAAAAGATGCTCATAAGAGAGGAATTCGTGTCATAACCGAATTAATCTTGAATCATACCTCCGATCAACATCCTTGGTTTAAGCGATCCAGAAAAGCAAAGCCAGGTTCGCGTTACCGCGATTTGTATGTGTGGAGTGATACGTCAGACAAGTATAAAGAAGCCCGCGTCGTTGTAACGACGGAGGAGGCAACAAACTGGACGTGGGATCCCGAGGCAAAAGCATACTACTGGCATCGTTTCTACCGCCATCAGCCGGAGTTAAATTTTGAAAATGCAGAAGTGCAGCTTGAAATGATCAAGATTGTGGATTTCTGGATGAAGATTGGTGTCGATGGATTCCGGCTGCCTTCTGTTCCATTTCTGTATGAGGAGGATGGTAGCAGTTGTGAAAATTTACCACAAACGCATGTGTTCCTGAAAAAGCTGCGCGCTCACATCGATAAAAATTATAAAAATAGAATTCTTATTGCCGAGGCAAATCTGTGGCCCGAAGATGCAGCGACATATTTCGGCGATGGGCAGGAATGCCATATGAATTTTCATTATCCCCTGATGCCACGGATGTTCCTGGCGCTACGCACGGAAGATAGTTATCCTATTGTGGATATCATGGAACAAACACCAGCAACTCCGGCAAACAGTCAATGGGCTTTATTCCTGCGCAACCACGATGAACTTGGCCTCGAGATGGTGACGGAAGAGGAAAAAGATTATTTATTCAAGGCGTACGCGAATGATGCGGATACTAAATTCAATACAGGTATCCGGCGTCGCCTGGCGCCACTGATGAACAATGATAGAAGAAAGGTAGAGCTTTTACATGCTATACTTTTCTCTCTTCCTGGTACGCCTGTTCTTTACTATGGTGATGAAATTGGTATGGGTGATAATGTTTATCTCGGCGACCGTTTTGGTGTACGAACTCCCATGCAGTGGAACATGAACCAAAACGCAGGATTTTCTACCGCAAATCCACAACGCCTTTATTTGCCGATAATTACAGATCCGATATACCGGCATGAGTCTGTCAATGTCGCTACGCTTGAGGAAAATCATTCTTCATTTCTGTGGTGGATGAAGAACGTAATGGCTATGCGTAAACGCCTGAATATCTTCGGACGAGGTGAGATGAAGTTTGTGGAAAGTTCAAATGCGAAAATCCTTTCTTTCGTCAGGTCTTTTGAAAATCAACAAATTGTAGTGGTAGCAAATTTATCGCAGTTCTCCCAGGCTGCTACGTTAAATTTGTCGGAGTATAAAAATTGCGATGTAACGGAAGTTTTTAGTCAGAACAGATTTTTGAATATTGGAGAAGGTGATTACTCCGTCACCCTTGGCCCATACGGATACTTCTGGTTTCAGGTTGATGTAGCAGAAAAGAAGGAAAAATCAGAGGCTAGTGGCGAACTCCCTCTGGTTAAGACAGAAGTGTCGTGGGAAAAACTTTTTGATAACTACAATGAAGTAAGGGACATGGAGCGAAAAATTTTGCCTCCATTTATGAAAAAGTGCAGGTGGTTTGGAGGCAAGGCCAAGGTTGTCAGTAAGGTGAGTATCAATATGACGATCCCTTTGAAGGTTGAAGGTGATACACATTTTCTTACAGTCCTGGAGGTTCACTATGTTCAAAGGCTTCCGGAATTCTATTTCTTACCGCTTACTTTTCTTCCTTCCGACAGCATTCTGGAACGTGTTGAATACACAGTGCAGAGTGTGGTATGCCGCGCAGAAATTCAGGGGAAAGCCGGTTTCATTATGGACAGTAGCTACGATCGGGTTTTTCGCGATTATCTGTTCGTAAGTATGGAAAAGGAAACCAGAGTGAAAGATGATGGAGGAACGCTCGAGTTCAATTCAAGTGTGTTTGCAAAAATTGACGTGAGCAAGGATGTCGATTCTAAAATTCTGAAATCTGATCAAAGTAATACTGCTATAATATACAATGACAAATACTTCTTTAAATTTTATCGCAAGCTGGAAAAGGAAATGAATCCGGAATTGGAGATCGTCAGATTCTTATCTGAGCATACTTCATTCCAAAATTCTCCACGCTATGCAGGAAGTATTGAATATCATGATGACGAAGATAACGTCATAGTTTTCGGATTACTGCAGGAGAAAGTAGAGAATCAGGGCGAAGCGTGGACGATGTCGGTGGATTCTGTCGGAAGATTTTATGAGCGTGTCATGGCGAAAGCTAAAACTATCAAGCTTCCGAAAATGGTCAATAAATCTTCAATCAAATTTGAAGATGCGCCTGAAGTAATTCAGGAATTTATTGGAAGAGGATTTTACGAACGGATGGTTCGGTTAGGACAACGTACGGCAGAGATGCATCTTGCACTCGCGTCGGACAATTCGAATCCGGCATTCACGCCAGAACCTTTTACAGCAAATTACCAGCGATCGATGTATTCGTCACTGCGTAAACTGGTGCGCGACAGGTTCAACATGTTAGAAAGTTCAATTCCAAAACTTCATCCGGAAGTGCAGGAATTTGCGAAGAAGGTTTTAATGCTCGAGGACAAAATTCTGGAATGCTTCAGTGAGGTACATCAGATCAGGATAAAAGGTATGAAAACAAGGGTTCATGGCGATTATCACATGGGCCAGGTTCTCTTTACCGGAAAAGATTTTGTAATTATTGATTTTGAAGGTGAGCCTGGATTTTCATTTAGTGAAAGACGCCTTAAAAAGAACCCGTTAAAAGATGTTGCCGGAATGATGCGGTCGATACACTATGCGGCCTTTGGAAAAATTTTACTGAATGAAAACTATCGCGATCGCGATCTCGAGTTCCTGGAATCCTGGGCGGAGCAGTGGCAGCACTATGTAGGTCGTTTTTATTTAGGTGCCTACATGGAACGTATGGGAATGGGCACAACCTTGTCATATGAAGATGATGTTCTTATTCGTACCTTCCTGCTTGAGAAAGCTATCTATGAGCTTGGCTATGAACTTAACGGCCGACCCGATTGGACGATTATTCCATTACGAGGAATTTACTATCATATGAAGCGATATCAAGAAGAAAAAGACGAACGTAAAAAGAAGTGACTTTGGTTGATGTATTAAATTTTTCAAGGCAGTAACATCAGACAAGTTGAAACAAAAAAGATATGGCAAAAAATCCATCTAAATCATCAGACAATTCAACTGAAAGTTTTTCCCTGCTTACAGATTTTGATGTTCACCTTTTTAAAACAGGAAAACATTTTAAACTGTATGAAAAATTAGGTGCTCATTATGTGAAGACCGATTCACAGGAGGGAACCTACTTTGCAGTTTGGGCACCTAATGCGAAATCTGTTTCTGTAATAGGAAATTTTAATACGTGGAACAGTGGCAAACACAACCTCTATGCACGCTGGGATGAGTCGGGGATATGGGAAGGTTTTTTCCCGGATATCAATCACGGCGAGGCATACAAGTATTCTATTCATTCGAACACCGGAGAATATCTGGAAAAGTCTGATCCATTTGCATCCTTTTGTGAAGCACCTCCCAAAACTGCTTCCATTGTGTGGACTCCAAAATATGAGTGGAAGGATGCAGCATGGCTGGACGAACGAAGCAAACTCGCCGGGAAGAAGCAACCTTATTCAGTGTACGAAGTTCACTACGGTTCGTGGAGACGGAAAGCAGACAATCCATCACAGTCCCTTACATACCCCGAGATGGCCATTGAATTGGTTAACTATGTAAAGGATATGGGATTCACGCACGTTGAATTTCTGCCCCTTATGGAGCATCCCTTCTATGGCTCTTGGGGTTATCAACTTACTGGATACTTCGCACCCACAAGCCGTTATGGTAGTCCCGAAGATTTCATGTATCTGATTGATTGTTTTCACCGCGCTGGAATTGGGGTTCTATTGGATTGGGTTCCGTCACATTTTCCGGGTGATGCACATGGATTGTTTCATTTTGATGGAACGCATCTTTATGAACACGCTGATCCCCGCAAAGGATTTCATCCCGACTGGAAGAGTTATATTTTTAACTATGGGCGCAATGAAGTTCGCTCTTTTCTCATTAGCAATGCACTCTTCTGGATCGACAAATATCATATTGATGGTTTGCGTGTAGATGCCGTTGCGTCCATGCTTTACCTCGACTATTCGCGTAAAGCAGGAGAGTGGATTCCAAACTCTCATGGCGGAAACGAGAATATTGAAGCCATTACCTTCCTGAAGGAAATGAACGAAGTGGTGTACAGTCAGTTTCCGGATGCTATCACTATCGCCGAAGAATCAACCTCCTGGACTGGTGTTTCGAAACCGACGTATTTGGGTGGCCTTGGATTTGGACAGAAATGGATGATGGGGTGGATGCATGATACGCTTCATTACTTTGGAAATGATCCGGTTCACAGAAAGTATCATCAAAACGAAATTACCTTCAGTGTGATGTATGCGTTCACAGAAAACTTTATGCTGCCGTTATCGCACGATGAAGTAGTACATGGAAAAGGTTCCCTCGCGGGCCGTATGCCGGGCGATGAATGGAAGAAGTTTGCTAATCTTCGTTTGATGTTTGGTTACATGTTCACGCACCCCGGTACAAAGCTGTTGTTTATGGGCGGTGAATTTGGGCAAACTGCCGAATGGAATCACGAAAAAAGTCTGGACTGGCATCTGCTGGATTATGGTGTCCACCAGGGTGTTCAGAAATTAGTGCGTGACCTGAATAATTTTTATAAGCAGGAAGTGGGATTATACCGGTATCAGTTCGAAGCAAAAGGATTTGATTGGATTGATTATTCTGATCATGAGAATAGTGTAATGGCATACCAACGGCAGGGTGATACGAAGGAAGAACTGCTTATCGTAGTTTGTAATTTTACACCGGAAGCCCGAAGGAATTATCGGGTAGGAGTACCGTATCGCGGGAAATGGAGGGAAGTTTTTAATACAGATGATGTGAAGTATGCAGGTAGTGGGGTATTAAATGAAGGAACATTAATGACGTCTCCTGTAAAATATCATGGTAGAGATTATTCCATTTCCTTAACTTTGCCGCCACTAGGAATCTCTGTTTTGAAGCTGGAGAAAGAAGTTAACGAATTTGATCTGGAGGATTTCGGGACCTGATGAAAATTTTTAAATGACCTAATTCCTAATCTGTTTGAGAAAGCATATTTGTATACACGGGCATTTTTACCAGCCCCCGAGAGAAAACGCATGGCTGGAGGTAATTGAAGTTCAGGATTCCGCACATCCCTATCACGACTGGAATGAACGCATCACCGCGGAATGTTATGCGCCTAATACTGCTTCCCGCATTTTGGATGGTAAGGCTGTCATCAAAAATATCATCAACAACTATTCTAAGATAAGCTTTAACTACGGGCCTACGCTGCTCTCGTGGATGCAAGTAAGTGATCCAGGCACTTACAATGCCATTGTAGATGCCGATCGCGAAAGTGCAAAACACTTTGGTGGACATGGTTCTGCGATAGCGCAGGTATACAATCATATTATACTTCCGCTGGCCAATGATCGTGATAAGGAGACGCAAATCATCTGGGGAATCCGCGACTTTGAATTCAGATTTCACCGCAAACCTGAAGGGATGTGGCTGGCTGAAACGGCAGTCGATACCCAGTCGCTTGAACTTCTCGCCAAACATGATATCAAGTTTACAATACTTGCGCCGCGTCAGGCGAAGACGGTTCGAAAGATCGGAGATAGTCAATGGAAAGAAGTAACCACAGAAACAATCGATACGCGAAAGCCTTATCGTTGTTTGTTACCTTCTGGTAAAAGTATTGTTCTCTTTTTTTATGATGGTGACATCGCGCAAGGAGTAGCCTTCAATGGGCTGCTGAACGATGGAAAGAAGTTTGCAGATCGTTTGCTGGATTCATTTGAAGACGACATTGATGAACCTCAGCTTGTCCATCTGGCAACCGACGGTGAAACGTATGGTCACCACCACAAACATGGTGATATGGCCTTAGCCTATTGCCTGGATTACATCGGTAAACTTGATGACTCCAGGTTGACAAACTATGCTGAGTTTCTTTCCATGTATGTACCCACGAATGAAGCCCAGATTCATGAGAGTAGCTCATGGAGTTGTGTGCATGGGGTTGAACGCTGGCGTGCAGACTGTGGATGTAATTCGGGTAAGCCGAACTGGCATCAGCAGTGGCGTAAACCACTTCGCGAATCGCTGGATTGGTTGCGTGACGAATTAGCAAAAATATATGTAGCCGAAGCTTCAAAAATTCTCAAGAATCCGTGGCTCGCACGGGAGGATTATATTGACGTCATACTCGACAGGACTGATGAAAATATTTCTCTATTCCTGAAAAAGCACTGCCTGATGGATGTGGAGCCTAACAGAGTTTTCAGGTTAATGGAAGTTCAGCGCAACGCAATGTTGATGTATACGAGTTGCGGATGGTTTTTTGATGAGATATCGGGTATCGAAACAGTTCAGATTTTACAGTATGCCTGCCGTGCCATGCAGTTGGTCAGTCAAACCAGCAACATTAACCTGGAGGCAGAATTTCTGAAGAGACTGGAAGATGCACCCAGTAATCTTACAAATCTTGAAAATGGTGCTGATGTATACAGGAAGTATGTTGTGCCATCAAAGACAAACCTGCAGCGCGTAGGAATGCATTATGCTGTAGCGTCGATTTTTGAAGAAGATCCTGAATCATTTCCGGTATTCAATTACACAACCAGAAATGATGTTTTTGTCCGGAAGGAAGCCGGAGAACAAAAACTTGTATTGGGCGTGACAAATGTCAGATCTAACGTAACACGTTCTGAGAAGAAGTTTGCCTTTGCCGTTATCTATACTGGTCAGCATAATATCATCGGAAATATTTCGCTCGATATGCAGGCTGATAAATTTCAAACGATGCAGACCGCCATGGTCAAGGCATTTGAGGAAGCTCGCCTGGGAGATATTATTGGTTTAATGCAAACATACTTCGGCCCTGAAAAGTATACGATATGGCAACTTTTTCAGGATGAGAAGCGGAAGGTGTTTAACCTCATCACCTATCAAAGTATGCGTGATCTTGAGAATTCTTTACGGAGGATCTACAACCGGGATTATCCTTTGGTGATGGCCCTGGCCAATAATGATACACCTATTCCGACGGCTTACCGAACAACGTTCGAATACATTCTGAATGCTGACCTTGTCAGGTGTTTTGAGTCAGAACGAATCAACATCCTTCAGGTGGAGCGAATTATGAATGAGCTTGTGAAGTGGAAGTTGGATATCGAAGATACCGGTAAGCTTGAGCGCATGGCAGGAGAAAGTATATTCAAAGAATTAAAACGTATTAGCGCAGAAGGCGATAATTACAAACGCATTGAACGGCTGAATCGATTGTTTCCTCTTTTGTTAAAGTTTAACCTGATGCCAAAGCTTTACAAGAGTCAGAATCTCTATTTCGAAATTTCAATAAAGAATCAGGAACATAATGGTCATTCGCCCGAATGGATGAAACATTTCACGTTGTTGGGTGATAATCTGGGAATCAAAGTAGAACAGATTGTATGATTAGATAACAGCCTCTTTAAGGGTTGTATTATCGAGGTAGTTCCATACAAGGCTGCTTGCTCCTATGATCGGTGCTGCCTGGTTCTGCAATCCTGAAGGGAGTACCTTCACCTTTCCTCTAAAGAGCGGCATCAGGTTAGCCTCCATATGTCTAATCGTAGGCTTGAAAATAAGATCACCCGCAAGAGAAAGCCCGCCAAATAAGAAGATTGCTTCAGGGTCAGTGTGTACGACAGTTTCGGCGAGTTTCATACCCAGAATTCTGCCGGTGTATTCAAAAGCAGCCAATGCCACAACATCACCGCGCACCGCTGAATCGGTAATCATTTTTGTCGAAAGGTTATCAAAGCTAATTCCTCTGAGTTCGCTGGGTTCGAGGTGGTCTGCCAAAAGTTTATATACGGTTCGTTTAATTCCTGTAGCCGATACGTATGTTTCCAAACATCCGCGCTTACCGCAATTGCAGAATCGTCCTGCCGGGTTAACCGAAGTATGTCCCACCTCTCCGGCAATACCATGCTTGCCGTTAAGAAGTTGACCATTTGCAACAAAACCACTACCCAGTCCGGTACCGAGGGTGATCACCACGAAATCCTTCATCCCTTTTGCCGCACCATAAACCATCTCACCTACAGCAGCCGCATTTGCATCGTTAGTAACAATCGCCGGTAAATCAAATTCGTCCTTAAACATATCAGCCAAAGGAATGATGCCTTTCCATGGAAGATTAGTAGCACGCTCAATGGTACCTTTGTAGTAATTTCCATTTGCTGCTCCAACACCAACACCGATAATTTTATGGGCTCCAGGAATGTTTTCAATTTCCTTTCTCAAGGCATCGGACAGCGCGTGAAAAAAATCTTTGAATTGATCGTACTGAGTCGTAGAGATGCTGCCATGAGAAATTACATTCCCATCGCGGTCTACAATCCCATATTTTGTGTTCGTTCCGCCAATGTCGATACCGATGGTAAGCTCTCTCATAAATATGTTTGTTGTATGGTAAACGTGTGCCTGTTAATGAAATTAAATGGAAAGAATTTTAGCAATGCGTAATGCTTCACTATCAATCTCGTGATGCTTGGTCATAATGTCGTCAAACTGGTTATAGACAATTATCTTGTTACGGATACCAACCATGGCATCGTTTGCTCCCGCTATTAAACCTTCAACTGCTCCGACTCCCATTCTCGATGCGAGTACTCTGTCGAAATACGTTGGTGATCCACCGCGTTGAAGGTGTCCGAGCACGGTGACCTTAATATCGAAGTAGTCGGATCGTTCCGCTACTTGTTTCGCCAACGAATGCGCATCTCCGATTTTTGATCCTTCTGCAACAACTACAAGATTTGATTTTTTGTTCGTCTTTCCACCTTCTTCCAATAGCTTATACAGTTCGTCAAAAGAAGTTTCTTCTTCCGGAATGATTACTGCCGCTGCACCTCCTGCAATTCCACTGTTGATAGCGATGTATCCGGAGTGCCTTCCCATAACTTCTATAAAAAACAGTCGGTTATGAGATAGTGCAGTGTCACGGATACGGTCGATAGCCTCAACCGCAGTATTGGTTGCCGTATCATAGCCAATCGTGTAGTCTGTACCGGCGAGATCATTATCAATCGTACCCGGGATACACACTGACGGAATACCAAACTCTTCGAAAAACTTATGAAGTCCCGTAAAAGTACCATCTCCACCAATCGCTATCAGTGCATCGATGCCATACTTTTTAACCTGGTCATAAGCTTTCTTCCGGCCCTCAGGTGTTCTGAACTCTTTGCTGCGTGCAGATTTTAATATCGTACCCCCGCGCTGTATAATGTTTCCAACAGACCTCGCGTCGAGTTTAATGATATCACCTTCTATCATTCCTTCATAACCACGCATGATGCCAAGGCAATTCTTCTTATAGTACGTGCAGGCACGCACTACCGCACGGATAGCTGCATTCATTCCCGGAGCATCGCCACCCGATGTGAACACTCCAATCTTCGAAATTTTATTCTCCATTTATATTCAAAATCCAACAAAAATAATGGACATACTGTACTTTACAATTAACATTTTAATCAATTGGACTTCAATCGTTTGAAATAGTTAATTAAGCCGTTAGTAGAGGAATCATGAGTTGTAATTTCATTAGCTGAACTGAGTTCGGGAAGTATTTTCTTCGCCAATACCTTACCTAATTCAACACCCCATTGGTCGAAACTGAAGATATTCCAGATTACACCTTGAGCGAAAATCTTATGCTCATACATGGCGATAAGACTTCCCAGCGTTCTCGGTGTAAGTTGTTTAAAAAGAATGCTGTTGGTTGGTCTATTACCCTCAAAGACCCTAAATGGTGTATGGAATGCAATAGCTTCTTTATCCATCCCCGCAGTCTTAAGTTCATCCTGTACTTCCTCCGTTGTCTTGCCTCTCATCAGTGCTTCAGTTTGTGCAAAGAAATTTGAAAGGAGTTTATCATGATGATCGCTCATCGGGTTCTGACTTATAGCAGGCGCAATAAAATCGCAGGGAATAATTTTTGTCCCCTGATGGATCAGCTGGTAAAATGCATGCTGGCCGTTTGTACCTGGCTCCCCCCAAATGATTGGGCCAGTTTGATACGTCACCGGCTGGCCGTTGCGATCAGTCGACTTACCGTTACTCTCCATGTTGCCCTGCTGGAAGTAAGCTGCAAAACGGTGGAGGTATTGATCGTACGGAAGGATTGCTTCAGATGCTGCTCCAAAAAAATTATTATACCATATGCCTAGCAGTGCCAAAACCACCGGAATATTTTTGTCGAAAGGCTCATCTTTAAAATGGTTATCCATGGCATTGGCGCCATCGAGCAATTTTTCGAAATTGTCGAACCCGATTGTACATGCAACGGAAAGTCCGATAGATGACCATAAGGAGTAACGCCCGCCAACCCAATCCCAGAATACAAACATGTTTTCCGGAGCAATTCCAAACCTGGTGACCTCGCTTTGATTTGTTGAAACAGCCACAAAATGTTTGGCAACATCGGCTTTACCGCCACTTTTTTCAAGTAACCAGTTTCGCGCTGTTTCGGCATTCGTCATGGTTTCCTGCGTAGTAAAGGTCTTTGATGCAATGATGAACAAAGTCGTCTCCGGATTAAGTGCTTTAAGCGTTTCCGTAATGTGCGTTCCGTCTACATTACTCACGAAGTGTGGGTGGATATTTTGCCAATAGGGGCGGAGTGCTTCTGTAACCATATACGGACCCAGATCTGAACCACCAATGCCAATGTTTACGATATCGGTTATTGGCCTGCCGGTATAGCCTTTCCATGTTCCGTCTAAAAGAATGGTTGAGAATTGTCTCATGTGTTCGAGGACACCGTTTACCAGAGGCATTACATCTTCACCATCAATAACGATAGGGGTATTGGATCGATTACGTAGTGCGATATGAAGTACCGAACGGTTCTCAGTCTGATTGATCTTCATACCCTTAAACATGGCAACGATGGCATCTTTCAATTCAACTTCATTAGCCAATCCGATAAGATCCTTTAATGTTTCTTCTACGATCAGATTTTTTGAGTAATCCACAAGAATGTCATCGAACCGGGCGTGCATTTTGGAAAAACGCTCAGGGTCATCATCAAACAATTCCCGGAGGTGGGTGGCTTGCATGGTGAGGAATTGGAGCTCCAGCTTTTGCCAGGAAGCCGTTGTAGTAGGGTTGTGATTTGGAAACATGATAGACGATTTACATTCGATACGAAGATAATGGAAAGCACACAGCACATTGCTGAAGTAGCGAAGAAATATGGACTTGATGTTCGTTAAAACCAAAAGACAAGAGCCTCGTGGGTTAACGTTGTGCTAACGCTAAATGAATTAGGGTTTACTTCTTGAACTTGTTTACCAGTAAGGCAAGCTTTTCTTCCATACTGAGTTCTTTCTCCTTGGGCTTGTCTTTCGGTCGGTCAGGGCCTTTTGGCTTCGTCCGTTTATTGTTATCCCGTGGTGGTGCAACACTTTTTACAGGTGCTTCCGCTTGAGCAAAGGGATCGATCTTCATGGACAAGCCTATTCTTTTCCGTGGTACATCAACTTCTACAACGGTAACCATTACTTTCTGCTGAACGGTGACGACTTCCTGAGGATCTTTTACAAATTTATCAGCCAGATGGCTGATGTGTACAAGACCATCCTGATGAACACCGACATCCACAAAAGCACCGAAGTTCGTTACATTGGTGATTATTCCTGGCAGCCTCATACCTAGTTTCAAATCGCCGATAGAATTCACACCATCGGTAAAACTGAATACTTCGAATTCTTTTCGTGGATCGCGACCTGGCTTTTCAAGTTCTGTAATGATATCCGTTAATGTGGGAAGTCCTACATTTTCAGTAACATACTTTTTGAGGTCGAGTTGTTTTCTCAACTCAGCGCTGGTCATCAGATCGTTTACAGAAC
Source organism: Chryseolinea sp. (assembly GCA_041747735.1). Classification (GTDB taxonomy): domain Bacteria; phylum Bacteroidota; class Bacteroidia; order Cytophagales; family Cyclobacteriaceae; genus Chryseolinea. Next base: position 52,150 of record JBGTEP010000191.1, read on the forward strand.
AACCAAGATCATTCGCCATTTGTTGAACGATGGGATAACTTTCGGGGTGCACGGCGCTGGCATCCAAGGGATTTTCAGCTTCCTGAATTCGTAAAAAACCTGCAGCTTGCTCAAATACTTTTTCACCCAGACGAGATACATTCATGAGCGATTGACGATCTTTAAATGGGCCGTTCTGATTCCTGAATTCAACAATATTTTTCGCGAGCGCAAGACTCAGTCCTGACACATAGGAAAGGAGTTCTTTGCTTGCAGTATTCACTTCAACACCTACAGAGTTAACACAACTCATAACAGTATCGTCAAGACCAGTTTTTAACTTCGTTTGATCAACATCATGCTGATACTGACCCACACCGATTGATTTTGCATCAATCTTTACCAGCTCTGCCAAGGGGTCCATCAATCTTCTTCCGATCGATACAGCACCACGAACCGTTAAGTCTTTATCGGGAAATTCATCACGGGCGACTTCCGATGCTGAATAAACCGATGCGCCACTTTCATTTACCATTACGATGGTAATCTTATTGCTAAGTCCGATAGACTTAACAAAAGTTTCCGTTTCGCGTCCTGCCGTTCCGTTGCCAATGGAGATCGCTTCGATGTCATACTTTTCGCATAAATCTTTTATGGTAGCAGCTGACCTCACAGTCTCACGTTGAGGATCATTTGGAAAGATTGTATCATGGTGTAATAACTTTCCCTGGCGGTCGAGGCATACGAGCTTACATCCGGTTCTAAAGCCCGGATCGAGTGCTAATACATTTTTCTGACCGAGGGGAGCTGCCAGTAGAAGCTCTTTCAGGTTGTCGGCAAAAACCCTGATGGCATCTTCATCCGCTTTCATCTTCGATTCCATCCGGATTTCGGTTTCCATGGATGGTTTCAGTAGTCGTTTGTAACTATCTTTAATAGCAAGTCTGACCTGATCTGCCGGAGCGCCTTCATTTACAATAAACTGACGTTCCATAGAACTGATCGCCATTTCCTCCGGCGGGAAAATATCTAGTGCCAGAACACCTTCTTTTTCAGCACGGCGCATGGCAAGCAGTCTGTGCGAAGGAGTTTTTGAAATCGGTTCAGTCCACTCAAAATAATCTTTATACTTCTGACCTTCAGCTTCCTTTCCTTTCAATACTTTGGAACTGATAACCCCTTCAGACCAAAACAACTCCCGCACTTTTCGTCTTACGTCCGGATTTTCACTTACCCATTCCGCAATGATATCACGTGCACCACCCAGCGCATCCTGTAAATCAACGACGCCTTTTTCCGTATCTACAAACGTGGATGCAAACTGATCTACATCAAATTTTTCCTGGTCGAGAATTTTCTGTGCAAGGGGTTCGAGCCCTTTCTCCTTAGCAGCACTGGCTCTCGTCTTTCTTTTGGGTTTATACGGCAGGTAAATGTCTTCAAGTTGCGCGAGGGTTTCGGCAGCAACAATTGCCTGCATAAGTTCGAGCGAAAGCTTGCCTTGTTTTTCGACAGAACTTATGATAGCCTCTCTCCGCGAATCCAACTCCTGAAGTTGTTCAATCCGGTCACGAATGTTGGTAACTACGACTTCATCCATGCTACCTGTCATTTCTTTTCGATAACGGGATATAAAGGGAACCGTCGATCCTTCTTTAAGAAGGGTTGCAACAGCTTTGACATTTTTTACTTGCAGGTTGAACTCTTTTGCTATTTGTTCGACCCACCGTGTGATACTCTCTTGGTCCATAATTTCTGACAGGGAGGCAAAAATAGAATAAGGTTTACAACCTGCAATAACGTATTCGGTCACTGACGATAAAAAGAAGAAGAAAAACAGGGGGGAGGATCTAATAAGATTTCCGAAAACAAAAAAGCCTGAAATCGGTAAAGATTTCAGGCTTTCTTCAATTGTAGCGCGGGGGAGAGTTGAACCCCCGACCTTTGGGTTATGAATCCAACGCTCTAACCACCTGAGCTACCGCGCCAGCTAAAAGACCTCCGTCATCGAACCGAATTCAGATTGAATGCCGATCCCGATAATTTTGGGAGCGCAAACTTACAAAGTTGCCGGCAATTTTCACAAACCAGTTTCCTTCATTGTGGGATATATATTTCGCCGTCGTGATTACTTGAGTCTGCTTCCAAAGTCCAGTTGTCGCATTTTAACGTGTTGAATAAACGTGGTTTGAAATGGGGGATTTAAGAAAAATCGCGTCAATGAACTAGCGTAATATTTTATTTTTCAATCTATTGACCCTCATTAAAGTGTAATCAAACGATATTTTCCGATTCTTTTTAATTCGAAGAAAGATTGGTTTGCCATAGTGCTTAAAATGGTATAAATTAAATCGGATTAAAGAAAATTGATGGCAACCCTCAGCAAGTCTAATAAAAAGTTATTCACAGCCGATTATGAGATACATGCATCTATAAAGATGCTTTATCCATACATACAGACGGCCAGTGGACTTTCAGAGTGGTTTGCCGACGATGTTACCATCAATAATGAAGATAAGTCTTTCACGTTTTTCTGGGATAGTGAAGAACATAAGGCAAAGCTCGTTGCTCACCGGACAAATCATTTTGTCCGTTTTGAATTTCTTCCTGAAAATGAAGCCGATGAAAAAGATCCGTCCTATTTCGAACTTCGCCTGGAGTTCAATGATCTTACACAATCGGTCTACATAAAAATCCTTGACTACTCCGATTTTGACGACCTGAAAGAACTTAAAGATCTTTGGGAAAGTCTTATTGAGTCACTCCGAAAGACAGTGGGCGGCTAAGCCTTAATTTTTACTCTGTTTGTTTATTTATTCAATCACTTACTCATCAGTTTACCTGTATTGGCCTTATTTTTGACCTAAGCATTCGCCGGTATCAGGAATCCACGAAATGAAAAAAATTGACAAACTAGTTTTAGAAGCCTTTTTAGGGCCGTTCTTGATTACCTTCCTTGTCGTTGTGTTCATCCTGTTAAACATAAACATGTTGAAATACTTCGATGATATCATTGGCAAGGGGCTTGATTCGTTAGTGTTAGGACAGCTATTTTTTTACTTCGCAATCTTTACCGTTCCAACAGCAATGCCACTGGCTGTTTTACTCTCTTCATTAATAGCATTCGGTAATTTGGGTGAGCATTTTGAGTTGACTGCAATAAAGAGCGCCGGGATATCTCTGCTAAGAATATTGCGGCCGATTTTCTTTTTTGTCGTGATTTTAACGGGCGTCGCCTTTTACGCTAACAATAACCTGGTTCCGAAAGCCGCGCTGGAGGCGTATAGTCTTTTGTATGATATTAAGCAGAAAAAGCCCGCCCTTGAATTGAGAGAAGGTGCGTTCTACAGGGGTATAGATAATCTCAGCATCAAAGTAAACAAGAAGTTCCCGGATGATGAGCAGGCATTGAAAGGTGTGATTTTTTATGATCACCGGAAGAATGATGGCAACAAAGAAGTGACCATTGCAGATTCGGGCAGAATGTACACCATATTAAACGAACGCTACCTGAAGTTTGAACTCTTTAATGGTTATCACTATACAGAAGGTGCAGCAAATCAACGCGAAGTGACAGGCCAGCTTCAGGGCAATGTAAGAGCGATGAGTCGGAGTAAGTTCGATAAATCTCAGGTAGTATTTGATTTATCCTCGTTTCAACTACAGACCACTGATAAGAAATGGTTTCAGGGTAATAGAATAATGCGCAACCTTTCAGAGCTGGAACATGATGTTGACTCTCTGAACAAAGAAGTACTTACCCAGAGGCTTACATATTATCAGAGCAAGCCCATGCATTTTACTTTCTATCTGAAAAACGAGGTACCAGTGATGCCAGAGGAAGTTTATAAGCACAAGCTTTATCGTGATTCAATCGGCAGACTACCATATATAGATAAATATGGCGGTACTCAACCCGAGGCGCAGAAACCTGAAAGAATTCAGGCAGATTCGACCAGTCCTAAAACTGAAATTGTCTCCTCCCCTAAAAGGGAGGTTGTCAAAGGGGCCAAAAGACCGGAAATTGTTAAGACTCCTGAACGGGCCATTACACAAAAACCCAAGCCGTTAAAGGAACGAAATACAGTCCTGAAAAAAACAATCAGCAAAACTTCGGTAAAAAGTGATACAGATACCGCCCCTGCTAGGGAGAGGAAAAAAGTGGTATCCGATTCCATGAGGCTCGCAAAGATCGATAGCCTTTATCAAATGTCACCTGGCCAGGATGTACTGCAAGGTGCAGTGAATACGGCACGCCAGATTAAGAGCCAGGTAATGAACGCGAACAGCAGTATAGAAAATTACAATAAGGAGCTGGTAACGTTCAAAATTCAATGGCATAAGATTCTTTCCAGTTCGCTTGCCTGCATTGCCATGTTCCTTATCGGAGCTCCGCTGGGTGCTATCATTAAAAAGGGAGGACTCGGTGTCCCGTTCCTTGTATCAATACTCTTTTTTATAGTTTATTATATTCTGACCATGCAAGGGGAAAAATTAGCGAAGCAGGGAACGATCAGTGTCTCCATGGGCGTGTGGCTCGCAGATGCAATTCTTTTTACCGTTGGATTAATGTTTCTGCGTCAGGCTAGAGTAGATGCCCGGCTATTTGAGGCTGATTTTTACTCCGTTGTGATAGATAAGGTGAAGCGTTGGTTGTCTACCAGGAAGAAAACTCAACCGCAGATTACATCCTGAACGGCACTAAAATTTTTACTTCCTTTTGGAAAATAGAGCCATTTTGCCTTACCTTTGCCCCCTGAAATAAGAAAAAATAACATTTTTTGAAATGTATCTGACTACTGAAATTAAAAAAGACCTTTTCGCTAAACACGGATTTGCGAAGAAAAAAGAAGAAACCGGTTCTGCTGAATCTCAGATTGCACTTTTTACACATAGAATCAGTCATCTGACGGCGCATTTGAAAGAAAATAAGAAAGACTTTTCTACCCAACAAGGACTAATGAAATTGGTAGGGAAGCGCAAGAAGCTGCTAAATTATCTGCAAACTACTAACATAGAGCGGTACAGAGCTATTCTCGCTGACCTCGATCTCAGAAAGTAATCAAACACATTCCCCGAAGGGAACCCTACGAAAGGTTCCCTTTTTGTTTTTCAACACACCTAAGTCTGGCTGATCCTGACTTTAATCTTATCATTTATGAAACCTACTGTCATTACCAAAACCTGTAAGCTGCCCGATGGTCGCGAAATAACGATTGAAACTGGAAAACTAGCCCGTCAGGCTGACGGATCTGTAGTGTTGCGAATGGGCAATACAATGTTGCTTGCAACGGTGGTTTCAGCGATTGACGCCCGGGAAGGCACTGATTTTTTACCACTATCTGTTGATTATCAGGAGAAGTTTGCTTCTACTGGTAAAGTTCCAGGCGGATTCATGAAAAGAGAGAGCAAACTTTCAGATTATGAAGTGTTGATTAGCCGTTTTGTTGATCGCGTTATTCGTCCGCTATTTCCCGATGATTATCATTCAGATACACAGGTTATGATTTACCTGATCTCCGGTGATGAAAACGCATTGCCCGATGCTTTGGCAGCATTTGCAGCTTCCGCAGCTTTGTCTGTTTCAGACATTCCTTTCCAGGGACCAATATCTGAAGTACGGGTAGCAAGGGTGGACGGAACTTTCATTGTTAATCCGACGCAGGAGCAAAAAAATCGTGCTGATATCGACCTGATGGTTGGTGCCTCGATCGAAAACATTCTGATGGTCGAAGGGGAAATGAAAGAGGTTGGCGAAGACGATATGCTTGAAGCATTGAAGATCGCACATGAAGCTATCAAGGATCAATGCAGACTCCAGATCGAATTAACCGAAGCCGTTGGAAAGACAACAAAGCGTGAGTACAATCACGAGGTAAAAGACGAAGCGCTACGCGAAGAGTTGTGGAAGCTGATGTATGATAAACTGTACGCAGCGGCGTCGCAGCTCACGGCAAATAAAAAACAAAGGTCAGAAGGCTTTTCTAAAGTTCTAGATGAGTATATGGATGCTCTTCCTGAAGATACAACGGTAAACAAAGACCTGGTAAAAAGATATTATAAAGAGATCCAGAAGAAAGCTGCACGTGATCTGGTCCTTAATCAATCGGTTCGTTTGGATGGTCGTAAGACCAACGAAATCAGGGATATATGGAGTGAGGTTGACTATCTTCCTTCACCTCACGGTTCTGCTATTTTTACGCGTGGTGAGACTCAGTCGTTAACCACTGTAACGTTAGGCACAAAGCTCGACGAGCAGATGATTGATGGTGCTATGATTGAGGGTTACAGTAAATTCATCCTGCATTATAACTTTCCAGGATTTTCTACTGGTGAAGTGAAACCAAACCGCGGACCTGGCCGGAGAGAAGTTGGTCATGGAAACCTTGCCTTACGAGCGTTGAAGCAAGTACTTCCTCCTGATGAAAAGAACCCTTATACTATTCGTATTGTATCTGATATTCTTGAGTCTAACGGTTCGTCTTCCATGGCTACAGTTTGTGCCGGTTCGTTGGCGTTAATGGATGCTGGTGTTCCTATCTCAGCAGCCGTTTCAGGTATCGCGATGGGTATGATATCCGATAGCAAAACGGGAAAGTATGCTATTCTTTCTGACATTTTGGGTGATGAGGATCACCTGGGAGATATGGACTTCAAAGTAACGGGTACCGAAAAAGGTATCACGGCTTGTCAGATGGACTTGAAAGTTGATGGTCTTACCAATGAAGTTCTGCGTGAAGCTTTACTTCAGGCAAGAGAAGGCAGACTTCACATCCTGAATGAAATGAAGAAAACCTTGAGTGCTCCAAGACCTGATCTGAAGCCTCAGACTCCACGAGCTGAAACGGTCGTGATTGAGAAGGATATGATTGGTGCGATAATCGGCCCCGGAGGAAAAGTGGTGCAGGATATTCAGAATACTACTGGAGCAACAGTTTCTATTGAAGAAGTTGGAAACAAAGGTATTGTTAAAGTATTTGCGACCAGCAGGGAAGTGATGGAAGCAGCACTTCGGAGAATCAAGGGTATTGTTGCTATACCTGAAGTTGGAGAAGTTTACGAGGGCAAAGTTAAATCAATCATGCCATTTGGTGCATTCGTTGAATTTATGCCAGGTAAAGATGGGTTGCTGCATATTTCTGAAATCAAATGGGAACGCCTTGAAAATATGGAAGGTGTCCTCGAAGTAGGTGAAGAGGTACAAGTTAAATTAATAGAGGTCGATAAGAAGACTGGTAAATATCGTCTCTCCAGGAAAGTACTTTTGCCAAGACCTCCAAGACCTGAAACCACACCCGCTTAATTATCGTTACCGACAGAGTTGCCTGGAACTACAATTTGGCAGTATATTGTTTTAACAAACCGATATATTAGAGGATGAGACAGCTAAAGATCAGTAAACAAATTACCAATCGGGAAAGCCAGTCGCTGGATAAATATCTCCAGGAAATCGGTAAGGTGGATCTGCTTACACCCGATGAAGAAGTTGAGCTGGCCAAGCGAATTAAGGAAGGTGATCAAATAGCGTTAGAGAAACTCACAAAGGCAAACCTGCGATTCGTAGTATCCGTTGCCAAACAATATCAGAATCAGGGTCTTTCATTAGGGGATCTTATCAACGAAGGAAACCTGGGATTAATTAAAGCCGCTCAGAGGTTTGATGAAACCCGCGGCTTTAAGTTCATCTCTTATGCCGTATGGTGGATTCGTCAGTCTATCCTACAAGCTCTGGCAGAGCAATCTCGTATCGTACGTCTGCCTTTGAATCGGGTAGGGTCGCTGAACAAGATATCAAAGACTTTCTCTGAACTGGAACAAAAGTATGAACGCGAGCCTTCTCCGGAAGAGCTTGCAGATGTACTCGATGTTACAACCGCAGAGGTTGTTGATACCATGAAAATTTCAGGACGTCATGTATCCATGGATGCACCCTTCGTTCAGGGTGAAGAAAACAGTCTGCTTGACGTACTCGAAAATGATAGCGAAGAAACACCTGATTCAGGTTTAATGAACGACTCCCTGAGACGGGAAGTTCAACGTGCTCTATCAACCTTAACGCAACGGGAAGCTGACGTAATTACTTTATACTTCGGACTGAATGGAGAACACGCCATGACGCTGGAAGAAATAGGGGAGAAATTTAATTTAACCCGCGAAAGAGTACGGCAGATTAAAGAGAAGGCAATCAGGCGTTTGAGACATACATCAAGAAGCAAAGCTTTGAAACCGTACCTGGGTTAAAAGCTGACCTTTTATAATTATTTTAAGGGTCTCGAATTCCGAGACCTTTTATTTTGTTGAAGAAATTAAAATAGTAGAATTCATGACCAAAGAAGATGTAAAGGTTCTCATCATTGGCTCGGGACCGGCGGGCTACACAGCGGCAATTTATGCGGCACGTGCCGGATTAAAACCAGTACTTTATACCGGCGGGCAACCCGGTGGCCAACTCACCATCACCAACGATGTTGAAAACTTTCCGGGATATCCGGACGGCATAAACGGTCCGCAGATGATGATGGATCTCCAGAAACAGGCAGAGCGCTTTGGTACCAAAGTACATTACGGACTGGTTACGTCCGTAGATTTTTCCGGGTATCCGCTTAAAGTTGTTGTGGATGAGAAGCAGGAGATTTCAGCAGGTTCGGTGATCATTGCTACCGGCGCTACGGCGAAATATCTGGGCATTCCTTCAGAAGAAAAATTTAACAATAAGGGAGTATCAGCTTGTGCCGTTTGCGATGGATATTTCTATCGTGGTAAGGACGTGGCTGTAGTGGGTGCCGGAGATTCAGCAGCCGAAGAATCAACTTATCTGGCCAACCTCTGCACGAAAGTTCATCTTATTGTACGTCGCGACGAAATGCGCGCCTCTAAAATCATGCAGCAGCGGGTAATGAAAACGCCTAATATCGAAATCCACTGGAATACAGAAACAGATGAAATTCTCGGTGATGATACCGGCGTGACCGGAGTTCGTTTACGCGACAACATCACCGGCGAAACTAAGGAGATCTCCATTCAAGGCTTTTTTCTTGCAATAGGACATAAGCCGAACACCGATATCTTCAAAGGATATATCGATATGGATGAAACCGGTTATATTCACGTACAACCCGGATCAACGAGGACAAATGTTGAAGGTGTATTCGCAGTAGGAGATGCGGCTGATAAAGTGTATCGGCAGGCGATTACCGCAGCCGGAACCGGTTGTATGGGAGCGCTTGATGCAGAGAAGTTCCTGGTAGCCAAAGAAATGGAAGTCGTTCAATAGACCAGGTAAACCCTTCATATAATCAATCCAAAACATTGAAACTTGATATCCTCGTTCTCGCTGCTCATCCTGATGATGCCGAGATAAGTTGTGGCGGTACGATTGCGAAGCATATTTCGCTGGGACATAAAGTCGGAATTGCAGACTTTACACGAGGCGAACTAGGTACCCGCGGCACACCAGAAATTCGTCGTGACGAGTCGAAGGAGAGTGCAAAAATTCTCGGAATTTCGATTCGCGAGAACCTTGGGCTTGCGGATGGTTTTTTTCAGAACGATAAAGAACATCAGCTTGCCGTTATACAGGTGATACGAAAATACCGACCTGAGATTATATTGGCCAATGCCATTACCGACCGGCATATCGATCATGGAAAAGGTGCTTCTCTGGGATATGACGCAAGTTTCCTTTCAGGGTTAGTGAAAATTGAAACCGTTGATAATGAAGGAAAAAAGCAACTTCCGTGGAGGCCGTATGCTGTATATCACTACATCCAGAGTAACTACATCGTACCCGACTTTGTTGTGGATATTTCCGATTTCATGGAGATCAAAATGAATGCGATCCGGGCTTTTAAAACGCAGTTTTACGATCCTCAAAGTCAGGAGCCAGAAACCTACATCTCAAATCCCGGTTTCCTGAAAATGCTGGAGGCACGTGCTACCGAATTTGGACATGCTATAGGAACAAGGTTTGGCGAAGGTTTTACCGTTCGGCGATATCCCGGTGTAAATTCATTGTTTGATCTTATCTGAGATTCAGGGAGCGAGACGGCGAATAACCCAGGCAGCATCTGACTTCACAAATTCCAACCGATCATGTAATCGGTTTCTCCGGCCTTGCCAGAATTCTATCATGGTGGGATCTACCTGGAAACCTCCCCATTGATGAGGCTTCGGAATTACCGCATTTCCTGCAAATCGCTTTTCAATTTGTTTCATACGTTCTTCCAGAATCTCACGGCTTTCAATAACAGTACTTTGGGGAGAAGCCCAGGCACCAATCTGAGATCCAACCGGTCTGCTTTGAAAATACTGTTGTGATTTTTGTTCATCCACCCGCGTTACATTTCCTTCAATCCGCACTTGCCGTTCGAGCTCAGGCCAGAAGAATGTTAACGCGCAAACGGGATTTTTTTCCAGTTCTCTTCCTTTATGACTTTGATAGTTTGTATAAAAAATGAATTTATTTTGTTCAATTCCCTTCAACAAAACGATACGACACGAAGGACGATTATCTGCACTCACCGTTGCCAGGCTCATGGCATTGGGCTCAAGTACTTCTGCCTGTAATGCTTCATCAAACCATTTATTGAATTGAGCAATCGGATCCATCAATACATGCGAAACATCGAGCGATGTATGGGAATATTCTTTACGTAAATCAGCCAATTTGTGCATACGGTTGCAATTTCGTCTAAAGTTTGGCAAAGAAATAAAATTTGCATACGTGAGAATGAAGTATTTTATTCAAGTATTGAAACAAGAGGAATTTAAACACATTTTTATCACCTTGGATGTAAGACATGGAGTTTTTCAAATACAAGAACAAACTAAAACCTGAAAAGGGTAGATTACTTATCTCAGAACCTTACCTCGCTGATCCTAATTTTGAACGCACGGTAGTATTACTTTGTGAACACAATGAAGAAGGTTCATTCGGTTTTGTTGTGAACAAGCCATCCATTCTCAAAATAAATGAGGTGATGGAAGATGTACACAACATGGAGGACACTGTTTTTGTCGGTGGTCCTGTTCAGCAGGATACACTTCATTTTCTTCATCGAAACACTAACATCCAAAATGCTGTTAGTATCCGCGACGAGATCTATTGGGGTGGCGATTTTGAAAGTCTGATCACTCAGGTAGACACATCAATCCTGAAATCTTCCGATATCAGATTCTATCTCGGCTACAGTGGTTGGGGAGAGGGACAGCTGGAATCAGAACTTCAGGAAGACTCCTGGATCGTATGTGACTTTGTTACGGATGAGTTGTTATTCGATACAGAACCAACCGTTATCTGGAAAAAGGCGTTAGAAAATATGGGTGGTCGTTTTTCCGTGTATTCTAACTATCCGGTAGATCCACGGCTGAATTGAGCATTTTTAGTAAATTGCGCTAAAGCGCGTAGAAATGATTATTGACCATGGAAATGGAAAGAGACAAAAGAGAAGAGCAGGAACATGCACACCAAACCGACGTGGTGAACCATGGTAGTACTTTACAATCGGAAGTAGACCTTTCAGACCGTGAAGAGTCATCGGAAGAACATCATGATGATCATGTAGATTACTCGAACTTTACCAAACAACAGTTTGCTGAACTGGTTAGGGAGCTTTCCAAAGAGGATAACTTTAAAAAGGTTGACCATATCGTTCGTGAGATCAAGCCGTTGTATGATGATATTCGGGAGAAGGAACGCGCTGAAGCGTTAATGAAATTTATTGCCGATGGTGGTGCCGAGGAAGATTTCGAATTCAAAGGTGATGAGTTCGACAATACGTTCGATGCGAATATAAAACTGATAAAAGACAGAAAAGCGCAATACTTTAAGCAGCAGGAGGAGAATAAAGTTGAAAACCTTCGTAAGCGGGAGGAGTTGCTGGAGAAGCTTCGTGTACTTTCTGATTCGCAAGATACCACTGACCAGTTTGATAACTTTAAAGAACTACAAAAACAGTGGAAAGCTATTGGCGCTGTTCCAGGTGCACAAGCTAAATCACTTTGGGCTAACTATCACGCATTAACAGATCGCTTTTACGACAACCAAAGTATTTACTTTGAGCTGAAGGAATTAGATCGACGCAAGAATCTCGAAGCAAAAATAGAGCTATGTGTGCGCGCGGAAAAATTAGCAGATGTTGAAATCATTAAGAATGCTATCCGCGAACTCAATGAACTTCATCACGAGTTTAAACACTTAGGACCTGTACCAAAAGAAGATAAGGAAGCTGTTTGGCAACGTTTCAAGGCAGCATCCGATGCGGTGTATTCCAAACGTGATGCCTACCTGCAGAATCTGCAGCAGGAACTTCAGGTAAACCTGGATAATAAGGCAATACTCAGCGAAGAGGTACAGCAGTTTATCAGTTTTCAATCCGATAGAATCAAGGAATGGAATCAGAAGACAAAGGAGATTCTGGACGTCCAAAAGCGTTGGGAAATAATTGGCGGCCTGCCGCGTGCAAAAGCGAAAGATGTTAACAAAAAGTTCTGGACTGCCTTCAAAACTTTTTTCAACAATAAGAATGCATTCTTCAAAAAGCTTGACGAAGAGCGGGAGAAGAATCTGGAGTTGAAAAATGAACTGGTGCAGAAAGCCATTGAACTGAAAGAGAGTAGTGACTGGGAGCGCACTTCAAACGAACTCAAGAATCTTCAGCAAAAATGGAAAGATGTCGGTCCGGTACCCGAGAAGTTCAGAGAGAAAGTATTTAAAGAATTCAAGGATGCTTGTGACCATTTCTTCGAACAACGTAGAACACAAAATGACAGGGTAGAGCAGGAGCAAGCCGGAAATTTAAAAGTTAAAGAAGAGATTTGCACGGAGTTAGAAAGTCATGCCGCTGCTAAAACCGGCAGTTCTGAAATCCTAAGAGAGCTGCAGGACAGATTTGCTGCTGCAGGCTTCGTTCCACGCAAGGATATTAATGCTATTCGCAACCGCTACAACGAGGCAGTTGAAAGATTTATAAATTCCATCCCCGGTATAACGGAGGATGAGAAGGGGAAGATTTCAATGGAGAATGAGCTGAGCGACTTGCGGAATGACCCGATGGCAGAAAGAAAAATCTATCAGAAGGAGCAGATCATCCGAAAGAAAATCAGCAAGGTCGAAAATGACATTGCTGTATGGAGAAATAACCTCGAGTTTTTCGGACGCTCTAAGAATGCTGATAAATTTAAAGATGAATTTAACGACAAGATCAAGGAAGCTTCTGATCACCTTAAACAATTAAAAGAACAATTGAAATTGCTTAAGACGGTCTAACGCCTGGTCCTGTTGTCATTATCCTTTTGTCTTGACCCCGGGCACTGCATAATTTTTGGAGGCATCATCAACAATCAACACCCAATCTTGTCCGTAACCTGAAGTAGGAGGTGTGAATTCCTGCTGGGCTTTTTTTGCGAACTTTCCCGCTTCCTTAACTTCACCATTTCTGGGATTGTACCAATAGCTGATCAACTCAGTGCCTGCAATTTTGTTTGTGTTTAAGGTGATTTTTTTCCCCTGTGTGCTATAGACAAAAATGTAATCTTTACCACGGGTGGCCTGTATCCGATCGTTGGCGCCCAGGGCATTCGTGACAAGGGACTGATCTGGAATACGGTCTGCCATAGGCCGTGATTCGATTAGGGCACGAAGATACTTCATCTGACCAGCACCGGGTAAATCCATAGCAACATACCAGGGAAAGTGAGGACCGTTTACAGGCGCACGGTTTGGTGCATACATTTGCCAGATATCATGACATCCATACGTATGGCCAAAGGCGCCTGCAAAAACATTCAGCCATGCATGTTTGCGTATATCGTAGGCGCTGGATGTACCGAGATCTTTTGCGTTAAAGCAAACCGGATGATCTTCGTATAGTGTCTCGCCATCCAAAACGGGTTTCGTCGGGTTCAACCTATAAACATATTCCATCCGGTCCCAGACGTTATTTTCCCTGCAATGTCCTGTTTGGAACATATTGAAATCCAGCCACTCATCCTGGTGAAACCATTTCGATGACCCACCGTCTTCCAGCGTGTTTGGTTGAGGGTGGAATGTCATCAACGCTTTATCCTGGCCGCCGACAGCTTCAACAATTCCAGCGGCCATAGCTCGCCAGATGGCTACATCACTATCGTTACGGGGATTACGGTCACCGCCAATAATCCAGATGATATTTTTTTGATTCTTATAGCGATTGCCAATCCATTTTCCATATACCCTGGCGTTTTCTGGCGTAAAAATTTCGGGCCCCTTGCCCCACGTTGATTTGAAAACCTTATCACCCCACGTAGGAAGCAGACCGATGTACAGTCCGAGTTGTTCAGCTTTTCGGATAATGAAATCTACATGCTGGAAGTAGGCTTCACGAGGTTTAGTCGGGTCATCATTTTCCAATGGGATCTCGCCGTAAAAATTGGGATCATGCAACCCATCCAACTCAGCCAATGCAACGGCCTGGATAACAGTAAACCCTTTGTCAGCACGATTTTTTAAATACATCTCTGCTTCTTCTCTGGATAAACGGTGAAACAGCTCCCAGGCAGTATCCCCTAACCAGAAGAAAGGCTTTCCCTCTGCTGTTTCCAGGAAACGTTTATTTTCACTTACCTTCAGTTGAGCAAAGACGCCTGCTGAGAGAAGCAAAAAGCAAACGATCAAAAGGGTAGGGCTTGGACGCAGCGGTATTTTGATTTTCATATTATTTGCCGTTTAAAAACGAAACAGGAGTGTCTACTAAATCTATTATGGTACACCTCACTTACTATACTTTTTTAATGGTCTTAAAATAAGTTAAAGCCTTCAGATACTGTAAGCTTTCGGCAGCCCAATCGTCTTCTTTTTTAACCGTTTCTTCGATTGAAGATTCCGGTTCTATCCATTGCTCCAACACTGCACTCACGCAACGTCGGTGGAGTGATAATTCCTTCAACAACCCAGGTACATTTGACATGCCTTTGCCCGCCGGTGTTCCTTTTACTGTAAATCCCATCTTATGAGGAAGGCGAAGAATTTCGAAGTCTTTGATATGAAGATTAACCGTATAGGGAATAAGCACCGATGAAACCCAGTCTAGTCCCTCACCAGCGCCGAGTGAGTTAACACAGTCGAGACAAACGCCTACCTTGTCGCTTCCGACAGCATCGAGCATAGCCGCTAACTCAGTGGCTTTAAACCGGTCATGATTTTCGACGCCCAGTATCAGGTTATTATTGTTGAGTTTAGGTATCGAGTTTTTAATGATGCTTATGATAGTGTCCCGGTCAGGTTCATAATCATTTCCATCAATCACAAAACGAAGCAACGGAGAGTGAAGGTGGGCAGCGAGTTCGATGTAGCGATCGAGGTTATCTTCAGTAAGTTTACGGGCTCCGATTTCAATTCTGATGTTGTTGGTTTTGGCCTCGTCTTTCAAATTCTCCAGGCGTTCAGAAGGCAGGGTATGCAAAGGAAGGTTGTCACCAAACTGAATACATTGGAGTCCGAATTGCAGGGCCTTTTGAATAAGATGAGTTTCATCAAAAGGTTGGGGCGGCACGCTTCCTTCAATTCCTATAGACCAACCATATGCAAACGTGCTTAAACCGAGAATCATTACGACACTTTTGAAAATTCCATACAATCATAGCCATACAATCAACCTATTGCATCCACCAAATTATCAATTGTGGGTGTTATTTTTGCAGTTAATGCATGGAAAACATTATTGTGTCGATTCCTTTAGAGAACTGTTGGGCAGTTCTGGTGCGAGGGCAATAAGTATCGATTAAACGGCCTTGAAAAGTAATTTTGGTCATGTGTTTGTTAAAAAGCATACTTACTCTATTTTTGCACCTCTATTTCACATTCGGGGTATCAAACCACGGAAAAAAGTAGAAAAAGCCTCCTTAGCTCAGCTGGTAGAGCAACTGACTTGTAATCAGTAGGTCGTTGGTTCGATTCCGACAGGGGGCTCTAGGGACTTGATTATCAATGAGTTACAGCTATTAGGGACTCTATAGGGACCAGCAACCGAAATTTTCTGTATATTTCGGGATTGGAAATTCCGCGTAAACTGACCACTTCATTTCGCGACAAACTGA
>JBGTEP010000192.1:0-2057 GCA_041747735.1 Chryseolinea sp.
AGATTGGATATATGCAAGTATTACCTGAACAAAGTTGGTTTAAGTGATTCGTTTAATAAAAAGGCTTCTGAACTTTCGCAAGGCATGCAGCAACGCGTGGGTATAGCTCGTGCGTTTGCACTGAAACCAAAAATACTTTTGTTGGATGAACCGTTCGGGATGCTAGACTCGCTAACACGCGCAGAACTTCAACATGTTTTACTGGAAGTATGGAATCAGGAAAAGATCACTGCCGTCATGATTACGCATGATGTAGACGAGTCCATATTTTTAGCTGATCGGGTGATCATGATGACATCGGGACCAAAAGCATTAGTCGGTGACGTAATCACCATACCCCTTGAGCGCCCTCGCGTAAGGAAGGAAGTTATCGAGCATCCGGATTACTATCACTATAGAAGGCATCTGATAAATTTTCTTGAACATTAATCATTCAAACGTTGCATAGAAAATAGTTGATCTTCATTGGAAAAAAAAATTGTGAAAAGGAACGCGGAACCGGGTTATAAAACAACATGCAGCTATTGTGGTGTTGGCTGTGGGATTGTAGTGAAGAAGGACCGCAAAAATAACATTACGGTAGAAGGCGATATTGATCATCCTGTGAATAAAGGTATGCTTTGCTCAAAAGGAATGAATCTCCATTATGCCATGAAGGACAAATCCGACAGGCTGCTTTATCCTACCATGCGCTGGAGCCGGAACCATCCCTTACAACGTGTAAGCTGGACTACGGCAATGAAACGAGCTGCGGCAGTTTTTAAGTCAATTATTGAAAATCATGGACCTGATGCTGTTGGTTTTTATGTTTCCGGTCAATGTCTGACGGAAGAATATTATGTAGCCAATAAGCTTGTCAAAGGTTTTATCGGAACGAATAATATCGATACAAACTCGCGCCTCTGCATGAGCAGCGCGGTGGCAGGCTATACCAAAATGTTGGGCGAAGATGCTGTACCCGTTTCATATGAAGACATTGAATTGGCAGATTGCTTTTTGATTGCTGGCGCCAATCCGGCATGGTGTCATCCTATTCTATTCAGACGAATCGAAGCGCATAAACAAGGTAATCCGAATGTAAGAGTCATCATAGTAGACCCAAGAAAAACACAAAGTTGTTCGATTGCAGATCTTCATTTGCAAGTCCTTCCCGGAACAGATATTTATTTGTACAACGCGATTGGTCGTATACTAATAGAAAACGGAGATGTAGACTATTCATTTATATCCAGTCACACAGAGGGCTATGATTCATACCGAAATTCTGTACTTCAATTCTCGGTAGCGGAGGCCGCAACGATATGCGATGTGCCGGAAAGTGATATTCGGCTTGCTGCATCTTATATCGCGGCATCAGGTGGATTTCTTACCCTGTGGGCTATGGGCTTGAACCAAAGTGTAATCGGTGTTGACAAAAATATTTCTCTCATCAGTCTGAATTTGATTACCGGCCACATTGGTAAGCCCGGCTCTGGACCTTTTTCCCTAACTGGTCAGCCTAACGCTATGGGCGGCAGAGAAGTGGGTGGACTAGCTACGATGTTAGCGGCTCATCGGAAACTGGATGATTCAACGCATCGTAAAGAAGTAGCTGACTTCTGGGGAGTACCTTCAATTTCTGAAAAACCCGGACTAACGGCAACGCAAATGATTGAAGCACTTGAGCGTGGAGATTTAAAAGCCGTTTGGATAGTATGTACAAATCCGGTGGTAAGTCTGCCGGATGCACGAAGAGCAGAGGCTGCATTCAAGAACGCAAGGTTTGTAGTGGTGCAGGATATCTCAAATCGATCGGATACTGTCGCATTTGGTGATCTGGTACTGCCGGCTGCGGGTCATTTCGAAAAAGAAGGAACCATGACGAACTCCGAGCGCCGGATCACTCACTTAAGTAAAGTAATAGACCCTCCCGGAGAAGCTATGTCAGACAGTGACATCCTGTGTATGTTCGCCCGTGAGATGGGGTTTAAAGGGTTCGACTTTAAATCAGCGGCAGAAATATTTGCAGAGCATTGTCGGCTTACAAAGGGAACAAGTATTGATATCAGTGGATTGTC
>JBGTEP010000193.1:0-4228 GCA_041747735.1 Chryseolinea sp.
TTTGAAACTCACCGGAAGATAAATCAAGACTTATTCTCCACTCTTTTTTACTCAAGTCTGTAGGAAATGTTTCACGCTGTGATAGTCTGCCGCCGTTGATGCTTTCGTTTCTGACAAACGGAACCTTTAAGCTAACAGGACCACCCTCACCATTGTAGCGCACAAAGCCTCCGCGGAACCTTTCGATCACGTTGGCGATTACAAAGGCGCCGTTCTGAAATGTTTTAAACGATTCAATTTCATTGACATTCAAATCTGCATTATTCTTATTAAATTCAATGATGTCATTCCAGCTCACGTTATAGTCGTATGGATTACCGATCTGATTCCACCCCTTGTGGAGAACAATTTCAAAAGGACCACCATCTGTGTTGAGGGTTCGACCCATGTCGAACGTGACTTCCTGTTGATTTCGCACAATCATCCAGTAGCCCTTTCCTGGTTCAATAACATTGAGGCCGTCCAGGTATTCTGCATACGCAGCCGGGGCTCCACTGCTCTCGTCATTTTGATAATGAATTAATCTCCATTTTGTTTTGTCATAGCCAAACCGGTCTAGGATGCTTTTGAATACCGTATTTATTCCATTGGGGGATAAGGCATAAGGGATTGATACAATGTTATATGCCGAAACGTCTCCACCAAAATCCAAATCGGGCACAAGGCTCGTTTCGCCCGAACCTATATAATCCCGGAATACTTTTGCTGTATCGCTATACTTTATGATAGAGGATGAATCTATTACCTCGTAAAATAAATCGAGTCCGACAGGATCGTCAATGAATAGGGATTCGAGAATCGTATGTGAAGTCCTGTTACCACTAAAACTATTCGTAAGCGACTTGGAACTCCATGCTTTATCTGATTGCGAAATTCCCTTGGTCCACAGTTTGATTTCTTGAACTGAACGTCTACTGAATACCTCGGCAGAAAGAGTAATGGCATCATCCGTACGCGTGCTGAACTTAAATTCTTTCGGTTGAACAATTCTGCGTACCTCGGAACCCACGCGAACAGAATCAGAAATGATGATCGTCGATTCACCGTCCACGGTACCAACAGAAACTTGTACAGTATTTCTATCTCCTTCTATACCTTCTGGAACCGCGATTGTAATAGAATTATTACCTGCGGAAATAATTTTATCAGACGAAAGTGTAATGTCTCTAAACTTTACTGTGAGGTCGTCTGCTTTATCGCTAAAATTACTGCCACCTATCAACACATTCTTATAAGAAATAAACTCTCCTCCTTCCAAAGCGACGATTGATGTAATTGATGGAACTCGGATTACCCTAAACGCTCCACCTGCGAATACATTAGAAATTTCCTGGATGAACACTGTAATATTTTGAGGACCTCGTTGCGCTGCTTGTGGTACCTTAACTTTTATTTCTGTTTCGCTGGACTCAATAATATCTTCTGGTTCAGCCTCTGTTGTACCAAACAGTACCTGAAGACTATTTTTGTCCGGAAAATTTGTTCCGGTAATGGTAATAACATCTCCAATCTCACCCTCGAGCGGAACAACCGATGTTACTGCAGTTTCTGTGATATTCTCAAATAAAATGGTGGCATTGCTCAACTGATCATCATATGTAATAGTTACCGGCACAAGGTCTCTCGATAGTCCCGCTGGCACAGTGACCCGTATTTTACTTCGATCACCTGCTACTGGAAATGCAGGGTCCACAACCGCTGGCATATTCCCAAATCTTACCTGATTAACCGCAGGCATGTTTCCCATATTATTGGCTGTTATAATAACAAAGGTTCCGGCACCTGCTTTATTTGGTGATACTGAAACTACAACCGGCTTTTGAACATCCTTGGGAATCCTAAACGAGGATAAATAATTCTGTGAACCCGATCTCCACCCGAGCATAAAATGCCCACCTGTCGAATTGTAATTAATTAAGGTCTCATTTCCGGTAAGGTTTGAGAGAAAGCGAGAATCAGAATCGACGAAACCTCCGTCCACGGGAGTTACCCTTCGCCAAAAAATATCACCCTGTCCTAAGACGCCGCGATCATTTGCCGCTATTCCTTTATTCCAAGTTATCAGATATTCATTGCGCTTTTTCGACCACGATAAGGCAGGTAAACCGGAGCCATAGTTAGTAATGTTTGGTGGCTTACTAACAAGCGTAGCTGCATTTATGAACGAAACCGTTCCGTTACTCTGAAGTGAAAAAACGCGTTGATAAACTTCAAAGCGAAAGTCATTACTTCCCAGTTGGTTTGCTGACTCAGTCCAGGAACTCCATACAAGTATAAACTGATCAGAAATGTAATTGTAAACCAAGCTCAGATTTCGTGGTGAACCCAATGCTTCAAAAGCTACTTCCGATTTAACTATTAAATTCTCATCGCTAACAATCAGTTTTATATCGTCATGCTTCAGGATCGGCGTGAGTTCACTACTTGATCCACCACCGTATGTTCCTATATACTCTCCAAGAAAATTCCATGCTATTGTAAAGTGTTTTTTCGTCCGATCAAAATCAACTGCCGACTGAATTGCGTAATCGGTTACGCCTGTTCTGTAAAAATCCGATGGAACATCACGGGTTTGCAAGAGTTTAGGTGCTTCATTGGTTATGATGACTCCGTTAGTTGAAATTTTTGCAGCATATACATCCAGAAATGACTTCGGATAATAAGTTTCAAGACTCCCAAATCTGAGTTGTGGAGAATTAATATCCGTCCGGTTCTGCATCCAGGGAATCAGATACTTTCCGGAAACGGGATCAACAGTAACCTTATCACCTGCAAGAAAATACTTGAGTGTATCAGTTTGATTCAGGATGACTTTTTCAGCATGTAGATTGGAACCTGTTGCCAAAATATTCTTGGCATAGATTCTTTTATTCGTTCCGTTTTGTTCAAGCCAACTAACAATGAACTCATTCTTTACAGCATTCACGCCGACAATTTGTTCTTTTATAGTTGTTCCCGATGTTGTGTTAATCTTAAATTCAGTACCTATTGGCTGGATAGTTTTCCCATCGATGAACTGGCCCATCAATACTGAACTGCTTTTCAAATACGTGAGTAAATATCTGTCGGTAGTTTCGTTATACGCGGAGGAGTATTTCACCGTGATTGGCAAATTCAAAATCAAATCCGGACCTGTTTCTATTGTAAACGTTTTTTCAGGCGCAAGAACAGACGTTTTTAGCGCAGCATCAACAGTCTGCACAGACCATGTATAGTTTCCTTTTGGAAGGTTCCTGACTACCCATTCTTTATTGTTGCCCACACTGCCGGCGCGGGGAAGCACAGCTTTTCCATTGGTACCAATACCATTCGTAAACACGATATCGGGACCCCTCTTTATTATCAGGTTATAAGTAAGTGATGTAGCAGGTGTCTTATCATCTGTGGCCGTTGACCATGTAAACTTTACTGATCCCTCGGCCGGCGCAGAAGTCAGATTTCCAGGAACAGAAGGCGCGGCATTCGTAACAATTGTTGTATTTTCATAAAGGTTACTTCCAATAAATGTATCCAGGTCGCCGTCATTGTCGAAATCGGCGACCAATACATTTCCAAATGGGATGGGAAGAGAAGCTATTATCGCACAACCTTCGGGTACAGCCGATGAATACAAGACAACTTCAGCGTTTTGTAACATTAGCACATCTTTCTTTCCATCGTTATTAAAGTCTGCAAACTTCATCGCCCTTACGGGATATGTTGGACTACCATCACCGCATAGCGCAAAATCCCAGATTGAAATATCTGGATTAAACTGGCGCTTTAATGTATAATGACTGGCAAAACGTTTGGTGCCATCAGGGTTGTTTTCAAAAAAGACAAAATCGTTATAGAAATAATCCGATGAAGTTCCAAAGGGTGATAAACTTCTGTCAAGCTCGAAGATACCATCACCTTTGTTAGTATAAAGTAAATCCCGACTATAAAAATCCAGGTCACCATCGTTATCAAAATCCAGAAATTCAGATCTTGATGAGCTGCCCAAGGACTGAGAAAGTTCAAAACGGTCATTCCCTACATTGCGAAGGATTTTTCCGTGTGCAAGAATATCCAGCTTTCCATCATTGTCGATATCGCCCCAATCGGAAATAGCGTTCAGTGTTTCGCCACTAAGATTAAGGGTCTTTTGAGTGAAGGAAACTCCACCCTGGTTTACAAACAATTTCAGACTTCCCGCTTCGAGATAGTAGATATCAAGATACCCATCGTTATTAAGATCAATCCACCC
>JBGTEP010000194.1:0-31879 GCA_041747735.1 Chryseolinea sp.
ACCTAAACTCTTCTCTAATCTTTATTCTCTCTCAAGAATTAATCGCAAGACACTCATTCCTAAGTGCCTCGCGGGTCCGCTATCAATTTCCATCCATTCAATGAACGTTTTAACGCCTTTCCTCCTAACCTAAACCAGGAGCGGGTTAACCGCGGTACTTCCCGATTGTAACATCGAAGAGCCCTATTTCAATCTATTTTCCCCTCTTCTTCTAAAAGGGGATGCAAAGGTATCCTTTTGGATATATCAGTGCAAGTACTGATCAAAAATAATTATGCAAGATTTAGTTGCCGGTATACTGTCTGAGTACGATCCGGGCCTGTAGAAACCAGCGTGATGGGAACCTGAAGTTGTTCTTCCAGAAACTTTATATAGTTGTGGAGCTCCGCAGGCAAATTTTCTATGGACATCCCACTATAATTCAAAGGCGTATTCCATCCTTTAAATTCTTCATAAATCGGAGTTATTTTTTCATGCACCTGTTCGTACGGTACCATATCCTCTATAGTACCATCTTTAAACTGGTATTTTGTGCAGATCTTAATGGTCGGAAAGATACTTAGTACATCAGCTTTCATCATAAGAAGCTGCGTAACACCATTGATCATAATAGAATATTTCAGTGCTGGCAGATCGATCCATCCACATCGTCTTGGTCTTCCCGTCGTCGAACCAAATTCTTTTCCTTCTTTGCGCATCAATTCTCCTTCATCATCCATGAGTTCGGTAGGAAACGGACCACTTCCAACGCGGGTGCTATAGGCCTTAAAGATTCCATACACTTCACCTATGTGGCAAGGCGCAATTCCGAGTCCTGTACAGGCACCAGCCGTAACGGTATTCGAACTCGTTACAAAAGGATAACTTCCAAAATCAATATCAAGCAATGCACCTTGTGCACCTTCTGCTAAGATTGTTGAACCCGCTTTTAATTCCGCATTAAGAAAGTATTCACTTTCAATCAAATTAAAGTCTTTCAGAAAATTTACTGCGTCCAAAAACTGTGCTTCCAGTTCACTCCAATTATATTCAATATCATGATCCTTCAATATCTTGAAATGAATAGCAGTCAGTACATTGAATTTCTCTTTAAAATTATCGGCTAAAATATCCCCGACTCTTAATCCTTGTCTTCCGATTTTGTCCTGATACGTAGGACCGATGCCCTTGAGGGTTGACCCTATTTTACTATCACCTTTAGCTTTTTCATATGCCTGATCAAGAAGGCGATGCGTTGGTAAAATTAAAGTAGCCTTCTTCGAAATAAATAAGTTGGCGTGTACATTCAGATTATACTTCTGAAGCTTCTCTATTTCAGTCTTGAAAACGAAAGGATCTAGTACTACCCCATTCCCGATAATATTTCTGGTCTTTTCACGAAAAATGCCGGAAGGTATCTGATGCAAAACGTGTTTAATACCATCAAACTCAAGGGTATGCCCAGCGTTTGGTCCTCCCTGGAATCTAGCGACCACGTCATAACGAGGTGCCAGAACATCCACTATCTTACCTTTGCCTTCGTCACCCCACTGAAGACCTAATAATACATCTACCTTAGACATCTGAACTCTTGAATAATGATTATTTTAAAATTTCTTCTTCCGACTGAATGATTTGAAAAATGGAATTCAGCTTGGTTATCACCAAAAGCTTCTGAACACTTTCGGATGGTTTCATTAAATACACTTCACCACCTTTATTTCTGAACTTTGTAAGTATTGTAATCAACACGCCTATACCACTGCTATTGATATATCTCAGTTCAGAAATATCTACTATACAACTCAAAACTTTTTGCTGAATGGCATCATTAACAATTCCAATAACGCCTGCTCCATTATCTTCACCAATTAAGTCACCCGTAAATTTCAGGACAAGTTTATTGTTTTTTATTGCGTGTTGTAAATTCATAAGTAATTAATTTGAAGCTTTTCTGTTTTCACAATTCAACCGTGTACAGGAAGCGTACAGTATAAGTGAATGATGGATAACATTGAAGTGAAGGATCTCTTCAACAGTATTTTGAATGTTTTGAATCCTGGGATCACAGAATTCAACAACTTTATGACATTCGGTGCAGATAAGATGATCATGTTGCTTATAGCCATACGATTTTTCAAACTGCGCCAAATTCTTACCAAACTGGTGTTTGCTTACCAGATCACACTCTACTAATAGATCCAATGTGTTATAAACGGTTGCGCGACTAACACGGTAATTTTTATTTTTCATACTGATGTAAAGTGATTCTACATCAAAATGGCCATCTCGAGAATAAATCTCTTCCAGAATAGCATAACGCTCCGGTGTTTTCCTCAGCTCCTTGTTTTCAAGGTATGCCGTGAAAATCTTTTTTACTTCTTCGAAAATTTTAGCGTTGACTACCATCTGAAAATAACGCGCAAAGATAACAGGATAAAAGAATTAACAGCACTCTTATTCTTTTGAATCGAATCGATTCACTTTTTCTACTCCTTCAACGCCTCTAAGCTTTTCAATCAATTGCTCCAGATGCCGAGTATCATTCACGTAAAGCATAATTTCGCCCTCAAAAATGCCCGAATCTGTGTGAATAGACATGGAACTCATGTTTACCTTCAATTCTTCGGATATGATCTTTGTTACGTCGTTAATCAGCCCCACACGGTCAGTTCCCAGAATTTTCAATCCGGTCAAAAATGCTACTTCATGCTGGGAGGTCCATTTCGCCTTCACGACCCGGTTTCCATGATGGGACAACAACTCAGGTGCATTTTTGCAGTTTGTTCGATGAATTTTTATCCCCTCACTCACCGTTACAAACCCAAAGACATCGTCGCCGGGAATGGGTGTGCAGCACTTCGCCAGCCTATAGTCAACCACATCCATGTCCTCGCCAATTAACAAACTATCACTATGATGCCTTTTAAGTTGGGTCATCAAATCCAGTTCAGGTGACTTAGTCTCAGCTTGTTGCGTCGAAATCTTCAGACGCGGTTGTAGTAACGGCTTGTTCTCCACAAACTTCTTAATATCAGCAGAAGTGATAAAACCCCTTCCCACCCGGTAATAAAGTTCAAAGTTTGCCGGCACTTTAAAATAATCGCGCATTAGTTCCAACAACTGTTGGGTTGGCTCTTCTTTTTGAAGTCGGAGTTTGCGAATTAGTATTTCTTTTCCCTCATCAGCCGATTTGCGTTTATCTTCTTTTAACTCATCCTTAATCCTCGCCTTTGCCTTTGAGCTGACCACAAAGCGAAGCCAATCTTCATGTGGTTTCTGCTTCTGAGAGGTAAGGATCTCCATTTGATCACCGTTTTTTAAGACGTAATTAATGGGTACCAGCTTATTATTGACTTTCGCACCAATACATTTTGACCCGATTTGGGTGTGTATTTCAAAAGCAAAATCCAGGGCGGTCGCACCATAAGGCAGAGTCTTTAGCTCGCCTTTTGGGGTAAAGACAAATACTTCTTCGCTGAATAAATTACCCCTGAAATCATCTACAAAATCGAGCGCAGAGTGATTGTTCTGTTCTAAAAGATCGCGGACTCTGGCCAGCCATTTCTCCAGGTTCGATTCTGCGGTCGTATTACTGTCTTTATATTTCCAATGGGCAGCGTAACCCTTTTCGGCAATTTCATCCATTCGCTTGGTGCGAATCTGAACTTCTACCCATTGCCCATTTTTAGCCATTACAGTAGTGTGCAGGGATTCATAGCCATTTGACTTTGGTGTACTTATCCAATCGCGAAGCCGGTCGGGATTAGGAGTATAATAATCTGTTACTATAGAATAGACTTGCCAACAAAGTGCCTTTTCATGGTCTAACGAAGTATCCAGGATTATCCGAATTGCGAACAGATCGAATACCTCCTCAAAAGGAATGTTCTGTTTACGCATTTTATTGCGAATAGAGTAAATTGATTTCGGCCTGCCTTTGATTTCATAGTCGATTTTCAGCTTGTCCAGTTCATCGCCTATTGGAACCATAAATTGCTTGATGAACTTCGTGCGTGCAACCCGGGTAGCATCAATATTGGTGCTGATAGATTCATACACGTTGCGATCCGTAAACCTGAGGTAGAGATCTTCAAGTTCTGTTTTGATTGCATTTAAACCAAGTCGGTGAGCAAGAGGCGCATACAGGTAAATTGTTTCATTCGCCACTTTTAGCTGCTTGTTACGGGGCATGCTGTCAAGCGTCCGCATGTTGTGCAGCCGGTCAGCCAATTTTATCAAGATCACACGAACATCTTCAGAAAGCGTGAAAAGCATCTTCCGAAAATTTTCGGCCTGCTGCGATGTTCCATACTCAAAAACACCTCGGATTTTGGTTAATCCATCGATAATACGGGTAATTTTTTTTCCAAACATCCGGTCGATGTCGGATAATTCAATATCCGTATCCTCGACCACATCATGCATTAAGGCTGCAATAATCGATGTTGTACCTAATCCAATCTCTTCAACACAAATTTCTGCAACAGCCAGTGGGTGGAAGATGAAGGGCTCGCCTGACTTTCTGCGCATATCCTTATGTGCTTCTAAGGAAATAGTGAAGGCTTTTTTGATCAATTTAGCATCCCCGTCATTCAAGATTGGCTTTGCTTTGCGCAACAATCGCCTGTAACGACCTATGATTTCTTTCTTCTCCAGTTCAACATCAATTACCATTCTGATATCAGATTATAGGGTTTTAAGTGGTTTTTAGTAAATTTCCACTAGATTCAAACGTGACTTTTTCTGTAATACGTTCACAAACTATTTCTTATTTGTGAATAATCTATAAATTTGCGCCTCCTTTTGGGGATGTGGCGTAATTGGTAGCCCTGCCGGCAGGCAGGCAGACGTGCCGGGTGGTCTGGTGCTCTTTGCATCTCACCACACTTTTTTTAGACGCGGATGTGGCGTAATTGGTAGCCGTGCCAGACTTAGGATCTGGTGCCGAAAGGCGTGGGGGTTCGAGTCCCTTCATCCGCACTCCTGAACCCTCGATGTTCGTAGTCTTTACGTACGTTGAGGGTTCTTGATTTATCTGGTAAAACAACAAATGTTTAAGCTTTGGAAATAACACTTGACAAAACAAACAGCACCGAAGGTTTAATTAAAATTAAATTAACCGAAGGGGATTATCAACCGACTGTTGAAGAAAAAGTAAAAGATTATGCCCGAAAAGCCACCATAAAAGGTTTTCGTCAAGGCAAGGTACCAACAGGCGTTATAAAGAAGATGTTTGGCAAGTCGATTCTCGTGGAGGAAATTAATCAGCTTCTTTCGCATAAACTGTCAGACTATATAAAAGAAAATAATCTTAAGATTTTGGGTGAACCAATTCCCAACCAGGAAAAGGCACTGACGATCGATTGGGAAGCTCAGAAGAATTTTGAATTCGAATACCAAATCGGAATGGTGGAAGAGTTTCAATACGACCTTTCGTCGAAAGTGAAAGTCAAATCTTATCCGATTGAAGTAGATGAAAAGACAATCGCCGAAACTGTAACTGACTTAAAGAAGCGCTTTGGTAAAGTTCAGTATCCTGAAACAAGTGAAGCCGGTGACAATTTGTATGGTGAACTCGTTGCTAAAGATCGTGAGTTTATAAAGGAAAGTGCCTTTATTGAAATCGAAAAGGTTGAGAAAAAAGCACAGCAAAAATTCCTTGGATTGAAAAAGACCGATGAGGTTGTGTTCAATCTGGATGAAATTTATGCGGATGATGAGTTAAAGGCTCAGCTGTTGGGGGTTTCTACAGAAGAAGTGAAGAATCTGCATGATTCATATGGTTTGAAAATAGACACAGTTAGTCGCACAGAGCCTGCTGAGCTGAATATCGAATTATTCGACCGGGTTTTTGGAAAAGATGCCGTGACCAATGAAGAAGAATTCATTGCCAAAATTAAAGAAACGATAAGCGACAACTATAAGCGGGAATCCGATCATTTCCTGGAACATCATATTGAGGATTATTTTATATCTAACACTTCAATAAACCTTCCTGATGATTTTCTCAAAACATGGTTAAAATCTACCAGCAAGGGTCAGGTTACTGATTCAGTCCTGGAAAAAGAATTTGAAGATTATAAACGGGGACTGAAATGGGATTTAGTAAAAAATCGCATCGCAGACGATAATAAGATAGCCGTAGAAGCAGACGAAGTCAGAGCGAAGGCCAAAGATTTAATCATTTCGCAATTCGGCGGGCAGGCATTTGCTTCACAGATAAGCGACAAACTGGATGGAATTGCTGATAATTATCTGCAAAACGATAATGGTCAGAATTTTATGAAACTATATAACCAACTCCGCACGGAAAAAATCCTGAAACACATTCGGGAAAATATCACCATTGAGGAAAGCAAGGTTAGTGTCGAGGAATTCAAGAAAATCGTGGAGGACCACAAACACTAAATGTGAAAATTATAAAGCCAATGCTGATCTGTGCCTGTACTACAATAAAAAGCAAAAAAAATCCGACTATGGTTTTAAGGCAACTTAAAACCATTTTCATTTTATCGCGGTTTAAAGGTTGTATTTAAGCATTAGGTTGGCTATGATTGTTAACTTGATTTAGGTTCTAACCTAATTAAAAACCCTCAACACACTACGCATTGTAAACTTTAAGCTATGAACAATAATAACGAATTCAGGAAATACGCAGTCCACCACATGGGCATGAGCGGTAATACAGTCGACAGTTATGCTCAGAAAATTGATAACATGACCCAGTACGTTATTGAAGAACGTCCCGGGAATTTTCGCGCTATTGATGTTTTTACACGGCTTATTTCCGACCGGATCATTTTCTTAGGAATGGGAATCGACGATCAGATTGCCAACCTAATTACAGCCCAACTACTTTTTCTGGAATCTTCAGACCCGAAAAAGGATATTATTATGTATATAAACAGCCCAGGCGGGTCCGTATATGCCGGTTTGGGAATATACGATACCATGCAATATGTTAATCCTGATGTAGCAACGATCTGTACGGGTTTGGCAGCCTCTATGGGTGCGGTTTTGTTAACTGCAGGGTCTGCCAAAAAGCGGTCCAGCCTCCCCCATTCGCGCATCATGATCCACCAACCTATGAGTGGCATGCAAGGCCAGGCTTCCGACATGGAAATTTCACTGAAACAAACGCTTGAAGTCAAAAAGGACCTATACAGTATTCTTGCAAAACATAGCGGCATGAAGTATGAAAAAATAGAGAAAGACTCTGATCGCGACTACTGGATGCGCGCGAGTGAAGCGAAGGAATACGGCTTAATTGACGAAGTTCTGGAACGGAAAAAAGTTTAATCTTTTACCCCCTGTTTCCAGGGGAATCCCGATGTGCTGAATATTGTCTATCTTTGGGCTGTGTTTAGCACACCGGTTTTCATTTTAATACAATATCGTTATGGCTGAAGTTACTTGCTCTTTTTGCGGAAGAAATAAAAAAGATGTGGACCTGATGATCTCGGGTATACATGCTCATATCTGTGATAAGTGTGTAACCCAGGCAAACCAGATTCTGGGAGAAGAGAAAAAAAGCAAAACTGAGGCGGGATTCTCCCCCAACTTCAAGCTTATCAAACCCATTGAGATTAAGAAGTTTCTGGATGAATATGTAATCGGGCAGGACGAAGCAAAAAAAATTATGTCCGTTGCCGTTTACAATCACTATAAAAGATTGATGCAACGTAAGCTCGACAATGATGTGATGATTGAAAAATCAAACATCATAATGGCGGGCGAGACTGGAACCGGAAAGACTTACCTGGCGCGTACGTTGGCTAAACTGTTGCAGGTTCCTTTCTGTATCGCGGATGCTACTGTTCTGACAGAAGCCGGTTACGTAGGCGAAGATGTTGAAAGCATCCTCACTCGTCTTCTTCAATCTGCTGATTACAACGTAGAGGCTGCTGAACGGGGTATTGTATACATTGACGAAATTGATAAAATAGCCCGGAAATCCGATAACCCGTCTATTACCCGCGATGTTAGCGGTGAGGGAGTACAACAAGCGCTTCTTAAATTGTTGGAAGGCACAGCTGTAAACGTTCCCCCTCAGGGTGGCAGAAAACATCCTGATCAAAAAATGATCACGGTGAACACTGAGAATATTCTGTTTATCTGCGGCGGCGCATTTGAAGGTATTTCACGTTTCATTGCTAACCGATTAAATACACGTCCGCTAGGATTTGTCGCCGGACATGATGGTATGCATCCTGGTAACATGGATAAAGACAACCTACTGCAATTCATTACCGCTCAAGATCTTAAGAGTTTTGGCCTTATACCCGAACTTATCGGTCGTTTGCCAGTTGTTTCATTCTTAAATCCGCTTGACACCGATGCGTTGCGTAAAATTCTTACAGAGCCAAAAAATGCGCTCATGAAGCAATACAAGAAATTGTTTGATATGGAAGAGATTGAACTTGAATTCAAAGACGGTGCGATCGATTTTATTGTCGAAAAAGCCATGGAATTCAAGCTTGGTGCACGTGGACTAAGAAGCATTTGTGAGGCTATTATTAATGATGCGATGTTTGAGTTGCCGTCTGACAAGAATACTAAGCACCTGGTTATCAATCGTGCCTATGCAGAAGAGAAGTTCAGTAAGTCACAATACAGTAAGCTAAGAGTTGCCTGATAAAGGTTGCGATGTTGTGTTAGTGTTTTTGTAGTTAGTGTGGATAATGTTCAATACTCAACAGTCAATTCTCAATTTTCAACAAATATCATTGTTTATTGTTTTTTCTGGCGGTGATGATACTCTTCGCCACAATGGCAATCAGTTCTTCATTTTAACCACTTAATCCCCAGTTTATCGAACATTGAAAGTTGAGAATTGAATATTGAACATTCCACTCACCCAAGACTTTAGTTCTACGTACAGAATAATAATCAATAATCAACAATCAATATAATTATCATAGCTTATTGTTTTTTCTGGCGGTGATAATACTCTTCGCCACAATGGCAATCAGTTCTTCCGTTTCTTTGTAAACATGATCTAAGTCTTTAACCGGTATTATCATCTCTCTTTTCCTAATAATTTTCAGTGCTATCCGGCACTCTTTTAGCTCTTTAAGAATTATACTCATTTTATGTATGAAGTCCTTGGGGGATTCTGCCGCCTGAGCTTCGCCATAATTAAAAGCTGGTGAGTGACAAGAACGAATCAGCTGGCCTGAAATATAGTTTGCTGCCTTGGTTATCGGTAGAGACTCGATAACATCAATAACCTTGCAAGCATAATCTATTGTTCTTTCTTCAAGATCGTATTTTCTGTTCATGACAACGAGTATTAATACACAACTATTGAACATTGAAAGTTGAGCATTGAATATTGAACATTTCCTTTCACCCAAGGGCTCAGTTCTTCGTACAGATCAATAATCAATACTTAAAGACTTCAAGTTACAAAACACCAAACTCATGTTACCCACTTAATCCGCAGTTATCGAACATTGAAAGTTGAGAATTGAATATTGAACATTCCCTCCCACCCAGGATCTCAGTTCTTCGTAATCAATAATCAGTACTCAGTACCAAGTTCAGTTCACTCATGCAGATATCTCACCATTAATTCTGCAGTATTTTCGGAGGCTGAGCCCGTATCTAACGTCTGTATAATCTGGTCGTAGCCGTCAAGCATATTTTGTCGATAGCTTTGATCATTTAATATTCTATTCAACTCCGCTGTGACGTTTTCAGGAATTGCCTTGGACTGGATCATTTCCTTCACGACTTCCCTTCCGGCAATTAGATTTACGAGGGAAATGAACGGCACTTTTATCATGTACCTGGCGAGGTGATAGGTAAGACCATTCGCCTTATAAACAACAATTTGCGGGACTCTGAATAGTGCAGTCTCCAACGTTGCTGTACCTGAAGTAACAATCGCTGCGGATGAGTTCATTAAAAGATTATACGTGTCTTCAAAGATCAATTTTACATTATGAAGCCCATTGAGCTGCTGATACAACGATCGATCAAAATCATTGACAGCAGCAACGGCAAACTGATGATCGGGAAACGTTCGAGCCACAGATGCCATTAAAGGAATTACGCGTTTTAACTCCTGTTTTCTGCTACCCGGTAAAAGTGCTATGCATGGACGATCACTTTGTATCCCATTTCTTTCTTTGAAATGCTGGTCATCGACATGCGCCTTTACGGCATCGAGCACGGGATTTCCCACATAGTCCGACTCCCAGTTAAACTTTTTGAAAAACTCCTTTTCAAAGGGAAGTATGACGAAAAGCTTGTCAACATGAGGCTTCAGCCACATTGCCCGCTTTTGGTACCATGCCCAATACTTTGGTGGGATATAGTAGAAAACTTTAAACGCTTCCTTCTTCCCGAATCTTGCAATCTGAAGGTTGAATCCCCCGTAATCTATGAGAATAATTACGTCAGGCTTGTAAGTTAAAATATCATCCTTACACAACCGGATATACTTCTTTATCTTATTAATATTCGTGAGCAACTCGACCAATCCCATAAAGGCCATGTCACCATAATGAACAGCCAACTCCACTCCTGCCTGCTGCATGTATTCGCCACCGAAACCCCGGAAGGTCGCGGAGTTGTCCTGCTTTTTTAGGGCATTAACCAGATTACCACCATGCATGTCCCCCGAACGCTCTCCTGCTATTACATAATATTTCATATGTTGCTGATTTTTTTTAGCACAAAGACTGAGTTTTCATTTGTTTCACTATGCAAAGGGATGTGACGATATACGATGGAATTTGACACGCGACTTGAAAATAAACATACAAGTTATTCTCCAAAATACTCCACATAGTTGCGCGGTGTCTCGTATAGTCGTATGCCATGAAGTTTACCGTGCATGGTAATGGAGGGGAGCTTACTATCGAGGATTTTCCAGATCTCAATGATAAGATTTTCACAACTGGCCAGTTTTCCAATCATAAAATCCACATCCAGATTTAGGTTCTTATGATCCAGTTTTTCAATTACTTCGTTCCTGATCAGAGTACTTAGTTTCTTTAAGTCTACCACGAAACCGGTTGTTGGATCTGGCTTTCCCTTAACGGTAACGATAAGATCAAAGTTATGGCCATGCCAATTTTCATTCGCACATGGCCCGAAAACTTCTGTATTTCTTTCCGGAGACCACTTCGGGTTATACAGCTTATGAGCTGCGTTAAAATGTTCCTTTCGGCTGACGTAGATCATTATGAAGGTTAAAACACAAATATAACAACATGTCCAATATCCCTCATTTTCCTCCTCGTTTGAAAAAAGCAAAAGAGGCCGTCTTTCGACGGCCTCTTTTGTTATTATTTAAATGAAGCTATTCGGGTCAATTAGTTAACATCCCAGAACAATTTGGTTGTAGCCATATCACCACCGATCGCCGCAGCAGCATTATCACGGTTGCCGCCGTTTAGCAGTTGCTCATTGATTGGATAAATCATACGAACCGGAATTCGAAGGTCGACGGTGGGAGCAGTCTGACCTGCAGGAGGTGTTGCGTTGTTTGGAGTAACCAATACAGGATAATCCAGTCTTCTCCATTCCACCCATGCATCCCAACCTCTGTTATAAAGTGCAATCCATTTCTGTGTACCGATCTTTTCCTTGAAGTCACCGGCTGCTGTAGCGTAAGCAACATCAGGATTTGCCAGATATGCCGTTGCGTTGGCAGCAGATCCGCCCCAATAAGTAATGGAGGCAGTAATCGCATTGTTGTAATGCGTTTCAGCATCGCCCACGAGAATTCCGCGTTCAACAGCCTCCGCAAGGAAGAATTCCACTTCGGAATAATCAACCAAAAGCGCCTCAAAATTGGCAGTTTTTACTTTATCGCTGATCTCAGAGAAATTCGCTACCGGGTTATTAGTATATCCATAAAACCCACCGACATAGTTGGTTGTTGTGGGAACCGGATTGAAAAATTGAGAAATACGTGGATCACTCAATTCATTTAATTTATCAACGAAAGGCTTGGCCCCAACATAATCTCTGCGCGCTGTAAATAGTGCGCTCAGGTTTGCAGAAACCGGATTGTTATTTGGAGGGTCCGCAATATAAGGGAACCTGGCATTGTCAGCATTTGAAGTAAATACATTTGGAGCCGCCTGCTCAATAGCCGTAGTTGCGACAGCCGCAGTTGCAGGATTGTCAACCAGGATCATCGCAAGCTTAAGTTTGATAGAATTGCCAAACTTAATCCAGCTAGGAATACGTTGCGCCGCAGCTTTCGAATGATACAGCAATTCGCCAGCTCCAAACCCGGCACCATTTGTATTCAACAAAGCCAATGATGCATTTAGTCTTGTTAAGACATCCAAATAAACGCTTTGAGCGTCATCGAAAACGGGTAGAGACCTTAAAGGATCAAGCGCTTCGGAATACGGTATGTTGCCGTAGGTGTTTACCAATGCAGCCCAGGCATATGCTTCGATAATACCGATTTGTGCCAATTGATTGTTTTTGACGTTTACATTTATGAGTTGATCCTCATCCAAAATTCTCCTCGCTTCTTTCAGATCCGACAAAACATCTCTGTACATGGCATCCCAAAACAATTGTGGAATCAACCTTACGTTCAGGATATACCTCGGTTCATCCAGGTATTGAGTAGTAGACCAGTGTTGGACATATAGTCGATAATTATTGCTGTTTACATTAGGTGTGGTCAAGATATCCGTCAAGCTCTTTAACGCAGCCGTGTATAGTGTCTCAGCCGGAACCAGAGAAGCGTTCTTCTCATCTAAGTTATAGTCATCCAGCGAGTCAACGCAAGATGTGAGGACTATCAGTGGCAGTATAAGTATTTTGATTATTGATTTCATTCTCAAATAATTTAAAAAGTGAATCTGACATTAAATCCGTATGTTCTGACCGCCGGGTACGCGCCACTTTGATAACCACCGTTAGCGTTGCCTGAACTAAGGGCTTCTTCTGGATCAGAGTACTTCATGTTTTTATGAATAATCCAAAGGTTGCGACCAACTGCAGATACATCAATTCCTTTCAAACCTCCCAACTTAGAAAGAAGTTCAGAAGGAAGAGAGTAAGTCAGTGCCAATTCCCTCAATTTCACGAAGCTGGCATCATTTACGTAAAATGCTCTCGGCGTTCCTGCAAATGAGTTGGCTGCATACCCAAAAAGAGTTGCGCCAGATCCGTTGGTATTAGCGGCATAGATGTCGTTTGGCGAACCATCCTGCTTAACACCGGGAAGTATAAGCCCACCACCTTCAGCAACTGGGGTACGGGTAGGAACACCTTTGTCGTTAACGCCGGCAGTTTCCTCATACAATCCACTTCCATCTCCATAAAACTGATCAAGGGAGAAGATGTCACCACCTTTGCGTATATCAATGAGGAAGCTAAGTGAAACTCGCTTGTATTTAAAAGCATTGTTCACACCACCTAGCCAGTCCGGATTAGGATCACCAATAATTTCAGCAGAGCTTCCCGTTGCGAGGTAGTAGCCTGAATTATTAACCGTTTTCTGGCCGTCGGTGTATACGAAATCCGTACCGCGAATAACACCATAAGGAAGACCGACAGCAGCATTTATGGATACACCACCTTGAAAATTCTGAATAGGCACATTTTTGATATCCTGAACACCATCGCTATAGAGTTCTATCACTTCATTTCTGTTCCTTGCGAAATTCACATTCATGGTCCACGAAAAGTTATTAGTCTTTATAGGAACAACAAATGCGGAAATTTCTATACCCTGATTTTGCACTTCTCCGGAATTGATAAACCGTCGTGAGAATCCGGTCGCCGCGGTAAGAGAGATGGGGATAATCTGATCGAAAGTATTGGATTTGTACCATGTAAAATCAAATCCTACACGACCATCGAAGAAATCAGCATCTATACCAGCCTCAATACTTTGTTGACGCTCAGGCCGAAGATCAAGATTGTTGAGGGTGTTCGGTTGAGAGAATGTCGGTACGTTGCCTATAGCGGTAGGTTTGAAATAAGTATTATACACACTCAGTGCCGGTGCATCATTACCAACCTCTGCATAGTTTACCCTAGCTTTCGCATGAGACAACCACGGGGCATCAATCAGTTTGGAGAAGATAAAACTTCCCGCAACAGAGGGATAAAAGTAAGTGTTGTTAGCTTCCGGTAGTGTTGTCGATTTATCCTGACGAGCAGACAAATCAAGAAACAGTAAGTCTCTGAAACCAATCGTTGCACTAGCAAAAATACCGTCTACACCAATTCGCTCATATTCTTCGATCGGTGGCGTCATTGGGTTCCTGGTATTCGACAATGAGTACAATCTTGGAACAACCAAACCACCACTTGTAGAGGCGCGGATAGAAGTCAATTGCGATCTCCTCAAGTTTGTTCCTATTAGACCGCGCAATACAAAATCATCAGAAAGTTGCTTGTTTAAGCTAAGCATCAAGTCGAAGTTAGTCTCCGAGAAAGTACGATTAAATCGTGTATAGTTTGCCAGGGCAGCACTGCCTACAGCAATTCTTTCTTCCTGCATGTCATTCGTAATGTTTGTACCAACACGACCAAGAACTTCCAGCCAGCTGGTTAGTTTGTAAGTAGCCGAAGCATATCCAAAGAAGTTATCTCTCGTATCGTTTGAGAAGTTCTCATAACGGGTCCAGTAAGGATTGTCCATGTAGATTGGCCCAGTTCCAGCAGTGTTTGACCAGTTCCAGGTAATGTTTTGCCTGTTTCTGAAATACGCCTCACGCTGTTGTTTAAGGTCAACATTAGTGGCCCACCACTGTCTAAACTGCTGATTTGGGTTACCTCCGGCATAACCAGTACCAAAACGGCCGGTTCCTTTAACATTCGAGAAGTTGGCAGAAGCCTCCACTTTTAACTTGCTGGTAACATCAAATGATGTTGTAAAATTGAAAAGGTTTTTGTCCAGATAGCTATTCGGCAAAACGCCCTTCTCATCAGAACGAGTGTAACCAAGTTTAAATAAAGCTTTGCTCGTACCTCCACTTAACAAAATACTCTGATTTGAATTGACCGAAGTCTCATAATATGTAGACGGATCATTTTCTGCATTCACCCAAGGGGTTGCCCTCCTATAATTGGGGTGGAAAGGATCCAATGCATCCCACTGATAAACTGGCTCACCTGTAAAACGGGGGCCATAAGATGCATCTGCCTGGAAATGAGCGTAAGGTAATGTTCCATCGTCAAGGGTTAAGTTTCCGACAAATCCTAATCCATAGCCCATCCCGTATTCCTTTTGATAGCGTGCAAATGTCGATTTATCAATTGTTCCAAGCGTAACACCGCTGTTTATAACAACATCAAGACTGTTGCTACGTCCTTTTTTTGTTGTGATCATGATCACACCATTCATACCACGTGACCCGTATAATGCAGCAGCAGCAGCCCCTTTCAGTACGTTGATCGAAGCGATGTTATCAGGGTTAATGTCAGCAGCAGCATTACCATAATCTGTTCCAGACTGACCACCACGTTGTTGAGCCGTATTCGTATTTGCATTTGAGACAGGAATACCGTCAATGACAAACAGCGCCTGGTTATTGTTTGTGATAGAGCTATAACCTCGGATTACTACGTTCGTCGAACCACCCATTGTATTGGCAGCTTTGATATCAACACCAGCAATTTTACCTGAAAGCGCATTCACAAAGTTAACTTGTCTGTTGCGGGTAACTTCTTCACCACGCACTTCCTGAGCAGCATAAGGTAGTTCATTCTTGTTGCGCTCAACACCCAAAGCCGTCACAACGACTTCTGATAATTGAGTAACATCTGGTTGCATGGTTACATCGATCGCTGACCTTGTACCCACTTCAACTTCTTGGGATGTAAGTCCGATAAA
The DNA here is from genome assembly GCA_041747735.1 of Chryseolinea sp. Lineage (GTDB taxonomy): Bacteria > Bacteroidota > Bacteroidia > Cytophagales > Cyclobacteriaceae > Chryseolinea. Next base: position 15,809 of record JBGTEP010000194.1, read on the forward strand.
TGTAAAGACCAGAGTAGCCCCGGATTCGGGTACGGAAATCGAGTAAACTCCATTAGCATCAGTAGCACTTCCATTAGTAGTGCCCTTTACCAACACGTTTACCCCAGGTAGTGATGAGCCATCATCGGCTGAAATCACTCTCCCGGTAACAGTCTTCTCTTGTGCCCATGACTCTTGCATGGCAACTGAGAGCACTGCTGTTAGGCAGAATAGTAAAATTTTCCTCATACAGTAATTTAAGTTAGGTTAATAATTAATAAGCGTTCAAACTTATAATAAAATATTCACACAGAAAACACATCTACCACAAAATAAGGTATCGCGAAACCGAGAAGATACCATCATTCGTGGTATTTATCGGCCCCTCCCCATATCGAATGAACTAGCAAACCTAAAAAATGATGTAATATTTAGCCCAAAATGGCGAAAAAAAGGTGTTTTATAGATAGTCCTATCTACCTGGTTCCATCCCGGAATCCAGCGATGGTGAGGTGACTCGGGCAAAAGAAATTTTTTATTTCAAGATGACAGGCGGTCATTTAATGATTCGAAATTCAATCCTCCGGTTCTGTTGTCTTCCCTCCTCTGTTTCATTGCTTGCAACGGGTTGATCTGGACCATAACCTTTCGTAACGAGCCTCTTTTTGTCAATACCATGGTTAATCAAGAACGTAAAAACGGAAAATGCGCGTTTTTCTGATAATTGCCGGTTGTACACCGCAGACCCTGAATTGTCGGTATGACCTCCAATTTCTACCCGAATGGCAGGGTTGCTATTCATAAAACGGATAATCTTCTGGAGCTCGGGGCTTGATTTCTCTTTCAACTCAAATTTATCGACATCAAAAAAGAGATTGTTTAGAACAGCTACAGAGCCCTCACTTGCCCTCTCAAGGTCGATATTAATAACAATGGGTTGGAAATCAGCTACTTCAGAGTAGTTGAAGTTATAGCTCTTAAAAAGGTACGCAGTTCTATTCACATAAAGCGCATATTCCGCGCCTTGGGTGAGTACCATTAAGTATTCGCCCGTTATTGAATCGGATTCAACCAAAGATTCAACGACATCATTCTTAATATTAATCAGCTCAATTTTCGCCGAAAGGGGCTCCTTGCTTACCTTATCCCTGATAACACCCTTTACATAGTTGCTCCGGTACCTTAGTTGGTTTTCAAATGGAATCAAGGCTTCAAATATCCTGCTGCGCGAAAGACCAGATTCAAGTGTCTCCTCGTGGGAGTAATAGCCTTTTGTTCCATCAGCCGTTATAAAAAGGGAAAATTGATCTTCATGATCGTTAATAGGACCTCCAAGATTTTTTGGGACAGTCCAATCTGTTGAATCTTTTTCCGCAAAGAAAATATCGTATCCTCCAAATCCAGGCAGCCCGTTGGATGCAAAAAACAACGTTTTGTTATTGGCGTGTATGAAGGGAGAGATTTCGTCATACTGAGAGTTAATCTGTTTCCCTGCATTCACAGCTTTTGTCCACTGCCCTTTGTCATCAAGTGTCGAAATCCAGATATCTCTCCGGCCTAATCCTGATCTTCTGTCAGAAACAAAATACAAGGTTCTTCCATCAGCTGATAAAGAGGGCTGCGATTCCCACTCCGCACTGTTCACGTTTCTACCCAAATTTTTAGGTTCGGTCCAGTCGTTACCAATTTTTTTCGATTCATACAGATCACAGCTCCCGATACCGTCCCGGCCGGTACACGATGTAAAAATCAGCTTGCGACCATCCGCAGAAATGGTGCAAGTACCTTCATTAAGCCTGGTATTAATGTTTTTCGAAATTGAAACCGGGCTCATCCATCTCCCATTTTTATCTTTGTTACTCACCACCAGATCTTCATCATCGTTGGGAGTATCTTTTACGCGACGGGTAAATATCAGTTGGGATTGATCGGCCGTCAATACTGGAAAGTATTGCATAGCAAAACGATTCACGGTATCACTTAAGGGACGAAGTGCATACGATGCATTCGTCTCCTTGTTTTTTAACGCAAATTCTGCGCTTCGGAATAAAACGGTTGCACGTTCAGTCTTTGTTTTATTCTGTGTCTCATTGTTTATGAATGCACTGAGCACCTTCATCGCTTTTTCGTATTCACCGGACAACAGGTAGATCTCTCCCAAGTCGTACCAAAAAACCTTCTGTTTGCGAATATCGGAAGTTAAACTGAGTCCTTTCTCGTAATTCTCAACTGCTTTACTGTATTGTTTCATGGAGAAGTAGGTGAGTCCAAGGCGGTAATAGGCCTCCACAAAGTCCTTATCCTTTTCAATAGCCTGGTTTAAAAGACTTATCGCCTGACTGAATTGTCCTCTAACTCTGAAATTATCTGCCGAAGTATACAGCTCAATTGCCTTTTTTGATTTAGTGCTCAGTGTGCCCTGTCCTAATACCGAAAAGAAACCTGAACACAGAATAAATAAAATCGCTAGTAGCTTCATGCCTAAAAGTAAAACTAAATAATTATGTTGGACACGTCGATTTCGGGGGAATCAAATCCGATCATGGCATTTATGAGTTTAAAAGATTGAAAGGTATGTAGATCTTTTACTCTTATTTCTTCTTCATGGATGCCGTTACTTTCCAGAAGGCTGGATCGCATGGTACCTTTTAGTAAAGGAGACCATGGTGTGTACCAATACGCCCCACTTTTGAAGATGATATTGGCATAGGAAGAATCCGTAATCAAACCTTTCTTTACAATCAAGATATCATCACAACCTTTTCTTAAATCATAAAGCCGGTTAATAAGTTTCCTGTCGGCATACTTAAAATCGTATGATATCCTGTCGTGCTCGATTACCCTGAGGTGGTTGATGGGCTTAGGTTGGTACGGTAGTAACTCCACCGTCTTCGATTCATCATCGTAAAGAATCCTGCATTTGTATAGTCCTTCCAATGGATGGTCAATATATTTCAGAAACTGCTCCAGATCAAAATTTTCCTGATATCCACACAATACCTTGAGCGAACGATTCATACGCTGTTCATGGTAGAAGAGATTGTGAAACTCTCCGTCCTTTAGCTTGATGGATTCAATTAACAGGGACATATACTTTGTCGATTGCTTCCTGGTATTCAGTTTTTGCTTTACTCTGAGTTGTAATTCCTCCGCCGCTACGGTAAAAATATCTGTCATTTTGCCGTTCAATGAAACGAATCATAACACCACTATCCAGACTTTCACCATTAAATACACCAAACACTCCGGTATAATATTTACGTCTTTCTCGTTCTACCGTTTTAATTATTTCCAGCGTTTTGGCTTTCGGTGCACCACTCACAGATCCCGCTGGCAATAACTTCGCCAGAATATCACCCAAATGCGATAAATAGCCGGGTTCGAGCTGCCCACTTATTTCCGAACTTACCTGTAGTAACGATTTGGAATCGGTCTTAATTTCATCAATATAGCGAAACCTTGAAACTTGAACATCGAAAGCTACCTGACTCAGATCGTTGCGGATAAGATCTACAATAGTAACGTGCTCTGATAGCTCTTTCTTGTCTCCTATCACCACTTGCGTCGCATTCTCTACTGCCGCATCAATCGTCCCTTTCATCGGATAGGAGTATATTTTTCCATCCCGAATCTGAATAAAGATTTCAGGTGAGAACACCAGGAACTTATCCTCAAAAAGCAGTTTATACTTTGCTTCACTTAAATAGAAAATATCAGCCAGTGAATGACTTAACCTGATTTCCGTTTTTATGGTCAGATTTGTAAGAAAGGAATCGCCATACTCCAGATGACGAAATACTGCGTCGAATTTTTGTTCATATTCATCCAACGAGGCCGGAAACTTCTGGAAGGACGATCCGATGGGATTGCTTATTTTTTTTTCTGTATTCGTGAATCCGTTGACATCATATAATATACGGGCAGGATCGACTTCACTTACTTTGATCAGTATTGGTCGTTCCATTTCAAAATCTACCATAAACAAAAACGGGACTTTTGCTTGTCCCATACTGTTCATTTCGTTAATGAATTCCGTCATATGCATGTTGAATGGCTCATGCATGACTAAGGAATATTCATATACTTATGTACCTGTAGGGATACCTGCCATCGTGGATTAGCTTTTACATAATCAATGATCGTTGGCAGTATTTCTTTCTCCTTCGACCATTCCGGCTGAAGAAAAAGCTGACATTCTGGATTTACTTTTATTGCAAATTCTTCAGCCCATAGCATGTCACTTTTATTGTATACAATAACTTTTAGTTCGTGTGCTGCGCTAAAAATAGACGGATCTGGTGCTTTAAACTTTTTCGGTGAGAAACAAACCCAATCCCATGAGCCTGTGAGCGGATAAACACCTGAAGTTTCGATGTGTGTTCGTAATCCTGCTGATTTCAACGCTTCTGTAAGTTGAGTCAGATCATACATTACGGGTTCACCTCCCGTGATGACTACTACGTTGCACCCGCTGGCTTTCGCACGCGCGGTCATTTCTTCCACCGTAACCAACGGATGGGCTGATGCATCCCAGGAATCTTTTACATCACACCATACGCATCCCACATCACATCCTCCCAGCCGAATAAAATACGCAGCTGTTCCCTGAAAAAAACCTTCACCCTGTATGGTGTAAAAGTCCTCCATTAGTGGAAGAGTATGGCCGGACAGTTTCTCCTGGGTTTGCACTATTTATAAAAGTTTATTTTGAAGCATTAGTTTCGCTTCACTAATCCCGAGTTAAAAAGGAGATTAAGGATAGCGTAATTCCGTAGCCCGGAGAGTATTCAATAAAAGAGATGCAATTGTCATCGGACCAACACCTCCGGGTACAGGCGTGATATAGGATGCCTTAGGAGCAACACTTTCAAAATCTACATCGCCCTTAATTGCCCAGCCTTTTGGGTATTGAGGACCCTCTACGCGAGTAGTTCCGATATCAATTACAACTGCGCCTTCCTTCACCATGTCAGCCGTAACGAGTCCGGGTTTCCCGACTGCAACGATCAGGATATCCGCAGCGCGCGTAAAAGTTGAAAGATCTTTTGTGTACTTATGACAAATGGTTACCGTTGCATGACCCTGTTCGGTCAGCATCATGCTCAGTGGTGCTCCGGCTATTCGGCTGGCACCCACTACTACCGCGTGCTTTCCTTCGGTTTCAATGGAATACCTACGCAGTAATTCCATCACACCAAACGGCGTTGCCGGCATTAGCAAAGGGTTTTTAGAAATGATACTACCAAAGTTATGGTTGGTAAAACCATCTACATCTTTATCAGACCGTATTTTTTCGGTGATGTGTTCAACCGAAATCTGTGGAGGTAACGGTAGCTGTACGATAAACCCATCGACATCATCATCATTGTTGACATGGTCGATATGTTTCATCAGTCGCTCTTCACTTATTGTATCCGCAAATCGCATCATGGTGTAATGAAACCCAACGCTTTTGCAGGATTTTACTTTGTTATCGACGTAAGTCTGACTTGCTCCATCATCACCGATCAGAATAATCGCGAGGTGCGGAATCTTCTTTCCTTCCTGCTTGCGTTCGGCTACGCGCTGGGCGATCTCGTTTTTTATATCCGAGGATACCTTGCGGCCATCGATGAGTGTGTATGTGGTTTGCAACGTCTCTTGCATTACGTCATTCGTTTTATGATGTCAATAATTTACTCAATTTTAAGTACAGCCATAAATGCCTCTTGCGGTATTTCAACATTCCCTACCTGACGCATCCGCTTCTTACCTTTCTTTTGTTTCTCCAATAGCTTCCGCTTACGGGAGATATCACCACCATAACATTTCGCAATCACGTTCTTCTTAATCGCGCTGATGTTCTCACGCGCCACAATCTTCTGACCAATTCCCGCCTGGATCGCGATCTCAAACATCTGTCTGGGAATAAGTTCTTTTAGCTTCTCACACAATTTCCTTCCCCAATCCTGTGATTTGCCGCGATGAACAATAGCACTCAATGCATCAACCTTTTCTCCATTCAACATGATGTCAAGCTTAACCATATCAGAGTCGCGGAAACCAATCAAATGATAATCCAGCGAAGCGTAACCGCGTGAGATGGACTTAAGTTTATCGAAAAAGTCGAATACAATTTCTGACAAAGGCATTTCAAAAGAAAGCTCCACGCGATCCGTTGTAAGGTAGTGCTGATTTTTAATCACACCACGCTTATCCATACACAAACCGATGATTGGTCCCACATATTCTGATTTGCTGATAATCTGCGCCTTGATATACGGTTCTTCGATGCTCTTCATCCTTGTAGGATCCGGCATTTCAGAAGGAGCATTAATAAATACCTGTGATCCATCGGTTAAAAACGCCTGAAATTGAACGGAAGGAACCGTGGTAATGACAGTCATGTCAAATTCGCGTTCAAGTCTTTCCTGGATTATCTCCATGTGCAGCATGCCCAGAAAACCACACCGAAAACCAAATCCCAAAGCAGCGGATGTCTCCAGTTCCCACACCAGTGATGCATCGTTCAGCTGAAGCTTTTCCATTGATGCACGGAGTTCCTCAAACTCTGTAGTATCCACCGGATAAATCCCGGCAAATACCATCGGCTTTACCTGTTCATATCCTTTCAAAGATTCACCGGGATTGATCGCATTTGTGATGGTATCCCCAACATGTACCTCACGTGCTACTTTTATACCTGAAATGAGATAGCCGACATTACCTGCACTGATCTCATTACGCGGGTGTTTCTCCAATTTCAGAATACCAATTTCGTCAACCCCGTATTCCTTGTCGGTACCCAGAAATTTGATTTTCTCACCCTTTCTGATTGTGCCGTTAAAGACACGGAAGTAAATTTCAATACCCCGGAAAGAATTAAAAACAGAATCAAAGATCATCGCCTGAAGCGGAGCTTTCGGATTACCCTTTGGTGCTTTAACACGGCTAACTACAGCCTTTAAAATATCTTCAATTCCTTTGCCTTCCTTTGCGCTGGCGCGGATTACATCTTCGCGTTTGCATCCTACCAGTTCAACAATTTCGTCTGTAACCTCCTCCGGCATAGCATGAGGAAGATCGATCTTATTCAAGACTGGAATGATTTCGAGATCGTGCTCCAACGCAAGGTAAAGGTTGGATATCGTTTGCGCTTCAATGCCCTGGCTCGCATCCACAATCAGCAGCGCACCTTCGCACGCGGCTATAGAGCGGGACACTTCGTATGAGAAATCCACGTGGCCGGGTGTATCAATCAGATTGAGCACATAGACTTGCCCATCAAGATTATAATTCATCTGGATGGCATGCGATTTAATGGTAATGCCTTTTTCCTTTTCGAGGTCCATATTATCCAGCACCTGAGCTTCCATTTGCCGCTCGGTAACGGTTCCGGTAAATTCCAATAACCTGTCAGCCAAGGTACTTTTGCCATGGTCAATGTGTGCGATGATGCAAAAGTTGCGGATATTTTCCATGCTCTCTCCTCTAAATCAATAAGTTTGAAGCCGAATTGGTGGCCTATTGAGCAAAACTTTCGTCTTCATACAGCTTGCCCAAATTTTAAGACTGCAAAAGTATCCAGATTTTCAGATTTTACGCAGGATTCCAGGATTTTAAGATTGGAGCTGGGACGCTACGCTTCCTCTTGAAATTTGCGCAGCTTGACAAATAGCTTCCAACGCCAGCTTTACGCCCTTGTTACCAATTGGGCTAACAAAATATGTTCGCTGCCAGGAAATATGGATAGCTGCGCACTAGGTTCAGCACTTATGATATGAATTCTAAATGATAGCTTTTACGGTAATGGCATGTTTGAGTTGGCAGTCTCCGTGGACGGTACCCACTTATTTTTTACAGCTTATTGCTTGTGAATTATTCCTTCTTTCATAACAAAACTCACGTTCTCCATGGTTTTGATATTTTTTAAAGGATTTTCATCTGTAGCAACAATATCCGCTAACATCCCTTTCCCGATGGTTCCAATTTTATCAGACATACCCAAAATACTGGCGCATACTACAGTAGCCGATTTGATGGCTTCCATAGCAGGCATTCCCACCTCCACCATGAATGTAAATTCTTTGCCATTCTCGCCATGGGGGAAAACGCCAGCGTCAGTTCCAAACGCAATCTTAACTCCGCGTTTATAAGCTTTACTGAAAGTATTCTGAATCTGCGGGCCAATGAACAGGGCTTTTGGCGTTACCAGTGGGTGATAGTACCCCGGCACCGTAGCCTTCTCCGCTACAAATTTGCCGGCGGTAATCGTGGGTACGTAAAATGTACCTTTCTGCTTCATCAAGTCCATGATTTCGTCGGTCATCAAGGTGCCGTGTTCAATAGTTGTAATTCCGGCCATGACAGCACGCTTCATACCTTCAGCGCCATGTGCATGCGCCGCAGTGTGCATTCCGTAATCTTTTGCAGTTTCAACAATGGCTTTCAATTCTTCATCGGTAAACTGCGGACCAGAACCATCTTTTGCGATACTTAACACACCTCCCGTTGCTGTGATCTTGATCAAATCAGAACCATCCTTATAACGTTGACGAACCGCCTGGCGGGCATCTTCAGGTGAGTTCACTACACCCTCTTTCGGACCAGGGTCACCCATCAGATCTTTTCGATATCCGTTTGTAGGATCAGCATGACCTCCGGTAGTAGCAATAGATTTTCCTGCTGAAAAGATCCGTGGGCCGATCACAACGCCCTGGTTAATCGCATTTCGCAAAGCCGTATTTACACCTGACCCACCAAGATCACGAACTGTGGTAAAGCCAGCCATCAAAGTTTTCTTTGCAAAAACGGTAGACCGAAAAGCAACGTCAGCCTCATTTAACGTAAAGCGCTGAATAGCCTGATCTTTACTGGTCTCCCCTTCGAGGTGCACGTGCATATCAATCAAGCCCGGCATTACAGTCTTGGTACTTAGGTCAATTAACACATCTTCACTGCCAGGGTTGGAAAATCCTTTTTCCACAGCAATGATTTTGTTACCCTCAATAATCAGGGTCATTTGCGGGATTGCGTCTTGAGCTTTACCATCGATAAGATTTCCGCAGTGCAGATAAATCTTTTGAGCAAACGCGCCGTGGGTTATTAACGCAATAAACAGCACAAAGTAAAATTTCAACATAAAGGTTTAGGTTTAGAGTAGGTCCGTGGTAGTGCAAACGAGATCAGATTTATGGCCGAAGATATTTTTGAACCAGTGTTTTCAGTGCCTCGATTTCCTCATTTGTCATACCGGCGGCCGTTACATGCAGCAACATTTCAAACATAACCTGCTGGTCGTAACCCAGGTTAGCTGCAATTTTTGAACAAAACATGATTTCCTCTTTGTACATACGCTCATCAATTTTCATCAACTTCACCAGACTAAAGAGGTAATCAAATTTTTCATCAGCGGTTAAATCCTCTGGTATTATTAGCGGGTGGCTCTGCTCGAACAGCGGCAGAACCTGATTCAGATCCAGGTTGTTTGCTTTGCCAATGTTGATGACATAATTTCTTTCCCGCGGCGCTACCGTGCCGTCTATCTGGGCAAGACTAATAAGCAGTTTCATTTGATTGAGCACTGATGCAGACATAGTTCTTTCGTTAATTGTCGTTATTGTTATCAAGTTCATTACAACCAAACCTGATTCCTCCAACCTAACAACTTAATAACAAATTACCAATACATTTGTAGACGATGAATTTCCTGGCGCATATTTATTTATCAGGTGACGACCCGAAAATCATGGTCGGAAATTTTATTGGTGATTTTGTAAAAGGCAGAAATCTGTTTGAGCAGTTTCATCCGCAAATTGCCAATGGCATTGAACTCCATCGTGCCATTGACGATTTTACAGATCATCATGCTGTCGTCCTCCAAAGCAAGATACGGTTGAGACCAAAATACCGCCACTATGCCGCTGTTATTGTAGATATGATCTACGACCACTATCTCGCCCGATACTGGAACAACTATAATCCGGAACCGCTGGAAGACTTTGCGAATTCAACTTACGAAACCCTCAAACAATACTGGGAAATTCTTCCGACAGGCGTCAGGCGGATGCTCCCTTACATGATCAAACAAAACTGGTTATTGCAATATGGTACTTTGGAAGGTGTTGAACGCGCTCTTCAAGGTATTGCACAACGGTCGCGGTATGACTCAAAGATGGATGAATCAATTTTAGAACTACGAGAATCCTACACGGACTTTAAAATTGAATTTGAGTTATTTTTTCCGGAGTTGAAAGATTATGCAACTCAGTTTATCGCCAACCTTACTCCTTCCAAAACCTAATTGCTGTTATTGACCATCCGAAATCACATCACTTCTCATCAATCGTAAAACAACGGGAAGAAATCGCGGATCTGAAATGATCAGGCATTGGCAGTTCAATCATAGCAATCAATTCACGTCAACTGTGATTTCACTAAACTCACGTCCAAGATTGAATTTAACTTTGTATGATCCCTTGGTAGCATACTTTAGCGGCTGGGTTGGTTCCGGAGCTTTGGCTTTACTTTTTGTTTTCTCAGGAGTCATACTATCCAGAATTTTTAAATCCCAACTGAAGGTATGAAATCCCGCTTCTCCTGGTAACATCAATTTCCTGACGACAAGATTTTTATCATTGTAGATTTCAACTGAGATTAGTTCGGCAGACTGGCTTTTATAATATAAAATATCACACGCCGGAACATCAGGCTTCGACCATCCGAACTTGCTCTCACCCCACGTCTCATTGTATTCAATATTTTTAGGTGCAAAAGCTACAATGCTATAGCGATGCACACCGTCTTTCAATGCCTGCAAAGGTTTAACATCTGCTACAAAAATGCTACGACCGTGTGTGCCAACGACCAATTCATTTTCGCGTGGATGTACGACCAGGGAGTAAGAAGCGACATTTAACATTGCAGAAAGGAGATTCCATGAATTACCCTTATCGAGGCTTACATAGGTTCCGTTATCAAGACCGCAATACAACAAATCAGCATTAACGGGATCCTGAATAACCACATTGGCAACGGACTCCGGAAGATTTGACTTGATACTTTTCCAGGTGTTACCATAATCCGTACTCATATACAAATACGTTTTGAAGTCATCTTCACGGTAGCCATTCAATGATAAAAATATAGTAGCCTCCTCGTGGGGTGATGAAGAGACCGAACTAACCCAAAGATTAACGGGAAGTCCCGCCGAAATCGAAACCCAGTTTCCACCTCCATCTTTGCTGACCCAGACTTCACCATCATCAGTACCGGCATACAACAAACCGAATTTCAATGGCGATTCGGAAAGCGTAGAAATAGTAGAGAGTGGTACATTCCCTTGTTCCTTATTTTTTGTAAGATCACTACTAATCATTTCCCAGTTCTTACCCTGATCAAGGCTGCGAAAAACTTTTTGCGCACCCATGTAAATAATGTCAGGGTTATGTTTGCTGAGAATAAGCGGTGTACACCAGTTCCAACGCAAGGGCTCAGCTCCTATATCATGCAGTGGCGTGATCTTAGTAGACTTCTTCTTGTCCAGTTCGAGCTTGAAGTAGTTTCCAAACTGGTAACCTGTATAAACCAGTTTATGGTTACGCGGATCGGGAGCAACATACATTCCATCGCCGCCAAAGAGCTCAATCCAGTGTTTGGTAACGTTTGGGATGGATGTACTGGAACCTCTCAATACGCCATTATCCTGAAGTCCACCATAGACGTTGTAAGGATTTTCCATATCGACATTGACGGTATAAAATTGACCCACCGGCATGTTGTTAATGTGTAGCCAGTTGGCGCCTTCATCATAACTTTGATACAAGCCTCCGTCGTTACCAAGAAGAATGTGCTTTGAGTCAGTTGGATTGATCCACACCGCGTGATGATCTACATGGATACTGTTTACGCCACTTAAAGTATCAATGCGATGCCACGTCATACCTGCATCCCGCGACTTTAGCATGGGAACACCATAGATGTAGACCAAGTTTTCATTATCGGGTGAAACTTTCATTTCGGCGAAATAGTAGCCATACGTGTAGAACACACCATCAAGATCGTAGCTATTCATTTTCTTCCAGGTAGCACCGGCATCATCTGATCTGTAAAGTTCAGCACCAATAATCTTTGTTTTGAAAAGGTTCGCGTTGGCATCACCTCCAAAATACTCAGAGAAAGCTTTTGGCGTATATTTTCCAGCTTCTATTTCTTTTTTAACAAGAGCAGCATCATACTTTTTCGGGAATCCGTTCTCAGATAAAAAAACTTCTATTTTCTGATTGTCCAGTTTTAAAAACTCGGACTTTGACATTTTACCAACTTCATCAAGAGATAGTCCTTCTTTTTTCTTTTTTTCTTTTTTTGACGATACTTCTCCCTGATTATCAAGGATGGCATAAAGTACATTTGGTTTTGACTTGCTGATTTCAAGTCCGATCCTGCCCACTTGTTTTCCCTGAGGAAAACCTGCAACCGATTTGATCCAGGTTTCACCGCCATCGTTCGACTTATAAATGGATGACCCTACTCCACTTCCTTTAAAACTTCCTGCTTTTCGGGTGCGCTCCCAGGAGGAAGCCCAAAGTTGCTGAGGGTTTTGTGGGTTGATAACCAAGTCGATAATGCCCGTGCTATCATTAATATACAACGTCTTCTTCCAACTATTTCCTCCGTCAGTAGATTTGTAAACGCCTCTTGAATCATTTTTAGAATACAACGCTCCAGCAGACGCTACCCATACCGTGTTATCATCTTCGGGATGAAGTATAACCCTGCTAATGTGATGTGTCGCTGTAAGACCGAGATGTTTCCAGGTTTTTCCACCGTCTGTAGTTTTATATATACCAGAACCGGCATAGCTCGAACGACTACTGTTTTTTTCGCCAGTACCTACATACATTACATTTGGATCCAATTGTGATAACACTAAATCACCAACACCAAGTGCATCATTATTGTCGAAGATGGGATCAAACGAAATCCCATTATTGATCGTTTTGAAAATTCCACCTGACGCAAATGCCACATAGAATTCTCTCGTATTCTTCAGGTTAACATCAATATCAACGATTCTTCCGCCCTGCACCGTAGGTCCGATGTTACGTGCCGGATAATTCTTAAGGAGAGAACTAGCTGCAGATTTCCTTCGCGCCTCTAATGCAGATTCCATCTCAGATTCTGGTGTAGCCTGACCATTTAGATCAGCAGTAATCGCAACAAACAGGCAAGCGTACAGTAAATTTTTCACACGAGAATTAATTTCATTTAAAATCATTTTATTCCTTTTCCATTTGAAAATTTACAGTCTTAGTGTTTTTTGATTAGAGGACAAAATAGTAATTCCTTCAGAGATGTTTGATCGTTGTCTTAACTTATTACTTTAGCGGTTTCATTCTTGTCTATGCACAACGACCCAGAGTTAAGCGGGAAATATCTCGGTACCATTTCACAAGATTTTGTGAAAGTAGCAGATACCCTTAAAGAAGCATCTTACCAAATCCGAAGGGCAGAATTTGCATTTCCAATTTTCGCCATCTGCAAGGAAGAACAACCAATAGGGCAATTGCTTCTTCAACCCAATCTGCATGGGACTACCTGGAGTTACTATGCATCATTCCTGGATGAATTTCAGCAACGGGGAATTATTACCACTGATAAAATTGAGGACTTCAAGGACGCTTATAAAGACCCGGATGAATTCTGTTGTCTTTTTGTTATCGATCCCGCATTCACAAAATTTGTTTTTATACCCTATCCGGAGGATTAAAGAGGTTATCGTTTAAGAAGCCTTGAAATGATCCCAACCCTGAGCACGTAGGGGTACGATGTTTCCTTGTTTTGTGATCAGTACGTTTTGATCTTTCTTGTCGTGCACATAACCGATAAAATGAATATCGGGGTGGTTCTTTATTTTTTCTCTTTCCTCCTGGCTAATGGTAAACAATAGCTCATAATCTTCTCCACCATTTAAAGCACAGGTAAGTGGATCGAGGTTAAACTCAATCGCCGTTTCATATGCGATTTGATCAATGGGAATTTTATCATCATAAATCCGTACACCTACACCAGAATTTTTTACAATGTGGAAAAGCTCAGACGCAAGTCCATCGGATACATCAATCATCGACGAGGGTTTTATTCCTGCCTCCAGCAAATCAAAAACAATATCTGTGCGGGCTTCCGGTTTTAATTGCCGGCCAACGAGGTATTCGTACTTCTCAATACTGGGCTGCATCTCCGGGTTAGTAAGATACACCTGCTTCTCGCGTTCTAATACCTGCAGCCCCATAAAGGCGGCCCCAAGATCACCGGTAACACAAATGATGTCGTTCACCCGAGCGCCCGACCGGTAAGCAATCTGATCTTTTTTCGCGCGACCAACCACCGATATAGAGATAATCAATCCGGAAGTTGATGATGTAGTGTCACCGCCGACCAGATCAACTTTATAATTTTCACAAGCCATTTTAATTCCAGCATAGAGGGCGTCAATGGCCTCAATTGAAAAACGGTTACTTAATGCAATGCTCACGGTGATTTGCTCTGCAATTCCATTCATCGCGGCGATATCCGAAACATTTACTGCCACTGCCTTATAGCCGAGATGCTGTATGGGCATATACGACAAATCAAAATGAATACCTTCAACAAGCATATCGGTTGAAACCAAAATACAATCATTACCGGCATCAATAACCGCGGCATCGTCGCCAATACCTTTAACAGAGGAAGAATGTATCAGCCCAAATTTTCCATTAATACGGTCTATCAGTCCAAATTCGCCTAATTGATTTATTTCAGATCGGTCTTCGCTCATATGAATGTTTCTAAATGTAGCTTTTCAGCGGCTGCCTAAGCCTATTGTCCTGCAAAAGTAAGATTATCAATGAATATGATAGATTTGGTCGCTATTTTCGTTGTAGCTATGCACTGGCTAATCGTTATACCATGAAAAAAATTGTCGGACTTGCTATCGTATTCCTTTTTGTACTTGGCGCGTGCGGACCCAAACCGTATTACAAAACATCGAAGGGAAAGAAAAAAACAAAGTATTATAACGAAATCCAGTTTGGTGGAAAGGGCGCTAGCGAGATGAAGCGGAACTAATCTCCTCGCACAATTCGATTAAAACTCCCGCCGTAGATTTCGGGTGAAGAAAACAGATCATTTTATTATCTGCCCCCTTTTTGGGTTGCTCGTTGATTATTTGAAACCCCTTCTCTTTATAACTTTCAATACTTTTTTCCATATCCAGAACTTGAAAGGCCAGGTGGTGAATGCCTTCGCCTCTCTTTTCAATAAACCGGGCAATCGGAGAATCTTCGCGCGTAGCCTCCAGCAATTCTATTTTTACACCCCCAATGTCAAAAAATGAGGTTCGTACACCCTCAGACTCAACTTCTTCGATCTTATAATGTTCTTTTCCCAGCAGCCGGCCGAAGGTAGCGTTAGCCTCAGCCATATTTTTTACTGCTATCCCGATATGCTCAAGTCTTTCCATAATTGTTAACTTTGCATTCCAATGAAGAAACTTTTTGCCAAAAATGGAAGTTTAGGCTTTGAAACTTTAACATCATGACGGAGACCCTTAGCGAAATGCATGTAGAAGCTGCTCGAATTCAGCAGGAAATTAAAGATTACCTGGGGCTTCGTACATCTGACCTTGTGTTTGAGTATTCAACCGTAGATGGAAAAGTGAAGCTGGATTTGATTACCATTAACCCACGACACAACCAGGCATTCTTATTTCACAATGAAAGTGGATCTGACAAGGTGGATGCCCTTCGGAAAATGTTGTTGTACGTTCAGAATTATAAAGAGAAAGAAAACTCATATACCATTCAGTGGGTAGCAAATGGAGGTACCGAACTTCACACTTCTTATTTTAAAGCAAGCAATATCCTCGATGCCTTACAGAAACTTTATTATGGTAGGGATATGAATACCATTACCGTGTTTAGTGTTGTCTTGAATCCAGTATCTTAGGAATCCGCGAGCGGCTTCAACTATTTTTCTTATGAATATGATAAGCGTAACCGATAAAGCAAAAGAGAAAATCATCGCCCTGCGAAAAGAGGAAGGCAAGGTAGATTATAATAATGTTCGTGTCCT
>JBGTEP010000195.1:0-45370 GCA_041747735.1 Chryseolinea sp.
AACTGGTAGTGAAATCGATATTCCCAACGTGATAGCTAAAGGAGTCGCCGGAAATAAACAATTTTTGATTCTTGATTTTATCGAACAAAAACCCAAGTCATTAAAGTACTGGGAACATCTGGGCGAACAACTTGCCTCCGTTCATAAAACCAGCGGTGTTTTATTTGGGCTAGACCATGAAAATTATATTGGTTCACTTCCTCAAATCAATAAAGAGGATCCATCATGGGTTGATTTTTTTATTCACCAAAGGCTTGTTGTTCAAGTAAGTCTTGCTGCTGCTTCGAATCTGCTCAGTGTATCATTGCAGAAACAATTTGACGCATTCTATTATCGAATGCCATCCTTTCTTCCAGTAGAAAAGCCATCACTTTTACACGGTGATTTGTGGAGCGGAAATCTCATTACGAATAGAAAGGGAGAACCATGCCTTATTGACCCGGCGGTATATTATGGGAATCGGGAAGTGGATCTGGCAATGACGGCATTGTTTGGTGGCTTTGATCAGAAGTTTATTGATTCTTACCAAATGACTTTTCCTTTAATCCCCGGATACAGGGATCGTTTTGAAATTTATAATCTCTACCCGCTTCTAGTTCATCTGAATTTGTTTGGATCATCCTATCTAAATTCCATTATATCAATTCTGAAACGGTTTAGTTAATTCCTTCATAAAGGCATTTTCTTTTTTAAACCGTGTATTATTTGTGTGGCATGTACTCTTGAGTTCTCAATAAACCACTTGTTTGTTTTAAGTCCGCCACACATTACACCAGCAAGGAACAGGTTAGGAACACTGGTCTCCATGGTCTCCTCATCATATAAAGGAGTATGGAATTCATCTTCTTTGAATTTTATTCCACAAGCTATCATAAAATCAAAGGGCGGCTTGTAACCTGTCATCGCCAGGACAAAATCATTTTCAAGAACTTCAGGCCCACCGGGTGTATTAATCTCGACCGCGGCCGGATGGATGCGAGTTATAGATGAGTTAAAAAATGCTTTAATCGAACTTTCCTTTATTCTGTTTTCGATATCAGGTTTTACCCAATATTTAACACTCTCTCCAATTGCGGATTCACGAATTACCATGGTAACTTCAGCTCCTTTACGGAACGTCTCAAGCGCTACATCTACAGCAGAATTGGATGAACCAACCACCACGATCTTTTGGTCGAAATACGGATGAGGTTCGTCGTAGTAGTGCTTTACTTTTGGTAAGTCCTCACCCGGAATATTCAGAAGGTAAGGGAGATCATAGAATCCCAGCGCAAGGATAACAGCTTTAGTGCGGTAGGTTGCTTTCGAGGTTTGAACCGTATGTAAATCGTGGTGTAATGAAATTGATTTAACCTCTTCATACAGTTTTAAGTGCAGCTCCCAACTCATACAAACTCTGCGATAGTATTCAAGAGCTTCAGCCCGATTCGGTTTTGAACCATGTGAAATGAACGGTACATCACCAATCTCAAGCCGATCAGCGGTGGAAAAGAAGGTCATATTCAACGGATAATGATACAGGGAATTGACCAGGCATCCTTTGTCGATAATGAGATAGCTGAGGCCAGCTTTTTTAGCCTCGATACCACACGCAAGCCCGATGGGGCCAGCGCCAATTATCATAATGTCGTAGTCCGGAGAATTCATTGAATGTTCGTGAAGTAGTCGAAATTTCCTTTTATTTTCAAATGAACCCATTTTGAACTACCAAATATGCAGAAATGAAATATGCTAAGCGTTGGCCACATGGATAGTGTTTTTTAAGCATTCGCGGTGAGCAGATCAATGGTTATCAACTCACGGAAACAACCGTGTAACATTAGTGTTTGTGTAAAGTTCATTTTTCTTCATACGATGAAGTTGTATTTTAGGAAAAAATTTTTTGACAAATTATGAAGAATTACTATCTCATCCTGATTGCGCTAGCTGTTGTAAACACAGCACTGGCACAAAAGGAAATCACCGTCGATGATTTTACCACGAAGTCTACGTTTGCTCAAAAAGACGTCCAGGGAATTAACTGGATGAAGGAGGGGATGTTCTATTCGGCATTAGCAAATAACAAGATCACAAAATACAATATCACAACCGGAGCTGCGGTAGAAATTATTTTTGATGGAGAATCCGCTACACCGTCAATCCGAATCAATAGCTACAGCTTTAGCGCTGACGAAAAAAAGATACTATTACTAACCTCTCGTACCAGTATTTACAGAAGATCTTTTATGGGGGAGTATTATGTTTATGATATCACCACAAAAACACTAACACAACTCTCGACACAGGGGAAACAATCGTATGCTATGTTTTCACCAAATGGCAGTAAGGTGGCTTTTGTAAGGGCAAATAATCTTTTTTATGTTGATCTCGCCGCAAAAAGGGAGGTTCAGGTTACAAATGATGGAAAGTCTAATGAAATTATAAATGGTACTACTGACTGGGTTTATGAGGAAGAGTTTAGCTTCGTCATTGGATTCTACTGGTCACCCGACGGACAAAAACTGGCGTACTATCGCTTCGATGAAACTTCTGTAAAGGAATACACCCTGCAGTTGTGGGCACAGAAACCTTATCCGGCTGATAAAATATTTAAATATCCCAAAGCGGGCGAGGCGAATTCTTCCGTAGAAATATGGTTTTATAATCTCAATAGCCAGGCAAAAGTCAAGGCTGCGGTGGAGGCTGATAAGGATTTTTATATCCCCCGGGTTAAGTGGACGCAGGATCCAAACAAACTGTCAATTCGCACCTTAAACAGGTTGCAAAACAAGTTACAGATCATTCATGCGGACGCTGGCACGGGTGTCTGTAACGTAGTATTAACTGAAGAAAGCCCAACGTATGTGGATATTGACTTTACCGACGACCTGGATTATCTGAATGATGGCAAGCACTTTATCTACACAAGTGAAGCCAGTGGATATAAGCATTTGTACCTGTACACAATTCAGGGGGCAAAAGTAAGGCAGATTACAACGGGCAACTTTGAAGTTTCTCAATACCTCGGGCTGGATGAAAAAACAAAAACGCTCTACTATACATCTACGGAGGTATCTCCCCTGGAGAGACATTTTTACTCCATCACACTCAATGGAAAGAAAAAGACACAACTCTCAAAGGCTGCCGGCATACACAGAATAAATGCAAGTGGTGACTTCCAGTTTTATATCGATCACCATCACAGCAGTACGCAACCTATGCAAGTAAGTCTTTATAAAACGAAAGGAAATTCTTTGGTGAAGGTTTTAGAAAAGAATGAAGCACTGGTAAAAACCGTTGCTGAATACGGCTTGGCCACGAAAGAATTATTTTCCTTTAAAGCCAGCGATGGTACAACGCTGGAAGGTCAAATGCTAAAGCCAAACAATTTTGATGCATCAAAAAAGTATCCTGTGTTGATTTATCAATATAGTGGACCGGGCTCGCAGAATGTCAGTAATTCTTTTGGGGGAGCTCACTTCTATTTTCATCAGATGTTAGTGCAAAAAGGTTACATCGTAGCCATCATTGATACACGCGGTACGGGATCTCGCGGTGAAGCGTTCAAAAAATTAACCTACAAGCAGCTGGGAAAATATGAGCTGGAAGATCATATCACAGGAGCAAAATTTTTAGCGAGTTTGGATTACGTCGATGGAAGCCGGATCGGTATCTGGGGCTGGAGCTATGGTGGCTACATGACAACATTGGCAATGACCAAGGGAGGAGGACTGTTCAAAATGGGTATTGCAGTATCTCCCGTAACAAACTGGAGGTTCTATGATACGGTTTATACAGAGCGGTATTTGCGGACACCTCAGCTGAATGCGAGTGGCTACGATGAAAACTCCCCATCCACTTTTGCGAAAGATCTGCAAGGCAATTTCCTGCTCATTCACGGAACGGGTGACGACAATGTGCACTTTCAGAACTCGGTAGTCTTGCAGGATGCGTTAATCAACGCAGGGAAGCAGTTTCAATCCTTTTATTATCCCGACAAGCATCATGTCATTCAGGGCGAAAAGACCAGATTTCATCTATATTCGATGATGGTAGACTATGTTCTCGAGAATCTTTAATAGATGCTTTGAGGAGATAGGTTTAGTCCTTTATGGTTTAAATTCTACTGTAAATCGCAAATTCACCCTAACTTTGCAGTCCAAAAAAAGAATTCGAGCATGAGAGAAGTTCGCGTAAGGTTTGCTCCTAGTCCGACAGGCGCCCTGCATATTGGTGGAGTAAGAACAGCGTTATACAATTACTTGTTGGCCCGCCAGCATAATGGCACGATGATCCTTCGCATAGAGGATACTGACCAAACACGCTACGTTGCTGGCGCTGAAGAATATATTTTGAAGGCGCTGGAATGGGTGGGTATTAAAATCGATGAAGGTGTTGGTGTAGGCGGCCCGTATGCTCCTTACAGACAATCTGAACGCAAACCGATGTACATGCAGTTTGCACAAAAGCTGGTGGACGAGGGAAACGCTTATTATGCTTTCGATTCGGAACAAGATCTTGAAGCGATGCGCGAACGGCTTAAAACTGCCGGTGTAGCGTCACCCCAATACAATAGTATCACGCGGATGCAAATGAGAAATTCACTAACGCTTCCGGAAGACGAAGTGAAGGCGCTGTTGCACGCCGGAACACCTTATGTGGTGCGCCTGAAAGTTCCAAGAAAGGAAGAAGTACGCCTTAACGATATGATTCGAGGATGGGTAATGGTTCACTCATCACAAATTGACGATAAAGTTTTGATGAAGAGTGATGGTATGCCAACCTATCATCTGGCGAATGTTGTGGATGATTACCTGATGAAGATCTCTCATGTTATACGGGGTGAAGAGTGGTTGCCATCGGCACCGCTACACGTACTTCTTTACCGGTATTTGGGATGGGAAGCCGATATGCCTCAGTTTGCGCACTTACCTTTATTATTGAAGCCCACTGGTGATGGAAAGTTGAGTAAGCGTGATGCGGATCAAATGGGCTTCCCGATTTTTCCGTTGGATTGGACTGATCCAAATACCGGTGAAAAAGCTGCCGGGTTTCGTGAGTCAGGCTATTTGCCCGAAGCGTTGGTAAACTTTCTGGCGTTCCTTGGCTGGAATCCAGGGACAACTCAGGAAATCTTTTCGATGGAAGAACTGATTAAGACATTTTCGGTTGAACGTATTGGCAAGGCGGGTACAAAGTTCGATATTCATAAAGCACAATGGTTTAATCAACAATATTTGCGTGGAAAATCCAATGAAGTGCTTGCCGATTATCTGTTAGACTCACTCCGCGATGAAAACATAATTTGTGCGCAGGATAAAGCGATTAAAATTGTTGCTATTATGAAGGAGCGCGCTACTTTCCCAAAGGATTTTTGGGAACAGGGCAAGTTTCTTTTCAATGCTCCAACAACATTTGAGGAAAGTGTTGTATCCAAAAAATGGAATGACGATGCGGTTAAAGTAATAACTGCTTTTGGAGAAGAGATCCAAAACCTTGCAACACTTGATTCGGTTAACGCCAAACAAACCCTGGAACAAGTAACATCGAATCTTGGAATTAGTACGGGAAAGATTTTGCAGGCATTACGTCTTTCGGTTACGGGAGCAGGTGCAGGGCCAGACCTTATGATGATCATGGAAATCATAGGAAAGGAAGAAGTTCTAAAAAGAATTGATTTTGCATTGAATACATTGAAGGTAAAGGTAGCTTAACGGAACTTGTAGATTGACACCGTTAAACGTTTAGCATTTATCTTCGATCCGCTAAGTATATTTAACTAGGAATTGTAACTTTGATTATGGCCAAAAAAGCAAAGAAGCCCATCAATAAACCCAAGCCACGGGTTCATAAAGACTTGCAGGGTCTGGATATTAATATCGACCAGTTTGGCGAAATCAAAGCGAACATGAACATCGAAAAGCTGAATGAGTTTTTAGATAAGAACGTTGACGATAAGAAACTCGCCGAGCGCGATGATTACGACGATCTTAAAAAAGGAGAAAAAACACCGAAGAGTAAAGATTAGTTTGATTGAGTTTGACGCTTCAAATCGGTGGCCGGAAAACCCTCCTTTTATTTTTATTTCAGGTACTTTTTGCCAGGACTCCTGCTGGTGTGGTAAACAGCAGAGATAAACACAATTCTCTTTTGTTTATAAACCTTATAAACAATTAAATAAGGAAAACTTTCAGTCTTGGCTTCCCTGAAATTACCTTTTTTTATCGGGTATAGCTCTGGCGTTATTGAAATTTCAGCAAGTCTTTCACTGATCGCATTTTCAAAACGATTACCTAATCCTTCAAGCCGTTCCTCATACCACGCGAATGACCTTTGGTATTCTTTACTGGCAATTGGATGAAAAATGATCTTGAACGACATCAAGCATTTTTGGACTTAGCAAAATCTTTTGCGAGGGACTTTACCTCCTCCCACTCCAGTCCTTTTATTTTTCCGGAGTCAAACTCTAAGGTTCTTTTGTTGAGCGAATCGAGAAACTCATCTGTCCACATATCCGCTTCTTGCTTTATTTCCTTTTCTATGATGGTGTAAAAAGCTTTAACCGTTTTGTCATCTGCTACACGGATGTAATCAAATAATTTCTGCCTTATCTCTGCTGTATTCATCAGGTGTTTTTTTAAGGTAATGCAAAGTTAATCGAATAAATGCTTTTATTTTAATGACTCTGGATTCGAGTTACTCTAAGTTGTGAATGTTTCCTCTTTCGCTGCCATTGATTCATAAATGAGACGTTAAGAACGCACTTGTTCAGGCAAAAAGGAGAAAAAATCTCAACAATTAAAGAGATGTTTCGAAGATGTAACACGTCTGTGCCTTCTCACGTTTCATCTCCATAAACAAATTCAAACGCGATGAACAGATCACATGAAATTGATTACCAGATTAAGGGAGAAAGTATTCAGATTGTTGAAGTAGAACTTGATCCCATGGAAACGGTAATTGCCGAAGCGGGTGCCATGCTCTTTATGGATGAGGGAATTCATTTTGAAACCAAAATGGGTGATGGTTCAAATCCTAACGCAGGTCTGTTCGATAAGCTGCTTTCAGTAGGGTCACGCGTTCTCACTGGCGAATCACTTTTCATGACTCATTTTACAAATCGTGGGAGCGGAAAAGCAAAGGTTGGATTTTCAGCGCCTTATCCAGGAACCGTTATTCCGGTAGATCTATCGCAAAGTCCCGGGAATGAATTGATTGTTCAGAAAGATGGATTTCTCTGCGCTGCATTTGGAACAAAAGTATCAATAACCTTTAACCGAAAAATTGGATCCGGTTTGGTGGGAGGTGAAGGATTCATTCTTCAAAAATTGATTGGGGACGGCAAAGCATTTGTGCATGCCGGCGGTACCGTAATCGAACGGACACTGAACAACGAAACTTTGCGTGTAGACACAGGTTGTGTGGTGGCATTCGAATCGCAAATTGACTTTGATATTCAAACTTCAGGAGGACTGCGGTCGATGGTATTTGGAGGTGAAGGTATATTTCTCGCAACGCTCCGTGGTACCGGAAAGATTTGGCTACAGTCTATGCCCATTCGTAAACTAGTTCAAGCGCTTGCACCGTATGGTCGTAACAGTGGAAAAGAAGCTGGATCGTTACTCGGCGGGTTACTCGAACGCTAATAGGTTCAAGAGTGCTTATTTAGAGGGGAAGCAAAAGGTTTGAGTATCTGCCGTCTGGTGTTAGCTTTGTTATTAATTTAGCAAGTCACATTTTATGAAAGTAGCACTTATACGTGAGGGAAAGAATCCGCCTGACAAACGCGTTCCTTTTACACCTCAACAGGTTGAAGAAATTGAGCAACGGTTCCCCCAGGTAAAAGTCTATTGCCAGAAAAGTGAGGTACGTTGTTTCAAGAATGAAGAGTATGAGGAGTTGGGGATTGATGTCGTTGATGATATCCAACATTGTGATATTCTTATGGGGATAAAAGAGGTGCCCATTGACGAGTTAATTGAAGGTAAGACTTACTTATTTTTTTCCCATACCATGAAAAAGCAGCCTTATAACCGGCAGCTTTTACAAGCTGTTCTAAGAAAGAAAATAAGGTTGATTGATTACGAAGCCCTAAAGGATAAACAAGGTAACCGCGTTGTCGCTTTTGGAAGGTATGCTGGTATTGTTGGAGCTTATAATGGGCTTTGGACTTATGGTAAACGTTTCGGCGGATTTACAATTCGAAGGGCGCTGGAATGTTTTGATGTAAATGATCTCAAGCTAGAGTTACGCAAAGTTAAACTTCCTCCAATTAAAATTATCCTGACCGGGGCTGGGCGTGTTGGAAGAGGCGCCATGGAGACATTGGATACAGCCGGTATTCGGAAAGTAAATGCTACAGATTTTCTTAGCCGACAATTTGATGAGGCTGTGTATGTACAATTGAGCAGTGCAGATTACCATTCACGCAAGGAAGGCGGACACTTTAACCGTGAAGAATTTCATCATCATCCTGAGCGCTATAATTCCAGGTTTGAAGAATTTACAAAGGTCACCGACATCCTCATAGCGGGAGCTTTCTGGAATCCAAATGCACCGGTGTTGTTTACAAGACAGCAGATGCTTACGCCGCATTTTAAGATTAAAATTATTGCGGACATCACCTGCGATATTGAAGGATCCATTCCAAGTACAAAAAAGGCAAGCACGATCCCGGATCCAATTTATGATTACGATGCTACCACAGATACTACATGCCCACCGTTTTCAAAAAATGAATTTGTAACGGTAATGGCCGTTGATAATTTGCCTTGTGAATTGCCCCGTAGTGCCTCCGAAGAATTCGGCCGCGATCTCATCGATCGAATTTTGAAGCCACTGCTAATTGGAGATTATGAAGGAATAATTGAGAGAGCAACAGTTACTGAGGGCGGAAGACTCAGTGAAAATTTCTCATATCTAAAAGACTACGCTGGAATCGAGTAAACCAGTTAAAAGGAAAATCTGTGCCGCGGGAAAACAAGCTTAAGCCCTCGTTTATTTTTACCAGCAATGTCAACAAACAGGTGTGATCCCCTGAGATTGCCTTGAATATCCCAGAAATAATACCTGCCGATTTTTCCCTGATTGTAAGATTGCGTTGTAACAGAACCCATCCAGTAAGAATTTCCCAATAAAGCGGTGGAGTTTACGGGCAATGTCATGAACGTGTTTTTCGGTTTATAGACCGACGGCTTATCACTAACAAACCCTGGTAAATTCCATGCCTTTTTATAGGACGTTTGCACATACGATTGATCATCAAAAATTAACTCACTTGAACGCATCATTCGAGAACTAAACTGCCCGAATGCTGTACTTTCAAACAGGATAATAAAAACAATAGAAGCGAGTGGTTTGGTGCAAATCTTCATTCGAGTAGGAATATACAATATTTTCAGTTCATTGTCATAAATTTGCATTGCGTTTATACATGCATAATTATGGAAAAGGGGCAGGTATCAAGAGGAGAGGAGATTGTAAATGCTGTTACTCACGGTGTTGGTGCGGTGTTGGCTATTGCCGGATTGGTACTACTTGTCGTATTTTCTTCCCTTTATGGTACCGTTTGGCATGTAGTCAGTTTTTCGATCTTTGGCACTACCATGGTGATTTTATATACCATGTCGACGCTATATCATAGCTTTGGCAGGCCACGAGTGAGGAATTTGTTCAGGAAGTTTGATCATATGTCTATCTTCCTTTTAATAGCAGGTACATACACACCCTTTTGTCTCACTATTTTAAATGGATGGGTTGGATGGACCATTTTTGGTGTGGTTTGGTTTTGTGCAATATCGGGGATTGTGATGAAGGCATTCTTCACCGGAAGAGCAGCGTACATTTCAACAACGCTTTATATAGTAATGGGATGGGTAATCGTCTTCTTTATTACCCCGGTGTATCAACAAATGTCGGCTAAAGGATTCACCTTTCTTTTGGTGGGCGGACTAGCCTATACGTTAGGAGTATTTTTCTTTGTGAACGAAAAGATAAAATTTAGCCACGGTATCTGGCACGCCTTTGTCTTGGCAGGAACTACATTCCATTTTTTCGCGGTAATTACCTTGCTGTAACAATTATGGATTAGTGGAAACGTTCTACCTTTTGCAAACTCTCATTCGCTCTTGACAGCTCTTCTTCCAGCATGGATATCTCTCTTCTTTTAGACGCATTCTCCGCGGTATAACTATCATTTTCACGGAGTAATTTTTCATTTTTAGACTTGGATTTATCGTCGCCGCCCGACTTGTTATTATCAGCTATTGATTTCGTGTTTTTTTCCGTTTTCTTGCTATTTGAATCAATTTCATTTTGAGTGGATTTCATCTTATCCTGTATTGACTTAATCTTTTCATTGTAGAATGTTTTATAATGGTACCGCACATAGTTCTTTACGAATGATTCGGCTTTTTCAAATTCACTTTTATAATCCTCGCGTCCAAAATGTATATCGTAGCCCGGACTGAACGTAAAGGAAACGGCAGTGCCACCGGTTTCAACGGCAAATATTGCTCGTTGATCCAGGCGTAGTTTCGATAATTCTGGAAAGACTGTTTTTTCTGTTACAAGAATTGTTTTTCCACGCTTGTCTACTTTGGCCTTAAAAAATTCTTTTATAAAACTGCTGTACGTGTCCATACAGTAACTCTGGTCCTGATCAATTAGCGCAGTCCATGCATAAAGTTCGTTAGACTCCTCATTTTTAACCTTGCGTTCCTCAACCACTAACTGTTGGGCATTCAACGAATTGCAGAGTAAGAAAATAGCAATAAATGCGGGGCAGTTTGTTTTCATAGGGTTGGAATTTACTCCCCAAGGTATGATAAAGAATTTTAAATTGAAATAAAGGTTAGAGTTCAACGATCACACCAATCGTGGGAAGGAGCTGTCCATAAGTGCTCTGGATGTATTTGGGCAGATAGTAGTCTGGGTCTGCGGGATCAACAAGCGGTTGACCATTTGCACCACGTTGAACGTCTATGTTATCTTGAAACTTCGTTACGTGATTGTAAGCATTTTGAACGTCGAAGTAAACATCAAGGCTCCATTTCTTAAAGAAGTATTTCTTATCGATTCGCAAATCCAGTTGGTGAAAGGCGGAAATACGCTGCGTATTAAGTTGATCATAATTCGCAACACCGAATGGCCTTACATCCCAGTTTTCCCTGCGCATGGTTTGCGAAACATTGAAGGGCGTATAAGGTGAACCTCCTGTGTATAACCACCGAACGCCAATCTCCCAGTTTTTTCCAAACTTCTTTCCGCCAGTCAGACTTACCAGATGGCGATTGTCCCATGATGATGGAACGTATACTCCATTCTTGTCTTTGAATTCACTTCGTACCCAGGTGTACGATAGTAATCCGTAAAAACCATTAAATAATTTTTGTTGAAGCAAGAATTCGACACCATAGCTTCTTCCTTCTGAAGATGAGTTGACAGGTGCATTACCGATTGTACCGAAGTCAGCGCCGAGGTTCGCAAGGGAGATTGAATCCTCCAGCAAAAATGGGTATTGGTCATAAAGCTTATAGAATCCTTCCACCGTAATTCTAGAATTTCGCGGAAGATTGAATTCCAGCCCGCTTACAAAATGAGTGCTTCTAATGTATTTGACATCGTTGTCACGGTTTACAAGCGCATTTGTCTGAGAGTCTCGGTACCCTAGTACCGTGTAGGCAGGCAGTTGATAATATAGGCCAGTATTGAAATTTGCATTTATAAGTGGCGTTATCGCATATGATGCAGAAAATCTCGGGGAGAGTTGATCCAATAGATTATTCATCTCGTTTGAATAGTCATTGGCATCAGCCCGAATTCCTATTGATAGAGTCAATTTATTTTTAATCATCTTACTTACCTGACCAAATACACCCCACCGGTTCATGTTTAATAAAGACTCGTAATCTCTTATCACAAAGCCTTGCTGGGTTACAATTTTATTAAAGTCGCGGGTGTCATATTTTGCAATCTCATAGTTTACACCAAAATTGATTTTCCAGTTTGATTTCGACCAGTAATCTTCTACTCGAATTCGGGTTTCGGTTTCTCTCGAATTATAGTCTTGTATAAGATTGTCAGCACTTGATTCATCATTACCCTGATATTTGATCGAAGTATTATTAAGCACATTCTGGCTTAGTACTACTGAAGTTGTGGCATTCGGACGGAAGTGTTCATACTTAATACCTGCCGTATAGTTCCATTGCGTGGATACAGGCAAAAGGTTGAGGATATATTGTGCCTCTTCTCTGTCACCCTCCGTATTTGCGTTTGCCGGTGCGTCGAAGTTCAATGAGAAATCATCAATCGCTCCAATTCCCAATACCGTGATGTGGTTTTTGTTGTTGATTTTATGCTTGTATTTAAATTGCAGATCGTTGTAAACGGGAAGAAAGGGAAGGTTAAAAATGTTGAAAAGAAATTTCAGGTAAGATCTTCGTACTGAAAAAACAAGTGAAGATTTTGGTGAGACCGGTCCTTCAAAAGTTAATCCCAGATCAGTTGCACCCACGACGCCATTCATAGTCCATTTATCCTCGCGGCCGTCTTTAAGTCTGAAATCGAAAACAGAGCTCATGGTATTTCCGCGGTTAGCAGGAAACGCTCCTGAATAAAAATTCACCTCCTGCAATAAATCAACATTGATTATTCCAACGGGTCCACCCGAAGACCCCTGGGTTTGAAAATGATTAATCACTGGAATTTGAATTCCATCGAGGTAGAAAGTATTTTCACTTGGAGCACCTCCGCGAATAATGATGTCATTTCTAAAAGAAGGTGCAGAAGCAACACCGGGAAGAGATCGGACAACCTTTGAGATGTCGCGGTTACCTCCAGGTGTTCGTTTTATTTCGGCAGTACCGATTGTTCTTAGTGAAAGCGGGGATTCATCAGACTTAAAAAAGGAGTTTGCTGCTGATATCGTTACCTCGTCAAGTTTTTGCGCTTCTTCTTCCAGAGCCAGGTCAACAAATGTTGTTCTTGAATTTGTTATCTCAACTTCGAAAACTAGCAACGGCTTAAAACCGACAAATGAAGCTTCGAGGTTGTACTGGCCGGGTTTGAGGTCATTGATTTCATATTCGCCATTCTCATTTGCTGCGGCGCCAACGGTTGTTCCCTGAATTACTACATTCCCGAAAGGAATGGGTTCGTTGCTTACTTTATTGAAAATTTTCCCCTTTATTTTTCCGGTCTGGCCAAAGGAAGCAACCGACATTAAGAGTATTAAAAACAGAAAGTAACGTTTTCTCACAAAACTTGAATTGATGTAATGGTAAGAACACGCATTAAACAAAAAGGTTAAAAGAAAAGATCATGTGGATTTGTCATTCACTCTGCAAATCCTACGGCTCACGCTATGGTTAGATTAGAAAGAACAATACCTTTACAAAATGTTTCTGTACAATGTAACAGTTGGAATTGATAAGGATGTGGAGCGAGAGTGGCTTCAGTGGATGAAAGACGAGCATATCCCTCGTATAATGCAAACAGGAATGTTTGTAGAGTATAAGATTTATAAGGTTTTACACGACCAGGATGATGGAAGTATTTCCTACAGTGTTCAGTATTTTGCCGAAACCCTGACTCACGTCACACTCTATTTTGAAAAACACGCGCCTGCACGTCTGGAAGAACTCCGGTCACGATTTCGGGACAAACATGTTGCCTTCATGACCTTATTAGAAGAGGTTTAAAATTCGGCCTTGTCTGGATGCAGTCTTAGATTATCAACGTTTTAGTAAGGATTCAATTTGCTCCTTTTCCAATGAGCAGTTTACCCACTCGCCGTCGAGCTTTGATCCGTACTTTTTGTAAAAATTAATAGCAGGCTCATTCCAGTCCAGCACCTGCCAGATCATTCCTGAACAATTTTCATCCAGCGCATGCTGCATGGTTCGCTCAAATAATAGTTTACCGATTCCCATCCCGCGAACCTGCTCGGTTACGATTATATCCTCCAGGTAAAGACGCTTGCCTTTCCAGGTAGAATATCTCCAATAAAAAACGGAAATGCCAACGATACGATTCTCACTTTCAGCAACAAAAAAACCAAAGATTGGATTTGGCCCGAAGCCATCCCGTTCCATCACTTCGACTGTATTGATTACTTCATGCGGGGCCTTTTCGTAAAGGGCCAGTTCTTTTACCAGAAGGAGAACCTGTGGAAGGTCATCCTTGATTCCACTTCGGATCTTTGTTGTATGATTCATAAAAAATAATACCGGGTTACATTCTGAACTCCGTCCAAGACAGTGAAGGTTATAAACTTCAAACACATTACATATCCTTCTTAACCATTGGAGGAATGATCCCCATATTATACCACGTAAACGCGTATTGATCGGCAGTTACTTCAATTGCCTTGGAAAGATTAGAAGAACCATGTCCCGATTTTGTTTCAATTCGAATTAAAACAGGATTATCACCTGCGTGATTTTCCTGCAGCGTTGCTGCAAATTTGAATGAGTGAGCTGGTACAACACGATCATCCCGATCTGCAGTAGTGATGAGTGTGGCAGGATAATTTACGCCAGGTTTCAGTGCATGAACAGGAGAGTAGTTTTTCAGATATTCGAACATTTCTTTTGAATCATCGGACGTACCATAATCATATGCCCAGCCAGCACCTGCCGTGAATTTATGATACCGAAGCATATCCATTACACCAACGGCAGGCAAAGCTACTTTAGCCAGATCGGGGCGCTGAGTCATAACGGCGCCAACTAGCAATCCACCATTTGATCCTCCTGACATGGCCAAGTATTCACTTGATGTATATTTTTGCTGAATAAGAAATTCACCCGCTGCAATGAAATCATCAAAGACATTTTGCTTATTCATCTTTGTTCCTGCAAGGTGCCAGGATTCGCCGTACTCACCACCTCCCCGAAGACTAGGTTGTGCATAAACTCCTCCATTCTCAAGCCATACGGTACGCAGTGCAGAGAAGTTTGGGGTAAGGCTCACACTGAACCCACCGTAAGCGTATAGCCACGTTGGATTTTTTCCGTTGAGCTCAAGTCCCTTTTTATGAACGATGAACATGGGTACCTTTGTACCGTCTTTACTGGAGAAGAAAACTTGTTTCGTTTCGTAGTCGTCCGGATTAAAATCAACTTTAGGTTTTTCATAGAGGGTTGATTTACCACTCGCTATGTCATATTTAAAGATTGAAGATGGATGCGTGAAAGAGGTGTATGAATAGTAGACTTCTCTGTAATCAGGTTTTCCGTTAAAGCCGTTCGCAGTTCCAATTCCAGGTAAAGCTATCTCTCGTTTGAGGTTTCCGCTGTAGTCAAATTGTTTTATTAACGAACGTGCATCTTTAAGGTAATTGACAAATATATTCTTGCCGGCTACACTCACGCCGTCAATTACTTCGGTTGCTTCAGGCACAAGGTCTTGCCAATAATCTATGCCTGACTTTAAAAAATCAACAGCGACAATCCGTTTATTGGGGGCATTTAAATTTGTTTCAATAATGAGCGTTGTGCCGTCATTATCTAATACGCGATGATCATTTTCAAAATTACCGACAATTGTAGTCAATGTTCCTTTCGGGTCTTTCAGATCTTGTACATACAATTCATTGCCGGTTGTGCTTGTTGAAGCAGACACGATAAGAAACCGTTCATCTTCTGTTAGTCGTGCGCCAATATACCGGCGCGGTGTTTTCGCTCCGCCAAAAATCATTATATCAGCCGATTGAGGTGTGCCTAGTTTGTGGTAATAAAGTTTATGGTGTTGGGTTTTTGAGGAAAGTTCACTCCCCTTTGGTTTGTCGTACCGGCTATAGTAAAATCCTTCTTTCCCTTTCCACGCTATTCCAGTGAATTTTAAATCACGGAGTGTATCTTCAACAATGGACTTGTCGATCGTGTTAATCACTATTGCCTTTCTCCAGTCGGAACCACCTTCGGAAATGAGGAATGCAGCAAGTGAACCATCTTGGGTAAATGATATTCCGGCCAGACTTGTTGTTCCATCTGAAGAGAATGAATTTGGATCTAGAAAAACTTCAGGTTCTCTATCTTCACCATTCTTGCGATATAAGACACTTTGATTTTGCAAACCATCATTTTTATAGAAGTAATAAAAATTACCTTCTTTAAATGGCGCGCCGAGTCGTTCATAGTTGATGACTTCCGTAAGCCTCTTTTTAATTGACTCCCGGTACGGGATTTTATCCAGAAATCCGAACGTAACATCATTTTGCGCCTTAACCCATGTCTTTGTGGAAGTGCTGGTATCGTCTTCAAGCCAGCGATAAGGATCTGCGACGGCGCTGCCAAAATAATTATCTATTGTATCAGCTTTAATTGTCTGTGGGTAATTCATGGTTGACTTAACTTCTTTTTTTTCGATACAGGCTAACCCGCCAGCCGCGAGGCATACTGCTAACGTCAGATTATTTACATTCATACTATAAAGGTTAATGAGCACCAAAAGGTAATTTGCAAAATACCCTTTTGCAAGGCCTGGCACAAAAATATGCAGGCCTAGCCTGTCAAGACCCACAAAGTATTTTAACCCATTTTAAATTGGATGGTATATCCCAGTCTACTTTGTCTGGGGAACAAGGATTACTGCATCTGCAACGATCTTACCATCAGCATTGTTGGAAGTCACTTCTACAAACACATTTTTACCAGCCGATAATTTGTACTCTCCTATAAGGGCCCACTCTCCGGAAGTTTGTCCTTCCACTTTTATATTCGACGAGTTAATTACAACCTCGCTTTGCTTTTTGCCATCATGTATAATCAGCGAAAGCTTCGTTGAAGCATTAGCAATTTTTGGCAAATAGATATAAGCCTTATATCGACCTGCTACAGGAATACGAGGTGTAAATCGTACAGAGGCCAAGGTATTTTTAACCGGATCATGCACCAGATACGTTGGACCATATCCCCCCTTTTTCTCGGTACTCCAAGTTCCCATTACCACTACATTGGCGGTCTCTTCATTATCTACTACCACATCGGCAATTCTTCCGGTAGCTAAAGGGTTGCGGATCAACTCTTCCTTTAATTTTTTAACGTCGACTTCATTGACACCGATTTTTTGATCGATTGCCATCACAGCAGCATTTGCGGCCGACTGTGCCAACACCATAAACACAGGCTCCATACGAATGGACCCGTAAGCAATATGTGTTGCCGATAAACAGACGGGTACCAGTAAATTTACACACTCAGCTGGTTTGGGTATAATTGCCCTGTAGGATATCGGATAAGGATCAAATCCGCCTACTTCTACATTGCCTTCATTTTTAACCTGCCCGTCAATAACCAACCGTTGACAATTGTGAGAGTCCATAGTATAAGCTGCCATACCCACTCCGTCCGTTACCTGTTCTTTACCTTCACAGTTCGCTTGCGTCATTACATAGCTGCCAATTAATCTCCGGGCTTCACGAATATATAGCTGAGGCGACCAATTCCCGTTGTCTGTGTACTCATCTTTTGGATAACCCCATTTCAGCATTTCTTCGCGTAGGGGCTTCGGCACGCGCGCGTCATTTCCAAAAAAGTATAACAAACCTTTTGTATATACTTCATGATCGTTTATTATTCTCTTTTTAGTTTCGTAGTCACCATCAGGATATTCATAGTTCATTCCAATCATGTCCGTTGAAAAGCCACCGCGATTATTTATATCCGTTTTGTTATTCGGCATGCGACTCCAAATAAAATAATCGTTCAGTTTAATCTTTTGCGGATTAGCTTCAAACAATCGAACTAACAGATCGTAACGAGTCGAGTCGTATCCTGAGGGTCGTGTAATTTTCACCTGATTATTGGGGTCGTCACTTAAGCAGATGCGATAATTGTAAGCCTGCACCTTTTTGTCGCCAGTTCCCTGAGGATCTAGCTTATCATCACTTATCCCCCATAGCAAACCACTTTGAGGGTCACCTTTGATTTTATAGGGATCGATTCCATCGGAAAATTGATGTCCCTTCATTAGTTGTACCCCATTAAGTGTCTCTTTGAAATCATTATTGTCTTCTCTGCCAACGATGTAAGATATACCTGCTTTGGCCATCAGATCACCTTCATAACCACAATCAATAAACATGGCTGCCTTAATAGTTGTAAGAGGCATGGCAGCAGGGGATCTTGAGTTTTCAAGTAGTATCGCTGTGATTCGGTTGCCCGATTTTATTACTTCACGCAATTGATTTTGATAAATGACCTGGATGTTGCCACGTTTCACATAGTCTTGAAAAATTGCTTCAGCTACTTTGGGCTCGAAAATCCATTGTTCGAACTTTCCATAGTGACTACCAATTCTTCTATAAAAATCCCGCGCCAATCCCGTCACTACATACTTATTCCCGATATCGGTATACCCAAGGCCACCCGATGACATTCCCCCTAATCGATTACCGGGCTCAATGATAACGGTTGTCTTTCCAAGTTTTTGAGCAGTGTAGGCTGCGATTACCCCCGCCGATGTGCCACCGTAAATACAAACATCAACCTCTATAGTACGTTGTGCATAGACTGCACTCTGTGTACTCATAAGCGAAACGACAAAAGCAATGTGAAGAAGAATGTTTCTCATGGTGGATTTTATTTTATTCTTTTGATGCTCAATAACCAGTCAACGCATCGAATTACCCGGTAAATCAGACTTTTATTCACATCCTGCAAAGGTCACCTTTCCTTATCGCTAATTTTATCATGAATGGATTGCAGAACGTCTTTTCTTTTTGCACCTGGGATATAAGCAATCTTGCTTCCATAAAGCTTTTCCCAAAATAAAATTGTTTCGTCGTCAACAGCTTCGTTTAGGGCTGCGTTCCAATCAGGCAAGTAGCCCTTTAATCCCATTTGTTGAACCATAGCAAAATCCTCATTTTCCGGAGAAATATCCCGGTAATAGAGCAATGTTGCTTTCTGTGAAATGAGTATTTGTTGAAGGTTTTCTAAACCAACATTTCTGATCTTACACTGTTCGTCGATGGCCAACGCTGCGGCTACACCTGCCGCCTGACCCAATGCCATCCAGCACGGTTCCATACGTAGTGTTGAAAAGCCGATATGACTGCCTGATACTGGTACAGGTATCAACAGGTTATCAACTGTTTTTGGCAAAATTACTCCCAGCGGTATCGTATACACGGATGACGGATAACTTAGAAATCCATCAAGGTGAATTTTTCCTGTCTCACGTTTTCTAACCGCGTGAGAATCTAGAGCATAGTGACTGGCTGTAATACTGGAAGAATGAAGGGGTGGTCGTCTCCCTGGCGCCACGGCCAATGCATCCTGAGCGGTGAAAAAATATAACCCTTCGAAACGCCTGCCTTCGCGCACATATACCTGCCGAGGAAAATTGTTGTTGTCATTGTATTCATCTTTTGCGTAGCCCCATTCTTTCGCAGCTTTTCTGAAATGTGCTGGCAAGGCTTTATCATTTTGGGTAAACCAAATCAATCCTTCGGTATATTCCTGAAGTCTTTTTGCGTAAGCATCTCTCCATGTCCAATCTGAAGTTGGCCAAGGCCAGTTCTCTTCTGGTAAATCCGTAGAAATAAATGCAAGATGTTGATTGTTTGCATCCGTTTTCCCGTTCGGTAACTTAACCATATTGGTGATCTTGGCAATACCCCACACATCGCCTGGGGTACTGGACCGATTTCCCGCCCTAACATGATTTCGATTTTGTTCCAGCATCGCTGGCGTTACTTCTTGAATCGACGCACTGGTATTGAGACCTGTCCACACATCGTCAATCATTGTTACATATTCCTCGCGGTTGTAACGGTTTGGCTTCACCACGTCGTTCCGGTTCGCCTCGATTTTGGTTAAACATAATCGATAGTTGTAAGCTTGTACGGCATTGTCAGCCTGGAAAGTACTTCCCGGTCCTTCGGGGCCACCCCAATATTTGTAAACGCGTCCGGCACCCGGTTCATTAAAGGCATCCTTACCTTCACGCCCAATCCGAAAAGGAACATTAGCAGCTGCACCAAGGTCACCTTCATACGTTGCATCGATAAACACTTTTCCGCTGTAGCTTTCCGTGTTTTTATTTTGCCGGTTCAATATCAGGATCTCTTTAATCTGATCATTCTGCAGAACAACGTTATCAGGATCCGCATCGAACTGACGCATTTTCAATACTGTAATTTTAGACTGATACTCCTTCAACATCGCTTCAAAGACAATCTCTGCGACTGAAGGCTCAAAATGATAACCACCATCACAATCGATAACCTGCTGTGACTCTTGGCCATATTTTGTGATATAATATTGCTTAACACGCGAAATGAATTCGGTGAACAAACCTGTCGTGGCACCGCGTGTATGAATATCCGTTGCACCTAATCCATTAGCGGGGAGCCCTCCGATATGTGAAGTTCGCTCAAGAATCACGGCTGTTTTACCTTGCCGCGCAGCTCCAATACCCGCCATGATTCCACCGGGAGTTCCGCCAACTATCACCACATCAAATTGAGCGAAGGATGTGCACGACTGAAAAAATATTATTAGCAAAAAGAGATACTTCATCGGTTAAGAATTTGTTGGACTAAATAATTAGACACATCAACTTGATTGTAATGCTTCGGTAGATTTCACACACTTCCAGTTGATTTGTTGTTTAAAACTGATTTCATTTTAATGATAATCGCTTTTGTTGTTGATATCGGTATAATGAAGATGGATTTACTTTTCGGTTTAGGTATTCGATATTACTCCATTCGTTTGTAACATCATAATCTATTTTATTTCCATTATTGTCGTGAAAAAACACAGGCTGCCCTTTTCCACCTTTTACACCCACAGCAATGAAGCCGGGAATCAAATCATACCGAGCTATCAAAGGTTTCAATCGGCCACTGTAAGGATCTTGTAACCCCATTTCCCAATTCCATAGGATGAGTCGGTGACCAATAGCCGGAGGGATGTTTAGATTCGAACCACCGTTCTTAAAAACGCCACCATACATACTGTCAAACAGATTATACACGCCTAGTCCGCCATGTCCGTCAATAGACGAAGGTTCTTCTGAATAGCAGTTGTGAAAGACATTCCCACTTACATGCCCTTGAATAGTGTAAGTATGCATTGCCCTTCCGCCCTGTAAATTGATTAATAAATTGTAGGTGGAGAATCCGTTTACGCCGAAACCATTGTGTCCCGG
Organism: Chryseolinea sp.; assembly: GCA_041747735.1. Taxonomy (GTDB): domain Bacteria; phylum Bacteroidota; class Bacteroidia; order Cytophagales; family Cyclobacteriaceae; genus Chryseolinea. The sequence continues at coordinate 21,145 of JBGTEP010000195.1, forward strand.
ATTGCCAATAATCTGGCCGTCCATAACAACACAGTGTGTAGAGTTTGAAAGACTTACCGCGGTGGTAGCACCATCATGGACAAGGTTTTTTACCCAACTGTCTTTTACGAAACTAAATCGAATCTGGTCCCAGCCGTTATCATGAACATCACTGTGGTGATGGATAAAAGATTCCTTCCAATCTGTTTTCATTCGAATTCCCTCAATGCCAATACCAGACAATACTTCAGGAACACGCCAAAGCTGCGGCTTCCACTCTGATTTTAAATCCCACAGTACAGGTGCCAGCAGGATTATCGAGTTACCTTTAATTGCTTCTATGGTTACCAGATTTTGAAAACGGTAGGGTTGCTGACCAGTGATATGATTTTTACCCATTTTTTTCATTGGGTAAACCAAACTAAAAGCAAGAGAACTGTCTGGATCGAACAATGTCAATAGGTAGGTATCTCCTGCTTTCAATTGCGACGCGTCTTCCACTTCAATAACTTTTGTCTGACGTGATGCGGGTTTTATCAACGTTAATGCTTCTTCACTTTTGCCACTGATTCGCCAGGTGCTATCAGAGGGTAAAATTCCTGCATAAATAAATCCCGGATATAAACCCGACAGCCACATCTTCTTGGGATCAGGTGACGTTGAAGCTGTATGGTCGTGGAATACGGTGCCTTCTATATTCGATCCATTACCCCTGATAATAATGTTTGAGTGTGATATGTGTAGAAATCGGTTGGCTGTATTCACATCAAAATCGAATGTACCGGAAGGAAAGCTAACGATACCACCCCCGGCTTTTGCTGCTGCGTCTATTGCAGATTGAATGGCATCAATATCGTCTTTACCATCATTTGGAATTGCTCCATAATCAACAACTTTAAAATACGGCAGATCTTTTCTAACCGGAGGAAGTTCTTTACCAGCATGATAGCCTGCGTATGAAAAATCTGCCAGGATTGCATTCCCCGGATCCTTATCAAATTGCTGTAATAGTTTCGGATGATTTTCTTTTGTGAGAGGCTGGCGGGCACAACCGAGCAACGCGATTATGAAAACATAGCTAAAAGCTTTTGCACGTTGTAAGCTACTTTCGGTTATGAACATGATGAGACGACCGTTGTTATGTAGGTGTTTATTTATCATCCTAAAATTTTATATAGCGCACTACTGTTTTTCTACCCTTATCCAACTACCTGAGTAAGAGGGCACATTTACGCTGAGGGCATTCCTGGAGACACTAAGACTTTGTTTTTTAAGAACATCCTCTGCACGTGTATAGGTAACGTTGTTTCCTTTTATACTTACTGTAGTGGACAAACCCTCATTTATTATAAAATAGTGATCTGCTTTGTTGGATGACCTTCGGAAAACCAGCGCACTGCCCTCTACTGAAAAAATCTTTTCAGTACCCCGCAGCACGGGATCAACGATAAATTTTTCAAAAGCTGAGTTTCCTGGCTTGAAAACAGAACGCGAAGCTTCAAAGTTAAAAACAGTGGTTCTTCCTTTGCCATACTGTGCTTGAATGACGGCGGGTGAGCCATCAGTAAAGCGTTGACTTACCTTGCCGTGTGTCATTACAATGTCGGCAAATTGACCATTCACTGTTCCCACACTTTCTAAGGACTTGGGTGCGTTGAAAGTATTAAAGTAATCCGTGACCTGGAAACCAAACACTTTTTCAAACACCTCGCCTTTACGATATTTATTCAACCTGCCATAGTTATCGAGCATGAGTAACGGCATATCAGCAACCAGGTGCCCGCCTTCTCTCACGTACTGTTCCAATTGCTGAACAGTTTCTTCACTTAATGCCAGCACCGATGGCAAATAAATAACCCTGTATCGGCCAGCCAACCCAGCGTTCAAATCTCTTTCCGTTACGTATTCGAATGGAATATTTTGGTTCATTAATGCACGTGAGATTCCAATTTTTCCTTCGGCATGAAATTGTCTGAATTCAGCATCACGTGTAGTTTGCTGCACGGGCGTTGACAACGGATATGCGCCAAGTGAGAGCCTCCCCATAATTGCTTCATTCTCCCAGCTATACAATATGCCAACCAATGGTTCGTCCAGTGCACTCCACAATTCAAAACGGTGAGCTTGTATTGCCTGTGCAATCCGTCCTGCGACCACTGCACGATCAGTTGGTTTACCTTGTAGGTTGGTAAGCGCATATTCCCCGGCCTCCCACCCTGTGTCACGAGAATTCCATGTCCACAGGCCAATACCTTTTAACCCTGCCGCAACATAACTTAACATCAATGTCTGCATCAGGTTCCCGTCCACAGTGTAGCCCTGGTAACCGCTCCATTGTGTAGGGCCTCCGGTAGACTCCCACGCAGCTGACCAACCACCTTTGAACATATCCGCGACGGTGCGGGCCTGCATATAAACGGGTCGGACTACTTCACCAACTACAAGAAAGAAGTGGTGTGCCAGATGTATTGAGGCATAAAAGGAACCACCGATCGTTGCCGACTTTGCCTGCCCTTCAAGATCCCATCCGTTGAGGGGTTGATTTTCAAAAAGCTGATGCCCGCCAGTGCGATTTGGCTCCTCCGGGTCGAAGGCATAATAAGTCTTCATGAACTCGGTATAGTCTTTAATCTTAAGATCAGCCTGAAATCTCATGGCATCGCGTGCAGGACGTATGCTCCAACCGTTGCGGCCAATCCTGTTACCGTATTGATCTGTACCGATCGCTTCTAAAAGCTTAGCTGCGTCTTCAAACGAATCAATGTTGTCCTGAAAGGTATAACTGTAGCCCCATGCCTTTTTTAGCTCAGGCAGAGTACCGTATTGTTCTTTCAACGCATTCGTGAATGCAGGCAATAGGCGCGGTGTCAGGTAAGGTGTATTACGGCCCGGTTCACCCATTTCTTTCGGTTTCGGTGGCTGCGAGTGCATACGCCCAATGCGATCGCGTAGTAATGTTGTTTGATACTTCACCATTTTTGGATCTGCTTGTATCATGGGCATTTGCTCAGCGCTTAGTTTGGTTTTTATACCCAGCTTTTGAAGCAATTGAGGGTTGATTTCTTGCCAACCACCTTCGCCATAATACCATGGTGAAAGCCCAACATCGAGTGCGGCATTGTATACCTGCTCCTGCATACCGACCGGAACATCCGGCTGAGTAATAACAATCTGCTTAAGCGCTGTGAAACCGTGCTGCCGGATGACTTGAAAAGTGTTGCGGATAGAGTCAAGGTTGTGATCCATTTGTTGATAGTAGACAACACCAACCGGAAAGGGTTTGATATTACGCAGTTTACGCTGCATCGGGCTATCATTTAGCGACCAGTACAGCTTCGTGAGATAAGGATCATCTTTCACCTGACCAAGCAGGCTGATTCCGGGCGTGAAGAGCAAAACAACGAAAAGTAAAAAAGTAAAATTTAGCTTCATTTCAATTTTAATTAGGTCACTTCACTTCCTTGCATTCTGTAACTCAGTTAAAGCGCGTTCATCTTCTGGACGTAATCTTCCATTGGCCATCGGGCCGACATTAATCAAAAGGTTTGCATCCATCTGCCGGGCAACGTGCTGCCATTCATTGATCTGATCAGGGCTGGCTACGGAATGATCCCACTCGTGCCAGAACCAGTTTCCACTGGGGAAGCGCGAGTCGCCTTTTACTGACATGGTGGTTTCAATTTGCATGGGCAGATACACGTCTTTGCCTAAGAAGTTCCATACCTTATTATCGTTAAAAGCTTTTGTGGCTTTCTCACCACTCCTGATGTCAACGGGATGTAAGGGTACACCCGGGTATGATGTCGTAGAGTTATTCATCACCAGACATCCCGGTTGTAGGGATTTTATGTATTGATACAGATGATCCATTTGCCAACGGTATGCTCCTTCCATACGCCATGCAGTAATGAACTCTTCATCACGTTGTCGTGAAGAGCCTTCTTCTACATTTTCGCCTTCGACCTCGCCTTTCTTTTTCCAACCCGATTGCTGTTTTTTCCAAAAGCCATCAAACCATAACTCGACAACGGGCCCATATTGTGTTAGCAATTCCGCTAATTGGTTTTTCATAAATTCAACATACTGCCATTCATTTTGGTCGTGACTTTTCTCCTGCCGATCCCACAATGAATAATATAAACCAACAGCCAGCCCATGTTTGTGTGCTGAGTTGACAACAGCGCGTAAGACATCTTTCTTGTAAGGAGTAGACGCTACGGAGTACGCTGTATGTTTTGTTGGCCAGTTACAAAAGCCGTCATGATGTTTGGTAACTACTACTATGTATTTCATGCCCGCCTCCCTAGCAACACGGCACCATTGGTCTGTATCAAGTCTGTCGGGATTGAATCGTACAGGATCCAGGGTTCCGTCACTCCATTCTGTATCATAGTAAGTGTTGATTCCGAAATGAATAAACATACCCATCTTTAAAGCCATCCATTGTTTTTGAATGTCGGTAGGCTCTGCAATGGGGAACGCGGATTTCGGTTTTATACCTGCATCGATAGATTCCATTGCGAAAGCAGTGAAAGCAGATGCTAGTCCCATACTTTTAATGATTTCCCTTCTCGTCATTTTGTTTTCTTCTAATGTCTCTTACCGTAAAAACAGGGTTGCTACCTTGATAATTGATTTCGTAAAGCTGGTCGCCATCATTAATTCGAAGTATACTTTTGTCTAGTGCTAAGTATTGACCTTGCCACACCGGCCAGATGTTTTCAAGGTTAATTTTACTTTTGTTTATAGAATAGGCAGGTACTTTACCCCAACCTTCTCCAGTGGGCCATTCCGGTTGTAGGAGTGGAGGTGTGGTTAATTTGGCATTAGGTTTAACTTTTCCATACCCCCAATCTGATATTGCTTCCGTTGTCACTCCGTTCGACCTATAGGTAGCGGTGATATGGTCGCCTGTGCTTGACGTAAAATTTATTGTTTTTCCGTAGCGGTCAACGTTACTTTGATTACCACTTTGTGTGATAAAAGATTTGAAGTCGGTTACCTCTTTTTTTCGGCGCGCTTCCAGGATGATACCACATAATACTCCCGGAGGTTGGTCATCGACGAGATATATTTTTCCGTTTTCGACCAAGCTTTTTAATCTCTGGCCACTCACAGAACGAATTGCCAGGAAGGTATCTCCAGCATTTACCCACACCGTGGTACCCGATGAATCAATCGCAATCTGCGAAGGCAAAGCCACAAAGCTTCCATTCCTACCGGAGCGATTTTCCCGAAGGGTAACAACATTCTTTTTGTGGGGATCATTTGGAAACCTCTTTCTAAAATCATCTTGCCATAGCTCAGCCCATTCCTTAACAATTGCCTTCACTCGCTCGAAATGATCACGCTCATCAGTAGGAACACAGGTCATTTGTATCAATACGTTATTATGATGTACAACCTGTGTATAAGGGTCACGTCCCTTCAAAGGCTTTTTGTCGTAATACATACCGTTCCCCACTATCTCCAGAGGAAGTTTACCCGTTGCCTCTCGCACTACAAGTTTCCAACTTACTACCTGGGAAGTAGAACCGGTATAACCCCCATATCTGCTGTTCGAACTGCCTAAGGTGAAATCAGGTGTAGCGTAAAAAAATTGCTTTACGAAAGCAGGTTCGTCCAGTAAATATGCCGGCTGGCTGCATTGATATGTTGTTGGTCCGCCCTGCTTGCTTGCCAAATGGTTAAGCATCGTGGGAGGCCTATACGTACTTGTGGCGGCATGCGCACACTGAATATATTGACTTCCGGTTAATCCTCCGGGTGAACTGTAATAGTCATCATCAGTGCCAAACCACAACCATCCAAGGTAACTTGTAGCGCTTCCTAATGTCGAATTGCTGCCACGCATTTCACTTCCTCCTACGCTTCCATAGCTGTAGTGCAAAGCGAGTTCACTTGCATAATAATCAAGGACAGCCTTTGCGATATTTTTGATCTCTTGATCTTTTGCAAAATCAAAAAGGTTAAGCCAGCCCACCAGATTGTAAGCCATATACGTACTTGAATTCCATTCGCCGGTACCCGCTTTAAAAATTTCTTTTGACCAATATCGAAGCCAGTCGTCCATTTCATTTAGGTGAGTTCTTGCTTCTGGAAAATCGGCACGCCCAAGCAGTGCAGCCTGGGCAAAAAGATAGCCGCTTGTGCGCGACATGTTTACATGATTTTCCGTTCCTTCTCCAGTCCAGGCATTGTAACTGTCGTTGCGATCAAAAACTTTTTTAAGAATTAATTCGTGGTTAGTCTGAATGGCTGGTGCATTTGGATATTGGTAAAGTAAACGAGCCATACCCACCAACGTGAAATGGAACGGACTGTTACCAGCCATTTTATGTATCCAATGATTGCCAATCGAATCTGATGGGCCATAACGATGAAACCGGGCGATAACAAGTGGCCAGTAGTATTTTTCAGGATCGCCAATATCGATTGATGGCGGGTGGTACTCATCTGCAGTATGTTGCAAAATGTGGGCTGCGCGTTTTTCAAAACTATTTTTCGGTGTTGGCTGCGTGTAGCCATACGTAAGATACACCTGAGGAGACAGATATAAAATCAAAATGGACACGAAAAGCTTCATCCTCTGTTTTTTAAAATTGCATCCCTTACTTCAATTCGTAATCAGTTTCATTGTGAAACCATGCGCTCCTGACTGTTGGGTTTTACTTTCTTTGTTGAGCCCTTGAACCTATGTAACGTAATACACATTAAGGTCACACTACCCTTAGTTAAAAGAAAAGAATTGATAACTATTATTAGTTAAATTCAGTTTTTTTAAAAGATACTTTCACTGACTCGGATCGGATGGACGTGAGTGCTATACTTGCGTATGACTGATCGATTCTTGCTTTTTATACTCATTGTATGGTTACTCTTCAATTGCACCCCCTCTGAAAAAAAAGTTGAGCAGTCTCAAACATCCGCCATTGATGAGGGTAGAATTTTGATGGAGCAGTATTGCCAGACGTGTCACGTGCTACCCGATCCCAATTCACTCACAAAAAATATTTGGGAAAACGGAGTCCTTCCGGAAATGGCATGGTACTTTGGTTTATTCAGGCAGCAATCAGGAGAATATGGTAACATGCCCGACTATGTATACCAGGAGCTTCGGTATATGAAAAATGTTCCTAAGTCTCCCGTATTAACAGCACAACAGTACCAAACTATTGTAGACCATATCATTTCATTATCCGCTTATGCAAAACCAGCAAGAAAAAAAGTATTTAAGGAGTTAACACAATTCACTGTCATACATGCACCTCAGGCTTTCCCTATTCCGGGAGTAACGCTTGTTAAAGTACTCGGTGATCAACTATTCGTTGCCAATGCTTCCGATAGTTCTATGAATGTCACGAATCTAAAAACAAAAAAGACAAATGCTTCGCGCATGTCAGGATATCCCATTCATCTGGAAGAGGTTGATTTGCAATTAAACCTTACGTTCATGGGTACATTTTCTCCATTGGATGATAGCACTGGCTTTTTGGCCGAGGTGAAAAGAATCAAACATCGACTTGAATTGGTTGATACAATACTCACAAACTTAAAGAGACCTGTTCACTCTATGATGCACGACTTTAATGGTGATGATCTTCAGGATATTGTTGTTAGTGAATTCGGAAGCAATGTGGGTAGTTTTCTTTTCTTCAAAAATCTTGGTGAAAAACGCTTCCAGAAAATAATACTTAATCCAAACCCGGGGGCGCTTGTGTCTTATCGGATTGACTATAATCAAGACGGCCTCCCGGATATTATCAACTTAATGGGCCAAGGTGATGAAGGTATTTTTGTTTATATAAATCAAGGCAATGATTCGTTTGAGAGGAAAAAGTTATTGTCATTTCCGCCGACCTACGGATCCACGTATTTTGAGTTACACGATTTTAATAACGATGGCCTCATTGATATTTTGTATGCGAATGGTGACAATGGTGATTACCCGCTTAACCCTCCTGAGTTAAGAGACTATCATGGGGTGCGTATATTTTTAAATGAGGGTAACTACTCTTTCAAAGAAAAACTTTTTATTCCTATTAACGGTGTATACAAAGCGATGGCTTTTGATTTTGATGCCGATGGGGATCTGGACATTTGTACGGTGTCGCACTTTGCTGACTATTACGCAAACCCTGAAGAAGGCTTCGTGTATTTGGAAAATACAGGAAATCTTACTTTCACCTCTTTTACCTTTTCTGAAAGCAAAGATGCGCATTGGATGACACTTGAAATCGGTGACATAGATAATGATGGCGATGTGGATATTATTCTTGGTGCTGCCTTAAGTGGAATTGATGTAGCTCCTGTTGATCTTACGAAATGGTGGATGCAAAAGAATATCGGCTATCTGATATTAAAGAACAATCTTAGAAATTGATGGCCAACCCACAGGTTACAGGCCACAAATAAGAAAGCTGTAACATATTGCTATGCTACAGCTAACCCAAAACACGCTAACCGGTGATAATGTCTTAATACGTTGTACGTTCATGCAGAAGACTTTGCAATGCAAGGTTTCTGCCGGTTATTCCAGCTGGCGGGGTGAGATATCCGCGAACAATTAATGTGTATGTGCGTCCAGCGGCAAGGGCAGTTGTTCCGGTTAATACCGTTGGCGCATCCGGTTCTGCGCCGGCGGGACGCACCCTAAAATTATAGGAGCCCGCAGGCACAGTTACAAAATCTGCTACCACGGGACCGCTAACAGCATCTGCTTGTAGTGGGATAGACACATTGCCAGGAAACGACTTTCCATAAGTTAGCCCAGAAGCAAATGGTGCAGGTTGGTCATTGCCAACATAGAAATACAAATCAACCGCAGGGGCTTCCACACCTAAATGTATAATCCTTACTTGTGCATTTGCCTGTCCTGGATCGATGAGATTATCGTGGAGGACTGCAATACCCACAGGCGCTGTTGGAGTTGTATTTGTTGCATCCACATTTGTTACTAAGGCCGTATAGTAGGTGTAATTTTCTGCCGTATAGTTACCTGAAATGAACGATGTTTCGGAGGTTGTTCCCAAACGAGCTTTAAGAAATACATTACCAGCTGAAGGGTTCGTTGCAGCTGCAGCGCCATAAGCGAGATTGGCCCGCCTGTTATTGTTGCCGAAGCTAACATCCGCAGTGTATAACTCCAAAGCGTCTGTTGAACTCAAGCTTGGCGATACATGCACAGCAAACAGGCGACTAACGGGCGGTGCTGTTTTCTCAATCGACTCCTCGGAGCATGATTGCAACGCGAATCCTGCCAGGATGAACACAATACTATAAATATGTTTTTTCATGATGTTGAATTTTTTATGGTGATTAATCTACCCCCCGAGACCTGAATTCAGTTCTCTTTCATTAAGCGGAATCTGAAAATATAAATTAGGGGCATCAAATGGTATGGACCCAGCATCACGATCGCCATTTGGAATGGGTAGTTTTAATCCTTGAAGGTAGTAGGGTCGATCCCCTTCAAACATTAGTTCGATCATCCTTTCTGAATGAATCGTTTCTAGGGTTACTTCTGCTGCAGTAAGATCGGTGTAAGGCTCACCAGCTGCCATTTCATCCCACGCTCTTCTGCGAACGGCATTTAAATCATCTGCCGCTTCCTGGGGTGAACCATTCTGAAAATGAATTAACGCACGGGTTAAGTAAACCTCAGATAATCTGAGCAACGGTAGGGCACCTACACGTCTGTCGGATAGAGGTCCTCTCCAGTATTTATTAACCCAATATTGCTTTTGGGGGACTGCCGCAAAAGTAGGGTCATTTCCCGCGTTATAATGGACAAGCTGAGTGAATCTAAGATCGTTTAATGCTTTTTGCGTTGGTGTACGTTCAGCATCTATCCATCCGGCGGTCGTTAACAGTGCATCACTAATCGCCAAGGTTCGTGTCGAAGCACTGATCGAGTTTTGTGAATTACCCGGCATTTGATCTACTGTGCTTGACGTGGCATAGTTAAAGAGCGAAAATCTACGTGGAAGTTTCCAGCCAGAGGCTGTTCCCCCTAATCCATTTGGATTATTTGGCGTATTACCCATAGCGTAATACCAGAGTACTTCCTTTGAGCCTCCAGACCACGATTTGTTCCAGGCCTCAATGGGTTGCTCACTTAAATCATACGCACCTTCATTTTGATCAATAACTAAATCGCATAACGGTAATGCGTCATTGAATCGACCCATTTGCAAATACACTCGTGCTAAGAGTGCAGCCGCTGCAAATTTATTCGCACGACCATGTTCATATGAGGCCACTTGGCCAACGGCATTTGCAGGCAATAAATCAACCGCACGGATTAAGTCTGCTACAATGGCCTCGTAAACATCACCTATTGGAGCAGCGGGCGCATTAGCTTCATCGAGTGCTGTAACAGGTTTCAAACGAAGCGGAAAGTATCGACTGTTTAGATCACCACCCGTATACGGGTTAGCAAAAAATTTCGCCAGGTTAAGATAACTGTACGCGCGCAGAAAATATAATTCACCTTGCATACGGGGTAATTGGCTCGAACCTTCCAGTCCATCTAATTCGCCATTTTCAATAATTGGCAACCACTGATTGCACTGGCCAATTGCTTTGTATGACGCGATAAAAGCCGAGTTACTAATGCCCAAATCAGTTAAGCTATTTCGTAAATAGAAACTTTCTACATCACCATGTCCTCCCGCTTGCGGAATAAAACGAGCTTCATCAGAGATCGACGCTGCCGCTACCGTTAGCGCATCGAAATTACTTTGATTGCCTGAGTTTCCAGTAAGCGCATAATACGCACCAGCGGTGGCTCGTTCCATGTCTGCTACATCAATAATGAGCGGATTAGGCCCTTGCTTTAATTCGTAAAAATCATCATCGTTACATCCTCCTAGCAGAGCAGCGAGAGAGAATAAAAGTATACTTATCTTTTTCATAAATTCTAATTAAAAGGTGATACTAAAACCAGCTGCAAACGATTTTAATTGGGGAAGTCTGTCCCCTACAACACCTTGACTCAGGTTTCGTGTTGCTGCATTTCCGCTAAAGTTTAATTGCTCAGGATCCCATCCAGGAAATGAAGTGAACGTAACCAGGTTGTTACCATTCACAAAAATGCGAGCTCCTTTCAGCCCAATACGAGAAATAAATTCAGGGCTTAACGTATAAGCGAGTTGCAAGGTCCTTAATCTCATGAAGTCGCCTTTGTATAAATGGCGCGTTGACGCTCTGTTATTCGCCGTATTGTCATCATAGCGTTGATTGAAATTAAAAGTACCATCCGCATTGAACTGAGGGTTTCCATCATTGTTTAAATACATCCGTCCATTCCAAACTAACATTGGATATGCTGCATCCGGATTTTCCGGGGTCCAGGAATTTTCAATTAAATCATTAAAGAGATTTGAACGTCCCAGTCCCACCTGCATGGCAGTGATTTCTGCCTGGTTGTATAAATAGTTTCCACCTTGAAAGGTTAACAAGGCGGTTAGTTCAAAACCTTTGTATTGTAATGTATTAGTGATACCTCCAAAGAAGGTAGGTAAGCCAGTCTTATCCTGCAACACACGATGGTTCTGTAAATTATCGCGAGAAGCCGGAATAACGTTGCCGGTTAATTCAGTACGTCCCGTTTCTGCAAACAACACCCGGTCAATCTCATAAATCATAGGTGTTCCGGTTGCACGATCCACTCCAGCATATTCAGCTAAAAACAAGGTGCTCAATGGGCGACCTGCAATATTCCGCGTGATGCCGGTAACCAGTCCGTTGCCTGACTCGTCCAGTGATGGGATAATGGAGATTACTTTATTTTTATTGGTCGTAATGTTAAATGAAGTATTCCATCTAAATCCACTACGTTCAATATTTACAGTTGTCAGCGAAAACTCAAATCCTTGATTTCTTAAATCTGCCACATTGGCCCAAATGTTACTTCCTTCAAACAGACCTACGGATTGAGCCACGGGGACCTGAAACAACAATCGGTTAACGTCTTGTCTGTAGTAACCCGCACTGATAGAAACACGATCATTAAAGAATCCAAGGTCTAAGGCTGCGTCATATGAATTAGTTGTTTCCCAGGTTAAGTCGGTTACACCAATACTGTTCCAAAGTTGTGCACCGTCTGCAGATCCGTACCGTGGCCAGGGAGCCGAGCCGGGGAATGTTGCATTTAAATCAATATTTGAGTTTCCTGTCTGGCCAAAGCTAGCTCGGATTTTACCAAAGCTTAACGCATTTATAGTATTCATAAATGCCTCTTCAGAAAATATCCAACCTAATGACAACGCTGCGAAGTTGCTGTAGCGAAAGTCTTCGCGGAAGATAGAAACACCATCTCTTCTAAAGCTTCCACCAATGATGTATCGGTCTTTAAAAGTATAGTCTGCCCGTCCGAAATATCCGCGTCGGTATTGTTCTCCACCGAAACCTCCTGACGGTGAACGGACAATGGTAGGCGATCCAATATCCTGATTTCTTCCCGGTATTGCCTGCCCGGAGATATTAGTGCTACGTCCGGAAAAGCGCTGGGACTCTGTTCCGGCTACGACATTAACCTTATGATTGTCTGCTAAGGTTCTTGTAAATTTTGCCAGCAAATTATAGTTAATATTCTGATTGAATCCGGTTGCATTTTCAGCGTAATTTAATCCACTGGGACGCAGAGTCTGAGATGCCCAGAAAAGGCGATTCGAATTATTTAAATCCGCAGACAATTCGGTTCGCACTGATAAACCTTCCACAAACGGTAGTTTATACTCGCCATAGACACTCGCCAGCGAACGGTAGACCAAAAACTCATCTTTAAATAAATCTCTGTTAGTTGTCGCTGCAAGGTTTGCTCCGGAAGCAGGATTGAAGTAGGAACCATCTGCATTATAAAAAGGCATAAAAGGCAAGGCACGATTAGCGGCCTCGGAAAACCCTCCGGCTGCTACTACGTCATTGCAGCATGGTTCGCCTCCATCTAATGCCCGCATATTCCTGGTGTGGCTAAGTGTTAATCTTGTGCCAAGTGTAAAATTTTTAACAGGTTCATATTCACCGTTAATCCTGAAGGACAATCGGTCAAAATCATTATTCTTCAACACCCCTTCATCCTTTCGATAATTTCCAGATATGTAGATGCTTCCTTTTTCAAACCCTTGTGATGCAGAGAGATTGTATTCCTGAAACGAACCTGTTCTCAGAATTTCATCAAACGGTGAATAGTTACCCAGATTTTGAAGATCCAATCGATCGGGCCCCCAATCTGTGATGGCTGGGTTAGCATTTAAATCGACCGTGACGTCCGTTGCGATTCCGGAATTTTGCCTGGCCCGATTGGCAATGGCAAGCCACTGATCGGTATTAGCAAAACCCATTTCAGATGGTTTCTTTGTAGGCTCTGTCACGCCATATGTTGCATCGAATGCAATTGAGCCTTTGCTCCCTTTTCCTGATTTAGTAGTGACAATTACCACGCCGTTGGAACCACGTGATCCATAGATGGCCGTGGCCGAAGCGTCTTTTAACACTTCTATGGATTCAATGTCATTGGGATTTATTGATGCGAGAGGGTTCTGAGGGATTACGCCACGACTTGCACCGCCTATGCTTAGTTCTGGATTCAGCGGCAATCCGTCAATCACCCATAGAGGCTCGGTTGACGAAGAGATGGAGCTGGTGCCCCTTACCATCACTCGAATGGGACCTCCTGGAACACCAGTTGCCTGGTTAACCTGCACCCCTGTACCTTGCCCCTGAAGCATTGCGTCCACTGAAGGCGCTTTGAAAGAAACCAGGTCATTACCTTTTACTGTAGTAACGGCACCCGTTAACGTACGTTTAGAGGTTGTACCATAGCCAATCACTACTACATCATCTAATGTAGTTACATCAGCCAGGAGGGTTATATTGATAACACTTCTTCCCTGGACATTCACACTTTGAGACTTATAGCCAATGAAGCTGAAGAGTAAAACAACATTTTCATCCGGAGTGGTAATAGAATAATTACCATCAACATCAGTTGTTGAACCGCGGGTAGTACCTTCGACAATAACATTTACACCGGGAAGAGATTCACCCGATTCTGCTACAACTTTACCCGATACTGTAAAATCAAGGTATGTACTTACTTCTGAACGTGTATTGCCAGAAAATTGCTGGATATCAATTGGAACGTCAGGTATGTTGATGTTAAAAGAGGAGGTATCCGGCTTTTTTATTTTCTTGAGAACAATCTGTTTACCATTTACAGAATAGGTGGTCGCTGTGTTTGCAAATAACTTCTGCAATACACTTTCAAGAGGAGCCTCTACGATTGTTAATGTTACCTTTCGCTGAACGTCCACCTGTCGGTCGAGGTAGAAAAATTTGTAGCCCGTTTGCTCTTCTAACCGGTGTAAGACGTTTTTAACAGGCTCATCTTTTACAGATAAGGATACGTGATTGTTCATGCTCGTGTCCAGGGCATGAACCGGGTTCTGAAAGAAACAGAATGAGACTAATACAATGGTTAGCATGCTTCTGTAGGATAAAATAGTTCGAACGTATGCAAGAACCGCCCATTTTTTAGCGTAATCTTTTTCCATACTTTTGTGGTTATAGGTGAATATTAATTTTGCCTGAAATCCGGTGACCGATTCTTTATCTTTGGCGAGATTTGGCGGCACCGGATTTCCCTTTTAATCCTTAACCCCTGGGGTTATGACTAACTATTTATGCGTTACACTTTTTGTTCACATCGTTTTGCGATATTCTTCTTTAGTTAAATACAAAGTTTTCCTGTAATCGAAACTGTATCTCCAGCAATGCTGTAGTCTATTCCAGTACTGGATTTTAGAAGTTCCAGCATTTCTTCCAAGGTCTCGCTTTCAATACGGGCAGTGAGGCGGCAATCCGATTCTTGGTTTTCGGGAACTGTAATAGTTACAGAATACCACCGTTCCAATGATCTGATTACATTATCAAGCGGTTCATTTTCAAAACGCAATGTGCCGGATTTCCAAAGCACGTAGTCATCTGCTTTTACCTGGCTTAATGTCAGTTCCTTCGAATCTCTTGAATAAACAACGCGTTCATCGGGATTCATTTCGAGGTTTGCTTTACCTATGCCGGAGCCATTTGCTACAATCACCTTGCCCCTCACCAAAGTAGCTTCACTAATGTGATCGTCAGTATACGCTTTTACCGTAAAAGCAGTACCTAAAACCTTTACTCGAATATCTTGCGTGTAAACGATGAATGGACGTTCTTTATCTTCGGTCACATCAAAAAATGCTTCACCTTCCAGGTAAACCTCGCGCTGTTTTCCGGAGAATTCCGGAGAATATTTTAATTTACTTTTTGCATTAAGCCAAACAGTTGTACCATCAGGCAAAACCATGGAAGTAATTTTGTCATTGTATCTTACACTATCGGCACTAGGCTCGTTCCAGTTTGCCGCAGTAGAACGGGGTGAAGCAGGGAATTGCCAGTAAAGAATCGCTGCGACGCCCATAATGAGAGAAATGGTGGCAGCAATCCGAATCCATAAATTAAAAATATTTTTTTCCGCCTTTATAGGAACTATACGCGTCTCTTTTTTCGCAACACTATCCATGTGGTCATGTATTCTTTTCAATACATGCTGTAATGGAATTTCTGTAAGTTCTTTCCGTGAAAGGTCATTCCATTGTTCATTCATCAATGCACGAAATGTTTCTTCGTTCACGGGGTCTTCCAACCACTGCTTTACAGCGATATTTTCTTCCTCTGTGCATTCATTGTTGACGTAACGCTTAACAACTTCTTTATTAACGAATAAACTCATAATAGTGAGGGTAAATAATCCGATTTAGCCATGGAATGGTACCAACTTCACTTTCGATTTGTTGTAATACTCCCGGAGGGTCTGCTACCCTTAGTGCATGTAAATTTTTTTTTGATTTAAAGCAGGAGTGAATGGGCGGATAAGAGAAAAACGTCCGGTGGATTCGATAAGAAAGCCTTTAAAACAACACTGCAGGAAGTAAAATGGAAAGACTAATCCCTACACGGATAAGGTGCTTTTTGATGTCCTTCAGGGCTTGAGAAATGTGAACCTCTACGGTTCGTGGGGAAATTTTCAATTCTCTGGCGATTTCGCTATAACTCAGGTGCTGCTCCCGACTTAGCATGAAGATTTTTTTACGTTGTGGTGGCAACGAAGAAATCGCCACCTGGGCGTGGTGTTGATATTCAGCAAAAACTAATTCTTCCTCTACATGTAAGTGATGGATTGGTTGCTCTGATTTTTTTGCCGCGATTGCTTTTATACCATTCTTAGTTTTTCGAATCTGATTTAAGATACTGTTATAGGCAATGGTAAATAAAAAGCTACTGATTTGTAGATCTATTCGAAGTGATTCTCTTCTATCCCATAATTTAATAAAAACTTCCTGTACAATTTCCTCTGCGTCTTCTTTAGATTTCAGATAACTAAACGCAAAGCGATAGATTCTTTGGCTATAGTTTTTGAAAAGTATGTCAAAAGCTTTCCTTTCTCCGTCCTTAACGGAGGATATCAATTTGACGTTATCAGGCAAAGTTTCTGACTTCATTGTTTTTGAAAACTTGATTGAAGTAACAAAAGAAAAATTAGAATTCAAACGATTGCAAAATAATTGAAAATTGGTAGCTCAACAATGGAGCACACTTAAATCATCGTTTTTTTGAAATACGAGTGCGCATTTTTAGATCGAACGACCAGTAGCTGAGAAGGTAAATATGTCTGTTAAAATTTTTTCGAAATACTTTGGAGATGTATCTCTGAACGATTCCTATTATCGATCGTGGCACATTCTGATAAGTGTCTTTTTTAAACTTTAACTGATTTTTCAATTCCTTCTGAGTCGAAAGGTCAATTTGAAACTTTGATCCTATGCTCTGGCTATTACTATATCGCTAAGGTTGTTCCCTACACTTGAATATAAACAAATAAGCCTGTCGCCAGTATTATGAACAAATTCATTATTATGGGATAAGGTTTAAGTTCTTCCAGTATCGCATAATCAAGAATATTGTTGACCAGAAAATAAGTTCGCCGATTATAAATAAATAAGGAGCAGGAATGATTGTCCAAATTGAAATTATCGTAGCTGAACTTAGAGCAAACGCTATATAAAGATATATTGGCGTGTTTTAATTTATTAAGATCTGAAAATCCAAGCACTAAGAAATTTATCAATGAATAAATCGAAAGGGACAAAGGCAACCAAATCCTTTGATTATAAAAATTGTTAGGCCGAAGAAAATATAGACGTTACAAAGTATTGCAATTATTGCTAGTAGGTATTCGAGTGGGGCGTTTTTTCATAATTATTCTGACTAACGTTTTGCTATTCATTGAAAATCAATTTGTTTTGTCAGCCTAGCTCTTCATTAGTCAGAGCGAATTTATCGATTTGTTTTTTGATGCGGTTCAGGACGGCCAGTTTTCTTTTCTGGTCAAGGAACAAGTATTCAGTTGGGGTTTATAAGGCATTTTCCTCACAACCATATTCCAGATAATCACGGCCAGTCTCACTGATAATGGAAAGTATAGTGGCATGGCTAAGCCCTTCAATCTTCATCAGATCAACTCCACCAAAGTATTGAAAGGAGGCTTGGTTCAGGTCTATAGGTTTATTCCCTTAATAGTATTCTTGTTTAAGCGCGTGTGCTTCTTATCATCGGTTTGCAGTCTCTTCTTTTCCGGATCAGTGTTAATTTGATTTTTCAGGAACCCAGTAATTTGCTTGTCGCACTCGGCTACTTTCTTTTGATGGAAATTGTACGCCTCAAATTCCTGCTTTAAACCAAATAGATAGTCAGTGTGGTTATTTCTTTTGAGAGCTTTAGCAATTTCTTCTTCGGAAGTACGGCAGTTGCCATGGCGGTGCTTTGCTAGTTCCTGCGGATCCAGATTTCCCTGGCAGATGTCAGCGATAATAGCAAGTCCGGTAAGTCCACAGATGTCATTGACCACCACATCCAATCTAAAGTTTAAAAGCTTTAAATACTTCTGCATTTTGTGTGTTGTTTCACTGGCAATGTCAAGCATGTTTTGTCCTTGCCGGCAGAAGGTGCGAAGTGTCTCGGTGCTTTCATCAGGAATGAAACTACCGGTGAGCAATCCAATACTGTGTAGCTTTTGAATCCACCGGGCATCTTTCACGTCCGTCTTTTTGCCCTTGATGTTTTTGGTAAACTTTCAATTGCCCAGTGTTACTTCAAGTCCATGTCTTTTCAAGCTCCACGTACAGGTTTTGCCAGTAGTTGCCTGTGCTTTCCATGGCCACCGAAGTAACGCCATGCGCTTTAGGATGCAGGCAGATTTCTTTTAAGTCATCGAATGTGCGTGCGATTTCGACATCCCATTTACCTTTACTACCTCTTTTCAAAATAAAGTTCAGGTAAAATGATTTTTACCTCTTGTTTTGTATCTTCTTTTAACCAGTAAACGATGAAATTCACTTTAGCTTGCTTCAAGTGATAACCTTTTTGCTTTTGTGCTTCAATTGTATTGAGAGCTTGTCTTGAAAACTTCAGCACGGATTGCCCTTTATTGGTTGTACATTCATCACCGTTTATTGTCAAAGTATCTCCACTTGTAAGTCCCGAAATTAGATGTTGTCGTGTCATAAAATAGTCCAGCCAAACATCTTTGAATGACAAGTGCATTGCTAATTCAGTTGGGGGCAAATGTGTTTCTCTATCTTCTATTTGTTCAAAAATTTCTGCAGTGGTGTCGTCAAGATAATTTCCGTTTAAGTGGATTGTCAAGTTGCGTTTTGCTCGTGTCATTGCAACATACACTTGGCGTTTGGACTCATCGGTTGCCGGATTGAAATTTTCAAGCATTATGAAAACATTGTCAAACTCTTTTCCTTTTGCTTTGTGAATGGTAGAAACAAAAATAGTCTCTCCGTTTTCATTGTAGAAATCTTCAAGTTTAGATTCTCTCACAAAAACCTCCAAATCTGATTTGTATTTCTTCTTTGAATTGCTGTCTTCAAATTGTTTAATCAGATTGTTACACGCTTCCCATTTTGAACTGCGCTGAAACGTTTTCCTGAATTCACTTTTGGCGTTTGCCCAAATTTCATCGCTGATAGTTTTTACATCATCACCCATATTAATTTCATTCAAAAGAAAGCGAACCTCCAAAAGATTTTGCAAACTGAAGCCTTCGTTGCTTTGGATCAACTTCGCTTGCACACCTTTTTTCAAAAGCAAACCTGTAATCTGTAATGCTTCATCGTTTGTTTTTGTCAGCACACAAGTAGTACCTGAAAGTCCAGTTGAAAGTATGTCTTGCGTCAAAGGAGAAATTAAATTCCCGTTTTGATAGCGCACCAACTTTATACTTCCGTTGTCGATTTGCTTTGCGGCAATCGGAGTTTCTTTCAAGCGGTGGAGAATCTTTTTCACAAAACCGTTTGTGAATTCGACCAAGTTGTTCTTGCTCCTATAATTTTCAATCAATTCATGTTTGGCTGCTTTTCTTTCAGTAATGAACTGTTCTAAATATTTTGAACTTGCTCCTCTGAATTCGTAAATATTTTGGTCATCATCTCCAACTGCAATTACTCTCATTTCCTCGTTCTGCTCCATCAAAGTATTTATCAAAGCAAACTCGTCAGCATTCATGTCTTGTGCTTCATCAATTACTAAAACGGTTTTTGTAATTCGATTTGCTTCAACTTCTCCATTCTTTATTTTTTCAATTGTGCTTTTCAAGATTATATCTGACTTTTCCAAACTTCCAACCTTGCCCAACAAATCAAAACAGTACGAATGAAAGGTTTTTATTTCAATGTAGTGGGCTGCATTTCCGATGAGAGAAAGCAAACGCTTTTTAAATTCTGTTGCTGCGGCTCTGGAAAATGTAACCATCAAAAGTTGTTCGTGCTTTACATCTTCCATCAAAAGCAAAGATGCTAATTTGTGAACCAACACTCTTGTTTTTCCACTCCCGGGTCCAGCCACAACTGCAATGTGTTTAGTTTCGTAGTCCTTAATGATTTCCAATTGTGTCGGCGATAATGAGCCAAACAACTGACGGAACTTTGCAGGTGTTAAATTTCTTTTGATTTCATTTTGTCTGCTGCCTCTGAAATATTTATTGAGAAAAGAAGCGTAATTCAACTGGAAATAATCATCAACAAATTGTAATGCTCCTTTGTAATCGCCAATCATTTTCTTGGCATACTCACCAACAATATGAATTTGCTGAATCTTGTTTTCGTAAAACTGATTTAGCTTTTGATAATCGTCATTCTTGTATCTCCGTTTGTTGTCTTGCTCAACTCGGTCAATGGTCAAACGATTATAAACAACTAAAAATCCACCTTCAATTTTTATTGCATCGATTCTCGAAAGATAAAATAGTGTATCTTCAATATCTTCAATTGAAATTTTCATTTCAAAAAGTTTCGGCCTTTTCTCAAACTCGTCTTTCAGTTCGTGAACTGAAAATTCTACTAACACTTCTTCTTTTTCCTTTTCAGCCTCTGTAAAGTTTGAATTACTTTTCTCATAGAGGAATTCAACAAAAAACTTAGCCAACTCATGTCTCTTCTCCAATTTTTCCCTCAACGAATCTTTTGCCTGAACACAAAGAATTACAACATGATTCTTTGAATATTCTTCGTTATGTCGCTTAATCCAATTCTTGATTGCCCAAAAATTGACGATAGTTTTAATCTTGTTTGGTGTAACATCTTTGCAACCTTTTCCCTCTGCATCTTCATTGAGTTCCTTTATGTGAAAAGTTTTTTCTTTTCCCTCAAAAACTGGCAAAAGAAACTTTTCGATTTGACCAAATGATTCTACAATCTGCAATGAACGGTTTATGTTTTCACCTTTCTTTATGAACGCAGTTAAGTCTTTTGCATCAGCTAAAATCTTTTCCTCACGAAGTAGATTCACAATGTTTATCACTTCTTCTTTCACAATTCCCAAATGGTCGCTGATATAATCTATTCTCGATTCTGCTGCTTCATCATTGTTTTGTTTTCTACTCTTACTTGAAAAGAGCTTTTTAATAATTCTAATTCCTTTTTCCTTTTGCTTCTCTTCAAATCTTTGTGAAGTATTTATTTTTTCAATGGCTTCTTGCGCATTCTTTGAAAGAATGCTGTTCGCGAAAACTCTTGGCATATTCTGTCCTCGTTTCAAATAGCCAGCATCTTCAAGTGCAGCAATTGCTGTTGTTACTCTTGTTTCAATCTCCACCACATTATCATCCCAACCTGCTTTCCGTGCAATCTCCAATGCGGAATTTGAAACCGATGAACGGAATCTCGTTATGTCTTTTATCGCTTTCCAAACCTGTTGTATTTCTTTGATGGAAAGCTTTGTTTGGTTTAGTAAGATGAAATGTTTGCCAAGGTCTTCTTCATTGAATAACACAAAACAATCTGCTGTGATGTTTTCGTCTCGTCCCGCTCTGCCTGCTTCCTGAATGTAATTCTCCAAAGAATCTGAAATCTCGTAGTGAATTACCATTCCAATATCCTTCTTGTCAACTCCCATTCCGAAAGCAGAAGTTGCAACCATGATTGGAACTTCGCCCTTAATGAAAGCATCTTGGTTAGCGGTTTTTTCTTTTACATCCATTTTGCCGTGATACGGTTTCGCATTGAAACCATCTTTTGTCAACCTCTCTGCAAGAGAATACGCCTTCATTGTTCTTGAAACATAAATGATAGTCGGGCAATTTTTTTCTTCAATCAAATCTCTGACTGAATTATATTTTTCTTCTTCGTCTTCTTTTTCAAAAACCTTGTATTGCAAGTTTGTTCTTGTCGCACTGGAACTAAATATTTCCAAGTCAAGCGAAAGTTTTTCTTTGAAGTATGCACAAATATCTTCAATGACTTTCTTTTTTGCTGTAGCAGTGAAACAAGAAACAGGAATTGTTTCTTCAAGGTTTTTCTTCTCTTGAATTCGTTTAATGAAATCACCGATGTATAAATAATCAACTCTGAAATCTTGTCCCCACGATGAAAAGCAGTGAGCTTCATCAACTACGAAACGAACAATTTTTCTTCCTAATAAAAGTCGTTCGATGGTTTTTGAACGCAAAGATTCTGGTGAGATATAAAGCAAGGATGCAGAACCGTCTTCAACTCTTTCAAAAGATTTTCCTCTTTCAATCGGGTCAAGTAACCCGTTTATTGTAACTGCATCTGTGATTCCATTTTTTTCAAGATTGTCAACTTGGTCTTTCATCAGCGATTGCAAAGGAGAAATCACAACAGTCAAACCTTTTGTTGTGACTCCACTCATTAAAGCAGGAACTTGAAAGGTTATTGACTTGCCGCCACCTGTGGGAAAAACTGCTAAAAGCGATTTGTTGTGAACTGCTGCTTTGACTGCGTTCTCTTGCAATTGCTCACCTGCATATGTTCTGTAGGAGTTGAACCCAAAATATTCTTTCAGTCCTTTGTGTACGTCCAACGCCTGATTACAATACACACAACCAGTGAGACACGGTTTGTTTCTAAATGTAATCATTACCCGTTCTATTTCGGGATAAGTTTTTAGCACCCAAGGTGGTGTAATTGAATAACGGTTACGGCAATTTATCAAGGCTAAAGTGTAAGCTAATTCAATCGGGTTTTCTAAAATTACTTTTGTCAGGTCTGCTTGTTCGCAAATTTCAGAATGAAACTTTTCCCGAATTAGTTTTTCAAGATTTGTGTCGCTGCTTGTGTATGCAATGAAATGGAAAAAGGAGTGGAACTCCTTTTTCTCATTTAGTAGCAAATACAGAATTTGTTTTAGTGTTTCGTCTGTTTGTTTGAACGCTGCAATTTCATCAAAAAAAAGGTCTTTGGCTTTTATAGAATCGTTTAGTGGATTGTTTGCATCTTCCGTTTGCAGCTTGTCGTCTTTGAGCAAAGCATGATAGGGCTTTGTCGGGAACAATAGAGGGGAAAGGAATAGAGTATCAATTATATTTGCTGAATTTATTCCAGCATCAGTGAGTGCTTTGCCAATATACTTTATATCATGGTTAAAAATGTTGTGTCCGCATATAAATTGCGTTCCATTGAGAAATTGGATGAATTCAGTAACCGATGTTTTGTGAAAAAAACTCCCATCACCCTTGACACTCCCAATGTCAAGAATCTTTTGGTTCTTTGGCTCAATCTCCGTATCAACGAATGCAATTGACTTCATTGGTAGCTAATTTAATATAAATAGCATACTTGTCTATGAATTCCGACTCTTGGGTGGGATTTGGCATGTGCCAAATGGGGGCAATTCGGAGCACAAACTTTTTAGAAATGCGAAGGGTCGGCCAGGTTGCCAGAACATGTTTTCAAAAAGAAGTATGTGAAGAAGACAGCCGCGCAGAAGAATTATCATGTATGGCTTGGACATGATGAACATTACTATAAGCTGATGTTGTATGATGTTATTCTATCAATTCAAAATCCCCAGGCTTCCATGTTTTGTCAAATAAGGCTTTTTCCGTTCCATAGGTTCTAATCAATGAAAACCAACCTTCACCAACGTTGGTTTGTAACCAGTTGCTTTCTTTACCGTCTGGAGATTTTGGTCCAATACAGAGGTCCACGCTTCCATCAACATTTATTTTTAAATTCTTATCTCTTGAGTCAATACTAGTTGCTCTTAATTTATCCTTTGCATTTTTATTTTCAATAACGCACATTGGTCTGATTGTTCGTGGGTTTTTAGCTTCGCTGCTGAATGCGCGGGTTGGACGGTTGGATCCAGCCCGCGTGGTTCATAATCGAATTTGAGTTACTTCACCTTATGCAGCTTTGGCTCGGTCCACGAACCGACCAGTGCGGCTTCGGCAGGCCAGTACAGGCGCATGTAGGCGGCAAACGGTCCCTTTGGTGCGGGCAGCCAGTTCGATTCCTTGTCCTTGCCGGGGGATTCGTTCTGGATGTAGATCGTGAGTCCGCCATCGGCATCTTTCTTCATATTCGGAATCATCGGTGAATTGATGAGGTAACGGTTGATCGGATTGTCCACCAGCAGGCTCTGCGGCAGCCCATACATCGTCAGCGACCAGAAGGCCTTGACCGGCGGGTACTCGCCGTTAGCGAAATGCAGTGTGTAGCGATTGGCGCCGCTGAGTGCCTGACCTTCGCTGTCAACGCGATAGGCCGGATACATGGCTTCCTCTTTGGCGTTGCCGTAGATTCCGATTGTGCCGAGCCAGCGGTATAAGTAGTTGTCCTTCAGATATTCGCGGCTGCCAAAGAGATCGCCGGAGGTAATTTTCCCTCCGATGAAT
>JBGTEP010000196.1:0-5405 GCA_041747735.1 Chryseolinea sp.
CTTTTGGTCTTTGTAGAAATACATTCCATCAATCGTACGGTCGGCTGTTACCTTAACAAAAAGTCTGTTGCGTTTTTCGTCGATGAATACTTTACTGGATGTGAAGTTCGTATATACTATTTTCACTCCTTCCAGATATCGTGAACTGATGTCATCAAGATAGGTTGTAAGCCGATCAATATTTTCCCGCAACGTTTTGGGTCTGTCATCTATAGGTATCAGATCATTAAATACATTGACACTATCCCTTTGTACGGACTTCAATAATTCAGCTTTATATAATGCAATCAGATCCTTATCCACCTCTTGGGCTAACAGTTCCATGTACTTTGTATAATCCGAAACGGTTTGTTTGGCTGATTCAATGATGACTTTCTCATTCGTGCGACTAATCGTCTGCTGACACAAGCCTGTAATGGTCGAAGATAGCAGGAGCAATACCAAAGTATATTTCATTTTGACGAGTCTACGGCCGTGCGATTCTGATGTTATGCTGCTCATTGTGCAATGATAAGTTTCTTGTTAATGGATTGAACCCCGCTACCCGACGAAGACGTCTGTAAACGGTAAATAACAACGCCCGAAGAAGGCTCCTCCCCTGCTGCACTCTTTCCATCCCATTCAAATTCATAGTATCCACTCTGCAACTCTTCGTTTACCAGTGTACGGATCGCCTGACCTTGAAGGTTGTAGATGGATAATTGAACATGGGTTTTATCCTTCGTTACAGTAAATGGAATTACCGTTTTGTCAGCCATTGGATTGGGATACGCATCCGACAAGACGACGTGTTCCGGTCGGGCCTTTTCTTCTACATACATTCTATCTCCAAAATGTACATTGAACATGTAGCCTGGTCGATAGGTAAAGGTGTAACTGTTTTTCTCCCGCATATTAATAAGACGTTCTTCAGTCTGGTCATGCAAATACAATTCGCGGTCGTTATCACCAAATGATGTGTTATCCCATCGTATAGTGACTTCTTTCGTTTCTATAGTATTGAAAACCTCCATTTCCCAGGTATACGACTCCTGCGTTCCAACAATTGAAGTTGCCAGTGAACCTGGAAAAGCAAAATCAAGCGTCTGAATGAAGTTCGGCAGACGGTGTTCATCGCGTTCATCTATGCCCTCATGGCTTCGGGGATGCATACCGAAGGAGCTTAGCTTATTTTGAAACTCACCAGAAGATAAATCAAGACTTATTCTCCACTCTTTTTTACTCAAGTCTGTAGGAAATGTTTCGCGCTGTGATAGTCTGCCGCCGTTGATGCTTTCGTTTCTGACAAACGGAACCTTTAAGCTAACAGGACCACCCTCACCATTGTAGCGTACAAAGCCTCCACGAAATTTTTCGACTACGTTGGTACTTACAAAGGCACCATTCTGAAATGTTTTAAACGATTCAATTTCGTTGACATTCAAATCGACATTATCCCTATTAAACTCAATGATATCATCCCAGCTCACGTTATAGTCGTATGGATTACCGATCTGATTCCACCCCTTGTGTAGAACAATTTCAAAAGGACCACCGTCTGTGTTGAGGGTTCGACCCATATCGAACGTGACTTCCTGTTGATTTCGCACAATCATCCAGTAGCCCTTTCCTGGTTCAATAACATTGAGGCCGTCCAGGTATTCTGCGTACGCAGCAGGGGCTTCACTGCTCTCGTCGTTTTGATAATGAATTAACCTCCATTTGGTTTTGTCATAGCCATACCGGTCCAGGATGCTTTTGAATACAGTATTTATTCCATTTGGGGATAAGACATAGGGAATTGACACAATGTTGTAAGCGGAGACGGCTCCACCAAAATTCAAATCAGGTACAAGGCTCGTTTCACCCGATCCTATATAATCCCGGAATATTTTTACGGTGTCGCTATACTTTATAATAGATGATAAATCAGTCACCTCGTAAAATAAATCAAGTCCAACAGGATCGTCAGTGAATTCAGATTCCGGGATGGTATACGAAGTCTGGTTGCCAACGGCAGTAGACTTGAAAGAACTGATACTCCATTCATTATCCGATTCCGAAATTCCCTTGGTCCATAATTTAATTTCCTGTACGGAGCTGCGATTGTATACTTCGGAAGAAATTGTTATCTCATCGTCCGGACGTGTACTAAACTTAAATTCCTTTGGTTGAACAGTACGGCGTACTTCGGACCCCAATCTGACAGAATCTGCAATTATGAAAGTGGCTTCACCATCCGTAACAGAACCAACAGAAACTCGTACAGTATTTCTATCTCCTTCTATGCCTCGCGGAACAGCGATTTTGATGGAATTATTGCTTACAAACAAAATTTCATCGGATGAAAGTGTATCCTTTCCAAACTTAACGGTGAGGTCTTCCTTTACTAAACTAAAATTACTTCCAATTATATCTATATCCTCATCTGAAGTAAATTCTCCTCCTGCCGCGACGATAGATGTGATGACTGGAACTCGGATTACCCTAAACTCGCCCCCAGCAAATACGTTAGCTATCCCCTGGATTTCAACGGCAACATTTCGAGAACCTCTCAACGCCGCTTGCGGCACTTTAACTTCAATCTTTACTGAGTCAGCCTTAATGATATCAGTTGGGGCAGCCTGGGTTGATCCGAATAATACTTTTAAATCATCTTTACCGGGGAAATTTGTCCCGGTAATGGTAATAACATCTCCGACCTCACCCTCGAGTGGAGCAACTGATGTTACAGCAGTCTCTGAGATATTTTCGAATAAAACTGTGGCATTACTCACTTGATCATCATATGTAATAGTCACCGGCTCAAGTACCCTCGTTAGTCCAGCTGGCACGGTGACACGTATTTTACTCCCATCACCTGGTACAGGAAATGCTGAGTCTACAACCGCTGATATAGCTCCAAATTTTACCTGATTAATCGCCGGCATATTGCCAATATGATTGGCGGTTATAATAACAGAGGTTCCGGCTCCCGCCTTATTAGGAGATACTGAGATCACAACCGGCTTTTGAGTATCTTTTGGGATCTTAAAGGAAGATAAATAATTCTGCAAACCTGACCTCCAACCAAGTAGAAAATGTCCGTTTTCAGAATTGTAATCGATTATCGTCTCATTGCCAGTAAGATTTGACAGAAAGCGGGTATCTGAGTCAACAAAACTTCCATCATTTGGGCTTACCCTTCGCCAAAAAATATCACCCTGTCCCAACACGCCGCGATCATTTGCTGCTATTCCCTTATTCCAGGTAATCAGATACTCATTGCGCTTTTTCGACCATGATAAGGCAGGTAAACCGGAGCCATAGCTAGTAATGTTTGGCGGCTTACTGACAAGCGTAGCGGCATTCATGAACGAAACCGTTCCGTTACTCTGAAGTGAAAATACGCGCTGATAAACTTCAAAGAAAAAGTCATTACTTCCAAGTCCGTTGGTCGACTCATTCCAGGAACTCCATACCAGCATAAACTGATCAGAGATGTAATTGTAAACCATGCTTAGATTTCGTGGTGAACCCAATGCTTCAAACGCTACTTCCGATTTAACCAATAAATTCTCATCGGTAACGATCAATTTTATATCGTCCTGCCTCAGGACTGACGTTATCTCACCGCTCGAACCACCACCGTATGTTCTTCTACTTTCCCCCAGGAAATTCCATGCTATTGCATAGTGCTTCTTCGTCAAGTCAAAATCAACTGCCGATTGAATCGCGTAGTTATCTACAATAGGTTTGTAAAAATCCGATGGAACATCACGGGTTTGCAATAGTTTAGGCGCTTCATTGGTGATAATGATTCCGTTCGTTGAAATTTTTGCAGCATACACATCCAAAAATGAGTTTGGATAATAGGTTTCCATACTACCGTATCTGATTTGCGGATAATTGATATCCGTACGGTTCTGCATCCAGGGAATCAGGTACTTTCCGGATACAGGATCGACAGCAACTTTATCACCTGCAAGAAAATATTTGAGTGTATCCGTTTGATTCAGGATAACTTTTTCAGCGTGTAAATTGGAACCTGTTGACAAAATATTCTTGGCATAGATTCTTTTATTCGTTCCGTTTTGTTCAAGCCAACTAACAATGAATTCATTCTTTGCAGCATTCACACCAACAATTTGTTCTTTTATTGTTGTTCCCGATGTGGTATTAATCTTGAATTCCGTTCCAATTGGCTGGATGGTTTTCCCATCGATGAACTGGCCCATCAATACCGAACTGCTTTTTAAATACGTGAGCAAGTAGTTTTTGGACGTTTCGTTATACGCTGATTTATATTTTACAGTGTTTGGCAAAGTCAAAATTAAATCCGGACCTGTTTTAATCTCAAACTCTCCCTCAGGCGCAAGGGCAGAGGTTCTAAGCGCGGCATCTACTGCCTGCACAGACCATGTGTATTTTCCTTTTGGAAGATTCCTGACTACCCATTCTTTATTATTGCCGACACCGCCAGCGCGGGGAAGCACAGCTTTTCCATTAGCACCAATACCATTCGTATAAACGATATCGGGACCCCTCTTTATAATTACGTTATAAGTAAGCGATGAAGTTGGTGTCTTATCATCTGTTGCCGCCGACCATCTAAGCTTTACCGATTCATCGGTCACAGTTGGGATAAGAAGTGCCGGAACAGAGGGCGCCGCATTCGTAGCGATCGTTTTATTTTCAAAAAGATTATTTCCAATAAACACATCCAGGTCACCGTCATTGTCGAAGTCGGCTATCAGTGCATTTCCAAATGGAACCGAAAGAGAACCTATCTCGTTACAGTCGACGGATGTCGCTAGCGGGGCAGAATATAAGACTATCTTATCGTTTCTAAGCATAAGCACATCTTTCTTTCCATCGTTATTGAAGTCCGCAAACTTCATCGCCTTCACGGCATAAGGAGGACCACCGTCGCCGCAATGAATAAAATCCCATACTGAAACTTCGAAGTTGGACAGTGGGACGATATTGTAGTGACTGGCAAAACGTTTAATGCCGTTAGCTTCGTTTTCAAAAAAAATATAATCATTATAGACATAATCCAATAACGTTCCATAAGGCGATAGACTTCTGTCAAGTTCAAAGACACCATCACCTTTGTTGGTATAGAGCAAATCACGACTATAAAAATCGAGATCTCCATCGTTATCAAAATCCAGAAATTCGGTTCTTGATGAGCTCCCCAGGGATTGAGAAAGTTCAAAACGATCATTCCCAACGTTGCGAAGGATTTTTCCGTAGGCGAGAATATCGAGGTTCCCATCACTGTCGATATCGCCCCAATCGGCAATAGCGTTCAGTGTTTCGCCACTAAGATTAAGGGTCTTTTGAGTGAAGGAAACTCCACCCTGGTTTACAAACAATTTCAGACTTCCCGCTTCGAGATAGTAGATATCAAGATACCCATCGTTATTAAGATCAATCCACCC
>JBGTEP010000197.1:0-18308 GCA_041747735.1 Chryseolinea sp.
GAAGAAAGGTTTGAAGACCGGTATGTATTACCTCCGTTCAACTGCAGCGGCAGACGCAATTAAATTTACGCTTGATAAGTCTGCTATTCAGGAAACCGCAGCTGTTGACGTAGCGCTTGCCTTGACCACTGAAACTGAAAAGGTAATAGAATCTGTTGCGGTACCGGTGGTCGCAGAGACACAGCAGGCAATCCGTTATCAACAACCTGTTGACTATGATCAGAAACGCGCGGATATGACCTGCTCACTGGACAATCCCGATGCATGTGAGGCATGTGGTAGTTAATTAAGAAATGATTCGATAAAAAAGCCTGGTTTTAATCAGGCTTTTTTATTTTCATCCTATTGATCGGGTTTAGCATTTTGATCATCGATCCTTCAATGAATCTTGTCCAGGAGTGGTGCTATTTAATTATAAACGTAAAATCCTAAAACTGCTCTGCACTGGCAGACATATACGACATTTTATACTGCTCAGGTATATCACTTCCCAACATCGAGCCTACTGGTATAGAGGGGTAAATCTCCTCTAGTGTAAGTACTTGATTCATAAACACCCTTCGACTGATTTGATGACGGTTTAGTTTAGTGGGGGTATCTATGCCGGCGGCGGACATTAGCTCGACAAAACTCTCTACTGTATTTTTATGAAAATTTGCCACTCTCACTTTTTTATCATCAATAACCAAACCGGAGACCAACGACGGAGCTTGCGTAGCTACACCAGCAGGACAACTATTTTTATTACATTCCAATGCCTGAATACAACCGAGTGCCATCATCATAGCACGAGCACTGTGACACATATCAGCACCCAACGCGATCGCCCTCAGGATGTGAAACCCCGTGAGAATTTTTCCAGAAGCTCCGAGTTTAATGTGCTGCCGTATATTAAATCCTTTCAACATGTTATCTGCAAAGGCAAGACCTTCCAATAGCGGCATTCCAACGAAGTTTGAAAACTCAGGTGGTGCTGCGCCTGTTCCTCCCTCACCTCCGTCGATATTAATAAAATCGGGATAGGTATCTAATTCTACCATTGCTTTACATATCGAAATGAACTCACTCTTTCTACCAATACACAATTTAAATCCAACAGGCTTACCCTCCGATAAATCTCTCATCTGCTTAATAAATGCTACCAGGCCTTTAGGAGTAGAAAAAGCACTATGAAACGGAGGGGAAAAGATCGTTGTCCCTGCCTTAACCATTCGTATCGCCGCAACCTCGGGTGTATTCTTTTTTGCGGGAAGAATTCCACCATGCCCCGGCTTTGCACCTTGGGACAACTTTAACTCGATCATTTTAACCTGGGGTCGCATAGCATTTTTCTGAAATGCCTCCGGAGAAAATTTTCCTTCATCATCCCGTGCACCGAAATAGCCAGTCCCAATTTGCCAAATAAGATCTCCGTTGTGTTTTAAATGATACGGACTCAATCCCCCTTCACCCGTATTGTGTGCAAACTTTCCAATACTTGCCCCGGCATTTAATGCTTCCACCGCATGACTGCTTAGCGAACCAAAACTCATGGCTGAAACATTCAATACACTGGCATGATAAGGCTGTTGACAGTCTTTATTCCCCACCCTTACGCGGGGATGATGATCAAGCGTATGAAAGTCCATCGGAACGATGGAGTGACTCATCCACTCATAACCTTCTGCGTAAACATTCATTTGTGTTCCAAAAGGAGTTGTATCAATCTGTTTTTTTGCTCGCTGATAAATAACTGATCGATCATTTCGATTTATAGGGGATCCGTCGGTATCATTCTCCACAAAATACTGCTGAATTTTTGGCCGAAAGTCTTCGAATACATACCGCAACCTTCCTAACAAAGGGAAATTACGTCGTAGCGATTGTTGTTTTTGGATTAGATCTGCAACACCCATGTAGATGATGGGGCCTACCAAAAAAAAGGCGAATAAAGCATTGATCCAGAAAAATGCCCAAACCAAAATCAGTAATACGGTAACAATGCTGATGATAATAAAACTTTTTCTCATGAAGTGAAGGAATATATAGGTTCCAAATATAGGAAAATGATATACGTCAGCGATGCGAGACATTTAAGCCAGCACGTTTGACTGACAAATATTGAGAATGAGCTTATTTTGTACTATTAATAATCTGCTTATTATGAAAGAAGTACCTCACCTTATTGAACATTTTGACTTCGACCACACCTTCGTTGTGTTTGACCTGTTTGCTGTGTTTATGTTTGCTATCTCAGGAGCATTGGCAGCTATTCGTAAAAAATATGATATTGTTGGTGTTTTTATGCTTGCCTTTGTTTCCGGAATCGGAGGAGGATTGATACGCGACGCGATCTTTATTCAGGCAGGACCACCTAAAGCCGTAACAGATTCAAAATACCTGATGGTCATCATCGCAGCATTTGTTTTGAGCATGCTTTTTCATGGCCGCCTTTCCAAGCTAAGGCGAAGTATTATCTTGGTTGATGCACTTGGTCTGGGCGCTTATGGCGTAGTGGGAGCACAAGCTGCGCTGCAGGGAGGACTGGTTCCTCTTGCCGCCATCCTGGTCGGCGTTTTTAATGCGACAGGTGCGGGTATTATCCGCGACGTGTTGATACGGGAAGAGCCTATCATTTTCAAACCTGGTCAGTTTTATGCCGGAGCAGCCATTTTGGGTTGCAGCGTTTTCGTCTCCTTATCTGTTTTTACTATTTTCGATCCGACACTGGTCGCCATTTTTTCTACTGCGGTGGCCTTTTCTGTTCGGCTCCTTTCTGTTTATTTTGATTGGCAAACGCAACCGATTCTTAAAGACGAAGATCCAAAAGTGTAAACTGAAATAGTCGAATGAAATTGAAGGCTGTGTTTAATCTATTTAACAGGGAGATGCACAATCCGCAGATTTTATTTCTTTAGTGCAAGTTGATAGTTTAATATTTTCAATTATAGACAATAAAAGAAGGCGGGCGCACAAAACTACCGCTGTATCTTATACGCAAATTGGAGCTTACAGTGACCTTAAAACTACTCATCGTATCTACCGTCCGCGGGTAGTAAAAACACTTCACCTCAATAGTACCGAAGACCAGGTTTTCATTTCGTGTTCGTACGCCTGTCCCCACACCGAAATAAGGCTTATCGTAAAATATCGTCTTGTTCTGAGGCGCCAGCATGGCGACATCAATAAACGCTATTGGGGCAATATGAAATCCTAATAATTTCCATGGCGTGAATACTATCATTTCATAGTTTGCATATAGCCGCTTGGTGCCTAAAAGGCTATCTGCCCTGAATCCTTCCAAACCAAACGTACCATTGATGTCAAGCAACGTGTTGGTTTTTTGATTGAACACATATGCAAAACCCGCCTCAACGGTACGTCGCACCATAAACCTTCTGAAGTACTTCAATTTTGTAAACAGGTTACCGGAAACCAGTATAGTGGCATCTTCCAGCCTGTCATCATCGTGAAAAGCGCCTGTTCGAAGGGCGAAGGTGTAAAAATTGCCCGCATTGTGTACAAAAGATTTTTCCGCATCAAATCCAAAGTACGGTCTTTTTAACCCGAGCAAATTCTGCCAACCGGCGAGTACAGACATGGTATGTCCATAAGGCAAGTCTTCCGTTATTCCAAACCCATAGATGTATTGTGTCTTATAGAACTCTTGTTTAAACATTGTAAACGAACCAATAACATTTACCCTGCTGTTAAAAATTGGATTGAGCTGATCAAATGAATTTTGAGGTTTGCGATTAAAGTGTTGTTCAAACACGCGCGCACTTATAAACCGACGACTTCGGTCAGTACTTACGTTCTTGATACCAATATTATAGCCAAGCCAAACGTCAGTGATATTATATCGATAG
This sequence comes from Chryseolinea sp., assembly GCA_041747735.1. Lineage (GTDB taxonomy): Bacteria > Bacteroidota > Bacteroidia > Cytophagales > Cyclobacteriaceae > Chryseolinea. The sequence goes on from JBGTEP010000197.1 coordinate 3,849, forward strand.
TCACGAAATAATGAATCCGGCGTGTTGTAAAAATTTTCTGACCAATTGCGACTTACTTCCACTCCACCAGCCATACGGGAATATGGCGAGACCAGCGGCCGGTCTAGTCGAAGATAGATAGCATTCTCTTCTTCGGTGCCATAGCTGCTTCCAGAATTTATTTGTGTGTACGCGGCTGTGAGGTTGATCAAGCTTCCTGCTACACTGCTTTTTCGGTAATATAACTCATAGCCGAATTTGGGATCCCGGTCGTAATCATAGCGGCCGTTAAACTGTACTCGCTGCCCCATACCCAGTACATTTACATCATATATTCTGAACGACACGTCATTTCCACTTCGAGGGCTTACTCTTCCACCCACACTAAATACGTCCCGGGTCATAACCAGTACATCAACCGAATCGTCCGTGCTGGCCAAAGGCACAACGAAGATTTGTGCATCCTTAATGAAGTCAAGCTCTCGGAGAAATCGTTCGTTGTCCGCAAGTGTGTATGGATTAAGCTCCCTTTTTTCGTGAAAGAAAATATGATCACGGATTATTCCTTCCCGGGTATCCTTGTGCAGCGCGTTCGCAACCTTTACCATAGTGTTTTTCATACTACGGGTTGTGTCGTTAATATTTTTATCAAACCCAATTCGGTTTACCACGATTCTACGAATCATTTTGCCCCTATAAGGTAAGAACGCCTCTTCACTTCGAAGGTTAAGAATTTGCTCTTGTTGCGGTTTGCGCGTAACTGATTTTAGAATTTCCCGGGAGACTCTATTTTCCCTGACTGCATCGATAAGGCTTTTTGTTGAGTCTTCCTTCTCCTTCTCCTGAGCCAATACTGTGGGCAGCAGAATGCTATAAAAAATAACAACTAACAGACAGTGTTTTTTCGAAGCCATCTCTTTGTGACTATACCCACGAATTTATCATACCCTTATAAAAGAAAAAACCCGGAGTGTCCCGGGTTTTTTGTAAAACTCTTTTCAGTTAAAAAGCTTCTACTGCCTGTATTTCCCCAGGCATCATGCGGGTAAAAAGATTTTCGATCCCAGCCTTCAGTGTTATCATAGACGATGGACATCCGCTACATGATCCCTGCAATTTTACCTTTACAATACCATCCTTAAATGAATGATAGGTTATTGCACCGCCATCTTGTTCAACCGCCGGCCGAATATATTCTTCCAGAATTGTTTTTATTTTCTTTACGGTTTCAGTTTCTTCTTCTTCACTCACTCCGTCTTCTTCCTTAATATCCAGGATTAGTTTGCCTTCTTCGAGGAATTTTTTGATATGGTCTTTGATGGTGTTTTGAATCTCCAGCCATTCTACATCTTCTTTCTTCGTGACCGTAACAAAATTACTGGCAAAGAACACGCGATCTATGAAAGGGTATGTGAAGAGTTCCTGCGCGAGTGGCGAAACCGCAGCACTTTCTACATCCGGGAAATCAAAACTAAGGCTTTCCGGCACCAGCATTTCATTCACTACAAATTTCAGTGAATTTGGATTTGGATTTGACTCCAGGTAGATATGAACATTTTTAGGTACTGCCTGTAACATAATATCAGTTTAAATAGAGAAACAAAATTACATAATTTAAGTTCGGAAGGGGAATCCTTCAGGAAAAAGCGAAGACGTTATCCCTGCTACACCACAACTTTTTCTATATTGCCCACACTAAAGCTGTCAATTCCTAAACACTAAATCTTAGAAAATTGAGTCAAAAAAGAATCGTTCAAATCATTCTGATATTCCTGACGATCACTGCCGTCATCCATTTACTTGATTTCTACCTGCACCTTTCACTTCCGCACAACCTGATCGTGGCTACCAGGTGGATTACATGGGCTTTTGTTATCTTTTTCGCCTTTAAGAAACGATCCCTCACCACGTGGATTTTGGTGAGTATGATTATTGGTGTTGAAATCGGGCTCAATTTTCCCCATTTCGCCCAGCACCTTCAGGTATTAAGTAAAATTTTCCTTCGCCTCATTAAGACCATTATCGCTCCGATCCTCTTTGCTACACTTGTGGTGGGCATTGCAGGTCATTCAAATTTAAAGCAGGTTGGGCGGATGGGGTGGAAATCCATTGTCTATTTTGAACTCGTTACAACGATGGCATTGGTCATTGGTATTATTGCGATCAATTTGACAAAAGCCGGTGATGGCATCGTCTTGCCCGAAGGATTTTCCCAAGACCTACCCGACGCAAAGGCAGAAGGGTGGGAAGAAGTAATTCTTCACATCTTCCCTGAAAATTTCGTCAAATCAATCTATCACGGCGACGTACTCCCTATTGTAGTATTCAGTGTATTGTTTGGTATCGCGCTTGCCCTGTTGCCCGAACAAAAGAAAAAGCCCGTACTGGATTTTACAGAAAGCCTGGCTGAAGCAATGTTTAAGTTCACCAACATTATCATGCACTTCGCCCCTTTCGGCGTTGGTGCAGCTATTGCTGTAACGGTTGGTCACCTTGGAATCGATATTCTGGCTTCTTTACTAAAACTCCTTTTTACTTTGTACGGTGCCCTCGTGGTTTTCCTTTTTGGAGTACTCATGCCGGTCGCATTATTCCTAAAAATACCGATCCGAAAATTTATAAGAGCTATTTCTGAACCTGTTTCCATCGCGTTCGCAACGACCAGCTCAGAATCAGCACTGCCGAAAGCACTTGAAAACATGGAAAAGTTTGGCGTTCCCCGCAAGATTGTATCCTTTGTATTGCCGACCGGATATACGTTTAACCTCGACGGAAGTACCCTTTATTTAGCACTTGCCTCGGTATTCGTTGCCCAGGCAGCGGGAATTGATCTGAGTATAGGAGAACAGGCTGTAATGGTATTTACGCTCATGCTTACCAGCAAGGGTGTTGCTGGTGTTCCGCGTGCTACTCTTGTAATCTTGTTAGGTACAGCGGCTTCTTTTGGGTTACCGCTGTGGCCTATAATGGCCATTCTTGGTATTGATGAACTGATGGATATGGCGAGGACATCTGTAAATGTCATCGGCAACTGCCTGGCTACTGTTGTTATTGCCAAATGGGAAGGCGAATATGTAGAGCCAGAGGGCGAAATAGATTTCTGATCAAAGAGTCAAAAATCATTTTCAGATCAATCTGGAATTATTATTTCTTAGTACAAAATCAGCCGTGACCAACGCTGCCATCGCTTCCACAATTGGCACCGCCCGCGGAACAACGCATGGATCGTGTCTTCCTTTACCGCTTACACTTGTTTCATTTCCATGCTTATCGACACTAGGCTGATCTTGCATGATTGTAGCCACCGGTTTAAACGCAACACTGAAATAGATATCCTCTCCATTGGAGATACCTCCCTGAATGCCTCCCGAGAAATTCGTCTTCGTCCGTACTCTTCCAGCCTCATTGTAAAAAGTATCGTTGTGTTCTGAGCCCCGAAGTTTAATACCTTCAAACCCACTGCCGTATTCAAATCCCTTTACAGCATTAATACTCAACATGGCTTTCCCCAGTTCTGCATGAAGTTTATCAAAGACCGGTTCGCCAAGTCCTACCGGAACATTTCTGATGACACAGGTAACAATACCTCCGATAGTATCACGATCCATTCGAACCTGATCGATCAACGCAATCATTTTTGAAGCGATCTGATCATCGGGGCAACGCACAATATTATCTTCTGTTTTTGAAAGGTCAAGCGATGTATAATGTGGCGCCACAATGTTACCAACCTGACTTACAAAGGCATTGATCGCCACATTATTTTTAGCAAGGAGCAATTTCGCTATCGCTCCGGCAGCTACCCGCGCCGCGGTTTCGCGAGCAGAGCTTCTTCCTCCTCCGCGGTAATCACGGATACCATATTTTGTTTCATAGGTATAGTCGGCATGAGAAGGACGAAAAGCTTCAGCTATATGGCTGTAATCTTTACTTCTCTGATCCTGGTTCTCGATGACAATCGCTATCGGAGTACCGGTTGATTTTCCTTCAAAGATTCCGGAAAGAATTTTAAAGGTATCATCTTCCTTGCGCTGTGTTGTTATTTTGCTTTGACCAGGTTTTCTACGATCTAATTCCGCCTGAATGAATGCTTCATCAATTTCAAGTCCTGCAGGACATCCATCGATTACAACCCCGATTGCAGGTCCGTGTGATTCTCCAAAAGAAGTTATTCTAAAAAGTGTTCCGTACGTATTGCTCATTATCGATTATCTATCCTTCGCGACATCACAGTTCTTACTACGATATCATTTTTTAAACACAAGATAAGCCGAAGCCCCTAACATCACCAAAACAAAAGAATTGAATACCCATTTCTGCCACCGGTTATCTTCAACAGTCTTCAAAATGTTGTCGGCAGTATCAATCCGATCATAAAAATTACCCAGATCATTTGATTGGATAGCTTCATTTTTTTTACTCTCTCCTGTAACATACACGGTCAGTTTCGATTTAAGCGTGTCATATTTCGACAGTTTGGGATTAAAATAAATCCATTGAAAGTAATCGCTTAATTTATACTCTCCCGGTTCTTTCGGGATCATAAAATAACTGAACGATTTAGTACCCGTTACCCGACTGTTCTGCCGCGTAATGTCTTGCCGTACGTTGGGTGCGTAAAACTCAAAACGATCATCACCTTTTGTAATCGGCTTTTCTATAGATGAAATATTTCCTTCTCCAAAGACATTAAAGTTATAACCTGCACTTTGCCCGGTTTGTAAGTCAGTACTTCGGATTCGCTCTTCCAATTTATAATCGCCCACGGCTACGGCGTCTCTCAAAGGATGTGGTGGAAGTTCTTTTACCTTAATCCTTTTCGGCTTTGTATAAAACTTCTTAAAATCTTCCTTGCGATTTTGTCCGAAGAAGGATGGATTCTTTGCCACCTTGTATTTTATCATCTCAAGACCAACGCTTGGAAAGTTGATGGGTTCGGTATTAAGTGGAAAATACGATGCCTGATAGACTTTGTATTGTGTATAGTCTTTACCGTTTATTTTAACATTTTCCGGTTCAATATTTTCGATGTTGAAATTCTCCTCCCAGCACGTTACCGGTTTAATTTTTTTGAGGATGTCAGCCAATTGTTTCCCTAGCTCGTAAAATTGAAGTGGTGCGCGGTTGTCCTGCGAGACAAAAAATGAAAGCGTGGCATTAAAGCCTTCACCAACATACACCTCATCCTTACTGGTAGTAAGTGCTAAAAATGCTTCTTCCTTGATATCCACGAAATCGGGTTCGCCACTATCAAAAAAGTCGTCTGTTGATCGGTCAAAGAAGTTCCGAAAGGGATCGCGCTGCTGCTGCAATGGAGGTCCTACTTTCACCTTTTTACCGGGGGAGTTGACCGGCTTATCGTTAACCTTCATTGTAAACGGTGGAATAGTGTAACTCCCCTGTCTTTCGGGAAGATAGGTCATAATTACACTCTGTGAAGAGGAGATCTGGCCATTAACAATATTTGTAGTGGATTGCGTGGACTGCCCGCGTTTTCGGAAGCCTTTAATGTCGGGAAAATTGTCATAACTCTTCAGACGCTCATTTTGAGCTGTAACTGTTATAGTCCACGTCTGATTTTCGCCAATTTCATCCGGCCCCAGAATAATCTGGACGTCTTGAGCAACCGAGCTTCCCCCAGGAAAGGCAGACAAAAACAGACAAAAAAGTATTTTTATTAAAATAATCGATCGCATATAATCCCTACACTTCCTATTCGTTACAATTTAGTGTTAAACGCTGAATGTGCCTGAAAAATACGGGGTATTGGTTGAATTTTAGCTAAATTATTGACGGCTCAACTGAAAATAACCCAGCTTTTCGGCCGGATGAACAAAAGTTGAAATTCTTCTTTTGGTTATTTCAACAATTCTTTAACTTAACACTTGTTAGGACATAATTTTTTTAAACAAATTCAGATTTTTGCCATGCTGAACTATGTTAAAACAGTACTCACAAAAGTGAGTTTTAGCGCATCACTCTTCGAGAAAGAGTTGCGTAAGGCCCTCAAAATGTTGATTGGCGATGAAGTAAACGAACTCAAAAACTGGTGCTACACCAGATTTGGGAAGGAACATGAAGAAATACTAAACAGATGCTTCGTGGTTGTTTAAAGAAAACGAATTCATGAAACACTTAAAAAGCCCTCTTAAAATAGAGGGCTTTATTTTTTAATTAACATTCAAATCCTATTGATCAAAAAGCAGTTTACTTTTCATTTGCGAAAGAGATGTTTCGCTTTAGACCATCAAACTTCGCGCGCTTCACAGCTGATTTTTTAAAAATATTCTGAAAAACATCCAACGTTATTTCCTGCCAGTCCTGTTTTGTCATTCCCTCTAGTGCCGGGTGCGGCTCAAAGCGTGCTTCCTGATGAGGCTTCGAGAAACTATTCCACGGACAAACATCCTGACAGATATCACAACCGAAAATCCAATCCTCAAACTTCCCCTTCACATTTGAAGGAATCTCGTCTTTTAACTCAATGGTGAAATACGAAATACATTTACTTCCGTCTACAACATAGGGCTCGGCAATGGCATCGGTCGGACATGCATCAATACACGCAGAACACGTGCCACAGTAGTCTTTCGCTGCACCATCGTATTCCAATTCCAGATCAATTATTATTTCAGCCAGAAAGAAAAAACTTCCCATCTCGCGGTTGAGTAACAGGCTGTTTTTTCCAACCCATCCTATACCGCTTCTTTTTGCCCAGGCTCTCTCCATAACCGGTGCAGAATCGACAAACGCCCGCCCACTTACCGCGCCCACCTCCTGCTGAAGCGCTTCCAATAAAATCCTCAATTTATCCTTTACTACAGCATGATAATCTTCTCCGTAAGCATACTTCGCGATTTTGTATGTAGCCCTTGCATCAAGATTTTTAGCCGGAAAATAGTTATAGATTAGGCTGACTACCGAACGGGCACCAGGGACCAAAAGGGTTGGATCAAGTCGTTTGTCAAAATGGTTCTCCAGATAACTCATCTTTCCCTGATAGCCTCGCTTCAACCACTCTTCCAATTGAGGTGCTTCATCTTCGAGAAATTCTGCTTTGGAAATTCCACAAAAAGAGAACCCTAATTCAGCGGCTTTTGCTTTCAGAAAATGCGTGTGTTTTGAGTTATCCATCCGCACGAATTTACGATGAAAAGGTCATGGACAATGGACAAACGAAGGATAACGATTTAATCTTTACACGGACGACTAATCCGAACGATGAAAAGTGATTGCCCCCTTTTGCACAGATGTAATTATTGAACTCTATTGCACTCCTGCATCAAATCCCAAGAACATCTCTTTTTGTCCATATTTCATCTATTGGATCACCCTTACTGCTAAGACCCTTGTGATGCCAATTTCCTTCTTCAAAAGAAAAATCAAATTCAAGGCTCATTCCCACACGAGTATTATCGCGTGAAAAGAAATCAATGAGTTCAACGTACTTACCGTTTTCGCTGGTGTATGTACCTCCGCCCGTACCAAAAAATTCTTTTGTCTCTGAATTGTAAGCGATCCACTGAAAACGGGTGCCTGATAATATCTTCATCGTTTTACGCGCACCTGGCGTTATCTTACTTGATTCGCCATCAACAACCCGTCCCGTTATGACCCACGCTCCGGACAATTTTCCCGGCGTTCCATCGTCAACCCGGGTCCACATTTCGTCTTTCCCTTTGTCACTTCCCTTTACTGTAAGCTTACTGTCTTTCAGCTCCATCCTACGTTTCGTTTCTTTACCGATCAGATCAGAGTTCAGTGTATTAAACTCTTGAACTTGCACGAGTTGATTGCCATCTGCTTTCCAGGTTCCACCGAAAGTGCCTATAAATTTTTTGTCTTTAAGATTATAAATCGTTGCAGCGAAATGTTTTTCTGTAGCTATCCATACAGTTCTGTTTTCCTCAGGACCCATTTGCCATGATCCCACAATAGACATATTTTTACTTTGCGCTTCGACGTTACTCACCTGGCTTAGCAGTAATGTAAAAAGAAACAGGAAAGTTAATATTTTTGTGTATCTCATATTCAGATGATTTAAGTTATTGGCGGAGTAAGTTACCGAAATCAAGACTGTCTGAAAAGCAAAAGTACAGAAATGAATAACTGCAGCAGTGAACTATTCTCAACCGCATGAGTTGTAGATAACAATGAAGAAAGAATTTTCAATTTTATATCACACTATCGCAAAGCTTGTTTCAGTTATTGCCTTAGCCATAATGATGTTGCTTGGTGCGTGCAACAACAGCGATGAAAATCCTGAACCAGACCCAATACCGGATGAGCGTGATGTTCTGATCTCTTCTGAACTCGTTTTTTCTGCAACAAGTTTGCAAATAAAATTTCTAGCACTACTCTCTGGCCTGGCGTTGGATGTAAATGAATTCAAATACGATGTCGATATTTATACTGTATCGTATCGAACGCTTTATAAAGCTTCAGAAATTACAGCCTCCGGATTGGTAGTACTGCCTAAAACCACACAAGAAGTTGGGATGGTCAGTTATCAACACGGTACAATTGTAACCCAGGATGATGCTCCTTCTAATTTTTCGGAAACAGATCCAAATGCCTTTCTATACGGATCATTATCATCCTCAGGATTTATCACGGCCATTCCTGATTACATTGGTTTTGGAACTTCTTCAGCCATCTTGCATCCATACTACGTTGAAGAATATACTGCAAGTGCTGTTATTGACATTATTAAGGCTGCACGTGAATTGGCAATACAAAAGGATATTAAATTTAATAACAACCTCTTTTTAGCGGGTTACTCAGAAGGAGGGTACGCTACTATGGCAGCACACAAAGCGATCGAGAAGGATGGACTTGATGACTTCACACTCATTGCTTCTTTTCCAGCGGCAGGAGCATATGATGTAAAAGGTATGCAGGAATATTTGTTCGCGCAGGAAACATATGGCTCTCCATATTACCTGGCATATGTAGCGCGTGCATATCAAACCACCTACGAGTTCCCGTCCATCCTGGCGGACTTCTTTCAGGAACCTTATGCCTCAAGAATTCCACAACTTTTCGATGGCCAGAAAAGTGCCAGTGAAATTAACGCACAACTTACTACTTCCTTAGGTGACCTTTTGCAAGAAGATGTTTCTGTAAAGCTAAATACGTACCCATCGTACGCTTATCTAAAAGAAGCCTTTGAAATAAATAGCCTAACGGATTGGATACCCGCAATACCCATGTATATGTATCATGGCGAATCTGATATGACGGTTCCTTATCAGAATTCTGTAGATACGTACACAATACTTCTGGAGAATGGCGCTTCAACCGAAATCATATCACTAATTCCATTGGAAGGAACCCACAGCTCTGCTGCAACACCGTATGTACTTGATTTCGTGTCTAAACTTTGGGAATTGCGTTAACCGACTTCGGAATAATTTACTTTAAGATCGCGCTCAAAGGAGGCAACTCTTACTTCCAGAGATTCTCCGGATATACTTTTGCATCAACGAGTTCCTTAATTCTCTTTGACACTTCGTCTTTATCTTCTTTATAAGTTACACCAAACCAGTTGTTACTTCCGGAAATAATCCTGACACGTCCTTTATTATGTTTAATCAGCTCATTTACTATAATGGGAATATAAAATTCAGCTTTAAGGTTGCCCTGATTATCGTTTAGAAAAGTTTCAAAGAGTTTCTGAGCGTACTCAAAAATTGTAGGCTGAAACCCCCAAAAGTTCATGGATGTAGGTGTGTCAGGGCTCAGCTCCAGATCTCCTTCTTTTTCTTTGGCAATAATTTTTCCGTTTTCCTTTACAATTGTGGTACGTTCAACTACGGTAGTCAGGAATCCCTCGCTATCCTGCTCGCCACAGCCACGAGAAACGCTTCCATGGTCCGACAGTACGTTTTCTAACGTATAGCCTACCATTGCATGATCTCGGGCGACATCTTTCGAAAAAAAATCGGCAACAGCCTGAAATGATTCTTTTCCATAAAAGTCATCTGCATTGATGGCAACAAAAGGTTCATGTATTACCTCGCGGGCACATAACATGGCATGACCGGTACCCCAGGGCTTAATCCGTTCCTGGGTGATATACTTTTCAGGCACCAACTTGTCCAACGACTGTACGACAAACTCTACCTCCACTTTGCCCTTCAGCTTTGGTAAAAACTTTTCCTTCACTGTTTCAAGGATTTCCTCCCTGACGATAAAAACCACTTTGGAAAAACCAGCCCGAATGGCATCAAAAAGCGAATAATCCATAATCGTTTCGCCGCTGGGTCCAAAGCCATCGATTTGTTTTATGCCTCCATAACGACTTCCCATGCCCGCGGCGAGGACTAATAATGCTAGTTTTTTTTCTGGTTTATTTGGTGTGTCCATTTCATTTTAGTTTATTCAACGATAGATCTCTTGTGTGTTCGCGCAAACATTACTATTTTTCATTGATTTTTGATGATTGTGGGAATACTGCATGAAGCGGAATATCGTGTACATCATAAGAAGATACAGCGACAAAAATAGACTTTTAACTCAATTCACGACAGGCTAGCAACACTGTTACTCATAATAAATTTGAAGCTTAAATAAAACCCAACCTTAAACGAAAATGAGCGCTCAAAACCAAAAGTCGTACGTATTTCCGATGATTATCATTGGGGGTCTGTTTTTTATTTTCGGATTTGTTACATGGCTTAATAGCGTTCTAATTCCTTTCCTTAAACAAGCATGCGAGCTCACCGATTTTCAAGCCTATTTTGTAACACTAGCCTTTTATATTTCCTATTTCATCATGGCGATTCCATCTTCCATCATTCTTAGAAAAATTGGATTCGCGAAGGGAATGTCTGTTGGACTAGCTGTTATGGCAATCGGCGCGTTGGTCTTCATCCCTGCCGCACAAGTGCGATCATATCCTTTATTTCTAGTTGGACTTTTCATGCAAGCTACTGGTATGACTTTGTTGCAGACGGCATCCAACCCCTACATAACCATCCTTGGTCCTATTGAAAGTGCGGCGAAGCGGATTAGCATTATGGGAATTAGCAATAAGGTAGCCGGTATGATCGGGATATTTATCCTTGTTGAATTGCTATTTAGCGATACACAAACGCTGTCGGAAAAAATTGCCACATTAAGCGGAGTTGAATTGGCAAACGAACTGGATGTCCTCGCATCACGGGTTGTATTTCCCTACATTATCATGGCAATTATCCTTGCCGGATTTGCGCTATTGATATTGAAAGCCCATCTGCCCGAAATCAATCCAGAGGAAGATTCGATGCCCGCAGAAGCTTCGCGGTTGAATGAAAAGAAATCAGTTTTTGAGTTCCCTCATTTGGTATTGGGTGTGGTATGCATTTTTGTATATGTCGGTGTGGAAGTTATTGCTATTGACACCATTGGTTTATATGGAGAATATCAGGGTTTCGATTTAAATACGGCAAGTAAATTTGGCATTTATAGTCTCATAGCGTTGACAGCAGGTTATCTTTTACAAATTGCGATCATTCCTAAGTATCTATCTCAACGTGTTTCATTGATGTTGAGTGCCATAATGGGATTTATATTTATCATAGCAGCCATCTTTACCAACGGTTGGATTTCAATTGGATTTGTTGTCTTGTTAAGCTTTGCAAATTCTTTTATGTGGCCTTCCATATGGCCTTTAGCGATTAGCAATCTAGGGCAATTCACGAAATTAGGTTCAGCACTTTTGATAATGGGGATTGTCGGTGGGGCATTACTTCCGCTGGTGTATGGCGCGTTAGCCGATGGTAGTAATAGGCAAGTTGCGTATTGGATAGCACTGCCTTGTTACGCTTACATCGTTTTCTATGCTACAAAGGGATATAAGGCAAAAACGGCGTGAGTGGTTAGTAACGCTTATAAAACATCCCTCCCTTAATCTGGGGAGGGATGTTTTATTTCAGAAACCAACAAATAATTCAAAATTTTGTCCATCCTGCGGAGATTGGTTCGTCATGGTGTAAATTATGTTCAACCAAAATCCTTAAACAATGGAAAAGTACATGTTCATTTTTCTTGGTGGCGATCCAAGTCATTTATCGCCAGAAGCACAACAAGCCCATATGCAGAAATGGTTTGCCTGGGTGGAAAAGCTCACAAATGAAAACCGTTACGTTGCGGGCGAAGCTTTAATCCCTGGCGGAATGACGATTGCCGGAAAGAAAAAAACCATTACTGATGGACCTTTCGCTGAAAGCAAGGAAGTCGTAGGTGGCTTTTTTGTTGTTCTCGCAAAAAGTTTGGATGAAGCTGTCGAAATGGCAAAAGATTGTCCTGATTATGACTTGAATGGTATAGTAGAAGTTCGTGAAGTGGTAAAATTCGATCAATAGGCTGGAAAAATCAGCAAGCAGAAAGCGTTAACTTTATGCATGCTTGAGCAACAGGTAAATCAACTGGTCGGCCATCTCTTCCGTCACGAAGCAGGAAAGATGGCCGCCGTGTTGACGCGCCTTTTAGGCTTTCAGTCGTTGGATCTTGCTGAAGACATTGTACAGGATACATTACTTAAAGCTATGTCGAGCTGGAAGTACAAGGGTATCCCCGAAAATCCAGCGGCGTGGCTCTACACTGTCGCGAAGAGAAAGGCCATTGATGCCATCCGGCAAAAACAACTCCATGCTCACCACTATTCCGAGATAAGAAGTGTGCTGCAGTCAGAGTGGACACTCGCACCAACGGTAAGTCGATTTTTTCTTGAAAATGAAATTGAAGACAGCCAACTGAGGATGATCTTCGCCTGTTGCCATCCATCAATTCCATATGAATCGCAGATCGCGTTGACATTAAAAACACTTTGTGGCTTAAGCATCACGGAGATTGCAAACAGTTTTTTATCAAATGAAGAAACGATTGTTAAAAGACTTTACAGAGCAAGGGAAAAAATACGGGAAGAAAAAATCAGTCTGGAAGCACCAATACCAGCCGCAATGCCCGGGCGATTAGATGCCGTGTTGCATACCCTTTACCTGTTGTTCACTGAAGGTTATAACTCATCGCATCCGGATCAGCTTATCCGCCATGATTTATGTGAAGAGGCGATCAGGCTTTGTCATTTGCTGGCAAATAACGCTGTCACAAATTCTGCAAAAGGCCAGGCATTATTGGCACTCATGTGTTTTCAGGCTTCCCGTGAGGAGGCACGTCTAAGTGAAGACGGCAGTATTAGACTTCTAAAAGATCAGGACAGATCCCGTTGGAGCCAGCCGTTGATTGAAAAAGGTAAGTATTACCTCGAGCTTTCAGCTGAAGGAAATGAATTCACTGAGTATCATATTGAAGCGGCTATCGCAGGGTGTCATGCCAGTGCCGATTCATTTCGAAATACGGATTGGAAAACTATCGTAACGCTTTACAATATCCTTTTAGAAATAAAACCTGGTCCAATTGTAGAATTAAATAAAGCGATCGCCATTGGTTATGGACAATCTCCAGCTGCGGGACTAGATGCACTCAGGCAAATTACGACATTGGAGAATCATTACCTTTACTACGCTGCTATGGGTGATTTCTTTTTTGACCTTGGAGATTTTGTAAACGCGCAACAGAGTTACCAGCAGGCCATGAACTTAACGCATTCCAACGCCGAGAAACGGTTGCTGCAAGCAAAGCTCACTTCCATTCAAATAACATCACTTTAAAAGCTTATCAATTTCCCGGGAAATAATTTCTTCACGTTCGTTATGCGAGCCTGTCACAAATACATAGGCTATGCCACGCTTGTCCAGAGCGTCCTTAAACACAGCCATCATACTTTCTCGATTGTTTCCCAGATCACGAAGTCCGTCTTCTACCCAGGGCACATCGATATCCATAAGAAAATAGCGGTCATACTTCACCCTTCGTTCCAGCTCATGCAACACTTCGGGAACTACCTTAAGGTAGTGGTTTGAATAAATTTGCGTTGTAATGGCATCTGTATCACAAAAGAGTATCTTATTTGCTGTTGCTTTTTTTTGCTCAACGCGTTCTAATTGCGCATGTCCGATTTTAATTATGTCATCTACACTAAAATCATTCGAGGTAATAAGTTCACGTGCAACTTCCGGGACAAACTCACTTTCATATCGTTCCGACATCCTCACAGCCATTGTTGACTTACCTGTACTTTCAGGACCATAGAAGCAAACAAGTTTAACGAAGTACGGACGAACAACCGCCGGGATATACTCCCAGTATTGAAAAGGTTTTTTTCTTATGAGTGTAGCTGATACCGAGACCTTTTTTCTATCTGGATCAAATGCATGATGTTCTACACCCAGGTATTTGGCAAAAGGCTCTCCGTAGTCTTCAGAGCTAAACAATACATCGATGGTGGGATACGTACGAAAGATAAATTCACTCCATATCCGTGTGCGGTGAATTAGAGGAAGGTATTCATTATCAAAATCATCCTTCACCATGAACGGCTTGATCGATGGCCGTCCTTTAAATATCTCACAAACCCATGAAAACCTTAACGGAGCA
>JBGTEP010000198.1:0-7821 GCA_041747735.1 Chryseolinea sp.
GTCGCGCAATCCTTCAGCATGAGGTTCTAATCGTAACAACCCCGGAGGATTCGGAAACATAGGATTTGGATTAGGTTGGGCGAAGCCATCCCCTTTCAACTTCTCCAGGAATTGTAATGCTTTCTTTCGGCCCATTTCTGCATCCGTTTCGCCAGCCGCTGGCTCATAACCAAAGTGACGCCATCCATCAATCACCTGCTCTGGCGAACCTCTGCTAATACCCAGTTGTAGTCTGCCTCCGGATATAAGATCGGCAGCACCGGCATCTTCTACCATGTACAACGGATTTTCATAGCGCATATCAATCACTGCAGTTCCAATTTCAATAGTATTTGTCTTTGCACCGGCAGCTGACAATAAAGGAAATGGTGAGGCTAACTGCGCAGCAAAATGATGCACCCGGAAATACGCACCATCCAAACCAATTTCCTCAGCAGCAACGGCCAGCTCGATCGATTGAAGCAAGGTATCACCTGCCGTACGCGTTTGATAACCCTCGCGGTTTGCCCAATGTCCAAACGATAAGAATCCAATGCTTTTCATAGTGAATGCTTTGCTCTTTAACAGCCGGACAAAGATAAAAATTCGCGCATTTAATTTCCCCAATAAGCAAGTCCGGCTCCGGCATCAAGGGGGAATAGTAGTGAAGAATCACTAATGGCAGTTAAGGAGTTAGAGATTTTTTTGCTGAAGGATTGTAACTTTTACCACTTAACGCAGTAATTTAACGGTGTCTTTATTTTAGCAAAGGATTTTAGCAAAGACACAACAACATTAAAAGACAAAACTAATTCCGCATAAGATTCATCCAAATATTGCAACTTCACGCATATGATTAAGAACTATCTTTTGATTGCCGGTAGAAACCTGATGAAACGGAAAGTGTATTCATTCATCAATATCTTCGGATTGGCCATTGGTGTCGCTGTGTGCCTTGTGATCCTAAAATATGTGGATTTTGAACTCAGTTACGACAGGTACCACAAGAATGCTGAGAATATTTACAGGACAACTACAACCCAGTACAGACAAGGTGAACTTCGCGGAACATTGGTGCTTTCCGGTTATGCGCAAGGCCCGGCACTGCTCGCCGATATTCCGGAAGTGAAAAGGTATACCAGAACGCATCCAATGTATGGCGGAGCAGTCATGAGTTTCACACCCACCGGGGGCGAACCACTCACATTCTTTGAGGAAGACATTCAAATGGTTGACTCTACGTTCCTCGACATGTTTACCTATAAGACAATTCAGGGAGATCTTCACACTGCTCTTGACAAACCATCATCTATTGTGCTTACGGAAAAAGTTGCGTCTCGATATTTTAAACCTGGTGAGGTGCCCATTGGTAAGATAATCAAGATTTCCGGTGGCTGGTGTCCTGGCGACTACGAAGTTACGGCGGTGATCGAGGACGTGCCTCAAAACTCTCATTTTCTTTTTGACGTTCTACTTCCTATGCATAACCTCCTGCAAAATCCGCAGTACAAGGAGGATAACGGATGGGGTTGGAGTAATTTTATTTCGTACGTTGAGCTGCATGATAACACCACGCCACAACAAGTAGAAGCGAAGCTGGTTAGCTTCATCGAAAAATATAGTGGTGATGATCTTAAGAAGGTCAATGGCAAAGATGTCCTCGGCTTTCAGCCTGTGATAGACATTCACCTGAGACCCGGCATGAACCTTGATTCCGCGGTTACTATGAGTATCAACACCATTTACTTTTTCATTGTAATCTCAATATTTATATTAGCGATTGCATGGGTGAATTACATCAATCTGTCGACTGCCAGGGCAATGGAGCGTGCACGCGAAGTGGGCATAAAGAAGGCGGTCGGCGCTTTTCGTTCTCAACTCATTTTTCAGTTCATACTAGAATCTGTTCTTGTCAATTTAGTCAGTGTGATCCTTGCGCTGTTAATTGCCATCGCGCTATTACCAGTACTCGGAAATATTGTCGGTAAAGAATTTGCGTTCGACTTTGGCGATCCGCGTTTGTATTTAATTCTATTCACCCTGTTTTTTATTGGATCAATTGTTTCAGGAGCCTATCCTGCATTTATTCTGTCATCATTCCGTATCACCGAGGTACTCAAAGGAAAATCGGAACGGTCTGTTGGTGGTTTCTCACTTCGCAAAGCACTGGTCGTATTTCAATTCGTTTCATCACTGGTATTGATCGCGGGTACGTTTGCTATCTATCGACAACTCATGTTCATGCGTGGCATGGACAAGGGTCTTACGATGGAGCAAATGGTAATTGTAAATGGGCCAGCTGTTCTTGAAGAGGGGACTGGTCGTCAACGCCTGATAACGGCAAAAGACGAGATGAAAAATATACCGGGAGTGCTTAATGTCGCGACTTCCGGTGCGACGCCAGGCGCTGGATACAATTGGGGTGGCCAGTTTAGAAAAGTTGGTGCGCCAATAGAGGACAATAAGCCGGGTAGCGTTGTTTGGGTTGATCCTGACTTCATCGACACCTACAATGTGGAAATCCTGGCCGGCAAAAAGTTCGACATAACGCTTAAGTCAAGCATGAATGGCGTTATCGTAAACGAAGCCGCGTTAAAAGTTTACGGTCTGGGTACGCCGGAACAGGCAATGAACGAACGACTGATTCTGGGTGACACTACCGAGATCATTGGCGTGGTAAAAAATTTCCACTGGAATTCGTTGAAGACCGACCACACTCCTTTCATGTTCAAAGCCGATACTATTTCAGGAAGAGCATTCAGCATTCACATCAGCTCAAACAACATCCCGAAAACACTTGAGTCTATCGAAAGTAAATACAAAGATGTATTTCCAGGCAATCCATTCGACTTTTATTTCCTTGATGATTTCTTCGACAAGCAATATAAAGACGACCAACAGTTTGGTAAAATCTTTAGTCTCTTTGCCGGGTTGGCGATCGTAATCGCATGCCTGGGACTTTGGGGTCTCGCGTCGTTCACAACAACTCAGAAACTTAAAGAGATTGGCATACGAAAAGTATTGGGTGCCTCTGTGACCAGCATCATGACTTTGCTGTCGTGGCAATTCTTTAAACTTGTACTTATTGCCAGCGTGATCGGGCTGCCCTTAACTTGGTATGGTTTGAATGAGTGGCTAGGTGGTTTTGCGTTTCGAATTCCTTTGGCAGTGGACTTGTTTATAGTCCCAACCATTATCCTTACTATTATCGCGATCACAACGGTCGGTTTGCAGATTTTTAGAGGAGCCAATGTCAATCCAGCAAAGATATTGAGATCAGAGTAGCATGAGCAAAAATCAGGGCTTTTGGCGAACGATATCAGTTGAATGCTTAGTCTGATTTTTTTTAGTAATGTTATTCCGGGACTTCCTTCAAAATCAAGGTGTAGCAACAATTAAAAACCACACATGAAATTTAGACTCATCATTTCGTTTTTACTTCTGACCATAGGTTTTACTGCATATTGTCAAGAAAAGCAATCCACTAAAACTGAAAAGCAAAATTCTGCCGTTGTAGAAAAAGGATTGATCAAAATATCTATCATGTACCCTTTTGAAGAAGGTAAGTCTTTCAATATGGAATATTATGAAACCAAACACATGCCTATGGTCGCAGGCTTTATAGGATCGAACTTAGTAAAATACACTATTGAAAAAGGTCTTGCCAGCGGTATTCCCAATCAACCCTTGCCTTATGCTGCAATCGGAACGTTTTATGTGAAGAGCCTTAGTGAATATCAGGCAGCGATTGGCCCGAAAAGAGATGCGATACGGGCCGACTTCCCGAACTACACTGATGTTGCCCCGGTAATTTTGGTTAGTGAGGTGGTGCGGTAGCTGGTTTCGGCTACGCTCAACCAGCATTTCGGCTACGCTCAACCAGCCAGCGTATAGCCGACGCTGCCTGAGCGTAGCCGAAGGCAGCGTCTGTTTACAGTCGAAACAATGGTTCGTAATTTCTGCAATGCGACGCATTCATACATTCTGCCAGCCTCTTCAGCTCTTCTGATCTTCCGTTGATCAACGCTTCCTTTTTTTTCCTGCTCCAACCTTGCACTTGTTTTTCCCTGTAAAAGGCTTGATCAACACGCGGGTACTCTTCGAAGTAAACCAGCTTCACCGGCAATCGTTTCCTTGTGTGATTCGCACCTTTACCAGCCTGATGTTGTTCCAGTCTCTCGTCCAGATTCCTGGTACTACCAGTGTAAAAACTCTTATCTGAACATTCCAATATGTACATCCAACCCTTCATAGTATGATTACTTACAACGATTTTAAATCAAGATGCAAACATTAAAATTTATTCCTCCTACTTTTCTGTAGAAATATTCGCTTGTTCAAACTGTACAAAATGTCTTTTTTATACCACTACCTCCTTCCGACAAAGCAGTAGGTTTGATTAAGCAGTCGTCATTGGCTGCAACCAAATCCAAACTGAAAATTATGGACAGGAAACATTTTGTAAAACTCGCGGGCATCGGTGCGGCGATAGCTACAGCCAGTGGAGTAGCCCGATGCACAACCAGAACAACTACGGACTCAACGTCTTCACCTCTTAAAGAATCCAGGCGTGAGAAAGGGGTTTATGTTCCCAACGGTAAAAACCGGTTTGAGAAAGAGCTAATGATCTGGGGCGCCATCCCCCTTCAGATCAAGGTTTCCGGTAAAGACACCGATGGATCCTTTTTTTCTTTCGAACATGCCAGGATGAGCAAAGGTGGACCACCGCGTCATTTCCACTACGAGCAAGATGAATGGTTTTACGCCATGGAAGGAGAATTTGCATTTGAAGTTGGCAATGAGAAATTCGTACTGCGTCGCGGTGATTCACTCTTTGCTCCCCGGATGATACCGCACGTCTGGGCTTGTACTGGAGATGAACCGGGAACGTTGCTTTTAGCTATTCAGCCGGCAGGATCGCTTGAGGAATTTTTTATGAAGGGTTGCGCCATGACACAGCCTCCAACACCTCAAGAGGCGGAGCAATTATTTGCAGCACATGGTATGAAGGTAGTAGGTCCTCCTCTTATAGTGACCTAAACTATCATATAAAACGGAACTGCAATGGTGTTGTAGTTAGGCCATCATTGCTAACAGAAAATCTGTTTTGTTCCCAAAGCCATGATCAAATATTTTTATTCAAGCCGCAATAGTCTCTCCGGAGATTGGTTATCCTGATTGATCCATAGGTTGGGAGTAACATGCGCAAATTCTTTGAAATCCTTTACCATATGCTGATAGTCAGCGTAACCAAACAGCAATGCAATTGTCAGCCAATCGACTTCAGGATCTGCTTCTTTGTATTGATAGGCTTTATAAAAACGCACCACACGACTATACAACTTAGGACCAACGCCCATTCTTTCAATGAACTTACGATTAAATTGTCTATGACATAAACACGACTCCCTTGCCAACCAGTCAAGGGAGAACCGGGCTGGGTTTCTAAAGAGGCAGGAAGCAACTTCATCAAGGGGATGCCTGTCCGTTTTTACTATCCTGATTTTGTTAAGCAAATAATCCTCTGCAACAGCAATCATTTGAGCATAGCTAACGCTATTGGCAATACGTTCATTAACGTCCGTTATCTCGCGACCAACTACTGATTGCCCATCAACCCAATCATCAGTAAATTCGGAAAGTGGAATGTGCAATAATCGGAAAAGTGCGCCTGGGTGAAAGTGCACCCTTAACATCATGTACTCCGAAGTCAAATGAAAATTATATCTCGATACCTGCTGCCCACAGATGGACGTGACAGGTGCGATTTGTGTTTGTCCGGTTAGTGGATTACTAATTGTTAAATTACCTTTTGGCAGAAAGGTGATTGTATGTTCAGGCTTGGGAGAATAAGGTTTAAAAGGAATTTTTTGACCCTTATCGAAAGTAAAATGTGCAATCAAATAATTCTTTACGAACTCCTGCAGAGCTGGATTTGGTGCTATGTATCGGTAAATCATAGTTTGTTGATTTCGGTGAATATTCTACCGCCTACGATCCATTTTTTTGTAAAGGTGAGAAATTTTAGCTGTTTTAGAATTCCCGAACCTTACTTTCTAC
This sequence comes from Chryseolinea sp., assembly GCA_041747735.1. GTDB lineage: Bacteria > Bacteroidota > Bacteroidia > Cytophagales > Cyclobacteriaceae > Chryseolinea. The sequence continues at coordinate 6,040 of JBGTEP010000198.1, forward strand.
CTGAGACGATGGCAAAGGTAGCGGGTTCTCCTTAGAGAATTTGCAAGAATTTTTTCATGCAATTGAAAATTATTGAGAAAATATTGCTCAAGCAAGTATCTACGTAATGGACGAAGTCTTAAAATTTAGAGTAGTTTTTATTTTATAGGTTTAAATATTTCATAATGGAAGGCCAATTTCATACTTTAGATGAAGTGCAACCTCTTGTTAAGTAATAATTTAGATAAATCCTTGGCCAAAGTAAAAATTCTGATCGTTGAAGATGAGCTTATTATTGCCGAAGACTTAAAAGATATCCTCGAAATCTTAGGTTATGAGGTGTGCGGATTGGCCATCAGTGCAAGGGAAGCCCTGGCCCTCATGGAGGAGCATGCGCCGGATCTGGCTTTGCTTGATATCCAACTGAAAGGAGGCAAAGATGGCATTGACCTTGCCCAGGATATTAAAAGTCAATTCAAGCTACCTTTTATTTTTCTTACTTCCCATGCAGACAGACACACTCTTGATCGTGCAAAGGCGGTACATCCGTATGGGTACCTGGTAAAGCCTTTTCAGGAAAAGGACATACATGCATCTGTTGAAATTGCACTCAGTAATTTTGCTCAGGAAAGTAATCAAATGCAACAACCTCATGATGCTACCTTTGTGCTCAATGATAGCTTTTTTATAAGGGCTGGCGGCATGTTGATGAAACTCAAGTTTAATGATATCATGTACCTGGAGGCTGATGCCAATTACACAAATGTATATACCCGGGGAAAGCGGTTTGTGGTTCGTTCTGTGCTGAAAGAACTCGAACAAAAACTGGTGAGTTATAATTTCTCGCGAATTCACAAATCCTACGTGATTAACCTTGATGCAATCGATGCCATTGATTCGCAAGCTGTACATATTGGAACGAAAGAAATTCCAATAAGCCGTTCTCAACATAGCTGGTTGTTAAGCCATATAAAAACGCTATGAAATTCATTACTCATCATATGCTTGAAATATTTCGGCTGACCTCTTCTCACGAATCGTTAATAAACAAGAATCAACATTTTAATTACAAGCTTTAGCCGTTTATACATGGGATACAGTTGCATATTTGCTTGAGGGTTATTTTTAATTACAGAATTTACTTAACCTAATTTATGTCCCTATAAACACAGGACTGCTCTAATTTTCTGCGGCCTGTATTTGAATAAGCAGAATAGGGTTTGAATAGTACATGCAATTTGTCTTTAGTCTTTAATCGCGTGTTGAATCTAGCTATTTTTATAGTCAGTCTAGTTTAACGCTTCTCCATATATGCTTTGTTATATTAGCTTTTATCTATAACACCCGCGCTTTATGATAAGATTTGTACTCATAATATCGATCCTTACTTGTGGAGCAGCCAGTTTATTTGCACAATCGGCTAACTGGCCTGAGGATTCACTAGCCATTTATGATGAACGAATACATGTGGCTTTAGAGAAAAAAGACTACACGCAGGTTCAATCTCTTTTTCAGGTGATTTATAGAGAAGCGTTTAAATCATTGGACCAGGCATTTTATGATTATTTTATTAAAGGAACAAAAGAATCTAAATACAAAGACTTACCTGACATTCTGGGTTTGATCTACAACTTCATTGGAAACTTTGAATATTCGAAATCTAATATGAAAGCAGCGAAATCTGCATTCATGCTGGCATTGGAAAATTATCAAATTGCAGGTAATAAGAAGTCTATTGCCGGCATGGGTATGAACCTCGGCGTTTTAATGCAACTGGATACCGAATATGATTCGGCAATTTTG
>JBGTEP010000199.1:0-22966 GCA_041747735.1 Chryseolinea sp.
TTGAGAAATAATAACAATCCCGCTACCAGAAAAGATTTTAATCCCATTGGTGGCACTCGGCGGCTAGCGCATAGCAGCTTGTACAATTTTTTCATAGAAAGATTTTATAAGTTTATGGGTGAAATGAGTTTTCCGTTGCTCTTCTTTAGCAAACGAAAGCCAAAACAAATGAGAAACCGGAAGAGAAAATGAAACAATCTGTTAAGTTTGAGTTAATGGCTCACTAAGCTTTTGCAGATTAGTTAACGAACATTTTACGTGCGGTGCGAGCACATTAAATCGAACACGTTAGCGGAAATGCTGAGGTACCGAGTGAAACCTCAGAAAATATCCTATCCTTTAGTGATTTTTGGGAAAAGAACATATTGTATGACGAACGTGTTAACTTTCACATAACAGGCAGGTCGATCATGCAAATAGAGCTCGATCAAGACGGAGCCTGTTTCGGAATTGGTTTTTATTTTTTTAAATTAAACTCGGCTGAACTTATGGAAAGGTACTTACACATATTTCTATTCGCACTTATCAGTTTTGAGCTTCCGGGTCAATCAGCACCGAGCACTGTTCATGAAGGTAATATTACGAGTGCTGCCGCACGAACCGGCCCTGCCAACCTTGAAATCAGCGAAGTCGCTTTTTCTGACGAGAGTGGGAATAGCAATAGTGTCCTCAATGCAAACGAAGATGCAGAAATAAGTTTTACTCTTTCAAACCGTGGTAGCGGTCATGCCCGTGCACTTGCTGCTGACCTCATACCCTTGCACCCGATGAAAGGAATTGTTCTGTTAAAAAAACATCTGGGAGATCTTTTCGCGGGCCAAAGTATGCGCATAGCCTTACCGATAAGAGGGATTTCCTTTCTCCCGACCGGAAGAGCGGAATTGGAACTACGTGTTGAAGAGGAGAATGGATTTGATTCCAACCCTGTCAAAGTCGTTTTTAACACACAACAAGTAAAGATCCCGGAAATATCAATTGCTGAACACAGTTTCACAGGTATTCAGGGAGAAACCATCGGACTAGGCCAGTCGATTTTTCTAAACGTAATGGTTCACAATAAAGGATTAGGCGAGGCGACGGACATAGATGTTGAATTTAATACCCCGGATAAAGTATTTCCGGCCGCGGAGTCATCCTTCTACCTGGACCGGCTACAACCCAACGAGACAAGAAATATCGTTTATGAATTTTTTGCTAATAAGAGGTATCCTGCAGATGTGATCCCCATTGAGATAACGATAACCGATGGCCATGACAAATTTCAACAGATCCATACGCTGAATGTTACACTGGGCGAGAGTGCGACGCCTACTCAAACCATAACCTTTACCGGAAACATAGATGGTCCGGTTTCGATAGAAAAAAATGCACCGAGTTCAGATGTCGACGTGCAAATCCCGTCGACAGGAAGGGTTGTAAAAAATCGCTTTGCGCTGATCATCGGCAACGAAGACTATGGAAAATTTCAGACTGGATTACAGTCAGATCAAAATGTTTCGTTTGCCCGAAACGATGCGCTTGTCTTTAAGGAGTATGCAGTGAATACGCTCGGCGTGCCGGAAAAGCATACGTTTACTTTAACGGATGCTACCCGCGGTCAAATGAGCAGGGAAATTGAAAGACTTACTGAACTCGCAAAGCTTACCCCGAACGCCGAAATAATTTTTTACTATGCGGGACATGGGCTACCCGACTTCGAAACATTTGAAAGCTACCTTATTCCTGTCGACATCGCCGCTTCAAATCTTGACGATGCAATTAAGCTGAAAGATTTGTATTCAAAACTGGCTTCTTCGAAGGCAAGTAAAATAATTGTTTTCCTGGATGCCTGTTTCAGTGGAGGTGGCCGTGGCGAAAATGGTCTATTAGCGGCAAGGACCGTAAAGATCCGGCCTAAGAGCGCGATTGTGGAAGGTAACATTGTAGCCTTTACCGCCAGTAGTGGTAAAGAAGTTTCGTTGCCATTGTATACAGAGTCGCACGGATTGTTTACCTATTACTTGTTAAAAAAACTACAGGAATCCCAGGGCAATCTAACCCTCGACGAATTGGGTCAGCACTTAGAGCAGGAAATTCCAAAAGCGTCACTGCTCGAGAACGGTTTGCTTCAACGCCCGCAAATACTGGTTTCTCCTGACCTTGATGAAAAATGGATGTCATGGAAATTCTGAGAAATATACGAATTGCCAGTGCCCTGTGCGTTGTATCCTTTTGTGTATCGTGCTGTTTTGCGCAGGAGACGAAAACAGTGGAAGGCATTAAGGGAGAATGGGTAATCTCAAACGACATTACTCCCATTAAGGCTCGGGCAAATGCAATCGATCAGGCGAAAGCAGAGGCACTTAGAAACGCTGGCGTCACTGAGCACATTGCGGAATCCAACCTCCTTTATAAGACGGAGAAAAACAATAAACTGGACGACATTCACAAGTCCATTACTACGGTTGATGTATCAGGTGAGATTTCAGGATTCCAGATCACAAAGGAGGAGAAGAAGCTAAATGAATTTGGCAACCTGATGTATGAGGTGTGGATTAATGCTGCGGTCGTTCTTCATAAAACATCCAACGACCCTGGATTTAATATAAACGTGATGGGGATCCATGATACGTATCGCTCATCTGAGGAATTGATCTTCGAGATCAAACCCTCGGGTGAAGGATTTCTAAATATTTTTATTTTGGGGGATGATGAAAGTTTGCATCTCTACCCAAATAAATTTGAGAGACCGGAAAAGTTTAAACGAGGTGAGACTTATAAATTTCCCAGATCCAGGGCACTGGACTATGAGGTCAGTACCGAAGAAGGTATGGAAATAAATTATTTAATTCTGATGTACACGAAATCAGAAATACCATTTCTTGAGGAAGCAACTTCCGAAAACATACTACAATTTATAGCAAAGATTGACCCGGCCCAGAAGTCCGTTAAATCATACCCCATTGCCATTCGGCAGGAGTAACTGTGTATCGCGAAGCACTATCTCAGAATGAAGTCAGAATGGATTAAATACATTGAGTCTTCGCCAGGTTTCAATCCTTCCGCTTTAGCCATCCAAACAACTTCATAATCACCATAAGCGGACCAAGTAAAAGATCAACCTGATAACCGATATTGCCGAGCATCTGCACCAATGGGTTATTAAATGGATTATCATTTACCAGGTATGTCCATGTGGACGAAGGTCGCTTAACTTTCAGTGCCGAAGCATCTATACTTCGTGAAGCGCTGAGCTTCTCATCAAGGTTGGCGATCAACTGCCGGAACATCTCATCGGAGTTTTTATAAAACTCTTGTAAGGGATTTTTTCCGGCAATACGCTGCCAGTGAATTCCTTCTCGCAGGGCGGCGATGTCGTTCATATAATGTGACCATAGTAAGTCATGCTGAAAGAGACTGTACTCCTTTAACGGGCCTACTTCCGAAAAGAAAATTTCCTGCCTCCTGTCGAAAAGTATATTCCGTTGTTTTTCAATAAAATGAGAATATTGATGCAGGTTATGTCGTATCTCGTGAAGTTGCCCTTCAATGATGCGCTGAGCTTGCGCGATGCTTCTGGCAATAGTGGGATCACTTATCGGGTCATCGTGGCGCAAATTCCTGAGGTGTTTCGGAAGTAAACTCTTGAGGCCGTACTTTACCATCAGGTCATCTTCCATACTTATAATGAACTTTGAAGAACCGGCGTCACCTTGTCTCCCGGCACGTCCTTTTAACTGATGATCGATGCGAAGGCTCTCGTGTCGGTTCGTTCCGATGATGTGCAATCCACCGGATTCTACAACAGCCTTTTTTGCTAACGGCTCTGTTCCACCCAGCATGATGTCCGTACCGCGCCCTGCCATATTTGTAGAGATGGTAACTGCTCCCGGCATTCCAGCTTGCGCAATGATTGCTGCTTCTGATTCATCGTTCTTGGCATTCAAGACCATGCTGGTAATACCGTGGTGCTGCATTTCAGCCTGTAATTCTTCCGATTCTTTAACCGTTAATGTACCGATCAAAATTGGTCTGCTCGTGTGATGTATCTTTTTTACCTCTTCGATAATGGCCTTTACTTTCGCAGCTTTATGCGTGAATATACGGTCAGGATGATCGATGCGCTGACAAGGTTTGTGCAATGGTATCACAGTTACACCGAGGCCATAGAAGCTGGAAAATTCTTCAGCAGCATGCTGTGCTGTACCCGTCATACCTGAAACTTTCGGATAACAATTCATGAGATGTTGCAGTGAAATAGAGTTCAGAATCCTTCCCTCCGACTGCACTGCCAATCCTTCTTTCGCTTCGACGGCTGACTGCAACCCGTTCTGCCACTTTCTGTCCTCTACGATCCTGCCCGTGAACTCATCGACTAATTTTATCCTGCCTTCTTCAATAATATAGTCAACATCTTTTCGTAGCATGGACCGTGCTTGCAACGCGAGGTTAACAGCAGTGAGCAGATCGCGATGATCGTCATTGTAAAGATTCTCCACAGCAAAAAAATGTTCCGTTTTTTCAATACCATGCTCAGTCAGAAAAACATTCCGGGCATATTCATCCAACATAAAATCACGGTATGGCGCCAGATTTGAAACGAATCTGGCAATGTTGTGATGGTCGACAGGCTGGTCGTCTATGTTGCCGGCAAAGACGAGCGGATTCCTTGCTTCGTCTATTAAGATCGCATCGGCTTCATCGACAATAGCATAATTAAATTCACGTAATATGATTTCGCCTGGTTCATAGGCCATGCATGAACGAAGGTAGTCGAACCCTACTTGCTTGGCAGTGCTATACGTAACATCACAACGGTATGCCAACTGTTTTTCAGAAGCAGACATATTCTCCTGAATAAACCCCACAGTAAATCCAAGGAATTCATATATCGGCCGCATCCAGTTTGCATCGCGTTTGGCGAGGTAGTCATTGAAGGTTAAGATGTGTACACCTTTGCCAGCCAGCGCATTCAGGCATGCAGTAAATACTGCCACCAGTGTCTTACCTTCTCCGGTTTGCATTTCAATAATATTACGTTGATGGAGGGCGACCGCCGCCATAATTTGTGTATGGTAGGGTATGATATTCAGGGTTCTTTTAAATACCTCCGCGACAACCGCATAGAGTTCGGTCACGTGTTCATCCAGTGATTGACCTGTACCTACTTTCTTTCTGATGGCAGTAGTCATTCGCTGTAATTCTGCATCAGTCTTACTATTCATCGTATCTGCAAGGATAAGAATTTGCTGCAGAGAACTTTTATATGGCTGAACATCCTCGGTAATTGTTGTCTGCTTAAATTTTGAGAGGAATAATTTTATTTTCTTCGGCGTTTTCATTTTACATTCAGTTGAAATTAAACAATGTTAATCTGATAGCATGTCCTGACTGGACAGCAACTGATGTAGTGGTAAGATCCTGGCTAGAACGTGATCGAATGATGGGAAAGCTTACGCTACATCGAATGGTAAAATGGGAGCAGGATCCTCATCTGAATTTTGATGTGGAATATTAGATAATCTGATATGGTTATATGAAGAATAAAATGGTCGCGTATTGACCTGCGGAGTTTTGCTTTGGACTAATAAAACGGCGCTGTAGGATGTTGTATAAAAATATGACTTAAGAGTATGGTCTTTTACAACGTCATTTTCTGGTAGGTCTTCGGAAACACATAAAACGTGGAACTCTGGTGCAGACGTCCCCTCATTAATATAGAGTTCTATGCGATGAACAGCTTCGTAACGATGATGGCCGGAACAACCATCACTTTCAAACGAGTCGATGTTCAGCATTCCCACAACCATTGCCACCAGCAATAAATTATTGGCAAAGGAAGTTTTATCGGTATTAAAGTGGATTCGCATACTCAACGGGGGCTTTGACATAGGTTATCGGCACTCCAATGATCTTGCCAGGATGGTATTATGGAAAATTGTAGCAAACTGGCAGTACCTGCTTGCAATCGACCGGAATAGTTGTCATGCTGCACACCTATTGGCGCACAGCTATTTCAGTCCAATACAAGAGCTCGTTCAAGATCACATCAATGAAAGGTGTTTACAAATCACTCAAAATAAACCAACTGAGTAACGCCTACCATCTCCCTGGGTTTTAGACGATAAATCGCAACCACCCCATCTAAAAATGGAATGTAACTTTTAAATTCAAACGGACTGTTGTTTTTCTTCTGCCTGTTTCTTTCGTATTCATCGATCTTTGCTCTTAATACCCCGGTGGGCTGGAGTTCCGCTGGAAGAATTTTTCCGGTGCCAGGGTCGGCTTCAAAATATACATAGCGACTAACACCGGTTCCTTCTAAAGTTTGTCTTATAGCCGAAATAGCAACAAATGATAGCATTGTAGTTAGCGGAGTTGCCGATATGAGAGGTGCTGGGCCTTTTTCATCCACATATGTACCCCATTGAATCCTGTATCCATGGTGATCTTTTGATACTACAATCACTGGATCCGAAATCCAAATATTCTTAAACATGTGTCGGAAGGAATCCCAACCCTGAAAGCTTTCGTGTCCGCGACGTAAGTTAACCTTAGGTGATTCTTTTTGGCGGATGTCGACACTATCCGCGATGAACTCATATCGCATCAATTGTTTGCCCGACAAATCGTAGGATACAAGCGAAAATTTCTCCTTCGAAATATGGTTTTGAAACAGCTTACCGTCACAAAAAAAAGAGCCGAAATCTGCATTCCCTTTTGATGAAAATTTGTGATACTTAACTTCGCCAGCCTTCTGCAAGTGCACGACATGTGTGACATTTGGATTAGATTCCGTTGGGTCGATATGCTTTTCATCTATTACCATATAAATGTCGGCGCCATCGCGAAAAATTTTAACGCGAGCTCTCCCTTTAAATGAATCCAACCGAGGTTCATCATAAAACTCTAAATATGTATTTTTTTTGATAAACTCATCAAGTGCTATCGGCAATTGATATATTGTTGTGTTCACCACCCGCATCCCTGCTATTTCCAAAACCGATATCTCCTTACCTCCTTCTTTTAAAAGTATCAAGAATAAATTGCCATCCACATAGCTTGCTAGTATCATTACATCCTTAAACTCGATGGACTCCGGCACATTATTCATTGTTCTTGAATCGACTAATTTTTCATAAGCCCTTAGTGAATTACGCTCTCGATAGTAATGGTAGATCTTATTTCCTTCGGATTCGACAGCAAAAACATTAACCGGGCAAAATATGTCATGAGCATCACCTGTTTTTGAAACCCATTTAAAGTCTCTAACTCTTCTTCCATTCGGACCAACTACTTCGTCATATGAAAATAAAATACTGTCACCAAACGGAATCGCCTGAAAATTCAATTGCTGATTTTTTGATTTAAACTCAGTTATTACTTGCTGGGCGATCGCCTCCTGCCCTGGGTAAAAAAATACAAACATTAAAAGAATGTATCGACTCATGTTCATGGAATTAAGGATAAACTTTTAAATTGACAATATGCCGTGCGGGGCGGTTTCGCATATACAACAAAAACAAAACAGGGCCGACACATTTGCGAATGTTAGGATGCTCCTTGGGACTGTCCTCATAAAATTTAACATTACCAGTTTATGCATTAAAGGACTTGACTATCATCAACATGATAACGCAAAGGGATGAAATCAATTTTTTTTGAATAGCATCTAACGCTGATCTAATATCCTATTTTTTCAGCAACAACAACCATTTTTCACGAAAAAAATTTAGAAGCGGGCATGTTGGGTAACATTGGATTACATGCTCGTGAACCGCTGACATTGCAATCGAAAGTAGTCCCAGGTATGCCCTCCATTCTTGCTGATAGTTATGATCAGTTTCGTCCATCTCTGAGCGTGGAGTTTGTTGACAGAATGTTTTTTAGGTCTGAACAATTGTGCGAAGTAACACAGGCAGAGGTTCAAATCATCATCAAACCGAAACTAAGAGTTAGGAATAAGAAGCCTGGTAGCATGGCTGTCCTTTCAGTGGCCTCTTTGTCTAGTCTTCCTACACTCTTTCTGCTCTCTTCCTGCACTCTCTGTCCACTCCTTAAAAATGAGATTCGAAGCATAAATCAGCCTTCGTCAAGTGCAGAACAGGGGAGGGAGATCTTACACCTGTGATTTTTGTTTTTGGACTACAGGGGTCTTTGTTTAAACCGGTTTTCAGAATTTTAGTTTCCATAACCTTGTGCTCTTCTATCAAAATTTGACCTCTCCACAAAAATGATCAGACCTTCGACTGGAGCGAACCCCAACTTCCGCCGTTATAAACCTGAGTGTATCCACTCGCTTTCAGAATGCTTTTTGCGGAACCACTTCTCATACCGGAGGCACAACAGGCAATAATAGGCCTCCGCTTGTCGGGTAGTCGGTGGAGGTTAGCACTTAGCTGATCAACAGATATATTGATTGATCCCTTAATATGCCCGCCAGTATACTCTCCCTTGGTTCGTACATCAAGAATAATAGCACCTGCTTTTATTAATTCCGCATAGTTTGCAGAAGGTGTAAGTCCAAACATTTTCTTTAATGTCTCAATCATGTTATAATGGGTTATGAATGTTTATTGTGAAGTTTCTTTCGTAATGTACTAAGTCCGAAAGGTAGATATAATGGACAGAAACTAATGAGGCTGGTGAGTACAAATACTAGCGACAATATCGTAAGGATAAGACCGGGAGTTCCCGCAATAACGCCTGTAAAATAAAGTGTGATTAATACCGCTGCAATAATCACCCGGATTATCCGATCGGCGGCTCCCATATTTTTTTTCATAGTTTTTTTTATGTAAAGATGCTTTTACCCTGTGAGATTGTATGTAACTAATGTCACACATCCGATAATTAGCGAGTGACTTCACTCCAAAAATGAGAGCAACGCAAGGGCTGCCCTCTGTCATTGAATCCACCTGGATGGGCTCCGTTATTGATGATCGTCTTGTGCTGTGTTTTTATCAGAACGTTTGAAAATGTTAATTAGCAATCCTCCCATCAAACTTCCATACAGGGTGCTGTTGACCGGTGATGAGGTAATGGCACAGGTTCCGCTATAGCAACCCACATAATACCAGTAAAGGAAACCACTCAATCCTCCGAGTGTTATACCGATAATCAGGATCATCCATGTTTTCATATTCTAATGATTTACTATTTGATGGTTGTTTAGATTTTACTTGCCTGGAATTTTACAGGCGAAATCAGTTCGGGGAACATTCGTTTCGGCAATGGCTTTAAATCCGCCCTGCACATCAATAAGATTGTTCCAGCCTCGTGCCTTAAGAATCGATGTGGCTATCATCGAGCGGTAACCTCCGGCACAGTAGAGATAAACGTCACCGGATTTTGGAATCTCAGCCAGTTGCTGATTGATATAGTCGAGTGGAACATTCGCAGCGTTTTCAATATGTTCTGCCTCAAACTCACCAGGCCTACGCACATCGATGACGTATAACTTCTGTTGCTTAACCCGTGTTGCAAACTCTGACGCAGAAATTGAATCTACCGAATCGGTTTCCCTTCCGGCATCCAGCCAGGTTTGAAATCCACCCTGCAGATAACCGATAGTATTGTCAAAACCCACACGCGCCAAACGGGTGATCACTTCTTCTTCACGTCCTTTTTCTGTTACGATCAAAAGAGGCTGTTTCGTGCCTGGTATAAGTGAGCCTGCCCACGGTGCGAAACTTCCATCAATGCCAATGTTAATCGATCTGGGAATAAAACCCTTTGCAAAAATCTGGTGATCACGCGTGTCTAACATCAATGCACCGGTTTCATTCGCCATCAATTCAAACGCATCGGCGGTAAGCGCTTGCATTCCTTTGGTCAACACAGTGTCGATGCTATCATACCCCTCTTTGTTCATCTTTACATTTTCAGGAAAGTATGAAGGGGGAGGCAACAAGCCAGCGGTGACTTCTTTAATGAACTCCTCGCGTATCATGTTAGCCCGCAGTGCATAGTTTGCTTTTTTCTGATTGCCGAGCGAATCTACCGTTTCCTGCATCATGTTTTTGCCACAGGCTGATCCTGCACCATGAGCCGGATAAACCATAACATCATCTGATAACGGCATGATCTTATTTCGCAAAGAATCGAAAAGCAATCCTGCCAACTCTTCCTGTGTCATGTTAGCAGCTTTTTGTGCGAGGTCAGGACGTCCGACATCACCAAGAAAAAGTGTGTCACCGCTAAAGATAGCGCGATCTACTCCCTTTTCGTCTATGAGTAAATAAGATGTTGATTCCAGGGTATGACCAGGGGTATGTAAAACTTTTATAGTTATGTCTCCAACTTTCAAAACTTCCCCATCGTGCGCTATGTGTGCGTCGAATTTAGGTTTCGCAGTTGGTCCATAGACAATCGTTGCACCAGTCTTGTCGGCCAGATCAAGATGCCCTGAGACGAAGTCTGCATGAAAGTGAGTCTCCAGCACGTATTTAATCTGCACTTGATCAGCTTCTGCCTTGGCGATATATGGTTCTACTTCCCGGAGTGGATCAATGATGACGGCCTCTTTTCCAGAACGGATGTAATATGCACCTTGTGCAAGACACCCGGTATAAATCTGTTCTATTTTCATAAGGACTGGTTTCGTTGTTGTGAAATTTATTCTGCAAAGCTAGCTAACGCCAGTGCATTTGTTGGTGACAAAAGTCACATGGTAGATAAACTCAACGAACTATTTCTGTTATCATGGTAAACATGCCCAGCACCAACGCAAACCAGCCAAAACCGGACTTGAGGTTCTTACCATCGATAAACGTCGACAGGTACATTCCCAACAGCACTCCCAGAACAGCCAGAGACGAAAGCATTACCACAAATGGGAAGTCAATCTTCTCGATTAAATGCATATCTCCGATAAATCCGAATAACGAGTTTATAGCAATAACATTGAGCGAAGTTCCAATGGCCCTTTTCATCGGCAGTCCAACAAGCAATACCAGCGCGGGAATAATGAGAAACCCACCACCGGCACCGATTATGCCGGTAACAATTCCCACCAAAAGACTCTGAAGAATGATAAGCACCAGTTTTTTAGGAGACCTTGTTATCATATTCACTTTCTGTTGCTTATCCTTAATCATACGGATCGCGGCCAGCACCATTATTGCAGAAAAAAAGAGCATCAGCGCGATGTTCTTTGTTAGCGTAAAATCACCGATCGTGGCGATGTTTTCGGGTATGTGCGGAAGTAAAAAATGACGTGTCAGGTAAACGGCCAACGTGGATGGTATTGAGAAAAGCAGCGCCGTTTTATAATCAACAGTTTTAAGAAAAATACTTCGGATTGTACCTGCAACGGATGTCGTGCCGACGATAAAAAGCGAGTAGGCTGTAGCCAGGATCGGCTCAATGTTAAAGAGGTATACCAGCACCGGAATGGTAATGATTGATCCACCTCCCCCAATTAGTCCAAGCGACAAACCGATCAATACCGATGCCCCGTATCCCACGAAATTTTCCATCCTGTGTTAATTGTCCACAAAGAACAAAAATGGAAAAAGGAAACTCTGTGATTGAAGTCACATACCAATCACAAATTAGCCGTTTGATTTCACTTCGTAACGGAGGATCGTTAAACGTGAAAATTTACTTTATTTCGTAAAAAACGCCCAGTGAAAAAGTTGGAGATGAATAGATATTCTTACGAATAAAAATAAGATCGTTATATCCCCAAACCTGGGTGCTTATACTCCAACCTTTAAAAAACTCAAAAGACGCACCCAGACTGACGGCGGTAAAAGCAACCCCGTCTCCTCTTAAAAAGTCGGTAACTCCAGAAGGTTTACCCAATGATTCCTGGGCTCTTATTGTAGCGTTTATCCAGATCAAATCCGCTAATTTATATCCCCCTTCGAACGAAAACATAATTTGGTCCCGAAATTTAATATCATCATAACGTGTCCTGTAATTATGCGCAACCGATATAGTAGCATAAGCTGGTATTGGATGAAATGAGGCTGACCCTGCCAAAGTTGTCCACACGTTGAACTCTCCATCACCCGTTGGTAGGTTTATGTTTTCTGAGGGATTGGTTTTATTGGTTGCAAAGTTATTACGCGAACCAGTAGGAAACTCGGGGGCGACGCTGATGGATACGGGGGCATTTTTAAACAGTTGATATTTGAATTCAACTTTTAAATCACCAATACCATATACGGTGTTGGTTGTCTCAAACCCGTTAGACTTAAGAACCGGAGCATGAAGAATAGTTGTAAGACGATCGGTAATACCATACTCCCCATAGAACACCCAGGAATTTTGCCTGAAAACCGAAGTCGTCATTTCCTCTCCATTCAGATTATAGTAATCTGACGATTGAAAATAACTTGCCGCAAGTTTTGCGAAGTATGTATTTTTTCTTCTGCTCCAACCGCTCTGGGATAACGCATCTAAAGCAATTATTAAAAGAATCGATAGCAATAAAAATTTCATTTGTTTTATTGTCTGCAGGATTAAATAAGAACCCCACCTTCAGCAGGGTTCTCTCCAACTTCACCAAACATCATGCTCCGTAACGATGTGAATACCATTTAATTAATAGCAGCATAACCGAAAGGAATATTTGCAGATCCGCACCAGAGTATCACATGGGTGAACTTTGCTGCCGCTGCTGGTTCCATTTTAAAAAACATTTCACCGGCCTTATTCACGACACCAATTAAACGTAAGTCCGGATTTCCGTTTGCAGGGTCCGCATTAAAATCCTTAGAAGTTGAAAGGTAAACGGTTACAGTGCCTGTACCCAAATTGGTGTTAAAGTCAGATCCGAATCTTAAAAATTGAACTCCTCCGGAATCATTTCCTAATTCTACCATGCCTTTACTGCCTGTTCCGTTTTGTTCCACAAATGATCCGCTTTTCATTGATGCGAAAGTACCATCAGGTCTAGCGCTATCTATAGTCACGATTGACTCATCATCATTGCATGCGGCAAGCCCTGCAAACACCATCACAATTGGAAGAAATAAATTTTTCATAATACTATTTTTTAGTTTATACCTATGATTCAAATCTACTCGAAGTGTATCACGGGAATCTCACAACACAATAACATTTTTGAAATCACGACTTAAAGAGCGGGAGTGAAAACGAAAAAGAAGTTTTTCCAAATCGTTCACTTGCAACACGAATATCTGAACCATGTATTTGCAATATATTTTTTGCAATTGCTAACCCCAGACCTACACCCTCCATAGATTTATTTTTATGATCTTTGAAGTAACGATCAAATATTCTTGGAATCTTATCTTCCGGAATGCCCTCGCCCGTATTTTCAACACTGATTTCCAGGTTGCCAGCATCGTTATTCATCTTTATTGCTACCGAGCCTCGATAGGGTGTAAATTTCAAAGCATTATCAATTAAGTTTTGTATTACCCTTTCAATAAGCCCAACGTCTGCACACACTGTTGATTGCTGAGCTTCAGGCTTAAAGGTCAGACTTATGTCTTTTTCTCTCGCAAGAAGCGCATATTTCAGGGCAATATCCTGAAGCAAATCAGACAACGGGAATACTTCTTTTTTAGGGGTTACCTGACCTGCTTCCAGTTTAGAGAGTTCGAATAAATCGGCCATTAACCGCTTTAAGCGTTCGGTATTCCTTAGAATTATTCTCAAATACTCTTCTTTTTCTGTGACAGATATTGAATCCTTCTTAATTAACAAAGTTTCGACATAACCATGAATTACTGATATGGGTGTTCTGATATCGTGCGATACGTTGGCAACAAGTTCCCTTCGCAGGGTATCGACTTGTTTCAAATCATCAATGTTTTTGAGGATCGTATCTGCCATTGAATTAAAAGTCTTCGCCAATGCAGCAATTTCGGTTGAGGTGTCAATACTAATCCTCGCTTGAAAATCGCCTTTTTCGAATTCCTTTACCGTCTTGATTATTTTACGAATGTTTTTAGTCAACACCCACATTACCAACAGCCCCAAAAGGCACGCGGAAAAAGTCATCAATGCCAGATATTGCATTCCCATTCGGAGTAAAAAGCTTTCTCCAAGTCCGCTAATGATCGTTTCGGCTTTTTCACTCACAAGTATCATATAAACGTACCCCTGCAGAACTCCCGAGGAGTCTTGAACACCCGTCACAGAAAACACCTGTTGTTCGCCCGGATTTTTTGGATCATCACCATATACGAGCGTCTTTCCTTCCGATTTAAGGAACTCATATACAGGAGTCATTGCGATTGACTTCAGTTTCACGGATTCTTCGAGTACCACATAAGACAGTATCTTTCCTTTGGGGTCGGTTAAGTAAACTTCCAGCCCCGGATTAACAGCCATCATAGAATGCATTATTTTTCCGATCGACTCTTCATTAATTTGGCCATTTTCAAAAGGCTGAACTTCCTTTAACATATGCGCCGCTACCCCTGCATTTAAGCGTTGAGTAGTTTCATCAAAATATTTCCGCGTAGTGGTTAGTAGGAAGTACGCATTTATAACCCCAATCAAAATCAAGATCATTAAAAATGACCACGCGATACGCCAAAAAAAAGTAAAGCGAAATGTACTCAGCCCGTTCAATAATTTTTTCATTTATGTTAATTCGTCATTGAATCTATATCCAATACCCCACGTTGTAAGAATATAGGTTGGTTTTTCATATTCAGGTTCAATCTTTGACCGCAGCCTGTTTACGTGCGAATTAACGGTGTGTTCATATCCTGAAAATTCGTAGCCCCAGATTTGGCGCAGTAACTCCTCGCGGCTATAATTTCTCCCGGGATGAGTTGCCAATAATGTTAATAATGAAAACTCTTTTGGCGTAAGATCAATACGATTTCCATTAATCGTAACTTTATGCATACTCAGGTCGATCGTCAGTTCTTTGAACCTAATCGATTCTGTGGAATCCATTGAAATCATTTTTACTCTCCTTAAAATTGCTTTCACCCTGGCCGTCAATTCTCTGATACTAAAAGGTTTTGTCAAATAATCATCGGCACCACATTCTAGTCCCAATACTTTGTCAATTTCTTCTGCCTTGGCGGTAAGCATTAAAATCGGAGTATTGATATCCAATGCTCGTAACCGGGTACATACTTCAACACCATCCATTTCCGGAAGCATTAGATCAAGAATAATCAAATCAAACAAGCCACTCCTGGCTTTAATAAATCCTTCTGCTCCGGATTGAACTTTCTCGCAACTACAATTCATGTCGCTCAGATGAATATCAAGGAGACCGGCTATATCTGCGTCGTCTTCAATAATTAGAACATTTCTCATAACCATGACAAAGATGATTTAAAAAGACCAGTAAGTAATCACGATAATATCACATCTGTTTTTAACTTATTGTGTCGTTCAGCGGACAAGTTTTTTAGAATTAAATGTGCGACGATGATTGACTTCCAGATTGAGTGGAAAAACTATCTTTTTCTTATCTAAACGGTAGCCGAACACAGCGTTTAATAAGCGTTTGAGCCTTGGAATATCGAATGGTTGGAAGAGAAGGATCGGCGCACTAATGCTATGGACGAATAGTGTTGACAGAGGTGAAAAAAGAAAACTTAATAATTGAAGTCCACCAGTCTTTCACAAACTCAGCCGAATGATTTCGTTTCGTGAAATGGAGATTCGTCTCTGCGATTCCAGTTTTTTTAGCAATCGGGAAATCACTTCACGTGAAGAGTTCAGGTCGTCGGCTATTTCCTGGTGGGTAACGATGATACTAGGTGTACCCACTGAATCAAATTGTCGTTTGAGATAGAATTCCAGTTTCTGATCCATAGAATGGAAAGCCACTTGATCAATAACTTCAAGCAATTCGTTGAAACGAGCCCGGTAAGTTTCCAGCACAAAATAATACCATTGACGATGGTCTTTCATCAGGCCATCCATGTATTGAATCGGAATCGTGAGGGCTTTTACCGGCGTGACAGCTTTCGCTTTTATAGCACTCGTTTCATTTTTAGCGGCGCAGATCATTGAAAGTGCACAGGCATTTCCTTTTTCAAGGAAATACAAAAAGAACTCTTCGCCATCATCTCCTTCGCGGTAAAGTTTAACCCTGCCATCAAGGATAAGAAGGGAATTCTTAAAGTACTGACCGGGCCGCATCATCATGGCACCTTCGTCGAACAGCGCCAGCTGACCAATAGACTCCAGGTGTTTAATTAGCTCTAAATCAAACTGAGGGAAGATCTGCTCAAGTTGCATACGCCTGGTACCTTAAATGACGAAAACTATCAAAAATGAATTTGACTATCCTCAGATACCGAATATTTTCCTGATATATCGGCACAGCGGAGTATTTGACAAACATAGCAGAACTCACCTTACAACCGAAAGGTTTTAGAAACGATTCTATTGGCTGTATGGAAACGCCTGGTAGATGATCACAATGTGATTGTACGGACCTCCTACAAATGGTGAACCCTAACATTGTCTATTTTAATCCCCTATTTTTTTCTTCCCTAAAATCAGATATTTTCGTAGCCATTGACCGTTTCCTAACTTACTTAAACGTTAACTCTTGTCTTAACCAGCTGACCGCAAAACCTAACACCACAATATGGCGTATGCCAAACCTTTATGAACCAAACCCAGCTCTGGATTGCATTCAATGTTTTTGTGTTGATTATGCTGGCACTCGATTTAGGTGTCTTCCATCGTAAATCAAAAGAAGTAAAAATAAAAGATGCTCTAATCTGGACTTGCGTCTGGGTATTCCTTGCTTTTCTATTCAATGTGTTTGTCTATTATCAAATCGGCCAACAGGAAGCGTTTGAATTTTTCACAGGGTACCTGATTGAAAAGTCCCTTAGTGTTGATAATATCTTTGTGATCATCTTAATTTTTTCCTACTTCAATGTACCGTCAGCATACCAACATAAGGTTCTGTTCTGGGGGATTTTAGGGGCTTTGGTGCTACGCGTGATTTTTATCCTGGCGGGTGTTGAACTGATCCACAAATTTCATTGGTTAATCTACATCTTTGGCGGATTTCTTGTGTTCACAGGTATCAAGATATTGACGCAAGGCGACATAAAACTGGATCCTGATAAAAATCCGTTGGTCAAACTGGTTCGCCGTATTTTCCCTGTTACACCCGATTTTGAAGGTGACAAATTCTTTCTGCGACGCGATGGCAAGCTCTGGGCAACGCCGTTGTTTGTCGTCGTTGTAGTTATTGAAGCCACGGATCTTGTTTTTGCGGTAGACAGTATTCCAGCAATCCTTGCGATTTCAGATGATGCCTTCATTGTATATACTTCTAACGTGTTCGCTATTCTCGGATTGAGGTCATTATTTTTTGCTGTATCAGGTATGGAACAATATTTTGCTTACCTCAAATACGGACTTTCAGCGATACTCATTTTTGTTGGATTAAAAATGTGCCTGGCGGATGTATTTAAGATACCCGTTGAAATATCGCTTGCCTTTATCATCCTAACGTTGTCCCTGGCAGTTTTAGCCTCCATGGCAATGCAACAAAAAAAATAAGAAGTCTGCTAAGATCCCACTTTCAGATCGCGCGATGAGTTAATACAGAAAAATCGATAGAGATCGAAAAAATTAACCAGCATTACTTTAGTCCAGAACCCTGATCTTTCCTTCGCCGGAATTAACAGTCCTGTCTCGTAGTAAATGGTTGTAGACAATGCCACGTTCAAAATCCAACACCTGACTAACACCAATTCCATTGGCTTCGCCCCAGGTAATAAACATCTTACTGTTATCAACGAATTCAACAATATACACTTCATGTTCAAGGGCACCTTTTTCTTCACCGGCCATCGCCTTCCAATGCAAGGTGGAGTCTGAGTCGAACGTTACGTGATAGACACTTTCACCATACCTGTATTCAATGGTTTTTCCGATCAAATCAACAGGAGTAGTTGGATAAATTCTGGTCCTATCTTTTTGGCATCCAATTACTGCGTAAAGGAACAAGCAAACGATCAGGGTTTTTATCATACTCATCATCAATTTACATTTTGCAGGTAAGCCAGTAGATCAGCAAGATCCTGAGGTGTCATATTTCCTTCCAAACCTTCCATCATAAGCGATGTACCCAACGATGAAAAATTTTTGATGTCTGTTTTATAAACCGTCACTTTGTCACCACCCATTTTCTTCAGGGTGATAAACTGATCAGTTTCAACATCAACCATTCCCATATGGATTTCACCCGCATTCGTTTCCAGTCGATGGTTGATGTATTTAGTATCCACTGCAGCATTGGGGTCGAGTATATCATGCATCAAAGATTCTTTGCTCTTCCGGCTGATCTCAGTAAGAACGGGACCAACATCCTTACCTTGCGAACCGTAAACATGGCAATGACTACAAATAGATTGAAATACTTTTTCTCCTTTTGCAGATGAACCCGCTAGTGTCAGGGCACTCGTCATACCATCTATAGCCTCTTTTCGATTAAGGACTCCTGAATCAGAAAAGAGTGCCTCTGCCCTTCTTTTTGTTTCTTCGTTGTCAGTCCACCACAACAACGTTCTCCTTCTTTCGAGATCAAAATTCATTTCGCCTATATTAATAACTCCTGTTTCCAGTCCCGTGAGCAACGCATCATGATGTACTTCAATATATAACAACAAATCGCCGGCAAGACGTCTCGTTAAAGGTCCCAGGCTTTTCCACTGCTCAACCAGTTTTACACCGATCGATGGTCCAGGGTAGGTTGCCAGTTGGCGGATTGCTGATTCCTGTATGTTTAAGGGCTCTGTGTTTTGAATGCATTGAAACAATACATCCGACTTTTCCCGATAGGGCAACAACTCAATCAAAGCCATTTGCTGAAACCGAATGCTGTCTGATAGTGAACGATCGAGTACATTTTTCAAAGCTACTTTACTGTATTTTAAAAATTCAGGTGAGGGTGGCAAACTGAGCTTACTGCGCAACGATGCCAACGACGATAGAATTCCTACATCAGACGACCCTTCCAACCTACGTATGGATGGTATCAGCGTGGTGCCATTGAGACTGGAAAGGTTTCCGCGACCAAGCTGCTTGATAATATTTGCCTGCGTTTCAGTAGTGAGGTTTGATTGAGCAACAGACTCAAGTATACGCTTTAAATCTGGCAATGAATTATTAGCTACCATTGCCAAAGATGATAGCAGTGCACTCTTTGCATTATTGCCATTTTCCCCGGAAGCCAGATTTACAAAAAGTTGCGCTGGAGCATGTTTAGCTGCCAGTGTAAACGCTGCGATATTCCAATCGTCTGTTGACTGGGACACAGCGACATTAATTGCTTTGAATATATCATTTTTATTTCTATCAAAGTTTTCTTTTGAAAGGGTACTAACAGTTAACGCCGACTGCATACGTACTCGCGAATCTTCATCATCAAATAAAGCAACACACTGCTGTAAAAGTTCATCGTTAGTATGGAGATGTTGCTCAGCAATAAGCAAAGCATTTTCGCGTACTCCGGCAGATCGATCTTTCAATAAGCCCTTCAATTGGTCTATCGTCAGTTTACTTTTAGATTGAAGTATCCACATTGCATGCAGACGTGACATCGGTGTGTCATCATTTAAGCAATCATTCAGCTTTACAAGGTCTTTATCGTTCAACTCTTGGTCAACTAATAACCTATGCGCCGTTTTTCTTACCCATTGATTGGGATGAGCGATGCTCTTCATCAGTCCATCAACTGATTTAAACACAGAAGCATTAAAAGTTTTTGCAGACACTCCAGCTTTTGAGATTTTATAAATACGTCCTTTATCTTTTCCTGCATCAAGGTCAAGTTCCTTTTCTATCTCATCGGGTATCCATTCCGGATGTTCAATAACCTTCCGGTGCATATCAATTACATATAGTGATCCATCAGGTCCTGCCGTAATATTCACCGGACGAAAAGAGCGGTCAGAGCTCGCCAGAAAATCGCGCTTTTCCAGAACGCGTGAAGCTGTGAAAGACGCTCCTGAAGGTTTAAGCTTGTCGACATGTATCAGATTTAAAACAACGTCGGCCACCCAAACTGTTTGATCATAGTCGGGGCCAAATGCTCCCCCCCCATAATACATAATACCACACGATCCCGAAAAATAACCAGATTGTTCAGGATGATTAACGCGCGACTCCTGCTCGCCAATTGGATAAATGCGGGCAAGGCCATTCTCTTCATGATCCGATATGCTGGACAACATACTTTCAGTAATCAGACGTATCCCTGACTTGTAACGCTCAGGAAAAACCAGGTGCGATACATGAGTGAGGTTGTGGGTTTCATACAGTCTTCCCCAATCATCCATTCCCAACCCAAAGCCTCCCGACGACTCTCCAATTCTCTCCATAACCTTTTCATCCAGATTGAACCTGAAATCTTGTTCTCGTAAATCTATTGCTGTAGTCGTGTCACCCCACCAATAGGGCTTTCCGGAATTACCGCCGTTTGCCCCATAAATCCAGTTGTCCAGCCCATAGGTTAGGCCGTTGAAATTGTGTTGAAGATTTTCTTTGGCAAAGCCGCCCATCAAGGTATCGACAACATCGGCCTTGTTGTCACCATCGATATCTTTAAGATGTAATAGATAAGGTGGAGCCGCTGCAAGTATTCCATTCCGAAAAGGCAGAATTGAAGAAGCCAGTTGAACATTCTCAGCAAACAAAATGCGTTCATCGTAAATACCATCACCATTATTATCTTTCAGCACTACTATTCGGCTGTGTTCATCTTCAAACGGATAGCCCGGCATTTCGAGAACGAAAGCATCACCAGCTTCATTGAATTTGAGATCAACAGGATCTACTATAAGGGGCTCGCTTGCAACCAGGGATAGATCAAAGCCGGACTCAAGTTGAAATCCGGCAGGAGTAGTATTTTCGGATGTGCATGAGATGGCCACATAAAAAATAAAGTATGACACTGATCTGACAAGTACCCGCTTTAACATACCTCTATTTCTTTGAAATGATCACCCGTCGATACGTAACAAGTGCAGGTGCCCCATCATCAGTCACTTCTAAAATTATGTGAATTTTGCTTTCGCCAATATCCTTCGGAACCGGCAGATTCTGTACTTTATTTGTTGGATCAGTAATAGAAACGACACCGGTGTAACTACTTGCTTCTTTATAGTAAGACCACCGGAACGTCAACGCATCTTTATCTGGGTCTGTAGAACGAGAAGCATCAAGTTTAATCGTTTGCCCGGGATTTCCCTTTAACTCAATAACGCTATTTCCAGCCAAGTCATTTATCACCGCTTTTGGTTCATGGTTAACTTCCTCAGGACTTTTTTTAGAATAACTCAGCCTGTTGAGAAAACTGTTCTTTGCCTGCGGAATCCATCGCTCCAATTCACCTCGATCAACACCGCACGTATGGAAGTAATTCGAAGGAAAGGTATCATCCATTCTGACAAATCTACTCCCCCAACTCCCCTGCGTTGGATCAAGTGGATCGTTTAAACCGAAAATTCCACTGAGGAGATACAAAAAAGCAGGTGTATCGCCCTCGCCTCCATGATCATATAAATCCGACATCGGCCCGTGACCATTTACCTCCGACTGCTTCATTACCGTGATGTACTTCCAGAAATGACCTCCATCATGAAGTAACCACCCTGGTGCTACACGTTTACCGGAGTACGTAGAAGTTACAGTCCCTAAATTCGTGCACTTTAATGCCTGGATTTTATCCAGATTGACAAAATAATCGGCGGTAATATCCTGAAGAAGAATTCCAAAAACGTGAAGTTTGGCTAATAGCTTACTAAACTTCTCTTGGCCCTGCTGTTGTTGATACCGGTACAAGGCCTGAACAAGTGTGATCGGCCCACCCCATAACTCAACAAAAATCGGACGATCATCGTCCTTGTCGAATACCTTTTGCAGAAACTCACTTCCTTCAGAATCCTTTGATTCACCGTTCGGATTTTTGCCTTCACCAATCCAATCATCATAACGAATATCACCCCAACTGCTTTCAACATATCTTCCCGCAATCTCTTTTGCAAATTTCTTTTCATTGGTTAGCCAGATTATTGGTAAAGCTCCTCTGCCCCGCTTTGTAACGGCCCGGAGTGAGGCAGGGTCAGGAAAACGTTCATCATGTTTCTTTAAAGCACTGTATTCTTTGGCATAAGCGTCCAGAATCTTAGCACCTTTTTGCCAGGGTTCATTGTGGTTGTAATTGTAATCTGGAAGTTGAGGAGTAATGATAATTGCCTCCGTATCGAAGTATGGTGAATAGTATAAATAACGGATCAGGGAATTTCCATCATCATGCGTCATATCGGTCATGATAATTACGCGATAGGGCGGTTCTAAAGAAGCCGCGTTAAGTAACCCAGGCGGTATAATAAAAGAAATAATTAAAAAGAATGACTTCAATGATTCAATGGTTTTCACAATGATAATCTTCATCTCAATTAATTTAATTAAAAATTTTTATTTGACTAAAAGGCAAATCAGTTATTAGTTAGTATAACCCGTCGGTAGCTAAAAAGCGACGGCTCACCCGAGTCTTTCAGTTCTAAAATTAAATGTAAAGTTTGCCCGCTTTTCAGCTCGGGCATAGTAAAGCTTACGTCTTCACCGAAAGGATTGTGGAAATCGAGTGTTCCCGTAAACCGTCCCGCTTCCTTATAGACAAACCATTTGTACGCGAGTAGATCGCCGTCGGGATCATGGCTCCCTTTTGCAGAAAGTTGAACTTTATCTCCTGCTTTAAAAACGGCTTTTGCAATTCCTTTCCCGTTGTTTCCATTTAGCACAGCCACTGGGTTGTGGTTTGCCTTCTTTAAATCATCGGCTACATTCCAGTCCATTCTTGTAGCAAAATCATGTTGATACGCTTGTCGCCACCGCCAGATCGTCGCTTGATTTGAAGCTTCAGACCGGCCGTCCGGTAATAATATTTCGTCCTGGGTATGCACAGAGCTTGTCCATATTTTACCTTTCTCTGCATACGACCTGTAAAACTCATAACGTCCACCCCAACCACCATACGCCGGACTGATATACCATCCTA
>JBGTEP010000200.1:0-10889 GCA_041747735.1 Chryseolinea sp.
CTGCTGATATAAGATACCTGACTTCCTTGACCCGTAAGCTCCGTGTCGGAGTAAGTATTAGCAACGCAACGTTTACGGGTTGGAATTTTTCAGATTATCCGTTGTTTCAAAATTCATCCTGTTCATTTCTTTCATTAGGACCAACGATTGCTTATAGAAGATGGTCACCCGTAAAATTTTCACAAAACAAAGTGAGTTTTTTTGGAGCATTTACTCCCGGTGTATCTAAAGTAAACGTAAATACAGATGCAGAGTCGATAGTCAACGAGGGTAGCCAGGCAAATCTTCTAAGGGTCAATACACATCGGTTATTTATGCGTGCTGAAGCAGGTGTAAATTTAAATGTTTCCCAGAATGCAGCAATCCTGATTTTCGTTGACTATCAGTACACTTCTTCTGATTCACAAATATTTACGGATAAAAGCTATTCTTTCCTTTCCTTAAAATTGGGAACGTCTCTTCGATTAGTGAAGGACAAGCACTATAAATTTTCGCATTAAGTATATGTCTGTTAGAAGTCCTTATATAAGCCTTATTTTTTTGCTCTGCATCGTCAACGGATTTGCTCAGGGAAATTATGAATTAATTGGAAGTCCCGATGTCATTGTTCTTGATTTAGAAATTGACGAAGACAAGAATTATTTAGTGGCTTCAACACGGTCAGAAATTCAACTATGGAACTATAAATCAAAGACTTTAATCCGCAGTTGGGCAAGTCCATTAATACATTCCATAGCGTTGTATAATGGTTCTTTGGCCGGAATTTCTAAACGCGGCGAATTGTTTGTTTGGGATATTGAAAGTGGCAGAGAATTAAAGTACATCATTAGCTCCTCACCGCTCTTAAGCTTAGCATGGATTGACTCTACACGAATTGTTATAGGAGATGAAGATGGAATGCTTTACAAAGTAAACAGTATGACCGGTGAAATAGAAAACAAAGCAAAACTAACTGCGCCAGTTACAGCATTATCGCGATACACGAATAACTCATTGCTTGTTGGAAAGGGTAAACGTGGAATTGAAGTTTACGATGCTTCGGCGCTTAAACCTGTTAAATCAATTGGCTCAGGTAAAGGATCAATAAGTATCATTCAAGTTGGCGACAGCGCTCAATACTTTATGACTGTTTCTGATGAAAATAAAGTAACCAAATGGAGAGTTAGCAATCTATTTGAATCAGTTGACAAACACAGTGGAACCTGGATAACGTCTCTTGACTTTATTGACTCAAGAAAATATTCAATTATTACCTTAGGGAAACTCAATGGAGAAATTATAATTAACATTGGAGTTTCCAATTACTCAGCAAATGCAAATGGAATAGTGAATAAAGTTATTTTGTTTAGAAAAGAATTGCCCTCCCTTAAGGTAGTGGTTGCAACGCATGGGGCAGGCATCCAAATGTGGGACGCTGACTTAATGAAGTTCAAAGCGGAATGATTCTACGTCTACAACATCATCCCATTTTGCAGTCGGCAGTTCCCCGCCACTGCAAAGCCTAACCCAATGTTTCGCGCCGTGCTTCGTGGTAGAGGTTACCGCCCCGAAGAAGAAAGAAAGCTTCGTCAAAACCAGAGGTAAGGTAACATCAATGGTTAATGGTGAATACCATTGCACTCAATGGATGCCTACTCAACAGGGTAATATCGAATGTTCAATAATCAATGTTCAATTTTCAATACTCAAGACTCTCAATACTCAAGACTAACTACTCAGGAATACCGGGCACTTAAAGTTCAAATACTAATACGGAAATATCGATTAATCAATATTCAATAATCAATGTTCAATACTCAAGACTAACTACTCAAGACTACCTGGTACTCAAAGTTCAAATACTCAAGACGGAAATATTGAATGTTAAATAATCAATGTTCAATGTTTAATACTCAAGACTAACTACTCAGGACTAAGGACTAACCTTCAACCTTCAGCATCCTGCTCCACCCGCCACAGCATACAATACATCACCGGAAACATATATCTTAAACACTTTTCCACTTTCACTATTCGTTGTTGTTCCAGCTTTAAACTCATGCTTATCAACACTTGAGTGAACCATGTTCCAGGTGTTGCCCATGTCGGATGAGCGGTAGATTCCATCGGGATGACCACAGATTAAATATTTTCCGATTTGTTTAATAGATGAGATGCTGGTAGCAGGGCGAAGTCCTTCGTCGATGGCTTTCCAGGTTTTTCCACTATTTAAGGAAATGTGTATCCTTCGGGATTGAGTCGTTGTGTTGTAGGATATTGCTGCAAATCCACCATCGATAGGTTCAATGGCTATGCCTACCCCACCCTCTCTGATTACCCATTCCCAGTAATCACCATTGTTAGTGGAACGCATGATGCCGTATTGACCTGTCGCGATGAGAACACCTTCTGACTCCACGATATCCATAACCCAACCTTCGTTTCGTACTTGCTTCCAGTTTTTTCCCCTGTTGGCAGATTTGTAAAGACCGCTATCGCTTCCTACGAACAGGGTACCATCAGAGGTTTCAAAAATAGTTCGCATTGAATGTTTTTTTAGATTGAGTTGAATAGGAAACCACGTTCCTAAAGAAGGTACTTTCTGGTAAACTTGTCCTGCATAATTGTACGCCATCACTCCGGAGCGATTGAAAGCAATAGAAGCACTTCGCGGATCAAGTACATTCTCTCTTTCCCATACGGGACTACTGAGATTACTCTTACTGCGATACATTGCATTTTTAACACGTAGATAAACTTCTGATTCTCCGGCAAAGAAACCTTCAGGAATTTCATTTTCAGGCAAACTCCGACTGATGTCTTGCCACGTTGTTCCACCATCTTTTGATTGGTAAATGATGTTGGTTGCTTCTGGTTCGGTACCGGTTGATGGCGTCGTACCGGTGTTGACTAAATTTAAATTCTTTGTCGGGGATGACCGTGGATATTCCAAAGCTGTATCAATAGAAAAGATATTCAACATACAATACAGTAAAGTCAGATGCAGGACACGCATAATAATTTGGTTTTAATGATAAGAAATTACGATTTACAGACAGCTATTTTTTTGCTACGATCTTCATATTGAATTCAATGTCATCCGTTTTATCAGATCCGCTAAGGTTTTGGCATTACACTAGCAACCCTTTGCCCACGTCAAATTCTTTGCACTCCCCTGCTCCTTAATGGCTTTCATCATGGATGCATCTAACATTTTATCTTTGCTACTTTGGGGAGTATTGTTATAGATGTATTCCTGGCGTTTTTTATTGAGGGATTGTATCTCGACCTGAATCTTTGTACGATCTTCCGATTTTTGTTTGATGTATGCCTTGCGCTGTTCTATGCTCATGGTGCGCATTTCATCGGGAAGGTGCTCTGACTTGGTTTCCGTAATTATTTTTTCATTGTCTTTTGCGGCGTCTACCAGATCCCAACTGGAGTTCTTATAGGCATGTGAACTCTTGCAAAAGCTGCGCTCCGCTATATTAGCAATTCCATAACTCGCTGCATTATTATCCTGGGCAATTTGTTGTTCCTTCCTGTACTCACCTGACGCTCCGTAGTAAACATAGGTCGCGTTAAGTTTATCGTTCAACGCAGCAATCTCCTCATCGTATGGTGTTGGCACATAGACAGTTTTGTTGTTTTGATCGATGCTCATAAATGCTCCACCAGTTAACTCCGCGCCACGCTTCCAGTTCAACGTGATGCCGTCACTAAAATCACCGCAGTAAATGGTATTCACCACAACACCCTTTTCCTTTGCCGCACCACAGGCCAGCT
Organism: Chryseolinea sp.; assembly: GCA_041747735.1. Classification (GTDB taxonomy): domain Bacteria; phylum Bacteroidota; class Bacteroidia; order Cytophagales; family Cyclobacteriaceae; genus Chryseolinea. Next base: position 3,766 of record JBGTEP010000200.1, read on the forward strand.
CATAGGATACATTTCCTTGCGTGAATGGCTCGTTGCCGGCAATGAAAATCATTTTCAAGTCGGCCTTGGAGGCAGACCACGCCAACTGTTTCAAGGATGCGTTGATCACCTGTCCGCAAAATTCATTTCCACCATTGGTGCTCAGTGAAAACAGTTTCTCCGAAATAACATCAAGGTCTTCGGTTAAAGCACTCACCTGGCGGATATGGCCTTCCGAAGAGACAAGCCCGTCATTGCCATACTCATACAGCGCAATCTGAATATTGGGCTGCTTGCCGTCTCCGCTTTTGGCAGCAGCCACTTCATTCACAATTTTCCACAACTGTGATTTCGCCTGATCGATCAGACCATCCATACTATTGCTCGTATCCAGCAAAAGCGCGATCATAATCGTTTGGTCTTTTGCAGGAGTAACAACATTTAGTTGGTCGGTTGTGAAGCTCATAAACATAAGGGCTACCAGGAATACAAGGGATCTTGAAAGGATGCGGTAATGTTGAAGTAGTTTCATATCGTATGTGTTTGTGTGGTAAAATTTCAGACCATCGCCGTGTCACCGGTTTGGATTTGCAATCGGGCATGGACCCGCGACGATTTGTATAACCAAACGTACGCCTGAATGGAAGGGCCAATAGTAAACAGCTTGTAAAAAGAGTGTAAAGTGGATGTAAATTTTTCCCATATGGCGTTCAGCAGCCGGCAATTAAGCTTTTAGTTGCCATCGTGATTGCCTTCTGGGGTTGTCGCTGTGTCCCGTTTCTGATTTGTGTTTAGCATGTCAGCCTAAGTCTCTAAAAAAAATATAATTTTCATGTCATATAATCAACCTGTTTTCCAGACTAACAACCAGAAATGAATAAAATCAGGCTTGAACACTTATTGAAAGAGCATCACAAAGATGCTTTTATGTGGGCGAGTCAATGTTGTAACTATAACCGTGAGGATGGGAAGGAAGTACTCCAGATAACGTATTTGAAAATTTGGGAAAGGAAAGCAATGTATGGTGGACAGTCCGGGTTTAAAACGTGGTTGTTTTCGGTTATCCGGTTTACAGCAATTGACTATTTGAAGAAAAGGGGGATCTCATTTGAAGAGCTGGGAAAACTTCAGATGGTGGAGGAAGAACAACAGGTAGAAACTGATCGGATTAATTACAGGGAGTTGCTGTCACGACTACCCGAGCGCCAGCATCAGGTTCTATTGCTTGCGTTTTACCACGGCATGACTTTAACAATGATAGCAGACTTGATGGACCTACACATTGGTACAGTCCGAACCCATTATGAACGAGGCAAAGATGCCCTGAAAGAAATCATTTTAAAAGAACGACATGAGTAATCCCGACGATAACATACAAGACTTTTTTTCGGAAATGCGCAAAAAAGACGAACAGATTCCGATACCGGAGTTTGATGAATTGATCAGGAAGCGGCCACGGTGGCGAAAAATGTTTTTTACTTCGCTTGGTGTTGCGGCCTCTCTTTTGATAGCATTGAATTTTTACTTTGGTGCAGATAAAAAAACAAATATTCCTGAGAATGAGCTTGTGATCATACTCTCTGGTGAAAACGAGATAAACACCCAGTCACTAATTTCCAGTGAGCCTTCTATGAATTCGTGGAAATCTCCCTCTGACTTTTTAATTGACGATTTTAATGAATGGTAGCTTAAACAGATGAAAATGAAAAAGATTTTAGTAATTCTTCTCCTTCTAAAAGGCGGAATAAATGTATTAGCGCAGGAATCGTTCCAAAAAGAACTCTTTTCTGTTGATGCGGTATTAAAATATCGAAATGAAATAGGACTATCGCCTCAGCAAGTCGAAAATATAAAAAAGATATATGATGATCATATCAGAATTTTCAACTCGAATAAGTGGGATCTGGACGCTGAATTGGTTGTGTTAAATAAATACCTTTCAGAATCCATAGTCGATGAAAAATCTTCTATGGCACAAATGGAAAAGATAATGACGCTTGAAGACCAGCTAAAACGAATGAAGCTGGGCATGCTCATAAAAGTTAAAAATGAACTGAAAGAATCCCAACAAGAACAACTTAAGAACTTGCGGACAGAAAAGGATATTGAAGGGATGAGTGAGATAACACCAATCAATGAACATCCAAGAATCGTGATAAGGGCACCTGGTATTGGGGCTGGAGCTAATCCCCTTTACATTATAAAAGATACGAAGGGCGAACGAAGAGTTTCCTCCATTAGTGACATCTCCCCATCCCGGATAGAAAGTCTTAGTGTTATTAGGGGTGAGTCAGCTACACAACAGTATGGAGCCGAAGGAAAAAATGGTGTGATCATTATTAAGATGAAGAAATGAAGATCCTTTCACGGGGTTGGTCCGGTTTAAATTTGTCCCACACTAGTGTAAGCGAAGCCATTGCTGATCCGTCACGTTCATCCAGCGTATTTTGATCAATGGTCCTACCAGCGTTAATGTCTTCGTCACTCATCACCAGCATAATTTTTTGATCTTCAGTAAGCGCTACTACATCTCGTTGAATGTTGGAACTTTTAATCATGTCCGATAAAGCCATCAGGTAGTCTGCGTCCTTAATAGCGAGTAACTGGTCAATAACGCGGTTTCTAATATCGGTGGCTGAAGTCATATTTTTTGACGTTTTACGTCCAATAAAGATAAGAAAACCGGGATAAAATTCCCTCAGGGATACCCCTAATTCGTAAAAGCTTTCCCGCGATTACCTAGCACTTAATTAATGGTCAAATACTCAATACGGAAATACGGATTGTTCAAATATTCAATATTCAATGTTCAAGACTCAAGACTTAATAATTCAATATTCAAGACTCAAGACTAAGTCCAGCCCCACCCGCGACAGCATACAATAGATTACCAGATGCATAAATCGTAAACACCTTTCTTTGATCATCTGAAGGATCAGTATTCGATGTTTTAATATTTCTAAACTCATTTTTATCAACGCTGGGATGGACAATGTTCCAGGTGTTGCCCATGTCGGATGACCGGAAGATACCATCGGGATGACCACAGATTAATAAATCTTTACCGATTTGCTTAATTGATGAGATGGTGGTAGCGGGGCGAAGTCCTTCGTCGATGACTTTCCAGGTTTTTCCACTATTCAATGAAATGTGTATCCTTCGGGATGTAAATTCTTCCCAAACGGCACCCATACAGCGTTCAGAAGCCGGCAATTAAACTTTTAGCTTCTATCGTGATTGCCTTTTTTTTATATGACCTTCCTGAACCTGGCCTTTCCGAAAAGCACCATAGTTATTGCCTTCTTGTCTTTGGTTTCAAAAACCAATGAAGCTCCATCATCCGGATTGACAAACTCACCTTCTCCCCCAACGGGAAGTACCTTATATCTGTAACCTCTGTCATTGCCATACAATATGCCATCCGTAACATCAAATTTGATCTTCCATTCGTTATTATCAACGTTCTGGTATTCACCTGCCAAAAGTTTGAGGTATTCAATTGAAACTTTTTTAATCAGGTCATCTGTCTTTATGCCATTGTCTTTTAAGATTTTTATACCGCCTTCGTTACCCGGATTTAACTTTACAGATTTCTTATAATTTTCGATAGCCTCTGTCTTGTTTCCGAGTGCCATGAGTGCTTCCCCATAGCTATCATAAACATTTGCTGATTTAGGAAACGCTTGTGTATTGAGTTTAAACATTGCGGCTGCTTCTTTCACTTTGCCCGACTGTAATAACTCGTATCCCGTCCTATTCATTTCCCTTTCATCCAGGTAGTACCCGATGGAATCTTTGATTTGGTTATAGTAAACAAATGAAGCCGGAATTCCCTCCTTCTCTATCCTGTCCGCCAATGAATAAGCAACAGACCTTTTAGGAAGGTCATAGGATTTATCATTAAGAATCGCAGCAATGGCATTCGTCATTGCATTGAGAGGAGCTCCCCCTGTGTTATTCAATAACACAATAAACGATTTATCCGATGGGATTCGAGTGAGCTGTGTGTTAAAACCGTTTATCCCGCCTCCATGGCTGGTTGTTTCTATTCGTTCTGGAGTGTTACCTAAGGGAATTTCACCTACGCCCCAACCATAACCATAATGCCCCCCGCCTGACGGGATATGTTTGGTAAATAACAACTCTAAATTTTCCTTCCGCAGCAGTTGATTGCCATACAATGCCTGATCCCAGAGATACAGATCTTCTACTGTTGAATACAGTGCTCCCGCAGCGTGTGGCACTGACATGTCAATAAAACTTGCATTTACATAACTCCTTCCATTTTTTTCATAGCCACTGGCTCTGTTCTTCAACAAAGTTCCATGATGATCATATCCGGTATTATTCATTTTGAGCGGAGTAAAGATGTTCTCTTGTAATACCTGCTCGTAAGATTTACCGGTTACTTTTTCGATGATGTAACCCAATAGTAGATAGCCTGAATTGCTGTAAGCAAACCTTTCTCCAGGTTTAAATTGCAGCGTTGAGTCAGCGGATATATTCACAAGCTGCACCGGACTGTAAGAATTACGCATGACGTCCTTAACGAACCCGGGAAACGAAGTCATATTCGGAATTCCGGAACTGTGGGTGAGCAGGTGATGAATAGTAATTATATCTCCGTTTTTTTTAGGATAGTCAGGAAGATAGATTGAAATGGGCACATCTAATTTCAATTTACCTTGTTCAACCAGTTGCATGATTAACATGGCAGTAAATTGCTTTGTAATTGAACCTAACCTATGTTTTGTGTCCGGTTGATTGGGAATATTCCATTCCATATCAGCCAATCCAAACCCCTTTTTGTAAATAACGTTGCCTTTTTCAGCGACCAGAACAGATCCGTTAAATTTTCCGTATTCAGCATAGGTGCTTATTAGCTTATCGAGTTTGTCGACTTTGGCTTGTGCATAAGATACGTTAATGTTGCCTGTTACTAGAAAGACGCCCAGTAAAACGGTAATAATTGTTTCGTTAGTTTTATTCATAACTTTTGGAGGAAATATTATCGTATTGAGTTTAAACACTGAACCCCATCATTGATTATGCACTTTGTTAGCGGTTCGTTGGTTTTGTTCATTAATGTCTGTTGCAATTTTTTTAGTTAGTTTTATTGGGCCTATTGTTTATATTCCGAATAAGTATGGAATTTTTTTCCATCGTAAAGGTAGAGACCTGTTTCTCTCGTACCCACCCAAAGATTTCCAATTTTATCTTCCAGAATTGCCCAAATAGCGTCATTGGTTAGTCCTTCTTTTTTTGTAAAACAAGTGAAAGATTTACCATCGTAACGGCTAAGTCCATCACCACCAAACCAAAGGTTTCCGTTTTTGTCTTCTATAATTCGGGTAACCATATTACCGGATAAGCCATCTTTTTCTGTAAAACTTGTAAATGATTTGCCATCATACCGGTAGGCCCCACCCCAATTGCTGAACCAAATATTCCCGTTTTTGTCTTGCAATTGAGGCCATGCCCAATATCGATATGACCCATTCGAATCGAATCGAATCGAATCTAGTTCTTTTAGTTTAAAGTTGGTTATAGATTTACCATCGTAACGATACACACCTTCGTTACTTCGTCCACCAAACCAAATGTTACCTGCTTTATCTTCTAAAATATGTTCCACGTTATTGTTACTGCTTAAATAGCCACCTGCGGCCTCATTAATTATAAATGGAGTAAAGCCTGCCTGTTCGGTAGGCAGGGATTTGCCATCGTAGATATAAACACCATCTATTGTTGCGAACCATAGTTTTCCGCTTTTTGCTTGCATGATACTGAATACCCAATGCGAGTTGCGATCGTGATAATTGTGGTGTGGCGGGTTTTTTGGTAAAGGAATCTGGATTTTAACAAATGTTTTACCATCGTAAAGACAAAGCCCCGTATCAGTACCTATCCAAATTTTACCATCTTTATCTTCCAAAATGGAATAAATATTATTACTGTTTAGCCCATTGGTTACTAAAAATTGGGTAAAAGATTTTCCGTCATATTTATAAAGACCATTTTGTGTGGTGCCGAACCAAAGGTTACCGGCTTTGTCCTGCAGAGCACATTGAACATTGCCATACCCGGGGTTGCCTATGGTTTTTATAAGTTTGGGATGTTCAACCTTTTCTTTTTGTTGGCCTTTTTTATCTGGTCCGTTGCAGGCAGTGCCGAAAAGTAATATTGTCAGAAAAGTAAAAACGTGTGCGTATTTCATAATTTTCTTTTTAATTACTTAAGAATTTCAAAAACCTAACAGCTCTTGTACTGGGATAGAATAACATGATCTGATTTTGTTGAAGTATTTATGGATTCAGACGTTTATTTTTTTGCTACGATTTTCATATGGATTTCAATGTCGTCCGAAACAGCATTATCAGCTAAATTATCGTAAAACTTCCCTGAAGTATAGCGGATACCCCATTGTGTCCGGTCGATGATGACTTTGCCACTCGCCTTGACAATCCCGTCTTTGACTTCTATTTTGGCTGGAAAAGTAACTGGGTTTGTAATACCTTTAATGGTTAGGTTCCCTGTAGCTTTTATATTTCCACGATCAGCATAGGCAACCTTAGTAATGGAAAATGTAGAAATTGGGAATTTTTCGACATCAAAATAATCAGGCGATTTTAAGTGTTTAACAGGGGTGTTTTTACTCTCCTTGTCTTTATATTCAATTGTATTCATGTCGACTTCGACTGTACCCTCCACAAGTTGACCTTTTTCAATCATCAATTCACCTTTTGATGTATAAACGTATCCTATATGCTCCTCCTCAAAACCAAATACCATTGAACCTTCCCATGTTAAAACACTTTCCTTCGTATCAATAATATATTTTTCACTTGCAACATGTCCCAGGGATACGGAGCTTGGCGTTGCACTATTTTTATTTTCCTCTTTTACAGGTCCACGGCAACCGAGGAAGAAAGAAGCAATAATTAAAATCAAGTAAGCGAGTAACAGCTTGTTGTTCATACTACAGAAATAATTATTGATTAATAACCACTAGCGTCCTATAAAAATAGGTCAAATTTTAACTGATTATAGTTTCGTTCTTTGACATCTTGATTTACAGAATTTGAAAGCAGGTTTTTTAACGGCTCCTTGTCGAGCAAGGATATGCTTAAGATTTGCAGCACTTC
>JBGTEP010000201.1:0-8313 GCA_041747735.1 Chryseolinea sp.
GAAGTGCTGCAAATCTTAAGCATATCCTTGCTCGACAAGGAGCCGTTAAAAAACCTGCTTTCAAATTCTGTAAATCAAGATGTCAAAGAACGAAACTATAATCAGTTAAAATTTGACCTATTTTTATAGGACGCTAGTGGTAGAGGGTATTGAATAAATCTGACGTTCTTAATATTTCTTCAGAAGCTCAAGTAGTTTCCTGTCCAACTTATGTCCCTGCCAGTCTTCGTAATCAACATCCGTACGTCCAGAATTCATCACTCCAAAATCACCTGTAAACTCCCACAACGCAAAGCCAATTTTATTTGAATCAAGGATATCAAGAACATCCTCAAACCAGGCGAGAAAAACATCGTGAGGGGTTTTGTTCCAGCAACCACACTCCCCGCAGTGAACCCCAACACCTTGTTTTGTCAGAGCGATCCAGGGTTTATAATAGTTCTCTAATATTTCCCGGCTTAGATACCGGTCTCCGACTTGCCCTGGCCACTTGGGCACTTGTAAATTATCCGGATCCTTGTTTGCCCATGGAGCTTTGTAATGCGAGATTATGCCAGGAGTATATCCACGACAGCTTTGCGCGATATCCAAATCGATAATTTCCGGAATCACCGTATTGCCCACATCATTTCCATCTGCAATGATAATGCGATCAGGATTTTCTTTTCGGATAGCTTCAGCCGCCGCTACGGCAACTTTTCGGTAAAGATCGCCCGGAACAGAACTGCGTTTCGAATGCTGGTCATTCATATCCTCCCGCATACTCGGTTCATTCACCAGATCAAAACTAATTTTCTTTCGAGACATTCCACGATAACGCTTGGCCCACATGTTCCAGTGAAAGCAAAATGCATCGAGGGCTTCCTGATCCGTCCAGAGATTGTAAGGTTCATAAAATCCAGAATTCACACAATAGCCAGGTGCCCGATGTAAATTTAAACTCACATGAAGTCGATATTTTTCGGCAAGCAGCACAACTCTGTCGATACTTTCCAGAGCCTTTTCACTGATCTTGTACACTTCTTCCGGCGTGATGTTTTTGGTTCGATCTATATCCAGATAGTATGGATATGCCATAGGAATCCGAACGAAATTAAACCCCCAATCCTGTATCCACCGGAAGTGGTCTTCTGTTGAAGAAGATCTCGATTTTGTTGGATCAGGAGAAAAAAAATCAAGCAAATTAAAACCTCTCCATTGCGGTAACTTGTTTCGCTTTGGCAGAGCAAAAGCATCCACGCTAGTCAGGCTAAGGGCCGAAACAGCAAGTCCACTGTTCTTAATGAATTCTCTTCTGTCCATCGCGTTACAATGTTATTAGAAGTATGTGCAATCGAAAATTACAAAATTCCTTGATGAACCCTCATCGTTACCGAGTACTTAGTTACAATTCTACAGTTGAATTAAAAAAAGGCGTTCCTCATTTAAAGTTAGGGACATCCAACTTCTTGCATATCCTGAAAACAGCGTTTATTAATCCGACATGACTATACGTCTGAGGATAATTTCCCCATTGCGATCCATCCAACCCAACATCTTCGCTAAAAATCCCCAGGTGGTTGGCATACGGCAAGATCCCATTAAGAGTTTTGATAGCGTCATCGACTCTTCCTACACAAGCCAACGCATCGACATACCAAAACGCACAGACCAGGAACGTAGCTTCCGGCTTGCCAAAATCATCCTGATGAATATACCGGTAAAAAAGACCTTGTTCTGTCTTTAAAGACTTTTCAAGTTCCCTCAAATGTTGTTGTGCTCTTGGAGAGGACGGATCGAGATAATTCATCGTGATCATCTTCAACGTACTGGCATCCACATGCTTTGACCCAACGGCCTGCATATACACACCCTGCTCGGCATTGTAACACCGCTCTATCCTTTCACTAGCCACCTTGCTCAGTTTTGTGGCCTTAGTGAGAAGCTCTGTATCCTGCATTACGGTACCAATCTTCATGGCCGCCTTACATCCAGCCCAATGAAACAACAATGTATAAGTATGAACCTGTGTTACATTTCTGAATTCCCACAGTCCGGCATCCGGCTCATCCATCGTGATATCGATCCACTTTAGCAGCCGGTCGACAAGAGGTTTGTACATACGTTTTTTAGAAAAACTCAAACGCTTGTCGATAAACAAAGGAAGCAACCCCACGAGTACCTGTCCATAAACATCATTCTGAATTTGCATGTAGGCTTTATTTCCAATTCTCACCGGTTGATTACCAAGATACCCGGCCAGTGGCAGGTGTAATTCTTCAATGTCCTTCTCTCCGGTAATAGAATATAGGGGTTGAATACGATCAGGGTCACGCATCAGAATATTTTGGATGTATTCAAAATAACGTTCCAGTTCATCGAAGTGCCCCATTTCGTTGAAAGCCTTGAGTGTGTAGTACGAATCACGGAACCAACAATATCGATAATCCCATGTTCTCGAGCTTCCGTTGTGCTCTGGTAAACTTGTGGTACCGGAAGCGATAATACCACCGGTATCTTCGTATTGATGCAGCTTTAAAACGAGAGCAGACCGAATTACACTGTCCTGATACATATCGGGCACGTAGGTGCCCTTTGTCCATCCCTGCCAGTAGCGAACTGTTTTATTTATAAAATCTTCAGCTGTTGGTTTCAACGGGGCCTCTAAAGCCTCTCCATAGGTAAAAACCAAATAGCGGTTTTGATCAAGCACAAATGGCTGCTGTTGATTAATGTAGGTTAAGGAAATATCTGTCGTAAGTCTGGCCTGCATGTCAAAGTTCATAAAGCGCAGGTGATTACTTCCCATTACAATTTCAGGAGTTGTGTTACCATAATCAGCCATTGGCCTGCAACAGACTTTGATTACCGGATTACCTTCCAGCAACTCAATTTTCCGAACGAGCATCAAAGGTTTGTAGTACCGTTCGTACTGAAAGAAACGCGGAGCACAATCAATAACTTTAAATTTTCCGTCCTTGCAGTGAAATTCTGTGCACAGTACGTTTGTACTTTCTATGTAGTACTGAGTACTTGTATACTCGCCCTGTGGGGTTACTGAGAACTCACCTCCTTTTTCTTCATCAAGCAGAGAACCAAAAAGAAAAGAGCTATCAAATTTTGGAAAGCAAAGCCACTTCACATGGGCTTTCATATCAATGTAGGCCAGGTAGGAGCAGTTGCCTATAACTCCCATATCATAACGATGTACACTCATCCTTTATCCAGTTTACTTAAAAAATTAATTACTTCTTGTTGTGTTGGAATAGCATATTGCGCTACCGTGTGTCCTCCCCCTACTTTAATAGTAATGGCTTTTTCAGCCAAAGCTTTGAACATATCTTCATCCGTTTTATCATCCCCTATCGCCAGCACGAAATCATGTGTCTTTGATTCCAAAACTTTTGACGCCGCTACACCTTTATCAACACCGGCTATTCGCACTTCAATTACCCTGTTTCCATCGATAACCTGAAGTTTGCCATTGCGTACCAGATGGTATAGGTTGTCAAGCAATTCACGTGAACGTACAAAACCCAGATCGGCATCGACGTTTCGATAGTGCCAGGCAAGTGTGTGATTTTTTTCCTCGACAAAAGAACCCGGACTACGTTGCGCAAAGAGATCCAATATCGGACGAATGAGAGGTTTCCAGGTCTGATCAATTTCAAATTCATTTTTCCACTCTCCGCCGTTGATGCGCATTGAAGCACCATGTTCTGCAACGAGATTAAGCGGCAAACCCTTGAACCATTCTTCCAGAATACCATGTGATCTTCCGCTTATAATTGTAATTTCTGTTGACGAATCACTGGAAAGAGTTTTTAATAAACTGAGCAATCCGGGACTTGGAACAGCTTCTGCAGGTTGTCGCGCGAAAGGAACCAATGTACCATCGTAGTCAAGAAATAGATGCCTGCTTTTTGCTGCATGGAATTTTTCTACAATTTCCTCTCTGATATTTTTTGTAACATACTTTATTCCCTGTTCTTTTTGCTGTTCCTTCACGTCATGTAGTTGTTTAAGAAAATCCTGGACCCAATCTATTACTGTATAATTCTTTAAGCGACGTTGCAGGAGAACCATGTTCTGGCGTTGCTCCCCGGGAGTCATTTCCAAAGCCGTTACGATAGCATTCGCCATCTCTTCTTTATCCATTGGATTTATTAGAATAGCTTCGCCCATTTCACTTGCTGATCCCGCAAGCTCACTCAAAATCAAAACACCATTTTGCTCGGTTCGACTCGCTACATATTCCTTGGCAACCAGGTTCATTCCATCCCGAAGCGGTGTGATCAGTCCTACCTCAGCGGCCTGATACAAAGCACTCAATTCCTGAAATGACAAATGACTGTAGCGATAAATCACAGGCTGCCATTGCAAGGTGGAGTATTTGCCATTTATTCTTCCAACCTGCTCTTCAATTAGTTTTCTACGTTCATTGTATTTGGAAATGATTTGTCGTGATGGTACCACGACCAAAATTAATACAACCTGTTCCCTGAAGTTAGGATACAGCTCCAGGAATCGTTCAAATCCTGCCAGCCGGTGCGTTACACCTTTAGTATAATCAAGTCGATCTACAGAGAAGATGATTTTTCTGCCTTGAAAATTTCTAAGTATAGAAGTTCGTTGTGATAAAATGTCTTCGTCTTTGGCCGCATCATGAAATCTTGCATAGTCTATCCCGATGGGGAATAAATCTGTTTTTATAATTCGACCGTCTACAAAAAGTGAACGGTATTGATGATCATGACCCGCCACCATCCGCACAGTCTTCAAAAAATGCTGAACATATTCTTGTGTGTGAAAACCGAGGAGATCGGCACCCAGCATCCCATGAATAATTTTTTCTTTCCAGGAACGATGCAGTAATCGGAAAATTTCAAAGGTTGGAAATGGAATGTGAAGGAAGAATCCGATAGTTGCATCAGGAACCTTTTCACGTACCATACGCGGTACCATGAACAGTTGATAATCATGAATCCACAGCACATCACCGGGCCGGAGCACCGACACTAGTTTATCAGCGAAGATTTGATTTACAGCAACATAGCTTTTAAAACTATCATCATCAAACTCAACGAATGAGGGAAAGTAGTGAAACAATGGCCATATCGTTGCATTGCAGAAACCATTGTAGTATTGATTATACAATTTCGTCTCAACAAAGATTGGATCGATTTCAAAGGCACTATCTTTTATTTTCCGCGACTGGAATTTTTCCCAGCGTTTCTCCGGAAAATCCGCAGAACCTATCCAGCATTTTTCAGTAAATACGTTGCCGTTATCGTTGCTCTCAAAATAACTTTTGAGCGCGCTCACGAGCCCACCGTCGCTTTCTTTAAGGCTTATTTTATTATTTTTTTCAAGAAGCTGAAATGGTAATCGATTAGAAACCACCACCAGTCGCCTCCCTGACTTTTCGTCCATGAGTTTGGGGTTAGATGAAACAACAAATCAAAATTCCCTATTAACGGGACAATGACCAGGTCAAATTTGTTCAAACCAGGGTCATTTTTTTCGGCGCAGCAGGTATAGAACCGCCTCAAAACGAAAATTTCAATACTTTACGAAAGTTTGAGCACAAATAAAAGTTAAAACTGGATTAAGAGAGTATGGCTGGGTTCCCAGATCAAGCTTTCTTGTATTCGGTTGTGGTTAAAATACGTGAAAGGAAATATCTTTATCATTATCTCGTCGGAAATTTAATTCAGAAAGAGTAGGACTAAGGTAATCGTGGAAGTAATAATTCAGAAGTGGCTTTCGCGAACTCCGAGAAAGTATGCCACTCCAAAAGCCCAACACATTAGAAAAGTGGTCGACAAGAAGAGAGACCTTATTGAAATCGTAAAGTATGGAAGCAAAATATTCACCGAGCCTAATCGAAAAAAAAGTGATTCTAAAATATCCGCTTACATCTATGTCTCAGCTTTAGACAACATACTTTCGGCAATGGATGGATTAAGAATTTTTGATCGATTTGGGTTTAATCTACCGACAGAGCTCAGACCAAAGCCTGTTAGAAAAACAAGAGTCCTTTTTGATTTTGAAAAATGGGTATACTATCCGAAGGCAACGGATTGGCTAAACAACGAAACTGGAAAGCTACTTTCCGGATACATTCTTGGAGGGGAACTAGCACGGATACTTAAAAATAACCTTGAAGTACGGATCGAGTGAAAATCGAATAACTTAAATGAATTTTTAACTCTCAATTATGTATAAAATTGAAGTTTACTCTTTCATCGTGTGTGAATTTTTAAAAAGGTAATTTTTTCCCTCTTCCCTTCTTAAATTTAATTTGTTTAATTAAATTAAGCTTTAGCTTAAATTTCTTGCTCCGTACATTTTCACGAGTTAGGTTTTCAAGTTCAACAGCTTCGTTAGACCACAACTCAGGTTCCGCAATGTATTCGCCGTTTGTCCATTCTACATCTATTTTAAACTGATAGCGCCACTCGCCACGAAGGCGAAAGTTCAATAAGGCTAGATTGCTATAATCAAGTCCATCAATTGTTGCAAATACTGATTTAATGAAATATTTGCTATCATTTTTTAGCTCAAATTTGATATCGACGTAGTACACTGTAGTGTCATGGACTATTTCAGTACCAATTAAATGAACTCGATTTTCTTCGCGAAACTGCGTTGTTATCAACAAAGTTGGAGGGTTGTTACCCCCCAATATTTGGGCTGTCCTTTCTTCTTGCAGAGACTTTATTGTGTCGTTAGCCATCGATAATTCTTCTGCTAATAGGCCTGCTGCCGAATGATAAAATTGGCGCTTTCTAATGATCGTCTCGCCAACTCCAAATTCATCCTTAAAGAGTCAAATTGTGCTTTAGATTGTTTGTCATTTTCATTGGCACTTCTGTAGGAAAGGAATGCACTTGTTATCGCACAAAGAACAAAAACTATTAGAAGGAGCTTAAAGTACTTTGGTGAGTCCCTTTTTTCATGAAGCTCATGAAAAAAAAGGATTACCGCCATTAATGCGGTCAAAACTAGAATGACCAGCTGAAGATTCATATTAATGTATCCTAGAGAAAAAGAAAGCATCTATTGAATACTGCCTTAGGGTTGTGCTTTTGCCTGTTGTGAAGGACTAGGTCAATCGTTTTTAAACCAATCTGGCTTAAGTCTGACAATCCTATGCCTTACAGAATCTGAGATTCTTGCAAGTTCAAAGCTTTCTAAATTTCGGGGACTTGCCCTATTTTTTTCAAAAATGTATCTCCATTCCTGAAACGCAAAGTTTGAATCTTCCAATGCGATTCTAAGGTCCGGCGTTTTGTTTAACAATGACGGATGTTTTTCGAAAGTATTTATGTAGAACTGTTCGATTGCAATCTTGCTGTCAGAAGATGAGCATCGAATAAACCTACTAATCCGTGCCTTTTTTTTTAATTGGCCCAATTCGATAGAAGGATTTTCTAAGGTTAATAGGCATTTTAGAAACAGTTCTGTTGCAAAAGAAATGTTAGCTATGTATGGAGCGATGAAAAGCTCGTAATCTGATTCATTGAATGTGTCGAAGAGATCTACCTTTTGCTTTGCATCTTTGAATTCAGGTGGTAAAGGAATGTTAGGAACCGGAGGTCTATTCTTCGCCACTTGGACCACATCGTACACGCTTATGATATTTCTCCAAATCATAGAAGAACTTACCATAAATCCCTCGCCTACGTCGAAAATAGCTTTTGGCCCCTGTGTTTCAAAGTGAGGGGCCGAGAATGTAAATCCTATGGTCATGGATTGAAACGTTAAGCGTCCCTGAGAAAGGGATTCGGGCACGAATAATACAACCGAATGTTTTTAAATTGTTTGAAAGTCTTTGGATAGAAAAAGGCAGTCACGTTAGTAACTGCCTTTCCTTCAATGTGGGAGCTGAGGGGTTCGAACCCCCGACCCTCCCGACTTAAGAGTCGGGATGCTCTGAACGGCGACTAATAAGCTCCACGATACGTGCCCTATTCTTCCACCCTTTCACTTCGCGTTCGCGGCTGTACGCATCACTTTTGTTGGGATAACTTTCAAAATACACCACAGTCCAGTCACGATACTTTCCTGTAAAACCTTTGTGATGTGAATTGTGCTTGCGAAGGCGTTCCGCTAGAGGTTCAGTCGTATGACCAATGTAGTAACCATCCGCTTAGGGGGAATATAGAACGTAAAACCAACCTTGCATACAACGGAAAAAGTCACCCTCTTAAAGGATGACTTCTTTGTGGGAGCTGAGGGGTTCGAACCCCCGACCCTCTGCTTGTAAGGCAGATGCTCTGAACCAGCTGAGCTAAGCTCCCATTATTTTGGACTGCAAAAGTATCACAG
>JBGTEP010000202.1:0-30956 GCA_041747735.1 Chryseolinea sp.
CTTCACATATTCTCTGGAAAAAAGAAAAACAATACTCTCTACCGATGCCCCTAATACTTTCCGCACACCAATTTCTTTCGTTTTCTGATTAGCCATAAAGGTTGCTAACCCGAACAATCCGAGGCATCCAATAAAAATTGCGATTGAGGAAAATAAGCCTAAAAGCACCGACATTTTCCTGTCACCTTCATAAAATTCACCGATCTGCTGATCCAGGAATTGGTAATCAAAAATATGCTCCGGATAAGCATTCTCCCATTTAGGTTTAAGCTGATCGATTACGGTACTGATTTGGGATGGATTGACCTGAAGTGCAAGTGATTGATAACCACGAATGCGATTCAACATCACCGTGGGTTCAATCGGAGCTCGCAAACCCACTGTGTGAAAATCTTTCACAACGCCTACAACGGGCAAACTCCTTCCCCACATCTTAATTACTTTCCCTACTATTTCGTGCGGCTCAAGACCGGCCGTTCGCGCAAGCTTTTCATTTACCAAAAATCCTGTCGCGGTATCGAGGTCTGAAAGGTTCTCACCTGCTAAAATTTCAAGCCCGAATAGATCGACGTAAGCTCCGTCAATTTGTTTTACCTGCGTTCCGAATACATCTTCTTTTCCCTCAATAGTAAAATCTGTACCCGACACACTGCCGGAGGAAGGCGGAGTACTGTTCAGGCTTGCTAATCCTACCCCTGCCAATCTTGATGCTTCATCTCTGATTGTACGCATTTTGCTTATGCCACCATTTTTTATTGGCACCTCCCGTTCCGGAATAGGCACTACAATGATGGCATCCTTTCTGAACCCGAGGTCTTTGTTTTGAACGTAGTTCATCTGGTTAACAACGACGATCGTTCCAATAATGAAGAACTGAGAGATTACAAACTGCGTAACAACCAACGCCCTTCGTAAATTATAGCCTGACGAATTTTTATTACTGATCAAATTCTTTAACGCCAGGGCTGGGTCAAACCCAGATACAATAAACGCCGGATACATTCCTGAAAGCAAAGCTATCAGTGCAGTCAACAGCACAATAAAAATCCACAAGAAGACATCTCCGGTAAGATTTAAAGATAGGTCGACTTCTAAAAATGGATTCAGTATCGTGATCGCAGACTGAGTAAGTGCAAGCGATACGATCATTGCCAGCGATGTGATGAGCGTAGTCTCACCGAGGAATTGCCTGATTAATTGTAGGCGGGTGCTGCCCAGCGTTTTTCTAATACCGACTTCTTTTGAGCGCTTGATCGCTTCGGCTGTAGCCAGGTTTATAAAATTAATACATGCTGTTATGATAAGAATGAACGCAATCGCAGTCAACGCGGTTAACACGCCTTTACTCACGGTATTGTAAGTATAGACACCAAAACGTTCGTCAAAGTGCATTTCGGAAAGTGGCTGAAAAAAAAATTCGGTATTGCTGGTGTTTTCATCTCCCAAATATTTCTTGCCAAATTCGGGCATGCGCATTTCCAGCTTCGAAATGTTTTCATCGTCTTTTAGTAAAAAATAACATTGCTCATCACTCCAGATACTGTGCCACCCGTTTTCTTCACTTTCCTTTTTTATCGTTGCATATGATAGCATTAAGTCAAATGGAAAATCAGTGTTTCCTGGAAAGTCTTCCATTACTCCGGTGATTTTGTATTCATGTTTTTCATACTTCACTATTTCGCCGATCGGGTCCGTCTTACCAAAGTATTTTAATGCCCATCGCTTGGATATCATCGCTTCATTTGGTTCATCCAATCCGGTTTGATCATCTCCTCTTAATACTTTCCGATCAAAGATTTTAAAGAAATTTGATTGTGTAAAAACAACACCTGCCCCTTCGTAGTATTTTTTTGGTTCACCACTTTTCTGCGGTATGGTGACCAGACTTCCGGCGCGATATGAAGTAAAGACCACTTTCTCAGCCTCGGGAAAATCGATCCTGAAAGCATCTGGCAAAACGGAGGGCACCCCGGCTGTATGATCTTTTCCGTTGTTGCCATCCGATTGATGTACAACGCGGTAAATCCTTTCCTTTTTTGAATGATACGTATCAAAGCTTTTCAAATGTGTAATCAGGAGGAATAGCACCAGGCTGCTGGTAATCCCCATGGTTAGTCCCGAAATATTTATAAACGTGCTTGTTTTTTCGCGGAGCAGGTTTCTAAAGGCAGTAGTCACATAATTTCTAAACATTCTGTAGAGTTAGAATGCGAATTATTCCCAACATAAGTGCCATACCCGGAATCCCCAAAATGGACCTGGAAATAATGGTTTCAGGATGAAGTGCTGTTCAATAATGAAGCTGGACGTCCATTTCCGGACGAATTTCAAATTCTGAAATTATTCACCATGAGACTTCGTTTATCATGCTGAAGACTTAACTTTGGAGGTCATGATTCAGCTGATAATTGTATTGATTGTGTTTCTAGGTGCCGTAGCCTATGTCGGTAACCTGATCTATAAAAGCTTTAAAGCCGACTCTGCTTGCTCATCTGGCTGCGGAAAATGTGGCGCTGTAGATTTTAAGAAGATAGAAGCGCAAATAAAGAGCAAAGGGCTGTAACGGACCGACATCTTGAATTAGGCCCAAACGCGGGTTCCTTCCGTACAATTTTTACATATCTCTATCTCATTCCTTGACCTCAGTAGCGAAGAGCGGAATTGATTATAGCTTTCTCCGTTCCATATTTCTTTAAAGGATTGCTGCGTCACATCACCCAAAACAAATTGGGCATCCTTATCGAAGCAGCACGGCACAACTTTCCCATCCCAGGTAACAACACAACTGTGCCACATCTTCCAACATTCATTTAGCCACTCATTTTTTATTTTATACGACCCGTCACTGAGTCGTTTATATCTGGAATACTTTTCATGTGATGGAATTAACGCAGAGCCATTTTTGTAATCATAAATCTGCGCTGTTTTTAGCACAACCTGATCAACACCTAGCTCGCGTGCAAGTGCGTAGACGTCAGGAACCTGATGTTCATTCGGCTTTACCACAAGGAATTGAAAAATAACATGCGGTGTTTTTGATTTCAAGTTTTTCTTCCAGCGAATAACATTGCGTGTTCCTTCAATTACCTTTTCCAACGACCCACCGATCCGGTAAGACTGGTAAGTATCCTGCGACGTGCCATCAATAGAAATGATCAACCTATCCAACGAAGATTCTACTACAGCGCGTGCCACGTCATCTTTCAGATAGTGTCCATTCGTAGATGTTGCAGTGTATATACATTTCTCCGACGCATACCTTACCATCTCTAAAAAGCGTGGATGTATAAAGGGTTCACCTTGAAAGTAAAAGGTGAGATAATTCAATGTTGGCGCAAGCTCATCAATCACCTTTCTAAATAGTTGCTGATCAAGCATCCCGGTCGGCCGGGTGAAAGACCGTAAACCACTTGGACATTCCGGGCAGCGGAGATTGCATGACGTGGTGGGCTCAATCGAAATGCTCATCGGCATCCCCTTCATAATCGCCACACCTCTCAAACGTGACAAGTGGTAGGTTGAGAAAATACGCGATGCATTCAAGGCTCTCGAAACTGAGCTTTTTGCAATTATCTTTAAGGTATCCCGAAAATTAATCATCATCGTTTCTCCGACCGACAAAGTAAGTCTAAATCAGATCACGTTCAAAAATTTCAGAATATGAGCAGGGAATTATTTCGATCCGCAAACGTTCAGATTTCACAAAAATTGAGAGAGGTTTATATCTTGCACTATTATAACCTACATATGAAAAATATTAGATGGATTTTCCTCTTCGTTATAGTTTCTCATAGTGTTTACCCTCAGAAGCTTTCCGATGAGGCTACCATATCAGTAATAACCTGCGGACCCTATCAGGGAGAATTATATTCAGCGTTTGGGCACAGTGCTTTTCGTGTATTCGATCCTGTTCAGGATATCGATGAAGCCTACAACTATGGAGTATTTGATTTTGATCAACCAAACTTCTATTTGAATTTTGCCCGTGGATATCTCTATTATAAACTCGGGGTTTATGATTATCCGCGTTTTCAAAACCACTATATCTATTATAATCGAAAAGTACATGCACAGATACTCAATCTTTCAGAACAACAAAAACAAAAACTATACGACTATCTGCAATGGAATTCGTTACCTGAAAATGAACATTACCGTTATGATTATTTTTACAATAACTGCGCGACAAAAATCCGCGATGTAGTTATTGCCGCACTTGGCGATGATGTTACTTTTGACGGCTCTTACGTGACAACCCAATATACAATTCGCCAGCTCACTGACCTGTACTTAAAAGAACAGCCATGGGGTGATTTGGGAATAGATATCGGCCTCGGCTTACCTATTGATAAAATCGCAACTCCAAATGAGTACATGTTTCTGCCTGACTACATTGAATCAGGATTCGAACATGCCTTTATAAAGCAGGATGGAAAGAACATGCCTTTAGTAAAGGAAAATGTAAAAATATATGAACCACGTGACGAGGAAGTTGAAGGAGGACTACCTCATCCATTGTATGTTTTTGCATTCATCGCGTTGCTTTGTCTAGGTATTAGTGTTTGGGATTTTAAGCGAAACAAAATATTCAAAGTGCTGGATGTAATTTTATTCGGAAGCGTAGGACTGGTAGGCTTTGTACTTTTCTTTCTATGGTTTTTCACAGACCACAAAGCTTCTGCTTACAACTTCAATTTAGCCTGGGCACTACCAACTCATTTTATTGCAGTATTGGCATTCATCAAAAAACCAACATGGCTAACACAATACTTTTTAATTACTGCATGCATAATGGGACTTCTGTTGCTCACCTGGTGGATTTTACCACAGCAACTCAATACATCCCTTATACCTCTTGTAATTGCATTACTGATCCGTGCATCGCTGCAGTATGTGTTGAGGAAGCGGGGAGTTGTATAATAAAAGTGGTTCCATCGCCTTCCACCGATTCCACGCGAATAGTGCCATTCAATTTTTCAATTGTTTCTTTTACGATATAAAGACCCAGTCCTGAACCTTGCGAACGCTCTGTACCTCTGTAGAACATCTCAAAAATTCTTTCCTGGCGCTCGGGCGCTATCCCTGAACCATTATCCGATACCTCAATTCCAAGTACATCGTCCAATAATTCCATCCGTATTTTAATCCAGGAATCGGCCCGGTTATGGTTATGGTATTTAATCGCGTTGGAGATTAAGTTATTCAAGATGATAGTTATCCTGGTTTTGTCTGTGTATGCCTTTTCTACAGCAATTTCATTTTGAAATTGAATTTTTTCGGCACCTTCCAGAAACTGAAAGTTCTCCTTTACTTCTTCTACAAGCTCAAGTGCATTAACAGGTTCGTATACAATTTCAGTGCGTGTATTTTTTGAGTAGTCAATAATGTCTTTAATGAAGGCATCAAGTTTATCTGTGCGATCATTCATCATATCAAGATAATGATGCATCTTAGTATCGCATGTATCATTGCGGGCAATATTAACCAGACCTTTGATCGACAAAAGTGGGGAACGAAGGTCATGAGAAGTGCTGTAAAAAAAGCGGTCTAGTTCGGCATTGGTCTTTTCAAGGTTACTGTTTTTTACTTTTATTTCTTCCGACAGCAAACGTAACCTTCTTTCTGATTCTTCATTTACATTTAAAATGAATTCAATACACATAATCAGAATAAATGAACTGGAGATAAGGTTGACAAAGAAAAAGACTTCCACAAAAGGAGCATCAATTTGATAGGGACCAATAAGATCAAAATCGGAAACAAACAGCGAGATTAAAAGTCCAAGAGACGCCACGACAAAGAAAATCCTCAAAGGCTTTTCATTCGAATCAAAAATGGCCATTGAAATCGCCATCAACGGAAAATAGAAAAGATATACACCGATCTCAGCAGGAACGAGGCAAGCGTAGACCACGAAACAAATGTTTACACAGGTTAGGGAAATTATCCGCGCGGTATTTTGATAACCTCGTCTATGAATCCAGTATGATAAAAAAATGACGAGGGTTATGACCAAATCAATTAACGATGCCACTTTCGCACCACTGAT
The DNA here is from genome assembly GCA_041747735.1 of Chryseolinea sp. Classification (GTDB taxonomy): domain Bacteria; phylum Bacteroidota; class Bacteroidia; order Cytophagales; family Cyclobacteriaceae; genus Chryseolinea. Next base: position 6,050 of record JBGTEP010000202.1, read on the forward strand.
TAAATCCTGTGAGAAATGCAACAATCCCATTATGGTAGCGAAAATCGATACCCTTTCGAACAGCTTACTCCTTTTCTTTATTGCAAAATCCTCTTCCACGCCGTAAAACTTTTCGCGAAGGTAAACATCCTCGGTTACCCCTAATCCGGCGATCGACCGCGAAGTGTACGCATGTAAGATCTGGCAACAGAATCGAATCAGATATGCAATGGACGGTTGGCCGTTGCTGCCAGGCAGGCCTCCTTGACGGCCTCCATGTATGTAGGGTGAGCGTGTGAAATCCTGGCAATATCCTCTGCTGAAGCGCGGAATTCCATCGCGGTAACCCCGGTAGCGATCATATCAGCAGCGCGAGCACCGATAATGTGCATACCTAGAATTTCATCCGTTTGTTTATCCGCGAGAACCTTCACAAGGCCATCGGTATCCATGCTGGCGCGGGCACGACCCAGGGCTTTGTAAGGGAAACTGCCAACTTTATAAGCCCTTCCCTGAGTTTTTAATTGTTCTTCTGTGAATCCCACGCTGGCGACCTCCGGCCATGTGTAAACTACGCCTGGAATCAAAAGGTAGTTCATGTGAGGTTTCTGGCCATCCAATTGTTCGGCAACAAACACACCTTCCTCTTCAGCCTTATGCGCAAGCATTGCTCCTCGAACCACATCACCGATAGCATAGATGTTATCTACTTTTGTTCGCAAGTGGTCATCAACAGGTATCTGACCTTTTTCTGTTTCAATACCTACTTTATCGAGTGCCAGCCCTTCAGTATAGGGCCGTCGGCCGATACTTACCAAACAATAATCACCTTTTAACTCAATAACTTTTCCGTCTTTGGATTCCGCTTTAACGATGACTTCTTTACCCTTATTTTCAACCGACGTTACCTTGTGTCCGAGGTGAAACTCTATACCCAGCTTTTTGGTAGCCTTTTGGAGTTCCTTACCCATCGTTCCATCCATGGTAGGAATCAAGCTGTCTAAAAATTCGACAACGGTAACTTTTGAACCAATTCTAGCATACACTGATCCGAGTTCCATTCCGATAACTCCTCCGCCGATAACAATAAGATGCTTCGGAACTTCTTTCAGTTCCAGACATTCTGTACTGGATATAATTCTTTTTTTGTCGAAGGGCGCGAACGGAAGAGGTGTAGGTTTTGATCCGGTAGCTATGATTACTTTTTCTGTTGTAATGATAGTTTCCTTGCCGTCAGAAACGGTGACTTTGATGGTGTTCTTATCAACAAAAGAGCCGACCCCTTTTAACACATCAATTTTATTCTTCTTCATCAGATAAGCAATACCGTCTACGTTGGATTTCACAACATCACCCTTCCGTTTAATCATTTGTTTGATATTCACTTTGGGTTCCGGTATATCTATGCCATGTTCCTTAAAATGAGTTTTGGCATTGATAAAATGCTCCGAAGAATCGAGCAGCGCTTTTGACGGTATACATCCTACATTCAAGCATGTACCACCCAACGTATCATACTTTTCGATGATCGCCGTTTTAAATCCTAATTGTGCGCATCGTATAGCCGCTACATATCCTCCAGGCCCTGAGCCGATAACCGTGACGTTGTATTGCATGATGGTGAATTTTAATTGTGATTGATTGTGTGACCTGATGTTAAACGCCAAGAATTAATCTTCCGGGATCTTCTAACATCTCTTTGACACGTACGAGAAAACTAACAGACTCACGACCATCAACCACTCGGTGATCGTAAGATAACGCGATATACATTATTGGTCGTACGATGACCTCTCCATTTTTCGCTATCGGTCTCTCTACGATATTGTGCATCCCCAGGATAGCTGATTGCGGAGGATTTAATATCGGTGTAGAAAGCATGGAACCGAATACGCCCCCGTTGGTAATTGAGAACGTTCCTCCTGTCATTTCGTCGATCGAAAGCTTACCATCCCTACCTTTAGTTGCCAGGCGAACCACTTCGCTTTCAATCTGATTGAATGTAAGGGATTCTGCATTGCGAATTACCGGAACCACCAGCCCGCGCGGTGTAGATACTGCAATAGAAATATCACAATAGTCGTGATACATAATTTCATCGCCATTAACTGATGCATTCACAGCAGGGAATTCCTTCACAGCAGCGCAAACTGCCTTCGTGAAAAATGACATGAATCCAAGACCTACACCATACTTCTCCTTAAACTTATCTTTATGCTTTGAACGAAGATCCATGATTGGTTTCATATCTACTTCGTTGAATGTGGTGAGCATTGCCGTTTCATTCTTCACCGATACCAATCTTTTCGCAATTGTTCTGCGAAGAGAGGTCATTTTTTCACTGCGTACATTTCTTTCCCCACCTGAAGCGATAACCGGCGCAGCTTGTGGCGTTTGAGCTTTAGCTTCAGAAGATTTGGGAGCACTTGAAGCCTGAGCTTTCTGAGCATCTTCTTTTGTAATCCGACCGTCAACACCTGACCCCGTAACCTGATTTGCAGGGATTCCCTTTTCGTCGAGCATCTTGGCTGCTGCCGGAGAGGGATGACCTGCCGCATATGATTTATCACCCGATGTAACGGGATCTTTATCTGCACTTTGTTTGGATTGAGCTTTTGACTCAGTGGCAGGAGCACCTTCTGTAATCTCTATTTTGCAGATCAAGCCGCCGATAGGCAAAGTTTCGTTTTCTTTCGCAACTATCCGTAGAATACCTGTTGCTTCGGCAGGTAATTCAAAAGTGGCCTTGTCTGATTCAACCTCAGCAATAATTTCGTCTAATGTAACAGTGTCACCATCTTTCTTCATCCAGCTTGAAATGGTTACCTCTGTAATTGACTCTCCCACGGTAGGAACTTTCATTTCCTTCACACCACCTGAAGCTTTGGGCGCTGCTGAAGATTCTGCTGCAGGCTTAGCGCCTGGCGTTGGCGCCGGTTCTTCTGCCTTTTCAGCGGACGCTTCAATCTCACAAATCAATTCACCAATAGGAACTGTAGAACCTTGGGGTTTTACGATTTTTAATACTCCTGCGCTAGAAGCAGTAAGTTCGAAGGTTGCTTTATCTGATTCCAACTCCGCTATAACTTCATCCATTTTAACCTGGTCGCCATCTTTTTTGAGCCAGTTGGCAATTGTGACTTCCGTAATTGACTCACCTACTGTGGGAACTTTGATTTGAATAACCATTCAGTTGTATTTAATATTTTGAAGATAAGGATAATCAGGTGTGGGTATCACCTGCTTCGCTTTGTTTAAATTTCCAATGCTTTGTTAACTAATTTTTCCTGTTCGACCTTATGAACTTTTACATATCCTGTAGCCGGGGAGGCGCTTGCTTTTCGTGATACAATTTCAAGACCATACTTTGGCATCATCCGAAGAATGTATGAAAGACAACCCATGTTAGACGGCTCTTCCTGAGCCCACACGAGTTTCGCATCCTTATATTTTTTCAATACAGCCTTGAGTTGCTTTTCCGGAAAGGGGTGTAATTGCTCCATTCTAACAATGGCTGTATCCTTAATTTTTTTCTTTTGTTGTGCCTCCGCCAAATCGTAGTAGAGTTTACCGGAACAGAGCACTACCCGTTTAACATCCTTTGCTGAAACGTTTGGATCATCGATGACTTCAGTGAATGAACCAGATGTAAATTCCTTCAATGGTGATATCACCGATGGATGCCTTAATAATGATTTCGGTGAAAAAACAACGCAAGGTTTACGGAACTGCCATGTCACCTGCCTTCTTAGCAAATGGAAAAAGTTTGCCGGAGTCGTGGGATTGGCTACAACCATGTTGTACTCTGCACAAAGCTGAAGGAATCGTTCAGGCCTGCAGCTTGAATGCTCTGGCCCCTGCCCCTCGTAGCCATGCGGTAATAGCATGACCATGCCATTCATACGCTGCCATTTGGATTCGGCACTCGAAATGAATTGATCAATGATTACCTGCGCTCCATTAACGAAATCACCGAACTGTGCTTCCCACAAAACGAGCGCCCTTGGCGATGACATTGCATAGCCATATTCGAATCCCAATACACCAAACTCAGAAAGCAATGAATTATAGATATTGAATTTCGTTTGTTCTTCTTCAATATTATTTAGTCCGCAATAAGGTTCATTCGTATTCGCATCAAAAAAATATGCATGACGGTGGGAAAATGTTCCACGTCTCACATCCTGACCCGACATACGGACCGGGGTTTTCTCTGTTAACAAAGATCCATAAGCAAGTAACTCGGCTTCCGCCCATCCTAATACCTTATTTTCAAAAAAGGCAGCAGTTCTATCTTTTAAAAGTTTTTCAATTTGCTTCAAAGGTTTAAAACCTTCGGGGATTGAAGACAGCGCTTTACCAACTTTTTCAACTACCTCTGAAGAAATGCCCGTTTCAGGTGATTTATCGAAATCTTCCGGAAGTGCCCAACGCATTTGCTCCCACTCCTCTTCCATTTTTTGTGGCTTGTATGGAAGTGGTTTCTGTTTTACCTCGTTAAGCCGGTCCTGCAATTGATTTCTGAAATTCTTGTCTAAGCCATCGGCTAATTCAGCGTCTACGTCGCCACGTTCAACCAGCTTCTTCACATATATTTCCCGCGGATTTTCATGCTTAGCGATAATGTTATACAATTTCGGTTGCGTAAATTTTGGTTCATCACTTTCGTTGTGTCCATGTCTTCTGTAACATAACAAATCGATGAAAATATCCTGACCGAATTTCTGCCTGTATTCAACGGCCAATTTTGAAGCGAAACTTACAGCCTCTGCATCGTCACCATTTACGTGAAGTACTGGTGAGTCCACAATCTTAGCAAGGTCGGTACAATAGATACTCGTCCGGGCGTCATCATAGTCTGTAGTAAAACCAACCTGATTATTGATGACGAAATGAATAGTTCCGCCTGTTGTATAGCCAGGCAATCCTGACATTTGAAGCAATTCATATACAATTCCCTGTCCGGCTACAGCAGCATCTCCGTGAATAAGAATAGCAAGTCCTTTCGAAAGATCGCCGTCATACTCGTCATCAATCTGTCCCCGTGTATAACCGACTACCAATGGATCAACCGCTTCAAGATGAGATGGGTTCGGTGTAAGTTTTAAATATATTTTCTTTCCGGAAGGGGTATGAATATGACTGGAATACCCCAGGTGATATTTGACATCTCCATCACCCATCGTCTGCTCAGGGCTAACGTTGCCTTCAAACTCCGTAAAAATCTGTTCATACGTTTTTCCAAGGATGTTAGAAAGAACATTCAGCCTGCCACGGTGAGCCATCCCGATTACAACTTCCTTCACATCCAGTTCAGCTGCTTTATTAATGATTGTTTGAAGTGCGGGAATTGTGTTCTCTCCTCCCTCCAACGAAAATCGCTTTTGTCCCAGAAACTTCGTATGCAAGAAGTTTTCGAATACGACTGCCTCATTGAGCTTGCTCAATATCCCCTTCTTCTCAACAATACTTGGATTATAGGTAAAGTATTCCTCTTCACATTTTTGAAAGAACCACTGACGGACAGTATCATTTCGAATAAAGTTGTATTCAAAACCAATTGGCCCGAGGTACACTGTATTAAGTTTTTCAATGATTTTTTTCAGAGGAGCTCTTCCCATACCGATCTCCGAACCCACGTCGAACTCAAGATCCAGATCTGCATCTGTCAACCCAACACTTTTATGATCGAAATTTACGTGGTGGTTTCTTCGTTCACGGACGGGGTTTGTTTTCGATTTTAAATGACCAAAAGAACGGTATACAAAGATGAGATTTCGAACTTGGGTTTCCTTCAATGAAAGCGAGTCATCAGCTTTGCCGTTCTCCCCGGCTCCGCGCTGAGATGAGAAATCATACCCCTCAAAAAACTTCTGCCAGCTGCTGTCGATTGACGTGGGGTCCTGCTTGTAATTTTGATATAGTTGGTCAATGTAACCAACGTCTGCATTCGATATATATGAATATTTATCCATGATTCAATGTTGAGCGTGAACAAATGTAAGTAAGTGAGCTTAAATTTAAAAATTGAATAATCGCGTAAACAAATACTCTCGAGAAAGCATTAGAAATAGAGCATTCTCATGGTCTCGATTGTCAAACTCAAAATTTCCCTTAACTTTGCGGTCCTTTAAAAATAAACTGGACGAGTTCCAACACATTTTAAACTAAAAACAACAAATGGTTAAAATTAGATTGGCCCGCAGAGGCCGCAAAAAACTGGCGATGTACGATGTAGTCGTAGCCGACGCCAGAGCACCACGCGATGGTCGCTTTATTGAGAAGTTAGGAACGTACAATCCACTCACAGTTCCCGCCACGATTGACCTGAATGACGAAAAAGCATTCAAGTGGTTGATGAATGGTGCACAGCCGACGGATACAGTGAAAGCTATGCTTTCGCATCGTGGTGTGATGATGAAAAAACACTTGCAGATTGGCGTAATTAAAGGCGCTATGACTCAAGATCAAGCCGATACTAAGTTGGCGGATTGGCTAAAAGTGAAAGAATCAAAAGTTGAAGCGAAACGCGATCAAGCATCCCAAACAAAGGAGTCTATTGCGAAAGCCCGTAAGGAAGCAGAAACCAAGATTAAGGAAGCACGCGCTGAAGCTATTCGCAAGAAAGCCGAAGTTGCAGCTCAGGCACCTGTAGCGGAAGCTCCGGCGGAGTCAGCGGAAGCTGAAGCGCCAGCCGCTGAACCTACAGAGCAAGCTTAATAAATCATCAAAAAATGTTTAAATGCCAGTGCGTATGCATTGGCATTTTTTGTTTAGCTAGTTATGAATATCGAATCTTGTTTTAAAATCGGATATATTCTGAAGACTCATGGGCTGAAAGGTGAACTCACCATTTCTCTGGATGAACCGGCACCGGAGAATATTTCTTCCTTAAGATCCATATTTATTGAAAAAGACGGTCGTCTAGTCCCCTACGTTGTTAACGCCATCTCCTATAGTGGAGCCAAAGCCTATCTAAAGCTGGAAGACGTAGATTCCATCGACGATGCAGAGCAACTTGTTAAACAGTCGCTTTACCTCGAAAAAACAACCCGCCCCAAATCTGCGCGAAACGAATTTTATGATGACGAGATAATCTCTTTTGAGGTGGTTGATAAAACAAGCGGCGCTTTGGGCAAGGTGGTTGAAATCATGCAAGCCGGTCCAAACCGACTTCTTGTTCTTGATCGTGAAGGTAAAGAAGTTTTGATCCCCGTTAACAGCCCTTTCATTACAAGCATCAACAAAACCAAAAAACTGATTTCCGTCGATCTTCCCGATGGATTCCTGGATATTTAGAAACGCAGTTTTAAGACTCGTCCGCACTCGTCAAGCTCATCCCGTCGCAATAATCAAAGACGGGCGAGTCGGCTGTTACAAATTCAAATGCCTTATGGGTGTAGGAACCCCGAGTTGCAGCGGACATTGTACCCTAATTGTTCGTCAACATTTGTTACATTTAATACAATGAAAGATTGCCTTAACTGCTCTACAGAACTTCATGGCAAATACTGTCACGAATGTGGTCAGAAAGTTATCGAACCTCAGGATCGTACAATCAAAAATTTTATTTACCAGTTTTTTGGGGCAGCTTTTTTCCTGGAGAATAACTTTCTTAGAAACCTGTGGACACTCGCGACTAAACCTGGTCAGCTTCCGCTCGATTTTATTGAAGGAAGAAGGAAACGATGGATGTCGCCCTTCTCTTTGTTCCTACTGGTAAACCTCTTTTATTTCTTGTACTCTCCTCTGACGGATCTGAATCTCAGTCTCAAGGAACAGCTACACCAACCTCATCACGGTAACCTGGCTAACCATCTAGTAAGTAAAAAGATTAGCGCCGAAGGAATAACGCTTGAACAGTATTCGTCGGAATACCGCAAAAAAAGCTCAAGCATCGCGAATAGTCTAATTGTGTTGCACCTTCCGGTTTTCGCGGTGTTCCTTGCACTTTTTTATTATCGTAAGAAGTATCTTTTCGTGGATCATTTTATTTATGCGATTTACCTTTTCGCCTTTGTACTCTTGTTGGCTTTAATTCAATCCGTTCTTATCTATGCTTTTGTAAGGGAACTTGGAAGCAAGGTATTCAGTGTGCTGGGTTTTTTGGTATTCATTTTAATTATTGTCTACCTGTACTTCTCACTGAAAAAAACGTATGAACAAAAAACCTGGCAAGCCTTACTTACGATTCCTCCTGTTATCATTGCGTTCATTGTAAGCCACTTTCTTTATCGAACAATTCTGTTTCTCATTGTTCTGGCACTCACCTGATGATCAAGTAGAGTCCCAATGATAAAACGGAAAGCAAGGGTGACTGATACCTAAAAAGCTACCAACCGCGTGTATCCCAACGGTGTGTTTCTTTCCGGAAGCACTCTTGTTGAACGTGTGGGTTTACTTCGCTATTTACCCAACTACATTACGAGTATCTATAGGATATCGTCTTAAAAAACCAATACTCTTTGTACGAAGTGAACGCAATATTAACTTTGTCTCATACCCGGCACAGTCATGATGCATATCGACATAATTACCTGTCTTCCCAAGTTGCTAGAAAGTCCTTTTTCTGACTCCATTCTAAAAAGAGCACAAGCAAAGGGATTGGTGAGCGTAAATATTATTGACCTGCGTCAATACGCGACGGGAAAGCACAGGGTAACGGATGACTATGCATTTGGCGGAGGCGCCGGAATGGTAATGATGATAGAGCCAATCGACAACTGTATTACTCAGCTTAAGGCAAATCGTTCCTATGATGATATCATTTATACCAGCCCCGACGGAGAATTATTTAATCAATCCGCAGCCAATGAACTGAGCCTGAAAAAGAATCTCATTCTGTTGTGCGGTCATTATAAAGGAGTTGACGAGCGTGTACGTGAACACCTGGTGACCCGGGAGATCAGCATTGGCAACTACGTTCTTTCGGGTGGGGAATTGGCAGCGGCTGTTATTGCAGACGCCGTAATCCGGCTTATTCCGGGGGTATTATCGGATGAGACGTCTGCTTTAAGTGACTCCTTTCAAGATAACTTGATTGCACCACCAGTTTATACAAGGCCGGCAGAATATAAAGGATGGCGGGTCCCTGAGGTGCTTTTGTCTGGCCATCAGGCAAAAATCGAGGATTGGAGGCATAATCAATCGCTCGAAAGAACTGAAAAAAGACGCCCGGGGCTGCTCTGGGAATCGTGAAACCTAATTTTCACAAACATTCTGAATTCCGGTTTCAGAAATTTCAATTCTTTGCCTACATTTGCAGTCCAATTTTCAAACCATCGAGTTATGGCCGATTTAATTAAACTTGTAGAACACGAATTCGCTAAAATCCGTGAAACACGTCCAAGCTTCAAGCCTGGCGATACTGTAAATGTTCACGTGAAGATAAAGGAAGGAAATAAAGAACGCGTACAGCAATTTCAAGGGACAGTAATACAACGCAGGGGAACCGGAACCGGTGAGTCTTTTACGGTAAGAAAGATCTCCAATGGCGTAGGTGTAGAGAGGATTTTCCCTATCGTTTCGCCAACTATTGATAAGATTGAGGTGCTTAAGCAAGGTAAGGTCCGCCGGGCAAAACTTTACTACCTCAAAGGCAAGCATGGCAAAGCAGCGCGTATCAAAGAAAAGATATAAAAGGAAAATTATATTCATTAAAAAGCCATCCAGGAAGGGGTGGCTTTTTTTATGCTTTTCCCGATTGAGTTATTCTTTGAATACGATTGAAATGCCGTGAAAACCTTGAAATTACAGCGGATTAGCATACTATTAAATTATTAATAACTTTGTCCCCTCGCAAACAAAACCCTAACCCGACAATCAATTAAGAGATTATGGCAAAAAACATCGTAGAGCTTCTCGGCAAAGACGCAGATTTCCTGCTGAAGCACAAAAGCAAAACCATTTCCAAAGATCAGCTTCACACACCCGGTCCCGATTTTGTTGACAGGATCTTCGCGCAGACTAACCGCAACACTCAAGTATTGCGTAGCCTTCAGGCACTTTATGGAACAGGTCGTCTGGCCAATACCGGATTCGTTTCTATACTACCCATCGACCAGGGAATAGAGCACAGTGCCGGAGCTTCTTTTGCTAAAAACCCAGCTTATTTTGATCCTGAAAATATTGTAAAACTGGCGATCGAAGGAGGTTGTAACGGTGTAGCAACTACGTTTGGTGCACTTTCTATGATGTCTCGTAAATACGCTCATAAAATACCGTTCATTGTAAAAATAAATCACAATGAACTTCTCACCTATCCAAATAAAGCAGACCAGATCATGTTCGGTTCTGTGGAAGATGCATGGAATCTTGGAGCAGTAGCTGTAGGCGCTACGATCTATTTTGGTTCAGATAATTCTACGAGACAAATTGTAGAAGTAGCAGAAGCATTTGAACACGCACACGACTTAGGGATGGCCACTATTCTTTGGTGCTACACCCGGAATAATGCGTTTAAGAAAGACAATGTAGACTATCATACGTCTGCTGATTTAACCGGACAGGCAAATCATTTGGGTGTAACCATTCAGGCTGACATCATCAAACAAAAGCTTGCTACCAATAACGGAGGTTACAAAGCCTTAAACACCGGCGGAAGCAGCTACGGCAAGCTTGATGAAAGAATCTATTCAGAATTAACTACCGATCACCCTATTGACCTTTGCCGTTACCAGGTAGCAAATTGTTTCATGGGACGTGCCGGCCTGATAAGTTCAGGTGGTGAATCGAAAGGTGACAGCGATCTGGCAGATGTGGTACGTACAGCTGTAATCAATAAGCGAGCGGGAGGTATGGGACTTATATCAGGTCGCAAGGCTTTCCAGCGGCCGGTTAAAGAAGGCGTTGAGATCATGAATGCCATTCAGGATGTTTATCTTGATAAATCAATAGACTTAGCTTAATTACAAATTTCAGCCGATGGACTATAGGTTCATCGGCTTTGTATTTTTCTAACTGTTCAATTATGTCTTGGTTCAAACGCAGCGATAAAGGAATTTTAACTCCAACCGAGTCCAAACGCGAAGTGCCAGACGGGCTTTGGTTTAAGTCTCCGGCAGGAAAAATTGTCCATACCCGCGAGCTTAAGAATAATGCATACGTAGTTCCTGATGAAGACTATCACGTCCGTATTGGTTCAGATGAGTACTTTGAAGTGTTATTTGACGACAATAAATTCAAGGAGCTTGATGAAAACATGGAGTCAGCCGACCCGTTGAAATTTAAGGATACCAAGCCCTACCCCAAGAGAATCAAAGAAACCCAGGAGAAATCTCAGCTAAAGGATGCAGTTCGCACTGCGCACGGAAAGATGAGCGGTTTGGACATCACGATAGCGTGTATGGATTTCGGATTTATTGGCGGTTCTATGGGATCCGTTGTGGGCGAGAAAATAGCCCGTGCAATGGACTATAGTTTGAAGCACAAACAACCATTCCTGATGATTTCAAGGTCTGGCGGTGCCCGTATGATGGAAGCAGGACTGTCGCTGATGCAGATGGCAAAAACATCGGCAAAGATAGCTTTAATGGATGAGGCCAAAATTCCTTACATATCACTATTGACCGATCCGACAACCGGTGGTGTTACTGCGTCTTATGCAATGCTTGGGGACTTTAACATAGCTGAGCCGGGAGCGCTCATAGGATTCGCCGGACCCCGGGTCATTCGCGAAACTATTGGAAAGGATTTGCCAAAAGGATTCCAAAGTGCAGAGTTTGTATTAGAGCATGGATTCCTTGATTTCATAGTAGATCGCCGCAATCTGAAGAACAGGCTTTCAACTCTTCTCCGCATGCTTCAAAACTAGTCCGGTTCCGAACAAAATTTCCCCTTTTCGAACATCGAGATTGATTGATACATCGTTTGTTCCACAATACTTTCTCAAAACTCACATTGCAACTGTGGCACATAGATTGACTTGCTGCTTTGCAAGAAGATATCATTATGATTAAAAACTACTTCAAGGTTGCTATTCGAAGTCTGATAAAACAGAAGGTCTACTCCATAATCAATATTCTTGGCTTGTCCATCGGCATTGCCAGCTGCATTCTGATTATCACTTTTGTGATGGACGAGTTTTCCTACGACAGATTTCACGAAAAAACTGACAGGCTTTATAAAGTAGGTCTTGAGAGAAAATATCCCAACCATTCAACCAACTACGCAATTATCCCTCATTCATATGCTGATGTAATAGCCCAGGATTTTCCGGAGGTTGCCAGTACCATAAAATTGGGCGGGCCATTTAACAATGTCGTTGTGGAATACACAAATTCTCAGAACGAGAAGAAACAGTTTGAGGAAAATTTTATAATGGCCTCGGATTCTAATTTTTTCCAGGTCTTTAGCATCAAATTGCTTAAGGGGGATCCCGGAACGGTGTTGACCAAAATCAATGACATCGTTATAACGGAGGAAACAGCAGGGCGGTACTTTGGAAAAGAAGATCCAATCGGAAAAACATTGAGGATGTTTAATCAGGATTTCGTTGTAACAGGAGTCAGTGAAAATGTACCGGAAAACTCACATTTTAAATTTGATTTCCTTACCAAATGGACAGACCCGGTGTTCGGTGGGGGCGTACGATCGAATTTTGTTACTTTCACCGCTCATGTTTATGTCGAACTACAGCATGGTTCTGATCCAAAGGCATTGGAATCGAAATTTCCGAAAATGGTCGATACCTATGCATCGTCACAAATTGAACGGGACCTTGGTAAATCATGGGAGGACTATAAGAAGGACGGCAATGGATATCGTTATTTTCTACAGCCTTTAGCAAGCATACATCTGGATCCAATAAACATGGAGGCCAAGATGAGGCCTGGAGGAAATAGAAACTACGTGTATTTCCTGATAAGTATCGCTAGTCTTATTCTGATCATTGCGTGCATAAATTTTATGAATCTTGCAACGGCGCGTTCTGCTGAAAGAGCCCGTGAAGTTGGTGTACGGAAAACGATGGGTTCCCTCAAAGGACAACTGGTATCGCAGTTTCTTGTCGAATCAATTGTGCTGAGTTTGTTTTCCACCTTTCTTGCCTTGGGCTTAGCGCAAATCGCACTGCCCTATTTCAACAATGTTGCACACAAAGAACTCGCGTTTTCATTCTCGCCGTTGTTCCTGACGAGTATGCTAGCCATTTCAATTTTGGTGGGTTTTCTCGCCGGAAGTTACCCTGCCTTTGCCTTGTCTTCCATTAACCCGATTATTGTCATGAAGGGCAATCTTACGAGCAGCTCCAAGGGGTCGTGGTTAAGGAATGGGCTGGTCGTTTTTCAATTCTTTGTTTCCATCGTATTGATTGTTGGAACCATGGTGGTTACAAAGCAGATGGAGTTTATGAAGAAAAAATCACTCGGTTATGACAAAGAAAAAGTACTCGTTGTTGAGAGGGTCTTTGCTTTGAACGATCGAGCACAGACATTCATTGATGAATTAAAACGTTTGCCCGGTGTTGAATATGCCGCCAGCTCCTTTTCCCTGCTAGGTAGGCCTGGAGATTTTTTTGGGGCGCAATTTACCCTCGAAGGGTCAAGTGAAATCCTTACTACCAAAAGCATGGGCATAGATGATGAGTTTGCCAAAGCTATCGGATTTGAATTTGTAGAAGGTCGCGGATATTCTAAGGAAACGAATGACTCGTTATCGATCATCCTTAATGAAACTGCGGTGCGAACACTAGAGATAAGTGATCCGATAGGAAAAAAACTAATCCAGATTCAGCGCAATGCCGATGGCAACGTAGAAGTTCCTTACACGATCATTGGGGTAATAAAGGATTTCAATTTTCAATCACTACGCGATCCGATCACTCCGCTTACCATACAAAGCGTCGAAAGTTTCGATGGCGGTGCTGCGTATGCTATTGCGAGAATCAGCGGATCGGATATGGTCAAAACAGTAAATAGCATTGAGGCGAAATGGAAAGAACTCGCGCCGGAGCAGCCCTTTAAGTTTGTTTTCTCGATGAAAATCTGAACACCCAATATGAACCTGAACAGCAGGCAGGAAAAGTGTTTGCAATATTCTCGGGATTGGCCATCGCGATCGCATGTGTTGGTTTGTTCGGACTTGCTGCATATACTGCCAATTTAAGAACTAAAGAAATCGGTGTCCGGAAAGTATTGGGTGCATCTATCGGTAGCGTTGTATTTCTCCTTTCAAAAGATTTTACCAGGCTCATACTGATAGCATTTGTCTTTTCAGTTCCTTTCTCCTGGTATTTAATGAACCGGTGGCTTGAGGGATTTGCTTACCGGATAGATATTGGAATAGGCATATTCCTGCTCGCGGGATCCATCGCATTGCTTATATCCTGGGTCACAGTAAGCTATCAGTCTATTAAGGCCGCTATCGTGAATCCGATAAAATCACTCAAGAGCGAATAGCAGGTTATCAGTGAAGCTTTGCTGCTTTGTATTCCTTTACGGTATCAATAAAGCATTTTACTTTATCGACCTCAATATCAGGATAAAGTCCATGTCCAAGATTGGCGATGTGTTTGGAGGGCCCAAAAGCTTCGAGCATTCGCCGGGTTTCTCTTCGGACGTCATCCAACGAACCATATAATGCACACGGATCAAGATTACCTTGCAGCACTTTACTCGGCATTAATGACCGCGATTCGTGAATACCCATGTTCCAGTCCAACCCAATTACCTGGCAATTCAGTTCATTCATTTCCTGCCGCGCAAAAAAAGCTCCCTTGGCAAAAACAATTTTCGGTACGTCTCCAATCGCATCACAAATCTGACTAATGTATTTTAACGAGAAAGTGGTGTATTGCTCAGGGCTAAGGATACCAGCCCACGAATCGAAGATCTGAATGATATCTGCCCCTGCCTGAATCTGACCTTTGAGATAGTTGATCGTACTTTCGGTGATCATCTTTAGCAGTGTATGCGAAAACTCAGGCTGCGTATAGAGCATCTTTTTTGCCTGACTGAAAGTCTTACTTCCTTTCCCTTCAATCATATAGGAAAAGATAGTCCAGGGTGCACCAGCAAAACCGATCAAAGGAACTCGCCCATTTAATTCTTTTTTTGTAAGGCGAATAGCCTCATGTACGTAGTTTAGTTCCTCCGCTTCAGCCACGTGAACAGTTTTTAAATCGGCGAGGGAAGTTATCCGTTTTGGAAACACGGGACCTTTGTTCTCTTCCATCTCATAATTCAGACCCATGGCTTCCGGTATAACCAGGATGTCTGAAAAAATAATCGCCGCGTCGACGCCAAGAATATCAACCGGCTGGATAGTGACCTCAGTAGCCAGCTCCGGGGTTTTTACCATCACTTTAAAATCACGAGCCTGTTCACGAACCTTTCTATATTGCGGCAAAATTCGCCCGGCCTGACGCATAAGCCAAATCGGAGTACGTTCTGCTTCTTTACCCTCCGCAATTTCAAGTAGTAGATTGTTGCTTAAAATCATGTTGCAAAAATGAAATAAAAACTTGTAGTTGTTTATGGTTCAGAAGAAAAGGTTTAGCAAATAAAAAGGCTGTCGGTTAAGACAGCCTTTTTATAACTGAAGAACGTTTTAATCTCAGTAACTTTCGTTTTGCTGTAAATCAACATTTAAAAGCGTCTCCCTTTGAGGAATTGGAAAAACTAACTTAGGAGAGTTAAACGGAAGGGCACCGACAGCACGTTGTGTGCGTTTTAGGTCATGTAGTAGATGTCCTTCAAAGGCTAGCTCCTTTCTGCGCTCAAGTAAAATTTCATCTAGAGTGAGCACGATTAAAGGCATAAGTGTTACCCGGCCTCGAATTCTATTTATATCATTCAATGGAGTGTCACCAACGGCAGAACTCAATCTAAAGTTACATTCTGCCCGAGTAAGATACATCTCGGCAAGGCGGACTATAGAAACATTTCCAAACCGATTGTTAAACTTTGTTGTATATCTAATTCCTCCGCTAGTAGCGAAAAGATTTAGACGTGCGTCCCCCGCTTCATAAAGCGCTATGTGAGCATCCTCAATTGGAATATCGCCGCGTCCTGCCGGATCAAAGAAATTCCATAGGGAATTTACCCCCGCTTGCGATGTTACCTGGACAGCAAACACATCCTCGGGCGTCGCATTTCCGTTTGACGACCTATTAGTGGCTTGCGTTGAAGTTTTGCCAAAGGCATCAGCCACGAGCGTTGTTAAATCGAAGCCACCATCCGTAATGACAAAATTTGCTGCAGTTAAGGCTGAAGCATAGTCGTTTTGCATTAAATAAACTCTGGATAAAATAGCACTCGCTGAGAAACGAGTAGCGAAGAACCCATTTCTAACTGGTAGTAGGGTTAAGCCATCTGTTAAGTCATCGATTACCTGAGTGTAAATTTCTGCTACTGTGTTACGTGTGACTTTTACATCCACATCTTCTGGCCGAGTTGGCTCCAATATTAAGGGAACGCCAGGGTTTGACGAAGGACTTCCGTCTGTCCAGGTCTTTCCAAAAAGACGGACGAGTTCAAAATACGTCGCACCTCTTAAAAATTTGGCTTCGCCCTCCACCCTTTCTTTTTTATCACTAGTAACCAATTCAAGATTTGCCAATACAGTGTTGGCCATATTAATCACGCGATAACTTTCTAACCATGTTTCACGCGCCTGGTCATTTGTGATTAACATATTCTTATCCCAGATCTCACCGGGCGCTACGAATGTACCATCCCAAGCTACTTCACCGTCATCGCCCATGAGCTCGGCATCACGTAAAATATTCCCGCCATACACGTCCCCGTCTCCGATTGCCCAATATGCGCCAACTAATAGTGCTTCAACGTCAGCTGATGTGCTTAACGCCCGACCTGAACCCACGCTGTTAAGGGGTTCGATCTCCAATTTATCGCCACAACTTAGTAAGGTTGCAGCGATCGATATAATTATAAATTTAGTAAGTTTCATAAGCTCTTAATTAAAATCCAATGTTAATCCCGAAAGTGATAGTCTTTGGCTGAGGCGCAGAATAAAAATCAATCCCTTGATTGATGTTATTCGGCGTTCCATTCGCATTGACCGAATAAGTATCCGCGTTTACCTCTGGATCCCATCCATCATAATCAGTAAAGGTTAATAGATTGAACGCACTGGTGTAGATTCTCAATCGACTAAGATTAAGTTTATTCAATACAGCAGGGGAGAAGTTATATCCTAGCGTTATGGTCTTTAGTCTCACGTATCCGGCGTCAGAAACATACCTTGATGATTCCCCAACGCCATTGCCTTCAAACAGACGAGCCTGAGGAACATTAGTTATATCACCCGGATTTCTCCACCTTGTCATTTGGTCTCTGGTCTGATTGTCGAAGAAGTCACCATTTGCAGACATAAATTTGCCGCCGCCATTATATACCTGGTTTCCGAAAACCCCTTGAAATAAGACACTTAGATCAAATCCCTTGTAAGAAAAGTTATTTGTAATACCTGCTATATAATCCGGATTAGGGTCGCCTATTTCCATTAACGTAGCTTCGTTGTAGTCATTAGTAGTAGTACTTGTTCCATCTTCATTAACTAACACATATAACGCGTCGCCATTGTCTTGGTCAACCCCTGCATATTTTGGACCGAAGAAGATACCGATTGGATCACCCTCCTGCGCCCTCGATAAGAAAGATCCAGTAATGACTTGACCGTCAAGATTCAGAATCTTGTTTCGGTTTCGGGCGAAATTAAAACTGGTACTCCATCTAAACTCTCCAACTGTATTTTCGGTATTAAGGACAAGTTCGACTCCTTTATTTTCTAATTCACCAACATTTCTGGTCTGGGTTCTAAACCCAGAGCTTCCAGGCAGGTTTACATTTAACAGTAAATCCGTTGTGTTCTTGATGTAATAATCTATCTCACCAGTAATCCGGCCACCTAGAAAACCAAAATCAATTCCAAAATCCGTTTGAACTGTTTTTTCCCAACGTAGGTCCGGGTTTTCAAGTTGAGTAGGCCGCTGACCTGGTATACCCGCATAGCCGGCATCGCCAGCAAATAAAGCTAATGACGCAAAGTTGTTAATTTCAGCATTCCCTGTAACACCAATACTACCTCGAAGCTTTAAAAACTCAATGACCTTGTTATCGGACAGGAATGACTCTTCAGTAATGATCCACCCGGCAGATACCGCAGGGAAAAAACCGTAGCGATTGTCACTTCCGAATCGGGATGAACCGTCAACACGACCACTTACACCAAGCAAGTATTTGTTGTTAAATTTGTAGTTGGCACGACCAAAATATGACAAAAAACTGAAGGCTGTTTCTGTTGATGTGCCTGCGGTTATGCTTGCTGCAGAAGTAACCTTTGTATAAGCATTACTTGGAAATTGTTGTCCGGTCACACTATTGAACTTTGCATTCGATTCCTGGTAACTCATACCGGCAATAACTTCCAAATTATGAACATCACTGATTACAGACGCATACCGTAGAAAATTGTTAGTGGTATAGTTAAATACTGAAGTCAAGGCATTTGTGCCAGATCCATTAGGGGTTCCCTGGTTTCTAGCCGTCTCTTTACCAAAATACAGGTCTTCATTTTGATTCAAAATGTCGTAGCCTACTTCAGTGCGGAAGCTCAAGCTTTTTGTGAAATTATAACTCGCAAAAGCTGATCCGAAACTCCTATAGACAATGGTAGTACGATCACTGTAGTCTACGTTAAGCAAAGGATTGTAGTAGATTGGAAAGTTAGTATTAGGGGCGCCTGAAACCAGATCCAAGGCGCCGCTTGGTAAATCTGTGCGTGGATCAATAACGGGAGTCATTGGTGAAAGGGCAATAATTTGCATCGGGGTCGAAAATGCATTATCGTCTGACAACCTTTTATTCACCGTTCTTGATAAACTAAAATTCATTCCAACTGATAATTTTTCGGTGGCCTTATGATCCAGATTTATCCTTGTATTCAATCGCTCCAGATCATTGGCGATTAAAATCCCTTTTTGTTTGCTATAGCCTCCGGAAATAAAGAACCTCGTTTTTTCGTTGCCTCCATTTGCACTGATGTCAAACTGTTTAATACCAGCATCATCTCTAAAAACTTGATCTTGCCAGTCTGTATCAACATAACCCGATGCGTCAGGATTTTCCCAAGATGCAATATCTCCCGCTCCGTATCGAGTAAACCGGTTGCTTAAGCCGGCGGTCATGCCACCATTTGCTTCTGTAAACAGCTCGACATATTCTTCTGTGTTTAAGAACTCTCTTCTGTTTGTCGGGGAACTGAAGCCTGTAAAATAGCCAACGTTAAAGTTTGTTTTGCCAGAAACACCCCGTTTTGTAGTGATTAATACAACACCGTTGGCAGCACGAGATCCATAGATTGCAGATGCGGATGCATCCTTCAAAATATCGATAGATTCAATGTCATTGGCGTTTATATCCATTAAAGGATTTGTCGCAGCGGTACTACTCGATTGATTTTGAGATGTAATAGGAATCCCGTCGATCACATAAAGCGGCTGGTTATCGGCAGATAATGAAGAAGATCCTCTAATACGCATCTTCACACCTTGACCTAATTTTCCGTTGCCTGATTCAATAAAGACACCAGCAGCCCTGCCCTGAATTGCCTGGTCGAAACTAGCGACGGGTATGGACTGAATGTCCGCCCCGCTCACCTTAGCAATATTACCAGTCAAATCTTGTTTGAGTTGGGTTCCATACCCCACTACAACCAACTCGGTCAATTGGGTAAAATCAGGCTCCATTTGGACACTAATTGCCGCTTGGGTTCCCACCAACACCTCCACAGTTTTTAAGCCAACGAAAGAAAAAACCAAAGTTACATCTCCTGTCGGAGCGCTAATTAAATAAGTACCATCAGCATCAGTAACTGTTCCATTTGTGGTTCCTTTAACAACCACGTTCACTCCGGGCAACGCAGATCCGTCTTCAACAGAACTAACTTTCCCTGTCACGGTTCGCTCTTGCGCCCAGGAATGGAGCACAAAAACCAACGTGACACACGTCAGTAGAATTTTCTTCATAGGTTTAGGTTTAGGTTAAAAACTAATTAGTACCCAATTTAGGGGGAGTAAGGACAAAATAAAATACCGACCTTCTATTTGTTTTGATTATTTTCTGAAGACCAGGGTAAATTTTGCACGACATTGTACTGGAATACGATTGCACCCACATTTTAAAACCTCAAAGTTATTTTGCTAAAACATCAAAAGACTTATTTATTTTTCGCCACTAAGTCAAAAATGACCCGAAACAAAATTTAATTCTGTTTCCAGCCTTTCTTTTTTGGTGACTTTTAATGCAGGATAAAAAAATTAAAAAAATTTCAAAAAGTTTGACCAAAACGCCCTCGTTGAAACGCGATTTTCTGATAAAAACGGAAGGTGAGCATTAAAGCACTGACTTTAATGTAAGGCAGTTTTGTACGAGTATCTATACCGTTGCAGAAAGAAAAACTTGACTACAGTCAATGGTAGCGCCAGCTGAAAAAAAAGTCAATAAAAAAAGACGCTTGAGTGCGTCTTTTTTTATTCCGGCAACAGTCGGTGATTAAATATTTATGCTTCAGCAACTGGCTCAACTGAAACAAATGACTTTCCTTCTCTTTTCTTTTTAAATACTACCACACCATTTGTTAACGCAAATAAGGTATGATCTTTCCCTATCCCTACATTCTTGCTGGGATGGTGCTTTGTTCCGCGCTGACGGACGATGATATTTCCGGCAATAACTTTCTGCCCACCGAAAACTTTGATACCAAGACGCTTACTTTCTGATTCGCGACCGTTCTTTACTTTACCTTCACCTTTTTTATGTGCCATGGCTGAATGTCGTTATTCGTTGATGAATCTGTTCGTTTAAAATAGGAAAAGGATTAACCGATGCTATCAATTTGCACCTTGGTGAACTGCTGGCGATGACCATTCTTCACCACGTATCCTTTTCTTCTTTTCTTTTTGAAGACAATAACTTTATCGCCTTTCACATGCTCCAAAATCTTTCCCGATACGGATGCTCCATCAACAGTAGGGGCGCCAATATTAACCGAAGCACCGTCATCGATCAGGAGAACCTTATCGAAGCTTACTGCTTCGCCTGCATCTCCTTCTAATTTCGGGGCATAGATATACTGATCTTTAGCCACTTTGAACTGTTTACCGGCAATGTCTACTATTGCGTACATAGCTTTTTGAAAAATTGGACTGCAAAGGTAGAAAAAGAATCCACAAATCAGAAAGGTGATTTCAAAAATTTAAGAAATTCAAAATCTTCCACGGAGAAAAAATTTTTTCGCTTTTTTTTTGCCCTAAATCGACCAAAAGAAAGACATAACTAACACCCATTAAGCGACTATTTCACAGCAACTTATCTTTCCACAAACCATCAACAAGTTATCCACAATCGTTGAAATTAGCCCAAAACCGCAGTTTTGATTATTAGAATCATTCTATTTCATTTGTACACTTGACGCTGAACGAAACAGGTATTCAACTGGTTCATCAAAGCAAACAAGACTTTATTATGAAGCATAAACGGGTGTTAGCTGAGGCTGGCGCCCTTTAATATTTTGGTTTAACCCTTAAAACTCTGACGCACATGAGCAATATAACCTCCGAAGAACCCATTCTCAAAGAAAACAAAGACCGTTTTGTACTTTTTCCCATCCGCCAGCACGATATCTGGAGGTATTACAAACAAGCAGAGGCCAGTTTCTGGACGGCAGAAGAAATCGACCTTGGGCAGGATATGAAAGATTGGGTGAATCTGAACGATGGCGAAAGACACTTCATCACTCACGTTCTTGCATTCTTTGCAGCAAGCGATGGGATTGTAAACGAAAACCTGGCAGAACACTTTATTTCGGAGGTTCAATATACAGAAGCAAAATTCTTCTACGGTTTTCAGATTGCGATTGAAAACATTCACTCAGAAACCTATTCTCTGCTGATCGATACTTATGTAAAGGATGCGAAAGAAAAAGATAAACTTTTTCACGCGATCGACACAATGGATTGTGTGAAGAAAAAAGCTGACTGGGCGCTTCGCTGGATCAACAAAGGATCATTTCAGGAAAGGTTAATTGCATTCGCTGCGGTGGAAGGTATCTTCTTCTCCGGATCCTTCTGCTCGATCTTCTGGCTGAAGAAACGCGGTTTAATGCCAGGTCTTACCTTTTCCAATGAATTAATTTCACGCGACGAAGGTTTACATTGTGATTTTGCGTGTCACCTTTACACAGATCATGTTGTGAACAAATTACCGGAACAAACCGTCATCGATATCATTAAAGATGCTGTTGAAATTGAGAAGGAGTTTGTAACCGATGCACTCCCCGTAAATTTAATTGGCATGAATGCCGTTCAGATGCGTGAGTACATCGAGTTCGTAGCAGACAGGTTACTGAATGAACTTGTGGGTAAAAAAATCTACAACACTTCCAATCCGTTCGATTTTATGGAGATGATTTCGTTAAGAGGTAAAACTAACTTCTTCGAGAAGCGTGTTGCTGAATATCAAAAGGCTGGAGTAATGAAAAGCACAGAAAAAGAAACTACTCCAAAGTTTTCATTGAACGAAGATTTTTAGTTACATTCAATTACTTTTTAAACTTTTCTCACAACAACCCTATTTCTTAAGATGCTTGTATTAAAACGTGACGGACACAGAGAATCAGTAAAGTTTGATAAAATCACCGCTCGAATTGAAAAACTCTGTTATGGCTTAGATCCGAAGTTCGTCAACCCCGTGGAATTGGCCATGAAGGTGATCAATGGTCTTTATGATGGTGTATCTACACAGGAGTTGGATAATCTTGCTGCAGAAATAGCGGCAACGATGACAACCAAACATCCTGACTTTGCAAAGTTAGCAGCGCGT
The DNA here is from genome assembly GCA_041747735.1 of Chryseolinea sp. GTDB lineage: Bacteria > Bacteroidota > Bacteroidia > Cytophagales > Cyclobacteriaceae > Chryseolinea. The sequence goes on from JBGTEP010000202.1 coordinate 28,870, forward strand.
ATTGCTGTTTCTAACTTACACAAAGTAACCAGTAAGTCGTTTTCAAATACAATGAAGCGGCTTTATACGTACGTTGATCCTAAGACAGGCGAAAACGCTCCGCTTATATCCAAAGAAACCTGGAAAGTAATAAAGGAAAACGCAGCAGCGCTTGATGAAGCTATACTCTATGATCGTGATTTTAGTTACGACTATTTTGGCTTTAAAACGTTGGAGCGCTCTTACCTGATGAAAGTGGATGGAAAAGTTATTGAACGTCCTCAACATTTAATCATGCGTGTAGCCGTGGGTATTCATGCTCAGGATATTCCTGCTGTTATCGAAACCTACAGTCTTTTGTCGGAGAAATGGTTCACTCACGCTACCCCTACCTTGTTCAATGCCGGAACACCGAAGCCACAATTGTCTTCGTGCTTCCTGCTTACCATGAAGGATGATAGCATTGACGGAATATATGACACATTAAAGCAGTGCGCGAAGATTTCCCAGTCCGCTGGTGGTATCGGGCTTAGCATTCACAATGTACGCGCGAAAGGATCTTATATTAAAGGAACAGGTGGAACATCCAATGGCATCGTACCCATGCTTCGAAACTTTGACATGACTGCACGCTATGTTGATCAAGGCGGCGGAAAACGCAAAGGGAGCTTCGCGATATACCTTGAACCGTGGCATGCTGACATCTTTGATTTCCTTGACCTCAAGAAAAATCACGGTAAAGAAGAGATGCGTGCCCGTGACCTATTCTTCGCCGTCTGGATTCCGGACCTTTTTATGCAGCGTGTCGAGAACAACGAAATGTGGTCATTATTCTGTCCAAATGAAGCTCCCGGTTTAGCTGAAGTTTACGGAGAAGAGTTTGAGCGCCTGTATGACAAGTATGAAAGAGAAGGTAAATTCCGGAAACAGATAAAAGCACAGGACTTGTGGTTCGAAATTCTGGAGTCACAGATTGAAACCGGAACGCCGTATATACTTTACAAAGATGCGGCAAACAAAAAATCCAATCAGAAGAATTTGGGCACGATTAAGTCCAGCAATTTATGTACAGAGATCATCGAATACACATCAGCTGATGAAGTTGCTGTTTGTAATCTTGCCTCTATTGCATTGCCAAAATTTATTACTGAGGGTGGGAAATTTGATCACCAGAAATTATATGACATCACCAAAGTTGCTACCCGCAACCTGAATAAAGTAATTGATGTAAACTATTATCCGGTGATTGAAGCACGCAATTCAAACATGCGTCACCGCCCGATCGGTCTTGGTGTACAAGGGTTGGCCGATGCTTTCATACTACTGCGTATGCCATTTGACTCGGAAGAAGCGCGCCGGTTGAATGAAGATATTTTCGAAACGATTTACTTTGGGGCGATGGAGGCTTCAATGGAATTGTCAAAACAACTTGGCCCTTATGAAACCTTCAAAGGCTCTCCTGTATCCAAAGGCATCTTCCAATTTGATATGTGGGGTGTTACACCAAAAAGCGGTCGCTGGGACTGGGAAAAGCTTAAAAGAGATGTAAAGCAATTTGGTGTTCGTAACTCTTTGCTCCTTGCGCCAATGCCAACAGCATCTACTTCTCAAATTCTTGGAAACAACGAATGCTTTGAACCCTATACATCAAACATCTATACGCGAAGAACACTTTCCGGGGAATTTATTATTGCGAATAAACATTTGATGAAAGACCTGATGAATCTCGGTCTATGGAGCGAAAGTATGCGTCAGAAGCTTATCGGTGCAAACGGTTCGATACAATCTATTCCTGAAATTCCGCAACATATCAAGGACATCTATAAAACGGTTTGGGAAATTTCTCAGAAATCTATTATTGATATGTCTGCTGACCGTGGTGCATACATCTGTCAGTCACAAAGCCTGAACATTCATATTACGAATCCGAATTTCGGCAAGCTTACTTCTATGCACTTCTATGCGTGGAAGAAAGGTTTGAAGACCGGTATGTATTACCTCCGTTCAACTGCAGCGGCAGACGCAATTAAATTTACGCTTGATAAGTCTGCTATTCAGGAAACCGCAGCTGTTGACGTAGCGCTTGCCTTGACCACTGAAACTGAAAA
>JBGTEP010000203.1:0-9162 GCA_041747735.1 Chryseolinea sp.
CTTCATCCGGAAAACCCTGGCTGTTGGTGATTACATTTGAACCAACTTTCAGGGTTACTACTAGTTTTTTCGATGCACTCATGTTACGGTATGGAAGGATTAAGGCATTAGAATGCTTTTCACCTTCCGCATTAAATTCATCCAATAATAAGCATTTAATAACACTATTAATCGACTTAAGGATTTCGTATTTTCTAGAAAAATAATCGTTGTCATTTTCAGTTTTCCACCAAAAACGACACATTTCCGCAGTGACTGCGTCGCTATGAAAAGTAAGTCCATCAGGTGAATCTACATCGGTGTCAATAACATCTTTGGCGAGTTGTGCCACAACCCATTTTCTGCGAACTAATCTGTTGGAAAAGCCTGCACAATGTCGAGCTTGACAAGCTCCCAATATTTTCCTTTTAAGCAGATCGGATCGAAGTCTTCATCGGCCTTTGTAAAGTCAGTAAAATTCTGCCGGATCAAGGCTTCATCATGGGAATAGGGATATCGTTGCGAATGAAGACCGATCATTTGAGATGGAGAGTGCAAGAGTAGCAATTCGTGAAGATCCCAAAAGTCTTTTTTTCGAGCCTTGCGCTGAACGATATCAATTTTCATAGCAATGATTTCCTCAATTGTAGCAAGCCGGTAAGGTTTGATTTCTAATGCTGGTTGTATGAAAGTATCAGTGTAATATAAATCAAGTTTTACCAAGTCTTCCTCACTTTTGCCGATCCCATAAGAGACACCCATACCTATCGGTCCATGGGGAAGGTCGGATACAAAACCAAATTCGCTTCTTAGATAACGGTCGATTGCACGGAGGCTAATTGTTTCGTAAGGAGCATCGGTAAATAAATCAATATCATCAGACATGCGGTGACCAAGCTGCAAACTTAATGAAGTTCCACCTACGAGTCTGAAGGGTTGAAACAGATCATGTTTCATAAGCACGGTAAGCACTTCTTTCAAAAGAGGTGTGACTGTCTTCCAGTAGAAGGTGTTAGGCATGTTGTGTTTTTCAAGTTATCTGCTATCGTCTGGAAAACGGCATCACCATAAAATCTCTTAATCTCTTCCTTTTCCTGATCATTGCCGCGTTCAAGGATGCGTTCAATAACTGCTCTACGTTGTGCTTGCCAATCAATCTTGTTGATATCAGTATCCCAAAACAATATCCTTCGGATCAGAGACAAATCCGGACGGATATTTTTCTGTTGTTTACGCTTCTCCTCTTTGATTTCATAGAATACCTGCAAGGTCATAAAATAACCTTCCTCCAGACCAAGGGCATGTTCAATTTTGAGCGCCAGCGGAGTGTTTATACCACGTTTAGCTTTGGTAATGGCACTGATGGTTTGAGGGTACTCATTAATAGAAAGAGCAAAGCTGCGTTTCCGCATCTTACGTTCTTTGAGCTTTCGATCCAGGACAAGACCAGGATGAATGCCTTTTAATATAGCGATCTCATTTGTCATGATATTTCCAGTAAATATACCTATTAACAGATTTGTAAACATATTTGTTTACTTTTTTTGCAATTAAAACTGGACACTGTATCGACCCGACTCTCGGCCCTTTTTCCATTAAGAAAGACTTCCTGGGGCGGATATTCGGTGTACCAGTTTTTTTATGCCACAAGATTTTGATACAGATAGTTACATTGGTTCACAGCCCTCCTCCAGTGGCGAACTTGTTGGACTGGACTGCATTTGTGATTTGCATGAGAAGAAAGCTTTGCATGCGATGGTATTTATCTTAAAACAATATCTTACCGCACAACACAAAAGTATCCATCAGCTATGGCTTAAAACCGGATTTTTATAACTTGACAGTGAAAAATTTTACCCCAAAAAAATGGCGCAATACAACTTACAAATTAATGGCCGTAACTATGAGGCCGATGTAGATGCAGATACCCCTTTATTGTGGGTGTTGCGTGACAATCTCGGCTTGGTTGGAACCAAGTATGGTTGTGGCATTGCACAGTGTGGAGCATGCACTGTGCACCTGAATGGCACTGCAGTACGTTCTTGCACGTTGCCGGTATCGGCGGTGGGAACAAGCAAAGTAACTACAATTGAAGGCCTCTCGGCAAACGGTGATCACCCTGTTCAGGAAGCCTGGAAGGAAGTCGACGTACCGCAGTGCGGATTCTGCCAAACCGGGCAGATTATGACTGCATCAGCGTTCTTAAATAAGAATCCGAAACCAACAACAGAACAGATCGAAACTGCCATGAACGGAAACATCTGCCGATGTGGAACGTACCACCGTGTTCGCGAAGCTGTAGTACTTGCATCCACTAAAATGAAATAACCATGTCGACATTTACAAAAACATCAAGACGCGATTTTATGAAGCTTGCAGCCACTGCAAGCGGTGGACTTCTCCTGGGATTTCATTGGACCGGTGCAGCGGCTTCTTCCGTGCTCGAAGTAGTGGATGACACTGCACTTGCCGTGGGAAATATAGATTTTAACAGTTTTTTATCTATTTCATCTGAAGGCGTTATCACCATTTTTTCCCCTAACCCTGAACTAGGGCAAAACATCAAGACTTCTTTTCCGATGATTGTTGCGGAAGAGCTGGATGCTGACTGGGGAAAAGTTAAAGTTATTCAGGCAGCATTAGACACATCGAAATTCGAAAGACAGGTAACGGGTGGAAGTGGTGCAGTACCACATTCTTGGGAACGTCTGCGCAAAGCAGGTGCTACAGCCCGGCACATGCTGGTTGAAGCTGCTTCAAAGCGATGGAATGTGCCAACTAAGACACTGACTACCGCTGACAGCGTTGTTATACATGCTGAATCCGGTCGCAAGTTAAGCTACGGTGAACTGGCATTGGAGGCTTCCAGAGTTCCTGTTCCTGCAGAAGTAAAACTTAAGGAAAGGAAGGACTTTAAACTGATCGGCACAGCTGTCAAGAATGTAGATAACCATGAGATGGTTACTGGACAGCCCTTGTACGGTCTCGATGTTTATCGCGAAGGAATGCTTTACGCGATGATTCAGAGACCGGATTCATTTGGAAAAAAAGTGAAGTCTGTCGATAGTGCAGCGGCGAAAGCAATGCCCGGAATTGTTGACGTAGTAACATTCAAAAACAACGTGGCCATTGTAGGCCGATCTACATGGCAGGTAGCCAAAGCGCGAAAGGCTTTAAAAATTGAATATGAAAATGATGGTGCAATTGAAAGTACCACCGACCATAACAAGTTGTTTAAAGACCTGTTGGAAAGTAAAGACAGCAGTGTCGTAACGGTGCGCCGTAAAGACGGTGATGTTGATGCTGCATTTAAGTCAGCCGCGAATGTAATCTCCCGCGAATACCAATGTCCGTTCTTATCACATGCGCCCATGGAGCCGATGAACTTTTTCGCCCATGTTCGCCCTGATGGCGTTGAGTTGGTTGGACCTACCCAAACACCTGACAGAGCCAGAAACGAAACGGCAAAGTTGCTTGGAATTTCGCCGTATCAGGTTACTGTTGAATTAACACGATTGGGTGGTGGCTTCGGACGAAGACTGCAGGCAGATTATGTGGTGGAAGCTGCTGAGCTTTCAAGCTTGATTAAGGCACCTGTGAAAGTAATATGGACGCGTGAAGATGATATGGGTGGAGGAAGTTATCGTCCTGCAGTGCGGTATCGTTTTGATGCAGCACTTGATGCAAAAGGAAATCTCATAGGATATAAACTTCGCGGTGTTGGTATTAATGCCGGTAACAGTACGCGTGAAGATAATTTTCCATCCGGTGCGGTTGACAATCTTTTAATTGATTCCGTGGATCATAAGTCGCCGATTACAACCGGACCCTGGAGAGCACCGATCACAAACTTCCTGGCGTTTGCTGAACAGGCATTCCTTGATGAAGTGGCTATGGCTGCTAAAAAAGATCCGGTGAAGTTCCGTCTTGAGTTATTGGACAAAGCGAAAACTAAGCCGACAGGGGAGATCAAATACGACATCGACCGGATGAAAGCGGTTATCGAACTTGCTGCTGAAAAATCCGGATGGGGTACAAAGAAAAATGTATCACAGGGATTCAGTGTGTATTTCTCACATCGTTCTTATGTAGCGCAGGTTGCAGAAGTAGCGATGAAAAAAGGTAAACCTTCATTGCAAAAGATCTATGCGGCATCAGATTGTGGTATTGTCGTGAATCTCAGTGGTGCGAGCCAACAAGTGAAGGGTGGGGTGGTTGATGGACTAGGGCATGCGATGTACGGCGAGGTAACATTCAAAGATGGGGCAGCAGAACAGCGTAACTTTAATTCATACCGACTTATTCGTATGAAAGAAGTGCCAGAGGTTGAAGTCTTTTTTGTAGATAATGGCATTGATCCTACGGGATTGGGAGAGCCTGCACTGCCGCCAACCGGTGGTGCTGTGGCGAATGCGCTTTTTAAAGCAACTGGTAAGCGGCTGTATAATCAACCATTTTCTAAACAAGATGTGATGAAAGGTGTTAATCTTGGTGAAAGGTTATAACATAAGTTATAGTTTTTGATTCTTAAAATCCACTCCCGGGTTACTGGCAAAATGCCGCTAGCGAAGAGAGTGGATTTTTTTTATACATACACCTGTGAGTAAATCCATCAAAACACTTTTACACTAAAATGTTATGAAGCCGATGAAAGCTTTTTATGTAATGATTATTTGTGTGCTCCTTTCAGGCACGAGCAGCGCAACGGCGAAACCCAAAGTATTTGTTTTTACAGATATCAATATTGGTGGAGGAGATCCGGATGACAGACAATCCCTGATTCACTTGCTTTGGTATGCCGACGAACTTGATATCTTAGGAATAGTACCCGACAGGTGGAATAAACAAGGGTTGGAAGCCTGCAAGATGGCTGTTGAAGCCTATAAAACAGACTATCAACAATTCGATCTGCAACAAAAGCAGTATCCCGTTCCGGAGAAAATATTTCAATTGCTGGCAGAAACGTATGACGATGCTAAAGATAAATTCATCAACGCTGCGCTATTGAGTTCGGAAAAAGATCCCCTCTATGTACTGGTATGGGGAAATATGAATAATGCCGGAAAGATACTTGCTCAAAATCCAAACCTGATCAAGCGCATCCGACTCATTACCATCGGGACCGGACTCAAATATGGTCCGGAAGATGAAGTGCCTGGAAAAGAATGTGATGTGCCGAATTGGAATGGACCGGGAAGAAATGAAATTTATAATGATACACGGTTTCGGGAAATGTGGTGGCTTGAAATCAACTGGACTTACAACGGTATGTTTTCCGGCAATGGCCCCAGGGAGATGTTTGAGATGTTGGGTGAATATGGCGCGATGGGTAATCATATCAAGTTCGTGACTAAGGACCATGCGTGGGCGCAGTATTTTAGAGTGGGGGATACACCGTCAGTGCTGTACGTTATTGACCCAAGAAGAAGCTTTGATGACCCGACACAATCGAGTTGGGCAGGTAAATTCAAAAAACCTTTTCCGGAGGAACGACCCAATTATTATACTGATGATAATGGATCTATTAATTGGAATTACGAGAACCCTTGCCTAACGTGGCAAAACCTTGTTGATATTTATTCCTATAACAAGTCTACCCTAGAAAGCGAGAGGCCAGGCATGTACAAAGCGTTGCTTGAAAAACTTAATAAAAACTTCAGGAAGAAAAAATAGATTGTATAAAGCGGATGTAGTTTCTGGATCAAGGTTCAATCGAACGTCACTCTGAGATTCGTGCACATGAGCAGACAATAATACTAAATGAGACATCCTATGCATATCTTTTTATATTTGGGCTGATTAACGCGTTACTAAACCTGAATTTTTTATGTTAAACCCTGATGTTGAAGAAAAAATCCTTTCTATTGATATTGGAGGGTCTCGAATTAAGGCTATTCTATTAGATAAAGATGGAAATATGCTTATTGAGTATCAGCGCCTCAACACACCTTCTCCTTCCACACCGGAACAGGTTATGGATACCATCGCAGAACTTACCAAAGGGTTCGATGGATATACCAGGGTTTCCGTTGGTTTTCCCGGTTTCGTCAGAAATGGAATAGTACACACTGCTCCAAACCTTGGAACTGCAAAATGGGAAGGATTTGATTTAGCGAAGAAGCTTACTGATTTGTTGATTCATCCGGTACGGGTTGTGAATGATGCCGATCTGCAGGGTTTAGGAATTGCAAAGGGCCAGGGTTTGGAAATGGTGATTACCCTCGGAACTGGTTTTGGAACATCTTTACTAATTGACGGCGTTCTTTTACCTCACCTTGAGCTTGCACATCACCCGTTGTCGAAGTCTAAAGAATACGATGACTATATCGGAAACCGAGGCTTTGAAGAGGTCGGCCAGGAGAAATGGAATAAACGTCTTAAAAGGGTGATCGGTATATTAAAAACAGTATTCAATTACGATCACCTGTATATCAGTGGAGGCAATGCGAAGAAAATTGATTTCAGTCTCGACAACAATATTACGGTAGCAACCAACCTGGACGGTATACGTGGAGGTGCTAAGCTTTGGTTAAGGGATCACTACAATGTCTAACGTTAGGAGGATCTTTGTAATGAAACACTTCAATCTTCACGGTCGGTCATGAATGGATCAATTCTGGAGGTAATCATTATTGGTGCCGGTCATGCCGGACTAAGTGCGAGCTATTACCTGAAGCACCTCGGTCTTGAACACGTTATTTTTGAACGCGGCAGAATTGGAGAATCATGGCGTAGTCGTTGGGATTCCTTTACGATGATAACTTCCAACAGGCAAAACGTTCTCCCGGGGGCTAGTTACAAGGGAAAAAATCCAGATGGATTTAGTAAGGTTGAAGATTTTGTTGTGACGCTTGAAGATTATGCGGCAAAGTTTCAATTACCCGTTACGCAAAATGCCAACGTAATCTCTATTGAAAAAACAGAGGATTCGCCCTATTTTACGGTAACCGTTATGCACGATAGTGAAGGTGAGCGAAAGCACAACTGCTGGCAGGTCATTATTGCGTCTGGCATCCATAGCAAGTTAAACATACCTGCTTTTGCCAACACGATTTCTGTCGGGATAACACAAATTCATAGCACCGCGTACCGTAACCCTGAGCAGTTTCCCGAAGGTGCTGTTCTTGTTGTAGGGAGTTCCCAATCCGGGTCCCAGATCGCGGAAGAATTGGCTGATACCGGTCGAAAAGTGTTTCTATGTACCAGTAAAGTTCCGCGGGTGCCACGGAGGTATCGTGGAAGAGACATTGTTGACTGGATGTTGGATAGTAGATGGGCCGATACTAGAGCAGATGAGAAATCCGACCCGCGGTTGTTATCCGCAAAAGTTCCTCTACTCTCAGGTATTGGAAAATCGGGGCATTCGTTAAGTCTACATCACCTCGCGGGGAAAGGTGTTTCTTTATTGGGTAGTCTCGAAAACGCAAATGAAAGTGCCGTTTTTCTGAAGGAGGATTTGAAGGAAAACATAACCTATGCGGACGAATATGCTTCACGTGTTAAAGCCGCCATTGATACCTTTATACAAAAGAATCCGTTGCAGGCGATAGAGGCCGGACCGGATGAGCCTGAAATTTTTGAAGTAAATCCGTGCTATGGATTCTCTGTACCTTCACTTGATTTTGCAAAGCATGATATTAAATCTATCCTATGGGCTACAGGCTACACGGCAAACTTTGATTTTATCAGGATGGCGGTATTAGATCATGAAGGCCAGCCAAAACACAAGAACGGAATCACATCCGTGGAGGGCTTATATTTTCTGACTTACCCCGGAATTAAAAGTTTAAAGTCACAGTTGATTTCAGGTATCAAGGATGCCGCTACATTGATTACCACCACAGTTTACAGTTCCCTGCGATAAAGATTCTGCCGTTATAGTCCAGGTGTTTAATTGCCCCAAATTGTGGTCTCTTGTAGGCTGGATGAATCGTCTAAAAATGATATCACCTAACATAGGCTCAAAAAGAATGGACCGGTTGTTTGATTATTCAACAATTAAATTAATATCTTTCAAAACTGTATTCAATCGATTGTAAACCCAATAAAGGCGATCATGTTTACCCTCCTGATGATTTTAGTCGCGCTGGCCTTTATTCTGGTAGCGATCATAAAATTTGATATTCACCCTTTTCTTGCGCTGTTTGTTGGCGCGATTGGCTACGGATTGATTTCAGGGATGTCATTTGAACTCATCATACAATCTATAACAGATGGGTTCGGGGGGGTGATTGGTAAAATCGGACTGGTAATTTTACTGGGTGTAATTATCGGCACCTTCCTGGAGAAAACTGGAGGCGCATTGGTAATTGCTCAAAAGGTTTTGTCGTTTATCGGGGAGAAATCAGTTACGCTTGCCATGATGATAACGGGCTGGATACTCTCGATTCCGGTTTTTGGAGATAGCGCGTTTATTATGCTTAATCCAATCAGCAAGACTCTATCATTTAAAGCAAAGGTTCCATATGCCACTACTACAGTGGCTTTGACGTTAGGAGTATCGGCGAGTCATTCATTAGTTCCACCCACACCAGGTCCGATCGCAACTGCCGGGATGCTTGGAGCAGATCTGGGACTCGTAATATTCTGGGGAGTAATCATTAGTGCACTGTCACTGGTACCGTGTTTTTACTTTGCAAAGTATGTTGTATCCAAAATAAATGTAGTACCGAAGCTGGCGGAAGAAGGGTTAGTCGAGAAGAAGAAGTATCCTTCCCTCGGAAAATCTTCGCTACCCATTATTGTTCCGTTGCTGTTTATTGTCCTGGCTTCGATCGCAAATTATCCCACCAAACCGCTGGGTGATAATACATTTACATCGGTTATTCAGTTCGTCGGAAATCCTGTGATTGCATTGTTGCTCGGTGCATTCCTTTCATTTGCTCTTCCGGAAAAGTTCGACCGGAAGCTGCTGTCCTCAACCGGATGGATTGGCGATGCACTGGTGATTGCCGCTCCAATAATCCTGATTACAGGAGCAGGGGGCGTATTTGGTAAGATGCTTCAGAATTCAGGCATTGCAGAATTGGTCAGTACAAATTTAAGTACTGCTAACCTGGGGTTGTTATTGCCCTTCCTTATGGCAATGGCGCTTAAAACTGCGCAAGGATCATCCACAGTGGCTATGATCACCACTGCATCTGTTATGTCACCCTTGCTCGCAACGCTTGGACTGGATACTGA
>JBGTEP010000204.1:0-44330 GCA_041747735.1 Chryseolinea sp.
GGTAATGTAAATTCTGTTATACCTTCTGTGTTGGCAACCTGTTCAATATCGGAATCGGTGAAGCTCATGATTCTTACTTCGGCATTGGCAAGAGGAGATTGATCAGATTCTTTGAAGGCTCGTGCTGCCATCGAATAGAAAACCACCTTCTTTTCTGCCGCTAACATAATTTCCATTTGTCGTACAGAAGAAGTAGCTGGTTCCACCGTAGCGGTGTTAACAAGTTGCCCATAGCCTTCTGCCGTTATAGCAACTTCATACGGATCTCCATACTTTTCATTCAAAGGTAGAATTCCATTTTCAAGGGTTAAGCTCGTTCCGCCTGCTTGCATCTGCATCGTTTCTTTTTCGGGTTCAGCCGCGAGTGGACTTGCAGCGGGTACGGCTTTATCCATATTGTCGTTTGAAATTTGTGATGATATTGTTTTCCCTATTAACACAATTGAAAGGGGAGCAACAACTTCTGCTTTTTGCGGTATGATCAACTCTTCTGCTACGGGTTGATAATCCTTGTGACTTACGGTGATGGCATATTGTTTTCCTTGCTCACCCATAAACGTTAGCGCGCCATCTTTTATTTGTGCCTGCGATTTCTCGCCTGTCGTTTTATCTGTTATCGTCAACTCAACATCGCGCAAAACTTCTTTGTTGTTACCAGCAACTTGTATCGTGACCGGTAATTTTTTAGCTAAGTTTATAGTCAACGGATCCACAACAGAGGCGGAAGAAATTATCGGAATGCTTTTCTCTTGTGTGCTATATCCTTCTGCGGATACAATCACTCTATACTGTTCACCTCTTTTTCCATTAAACGATAAGATTCCATTTTCAACTTCGGAAGGAACGTTTTCACCCGTTTTTGTATCGATCACGTTCGCTACGGCATTAGCAATCGAAGTTCCATTTTCATCTTTCACCAGTCCAAATAATTGAAGAGTGCTGGTTGGATCATTGTTCATTAGCACGGAGTGTATGGTAGAATTTTTGTCCATTTCGGTTTCAGCAACACCCATATACATGCCGGTAAATCCGTCTTTATCAGCTGCAACGATATAGGCCGCTCCTTGCTGCAACGTAAACTCTACAAGGCCATCGCTGTCTGCAATCAATTCCACATCGGAATCTTCAAGGTTCATGAGTTTAACTCTTGCACCAGGCATCGGTGTGTTGTCGGTTTCTTTTATTACTCTTGCCGCCAGTGTATAGCGAGCCGGTTTTGCTTCTTCCATCACGACCGAAATTTTCTCGACAGTATTGGCTTGTTCAGTTATGACTATTTCTTCCAGAGTTGTTTGATGTCCTTCATATTCAATAGCGATGTTGTACGCTTTGCCACGTTCGCCAAAGAAGTTTAGTATTCCATTTTCTAATTCTCCGGATACACTTTCTCCCGTGACTTTATTGGTAATGTTAGCCTTAGCACCTTTCAGCACATCTCCCTTTGAATTGCTCACCAACGCCATCACCGATACAGGATTTCCAGGATCTCCAACGGCTGGTACCGGATGAATTATGGAACTCTTGTCCATTCCTTTTTCCACTATACCAGAATGCTTTCCGGTAAGACCATCTTTCGATCCTACAAGAAGGTAAGCGGCGTCTATCGGCAATGAGAATTCAACAATACCATTTTCATCTGCTGTGAGTTCCAGATCGCTATCTGCAAAGGTGATGATTTTAACTTGAGCTCCACCAAGCGCTGCGTTCGTTTCGGCATTGAACACCCGTGCTGCTAGCGTCATTACCGAAGGAACTTCTTTGAGCACCATGCTCCAGGTTTTCGATCCAATATCTTCGGGTTTTATTTCAAGCTTATGGATTGCGGTGTCGCCAAATTCATTTTGGATTCTAACCCGGTATGAATGCCCTTTCTCTCCCAGGAAGCTTACCAGTGACTGATCTTTTAAATGACTCGTTTCCTTGCCTGTGGTTTCGTCAATAACCGTCACGGATGAAGCATTTTGAAGGAGTCCGTTTTCGTTTTCAATTTTACCAATGCACGCGATCCGGGTTGTATCGCCGTACGCTGCAATTTGGTGTACAACATGCTGGAAGTCTTCCTTGACTACAGCCACGCTTGAATACATTCCCACTTTTCCATCTTTAGTAGCAATAAGAATGTAGGCCGTTTCGAGCGGCAACTTGAATTGAAGATTGCCGCCAATGCCGGAAGTAAGTGTTGTGTCATGACTACCCATGGTCATGAGTTGGACAGATGCACCCGACAATGATTCGTTGGTAAGTCCATCATAAATTCGGGCAATAATCTTAACATCATCAACGGTCTTCACAAATTCAAATATATCATCGTTGCCTTTTCGGGCGGAGGAGAAGTATCCTGTTTGTTGATCTTGTGTAATCAGAGAGAAGTCATCAAAGGCAGAGTTTATAGGATAACCCAAGTTGATGGCCGGGGTAAAACCATTTATCGTTTTTTCGCTTTTAAAGATATCCAGTCCGCCTAAACCGCCGTGACCGTCGGAGGCAAAGTAAAGTGTGTTGTTTATGTAAAAAGGGAACACTTCATTTTCGGGAGAATTGATACTGGGCCCAACGTTGAATGGTTCACTCCATTGGTCATTCGTTCTGACAGAACGATAAATGTCGGTCCCGCCATAACCTCCTGGTCTATCGGAAATAAAGTATAATATATTTCCATCTTCTGAAACGGAGGGATGGGCAAACGAGTAAGGAGGTTCATCAAAGGGAAGGGCAGAGAATATCCATTCTTTTTTCGATGCATCACGACGAACGTCAAACAAGGATAAATGCGAAATCTTGATGTCTGTTTTCCCTTGAGTCTTTACCTGTTGATTACGGTTTAAGATCATTTTCTCACCCCTCTCATAGAAGACAACGGGACCATCATGAAAGCGTGTGTTAATTTCTTTGTCAAAATCAATTGGCTCTTGAAAATTTTGATTGGCGATCTTAGCACTGTAATACAATTTAAGGAAGGCACTATTGTCCCAATGATATTTCTTTTTAAGAATGGACTCCGGCTGTGATGACGCAAATACAATTCCACCTTTGTAATACGCGGGAGCAAATTCAGCTTCTTCAGTATTAATTGAAAGCGGTTTGACGTGATAAGACAAAGAGTCTTTATAATACTTCTCTGTATACTGAAGATCATTTAGTAATTGTCGGGCGTAGGAAGCATTTGGATCGATCTTCAAAAGACCTTGCAGAATTTCTTCTGCATCACCTCGTCTGTTCAGTGAGATTAAAGCTTTGGCATAGTGGAATGAATCTTCATTTGAAAATGCAGCACGGCTGTTCTTTGCTTTTTCATACCAGGGTTCCGCAGTTTTCAGATCATTCGTCTCGCCATACGACCTGGCAATTTTTAACATGATGTCGCCAGGATGGTCCGCGTCCTTCAGCGCGCGTTGATAGTACGCAGAAGCTTGCCGATAATTATGATGCTTATACAATGAGTCAGCGAGGGTGACATAGGCAAGATGGCTGTGCTGTGAGAATGCCGATGAAGGAATGATAAAAGCGAGGAAAAATAGGGTTATTTTCATCACATTTAAAAATATCTTGGAGATTGAATAATATGCTTGTCGCGTTTCAGTCGGTAACTCAAAACCATTTCATGTGTTCCCCACTGCGCTGAAGCGATGTCACTGGTGGGGTAACCGTAAGAATAACCAATCGAAAGTTGATCGTTGATATTCCATTGTAATAGACCATCAACGGAATCTCCCATGCGATACGAAAATCCAACCCATATAATCTCACTAAAAAGCAGGTTGGCATTTAGATCATATTGAAAGGGTCCGCCTTCTGCCCATTTGATCAATACATTGGGTTTTAGTTTCAAAGACGAATTGAGCGTAAAGACATAACCGGCTGTCATTAGATAATGACGTTGTTGTTTCGATTTCTCAAATGAGTTGTCTTTATTCCATTTATTATCAATGATGGTAGGAATAGAAATACCGACATACATTTTCTTGGTATAGTAATACGCTCCGATACCTAAGTTGGGTAACACGCGGCTGGTTAATCCCGCAAAGGCAGGATCGGGTGAATTGTTTTGTGTTACAATATTCTGATCAGCATAATTGGCTTTGTAGAACGCTGCTCCTACTTGAGCTCCAAGGGAAATCTTTCCCTTTTTTGAAACGGGAATGTGATACGCATAGGTGCCATAAATAGTAGACTGTTCGATTGCTCCTGCTTTGTCGTGCTGAAACAACATTCCAGCAGCAGAGCGAGTGAACTTGATAGGGGAGTGGGCAGAAAATACCTGTGTCTGCGGCGCGCCTTTTAATCCTGACCATTGACTGCGGGCAGAGGCCGTTAGCGTCATAGACTCATGGCTTCCCGTGTAAGCGGGATTCAATACCAATCCATTGAACATATATTGTGTAAAGAGGGGTTGCTGTTGAGCATGGCAAAACGTACTTACGGAAAGTGCTGTTCCCCAAAATACCGCAGCGACAATGCGAAACTTTATTTTGTTCATAGACTTAAAAAATATTCTATCTCTCTAGGTTATCCGTTCAGTATGTTATCGAATAATAGTTATGTATCCACTGACTGTTTTGCCACTTGTGCCAAGGTATAACAGGTAATAATACGTGCCGTGATCTAACAATTTTCCAGCTTCTTGTCCTGCGTTGGCCAGTCCATTCCACCCGGGGTCGTTGTTGTAGTTTTTGGCTTCATAGACCAGGAGTCCCCAGCGATTGAATACTTTAATCATATTGTTCGGGTAGTTCTCGATGCCTTTGATATACCATTGGTCATTGGAAGCATCACCGTTTGGAGAAAACCCTTCAGAGATCGTTAATGGATTATAGATGTATTGAATGGTGACGACTGCCGTTGAGGTCAATCCGTCCGGATCGCTGATGGTATACGTGAAGGTATCATTACCAGAAGCAGTGCCCGAGGGTTGATAGCTTACTTGGTTATTTACAATGGTCACCGTACCGAATAATGGATTGGAAACTGAAATAATCGTGAGTTCGTCTTTTGTATTATCAGGATCACTGTCATTCGCCATTACCTCGATAAGAAGAGGCTGTGGACTCTCATGAACGAATGGACCATCATCGACAGCGACTGGAGGATCGTTAATCGGAGTTACCGTAATACTTACCGTTGCTGTATTTGAAGTAAGCCCGGAGGGATCCTGAATCGTGTAGGTAAAGGAATCGTTACCCACATAGCCGGGATTAGCCGTATAGGTAATTACTCCCGTAGGATCCTCGGAGAGTATACCATTCGCAGGAGCGCTTACAATAACAATAGAAGTTGGAATAATTGGATCATCGACATCCGAGTCATTGGCTAATACACTGATGGCAACAGATGCATCTTGTGTTAATGATGCATTGTCATCAGCCGCTATTGGCGCATCGTTCACTGGTGTGATGGTGATCGAAACCGTTACTACGTTTCCATTGGTTGTTCCATCGTTCGCGCTGTACGTAAAACTATCACTGATTGTTTCTGAATCATTGTGGATGTAAGTGAAAGAACCATTGGCATTTAAAGTCAGCGTACCATTGGTTGTGGTAGTAGTGAGTACAGTTGTGAGTGGATTGCCTTCTGCATCTGTATCATTTACTAATACACCAGGAGCAGCTTGATTGATTGTTCCACCTTCTGCTACAGTATAGGAATCAGCCACGGTCACAGGTGCATCATTAACAGCCGTGATCGTTATAGAAACCGTTACCAGCCCGCCATTCACGGTTCCATCGTTCACTTGATAAGTGAAGCTATCGCTGGTCGTCTCAGAACCGTTGTGAACATAGGTAAAGGAACCATTAGCATTTAACGTTAACGTTCCGTTAGTAGTGGTTGCCCCGAGAACTGCCGTGAGTGCGTTACCTTCCGCATCCGTGTCATTTGCCAATACACCGGGAGCATCTTGTGTTATTGTTCCACCTTCCGCTACTGTGTAAGCATCAGCCATTGTCACAGGTGCGTCGTTGACTGGCGTGATGCTGATGGAGACCGTTGTTAAGTCTCCATTGGCTGATCCGTCATTGGCGCTGTAAGTAAAACTATCCGAAGTGGTTTCGGATCCGTTGTGTACGTAGGTGAAAGACCCGTTAGCGTTTAACGTTAACGTTCCGTTAGTTGTGGTTGCTCCGAGAACTGCCGTGAGTGCGTTACCTTCCGCATCCGTGTCATTTGCCAATACACCGGGAGCAACTTGTGTTATTGTTCCACCTTCCGCTACTATATAAGAATCGGCAACCGCAGTAGGTGCAAAATTCATAGCAATACCACACACTCCTTGTTCATTGTTGGATCCACCTGTACTCGCAGTAATTCCCCAATAGATATTGGTGGCATCTCCGCCAAAAACAGTATTTATAAAATCCTCAGAATAACTTACCCGTTCGCTTCCATCGAAGAACACTTTTAAAGTATTAGTTGATTTTTGCCATGTTATTTTAATGGAGTGGTAAACACCATCTTCAATATTTACCGGGTTGTTTGAAACATCAACTTTAGCAGCAACCTCAGCCGTTAACAGGTTAGCTACATTTCCATTTTTACTCAGTGCGATAAAATCATAATTTGGCTGACTTCCATTCATATAGGTATCAAAAGCAACACCTATAGAAGGTGATATACCACCATATCCCAGACCTTGGCCATTTGCTCCCAGCGCATCAATAGGAGACCCTGCTGTATTTGACGGAGGTGGAGTAAGGTCACGTTGCAAAACAAATACAATACCATCCGCACCACTATCTTTTACAACACCATCAGCACTAAAGCGCGCATCGAAATTTATTTCAAATGAACTTTGTAGCGCGGTTGGTGTCTTACGCCAGATTGCGCCTAACATATTTCCCAAAGGGGGGGTTATCGTAAAACAATGCGGTGAAATCTCTGCCGTATTTCCTACAAGATTATAATAGGGATTAACGGGCGTAACCGTAACGTTTCTGGAAAGTATGTTGCTATTATTGGTACCATCGTTCACTCGAAATTGAATTGTTCGTGTAGCGGAGGATGGATTATTAATATTGGTATTTCGATACGTAACCGAATGCAAAGCCGAAACATAATCTGATATTGTGGCCGTGCCGGAAAGTGTTAACACTCCCGTGCCCGAACTCCATGAGCCGGTAATACCAAAGGCATCAGTAAATGCAAGTACATCTTCTGTACTTAAATAATTACTGGTGATGGAAACCGTAGCACTGTTAAAGGTTGAATTGTCCCAATCACTCGCGGTGAGTGACGCAGTAATCGCTGTAGCCGGATCACCCTCTGTGTAATTTAAATTCGCTCCTTCTATGGTGTTTAAGTCGGGAGCGCGATTGGTTAACGTAGTAAAACCAGAAGGGTTGTTTTGATTGTTGTACTCGGTACAAATCCAATCCGGTGACAACGCAGTATTCAGAATTCTGATTTCGTCTAATTTACCATCGAAAAATCGTTCGGCCGGCCCAGGTCTACCAATTTGAAGATTGGTATTCCATAAATCTCTTGGCGTAGCCGCTGTTGTTCCGATATTGGTATTGATCAATACACCATCCAAATAGAGTTGACCAGAAGGAGAGGTGCTTAGGTTCGAGTAGGTAGCGACCAGATGATGCCAGGCTGTTGTTTCAGTAAAGGTGGTTTCTGCAGTAATTCCGTTCGCATCTAGTTGTTCATCTGTGTGTCCAAGGAACGTAGATAAATAACCACTGGATGCCCCGCAACAAGTACCCGTAGACAGATGCAGTTCCTGTCCTGCTGTACTGATTCCTCCGTCACCCCAACCATTTTCTGTCGATTCGCCCTGCCAAATAATATGAGTCGGGTCTAGGGCATCAGCCTTGAACCAGGTGGAAAGTGTAAAATTATCGGCAGTCTGTAATTCGGTGCTGGTGGTCTGAATATAATTCGCAGCGCCATCGAAGTCGCGACCTTCGCCAATTTTAGCGGTTGCGAAATTGGTGGTGCCATTATTTGTTCCGTTGATACCATTCGAGGTAGCATCATTCAAGTTGTTATTTTCAAAATGGTAAACCGTTCTGAAGTTAACATCCCACGTAGCTTGCGTTGAAGGATCAGTGACAACCGAGCTATTGCCATAGTACATATAAATATCAGTATCCGATCCTGGAGGAAGGGAAGGGATTTTTACCCAGGCGACATATTCACCAGTGGTTCCATTGTAATGGTCAATTTGATGGCTAAGAATTGTGGTTCCATCATTTGCCGTAAAGATAACATCGTATCCGTTGGCACTAATGATTAAGCCAGTTGGTGTAGGTCTTATAAACGTACCGTTAATTTGAATCAATATCGGAAAATTGGTGAGGGCTGCGGCCCCGCATACTTGTGCACCACTAATGGTTAACTTACTCTTATAAGTATAACCGGCAACCCATTGCCCATAAACTTCCCCAGTGAAGAGAGAGGATGATAGCAACACAAACGAAAGGAATATGCCATTAACGGCAATTCTTCTTAATACTCCACCCATAGTAAAAAATGTTGCTAATGAATTAACACTACTATAATCCGGTCACTGTTACTCCTCCAAAAAGTCCATGCTCCGCCGGTAAACTTTACCTTAAAGAACACGTTAAGTGCCGAACTTGAAAAAATGTGTAATGGGCATTTTCTGTTTAAAAATACAATTTTTTCAATAAAAATGCTTTCATAGGTAAAATTGGTTTCTTGATTTGGGAAAAAAATCCAGCTTCTGAACCAGATCCGAACAATACGAGTGCAATGAATTTTGGTTTTTGACTGATTACATTAGCGTTCTATTATTGGAAGTAAATCTCCGGTGGTGACGTGACTTAAAAAATATGTCCTTTGCAATTTCGGAGCCGCCAGGAAAAAATTTAATAATGTTAAGTGGGCACCTATGTCTTCCCTGTTCGGTATCGAAAATTGCCACACTAGCTCCCCGATTCAAATAGGACTCGAATGTTTGTAGCCCGAATCCTCTCAGTGCACTTCAAGGCCAGTCCCGGAATCAATTGCAATATGGAATACCAGCTTCGGTATTAAACACTAAACCAATAACTTCTCTAAAAATATAAAATTGCATAATTTTATCGATCATGAATTTTAAGTAAAAATGGTACCATCTCAAAATACTGAAGTCTTTGAATTTCCCACGTCAACTATGTGGTTTGATGAAAATGGAATTTTATGCTCGATTGCTAAAAAAGTTCCTTCTCGAACGATAGAGGAAGCCAAAAAAACGATGGAGGAGTTGAGAAAGATAACCAACGGAAAAAAAGTTTGCCTTCTTTCTGACAGCACAGATTCTCCACCTGCTAACAAAGAATTCCGAGACTATGCTGCTGAAGTATTGCCCGAAATCGCAAAAGCAGTTGCAATAATTTCTCGATCCGCAGTGGGTAAAATGGCTGCAAATTTATTCTTCAGCATAAAAATACAACCATATCCTGTTAAAATGTTTACCGATGAGATTGAAGCAAAAGAATGGTTGAAGCAATATTTATAAAATCGGACAATGAAAAGAGTTACAGGAGTTAAACATAACTAATGATTTCGGCAAAAATAAGAATTTATCTTATCAGCGCGGTAATAACATTACTGCTCATCTCGACCTCGTTTTTCTCGTTATTCACAATAAAACGGCTTCAAAGCAATTTGAAAATTCAAGTTCATACGAGAACCGTAATTCTTGCCTTAAAAGATAATATCACATTTCTATTAGATGCAGAAACCGCGGAACACGGGTTTATCATTACAGCTGATACAAGTTACTTACGGCAGTATAGTATGGCGCGCCATAATATTAATGCGAACATAAAACAGTTGCGCTTACTGGTAAATGACAATCCAAATCAAATTCAAAAGTTAGATACACTTGATAAATTTATCAATCAGAAACTTTTGTTTATCGATAAATTATTTTCACTTAAAAAACAAAGCAATGCGCCAACCATAAATGCCATGCTTGTTTCCAATAAGTCAAAATATCTTATGGATAACATACGGTCAGCAAATCGAACCCTGCAGGAACTAGAAGAGAAGTTGTTTACTGAACGCCATTCAGGAACCGTTAAGAGAATAGCTGACGCGAAAAATGTTTTTATTATTGAATTCATTTTATCATTAATGATAACCATTTTTTTAGTATTTACAGTAACAACAGAATTAACAAAGCGGACAAACGCAGAAGAACAATTAAATAAAAACAATATTGAATTAAAAATAAAAAACCGGGATTTAGAATCAAAAACAAACCTCATTCATGAAAATGAAAAAAGAATTATTAGGATAATGGATGTGCTGATAAAAACCAGCCGATTGGATTTTTCAGAAAAGCTTGCAGTGAGTGAAGCCCGTGACGAATTGGATGCCATTGCCCTTGGATTAAATACAATGAGTGAAGAATTTGAATTTCATTTGAATCAATTACAACAAAGTGAAGAAAAGCTAAACATTGCACAGCGATTGTCGAAAATTGGAAATTGGGAGATGGATATGGCGACTAAAAAAGTGCACTGGTCAAACGAGATGTTTAACATTTACGGATATGGCAATGAGCGATTCGAAGTTAGTTATGAAAAAGCATTGGAGAGAATGTCGCCAGAAGATATTGAAGGCACAAGGGGAAGGATGAAAAAACACATTGAGGGAGCATTACTGGCATTTAAAGAAAAAGGTGCTTTGGAATTTGAGAGTACTCCTTCTACGTTTACAATCGTTTTGCCTAATAGCAGCAAAAAAGTTGTACAAGGAATAGGGAAAATAGTGCTGGATGCTAATGGACATGTCACTAAAATGGTGGGCACAGTACAGGATATTACTGAGCGGTACAACGCCGAACAAAGACTACATCAGTACAACATTGAACTAGAAAGAAAAAACAAAGAAATAGCACAATTTGCCTATGCTGCCTCACATGACTTGCAAGAACCGCTCAGGAGCATTTCGAATTTCTCAACGTTATTAGCAGAAAAATTGGAGAAATATTCCGATAGTGAAATTAATAAATACATGAGCTTAGTGAGTGGCGGTGCAATCCGTATGTCAAAACTTATCTTTGACTTGCTTGAATATTCAAGAATAGGGAAAGATATGGTTAAGTCCATAAAAGATTGTAATCTAGTAGTGCATGAAGTTTTAACCGACCTGGCATCAATCATTGAAGAAAGCAGAGCAGAAATTCATATTAAGACACTACCTGTAACACATCTACTCTTGGAATCCCCTTACTCTTTACACCGTTGTGGCTAAATATCATCCACTGATCAGAATACGTGTAAGAATATCTTCGCAAATCACGACCCCGCAGCGTGGGCTTAATCAGTGATCTGCTTTCTGATTTTTTCTTTCTGGTCGGCATTCTGCGTTCCAAAATACTCACGTTCCATTTTCACCAAGTCAAAGTTGCTGGTCGCCATGGCTTCAGCAATGGAGATTTGTTTGTCTTTCTCTGCTATATTTCCAAATAAGTCTTTTGCTTTCTCTATTGGCTTTACATATTTCCTACGGTCAAACTTCAAATCAATTCCTTCAAAACTCTCAAGCAAGGAATTTCCTTGCATAATTTTGTAATCTAAGTTAGGCAGTGGTGTTGGTTTAGGCTCATCCACAATTAAGCTCAACCAAAAACGCAACCGGGCAATGTCCACCGCGCCCTTCTCTATGTCTACCCCATAAATACTGTTTTGGATAATGTTGAGTTTTACTACGTTGGGTTGCCAGGTTTCCATCTCCCAAACCGCACCAACGGTATCGGGGCTGGCATCAAAGAGCACGTGTACACATTGGAAGATTTCGTTGAGCAAGCCCATGGGGAACGCACCCGAGCCAATGGCAGGGTCGCAGATTTTTACAGTTGTGAGTGCGGTGGCCAGGGGCTTGTCAAACTCAATGATTTGGCTTGCTGATTTTTGTGTTACAAAGTTGTGCAGATCTTTTTCGAGTGTAGCTGCTTTTGCTGCATCGGCAGACCAAAAACCATTTTGCGCGAGATAAGTTTTCAAATACTCATACAAACTTTCCTGGCACATATAGTGCACAATCTCTTTCGGTGTATAGAAGGCGCCTTTACCTTTATTGTCTTCCAGCAAGTTTTCAAAAATATGGCCGAGCATTTCAGGATCAACAGCCACTTCTTTCAGATCAATATCATCCTCTACTATGGTGAAGTTATATTCTTGAAAAAAATTTAGCAGCTCAGCGAAAAGATCCGATGGAAACACAATTGGCTTCTTATCAATCTCATTTGGTTCAAAGAGTCCGCCATTTAAATAGGGGACTTTCAAGAGACGCCCATCCGGCATTTTATAATCATCATTTTTGCGCTTTGCATTTAGCGTTTCAAAAAATAGCTTCCATAAATGTTGGAAATAAAATGTCTGGTCTTTTGTAGAACGCTCAAACAACTCAAGTGTGAAGTCTGAAATACCATCGGTATAATCCGGAGTAGTTGCTCCCATCCAAGATTTTTTCTCAAGGAATCGGATGAATACAAGTCTTCCCAAGAGCTTTTTAATAAAATCTCTGGCTAGAATCTTATCATTGTTAAAATTTGTTTTAAGAAAATTAATTCCAACTGGATCCGGATTCGCAACGGGTAAGTATTTATCCTTTTTATCCAGGCGAATGATCTCTTCACCTGTAAGGTACCGCAAGAATGCATTGTAATGCTTGTATTTATACTCATAAAAGAAATCATCTGATAACGCTTTAACGGAGAAAGCTTTTTCTAAGTCTTTCAGCTTTTTATTTGGGGTGTTGGCCAACTCAAGAAACCGTTCGGAAGCTGTTCGACCCTTTTCGCCTACACCAAATACGTAGGTGTAGCTATCGGGCTTCTTATCAAAAACTTTGTTTGCTTCTGTAAATTCTTTAACCACGAGTGTAAAGCGCCACTTCGTATTATCGGCATTATGAAATACTACTATTACCGTTTGGTAGTTAGGTACTGCTAAATCGGCCACGAGGCTACGCACCGATTTAATGTTTCGATCTAAGCGAACGTTATCGTTAACCAATATTTCGCACAGGGTTAACATTTCGGGGCTGGCTAGTTGGGTGGTGCCATGTTCTTTAATGTAACCAGCAGATTTTTTGTGGGCTTTGGTATCGCGTGTAAGATCCGTTTGCACCAGGTTGAATTTAAACTCCGGAAATACAAAGTTCATCACCTTCTTCCAGTTATCCCAGTTGAATTCGGATTCGAATATGTTTTGCAGTTCTTGTTGGGTCATGTCTGATTATTTCTTTGCCTTGCCTATTTCAAAACCAATGGGTCGTGCTTCCTTTTCTTGTTTGATAAGTTGCTGAATGGCATCGAACACGATCTTGAAGCGCTGGTCGTACTTTTTTTCCAGTTTTCTTATTTGAGCAGCCAACTCTTTATTGCTTTCCATCAATCTGCGCAGTGCCACAAACGTACGCATAATGGCAATGTTGGTCTCAATGGCACGCGGGCTATTAAGAATACCGCTGAGCATGGCTACGCCTTGTTCGGTGAAAGCGAAGGGCGGGTATTTGGAATGCTGACCTCTGCCTCCCTTTAAGGTCGCAATTTGCGACCTTAAAGATTCCCACTCTTCCTTTGAAAGCTCAAACATAAAGTCTTGAGGAAACCGGTCAATATTTCTTCGCACAGCCTCTTTCAAACGCCTTGATTCAATTCCATAGAGCAATGCCAGGTCAGCATCCAGTAGCACTTTCTCACCACGCAGAAAAAGAATTTTTGCGGCTATGAAATCGGATGTGGTTATAACAGATGGTTTCATATTTCAAATTTGTCTAAGATCACAATCTGTGACATTAGAAGTTTAAGGACACAATTTGTGACCTCAAGATTTCTTATTTCGTTTGTTCAATGAACCAGTTTCCTGGCTCAACTTTTTTATATCTTCTTCAATTTCTTTCAGGCTCTGTTCTTTTTGTTGTAGCTGCTGTTCCTGCTTATACTTTTCGTATTCGTCAGCCGATTTTTGTAACGCCTTATCATGACTTATTTTACCGGCATGTGTCAATAGCTCTCTGCCGTTTAATTGTAAGATAGCATCTAATCGGCTAATCCAGTCGTTCATGTACATGGGGGTGCGCTGTTGTGCCATGGTTTCGGCAAAGGCGAGGTATTGTTCTACCAGCAAGCCCAGCAACTTAATTTCATCTTCATTCAAATAGTTTTTGGCTATGCTTACATCGGTTTTGCGAATGGTCGTGTTTGATTTTTTGTCGTAGGATTGCATGCCCAACAAGGGCAGCGTGGCGTCTACCCTTCGGTACACCAATTCTGCAGCGGTTTGCTCACTAATAGCCCACAACAATTTATTTTGAACGGTTTTAAAGAATTCAGTTGTCTTTTCATCGCGGGCATCGTAGTCGATGCTGGTGGTGTAGATATCCTTTATCTTTTGATAGAAGAACCGTTCGGATAAACGTATTTCTCTGATACGTTCTTGTAGTTCGGTAAAATAATTCATCGAACTTCCTGTCTTAAAACGCTCATCGTTAAGGGCAAAGCCTTTGATGATGTAGTCCTTTAAGCGTTGAGTGGCCCAGATGCGGAATTGTGTGCCTTGTGGCGATTTTACGCGGTAACCGACCGAGATGATGACATCCAGATTAAAATGATCAATCTCTCTTTCTACTTCTCGTGCTCCTTCTTTTCGAACCTGTCGGAATTTCCGACAAGTTCTATTTTGGTCTAATTCTCCTTCTTCGTACACATTCGCAACATGTTCAGCAACCGTACTTCTGCCCTTACCAAAAAGGGTTGCCATTTGTTCATGGGTTAGCCACACTGTTTCTTCTTCCAGGCGCACATCAATTTTAATAGTGCCTTCCGGATTTTGATAGATGACAATTTCGCCTGTGCTCATACTATTGACTACATGAACGATTCAGAAATAATTATTTCGGGTAGTTGACTTTCTTTGATTGGCTTCTCTTCAGCATCGCCAGTTTCCACGTCATCACTTTCCAATAACGGGTAAGAAGACAGAATTTTCATTAAGCCATGGAACTGATCGATATTATTGATCTTTTCCTCTTTTACTTTCTTCAATAACTTATTGATTTCGCGCGGCAATTTTTGAAAGCGGCCTACACGTATGGCTTGGCGTGCTGCGTTTATTATTTTTTTCTCTTCCTCGTTTACAAAATCGTATACCAGCATAGCGCTTACAAACGCAATGGCTCGTGTTTCATTAGGACCCAATTTAATCAGGGCACGATCTCCCAAACTCTTTACAAACAGGTCTAGTTTAAAGGTTTGCAAGGCCAAGGCAATATGATTGTAGTGATGTTCGTGAATAGAAATTCCCTTTTCGGTAACTTTGGCTTCGTAGATTCGGGCAGCCTCAACAAATGTTAATTCACTAAACGAGTTTTCACCCTGGCAATAATAAAAACTATCTCTGCGGTTATTTTTTAAGTATGAAATCGTGGATCCAGATCTTGTTTTTTCTTTCCTGCCTACACGCGCACGCTTAGGCATGTTCTGTATTTTGCGAAACTGCTCCGGGTATTGCTTTTTGAATTTGCGCAGCTCACTTAGGAAGATCAGGCGCTCATCGCGGTCTTCTTCGGGGATGCGTTCGAACAAGCCAAAGCTATTGAACTGTTCTTCTTCCGTATAAATCTGGCTGTCTTCGCCCAAGGCAGAATGAAAGCCCTGCAGTTTTACAAAAGCTTTCTTATTTAAGTCAATGTCATTGTCCGCCTGCGCGGTTGGGAAGAAGTTATAGATGTAGATGCGTTTTGATTTAGTGCCTACTCGGTTTACTCTACCAATGCGTTGCATCAAACGTGTAGCATTCCAGGGGATGTCGTAGTTAACAATGATATTAGAACGATGGAGGTTTACCCCTTCCGCCAATACTTCTGTCGTAATAATGATATTGAAGTCATCCTTCTGTTTCATCAAATCGTAATTGGCATCAAAATTTTCTGCAATGGTATCCACATAGTTGCTCAGGCTGCTGCTATCAATGGCCAGCATTTTTGTAAAGCCGTGTTTTTTCAACTCATTGTGGAGGTAGTTGGTCGTTTCTTTTGACTCTGAAAACAGCACCAGCTTACCATTATCATTGATTTCTTTTGAAAAGAACTCACCTTTTAATTTACTAATTAACTTATCCAACTTAGGATCGCTTGTGACATTTGCCCAAAGACTCACTAATTGATCAAGTACTTCCTGATCATGCTTTAAACCTTCCAGAAATCCAGCCTTAAAATCATCCGGATTAAACTGACGGATAAGGTTTGGGTCATCACTTTCTTCTAATATAGCGACTAGATCTTGTTCATTATCATCATGAATAAATTCATTGACGTTAAGTTTAGGCGCAATGTAAATGCGTTTATTCTCAAACATTTTTACCATAGCGCTATTGGCCTGATGATAACGCTGTAAACTCATTCTAAATGCAAAAAAGCTGCTATCGATACGTTTTACCAATAACGTCTTCATTAGCATGGCCAACTGTTCCGAGATCATATCGGCTTGCTTGTACACGCCTTTCACATCCTCCTTCAAGTATTTGATCGCTTGATAACGGAAATACTTTAAACCACCGTTAGAACCACGGATAAGCGTGAACGACTCTTCGTAGAGACGATCCAACTCGCTATCTAACTCATACAAAATCTGTCGCGGCGGAATGATATCCGGAAAGGCTACGCCTTGTTGCTGGATGTCAATCCTATACTCTTCAGTTTCGCGTAGGTCAGTACGTGTTCTGCGTACGATGAGAGGTTGTAATACTTTCACCCGTATTTCGTCGTAAATACGTTTCACCTCTTGTGCAATCCTTTTTCTGTCGTTCAGAAAGCGAATTTTTCTATAGTCGTCGATTAAAGGCCTGAAAAAATGCTGCAAGTTTCCAATCTCCAATGTAGATTGTTTGGAATCCTGAAACAGGTAGATCTGATTCCGTATGTCTTCAGGTCTGTTGTTTAGCGGCGTAGCCGTAATCAGTACAACTTTCTTTTCGGTTGCACCGTCAGCAGCTGGTCTACGGCGGGGCGTCTTACAAAGCTTTTGCAGTTTGTTAAACATTTCAGATTCATCGCTACGGAACTTGTGGGCCTCATCGACGATAATTAAATCATAGTCGTCGGCGTTTACAACTTTATGCAGACTACCATTGGTAATGAAAGTAACACCTGGCACATCAAAATCATAGATTACTTTTTGCCAAGCCTTTTCAAGGGGTGGCGTGTGGATAATCAAGGTTTTCGTTCGTGGACCGGTACGCCAATAAAATTTCTTAGC
Source organism: Chryseolinea sp. (assembly GCA_041747735.1). Classification (GTDB taxonomy): domain Bacteria; phylum Bacteroidota; class Bacteroidia; order Cytophagales; family Cyclobacteriaceae; genus Chryseolinea. The sequence continues at coordinate 17,216 of JBGTEP010000204.1, forward strand.
AATGATGGCTGCAACAATAGTCTTTCCCAAACCGACTACATCAGAAAGGAAAAAGCCATTATGCTTCATCAGTTTTTGATAACCTTCGTTTACGGCGTCTACCTGATAGCGAAGTTTGGTATAGCCTTTGGGAAGATCTTCAATTGATTCTGGATCATAATCTATGCTCTTTCCAAAGTACTCAATTAAAAACTTGATGTAGATTTCGAACGGCGTAAAAGTTTCATTGAGGTAGGTAGAGTCTTTTATTGATTCAACATCTGCCGGACTAATATCAATGGATTCATCCCAAAGCTCTTCAAAGGTTTTAGTTGCATAAGCAACATCTTCAAAATCGCGCAGTTCAACATTGAATTCGAAATTAGTTTCCAATCCAGCCACGGTTAAATTGCTTGAACCTGTAATCACAGAACCCGTATTGTGTGAATTGAAAGGTTCGGGTCTGAAAATGTAAATCTTGGCGTGAATGTTTTTATTTGGATGTGCTTTAATCAGGATTTTACCAGAACTTACGTCATGAATGAACTCTAGAATACCTTCTTCTACATCTTTACTGTAATCAGCGCTTTGAATATCTGCTCTTAGTCGCTTGAAGAACTCATCACGGGTTTCATTAGCATTGAACTTGAACTCTAAGCCCTTTACTGCTGCTTCCCCCATTAAATGATCCACATCAATGCCTACTAATATTCGAATCTGCTTAACGTCTTTCAGGCATTCACGTATTCTACAGTATCCGGAAGAACGAAAATACCCTACCAACGCGTCAAAAGCCGCCACCTTGGTATAGGTAAATACACCTTTAAATTTTTCAAGGAGCGTGTTTTCGTTGGAGTTAGTAAAAAACTTTGTCGACATCGGTACTATAAATCAAATGGGAATATAAGTAGTTTCATAAAAAATATTGAGAACAATTGCTTGGGTATATTCCCCAATTCATAGAAAAAATAAAAGCGCTCACGATAGAGCGAGAAGCTCAGTCAGCATTTTGATGGGATTGCTCGTTGGCACTCAAATGTTCAGCACAGCTGCTGGAGATTTCAAAAAGACCTGCAAAATGGATAAAAAGGGAAAAGCCAGATGAAAATTCATCTGGCTTTTAAGTGATCCCGCTGGGATTCGAACCCAGGACCCATACATTAAAAGTGTATTGCTCTACCAACTGAGCTACGGAATCGTCCTTCGCTTGCTTCAAGGGAATTTAATCTTCCCGAAGGGTTACAAGGATTTTATTATCGCTTCAAACTCTCCAGGTGCTTCTGAGGACAATGCCCTCTTTTGCTAACCGTTGAGTCTGAAGATCAATTCAAACTATTGTTACTTAAAATCCCAATTTTATTACTTCCTTGCCAGTTTTAAAGGCTTTTCCGTAATTGAGGTCGCAAAGGTAACAGGATATAAAAAATATGCAAAGGCAGCTTCTAAAAATTATCAGCATTCTTCTTCCTTTAATTTTATGCTCCCAGGTTCTTTTTGCTCAGGTCTCGGCTTTTCGCCTCCAGCAAGCCGATTCTTTATACCAGAATAAACGATTTACACAGTCCCTCGACCAGTATCAGTCCATCTTAAATCAAAATCAGTATACGCCTGCCATGTTATTAAAAATGGCCTATATCGAAGAAGGACTTAACCGGGTCGGTCAGGCACTGTATTACCTCAACTTATATTACCTCGCTTCCAACGACAAATTTGTTCTCGAAAAAATGGAAGAACTGGCCACAAAACACAACCTAAATGGCTATGAAAATACCGATGCAGACATCGCGCTATCGGTTTACCATGATTATCAATTTCCGGTTTCAATATTCCTGGCCGTGATGGCTGTCTTTTTTCTAAGCCTGATTCTTTATTGGAAGAAAAAGGGTTCACGCTCTGTCGCTACCGCCGTTTTACTTTTTGCTGTACTAATGTTGCTAGTTGTACACATCAATTTTGGAGGAAAAGAGACAACGGGTATCATTGGTGATCCGAACACCTATCTCATGGATGGTCCTTCTGCCGGTGCCTCGGTGATATCGGTTATCAATGAAGGGCATCGTGTTGAAGTCGTCAGAAAAGTAGATGTGTGGTACGAAGTGCGATGGAATGATGACGTCGCCTTCGTAAGAGATCATGATGTTCTGCTGGTAGGCCTCTAGTTAAATCTACTTTCCTACCTCAATTTTACCGGATAGATTGTGAATCATAGAATGACACCGTAATAATTCCTTTATATTCTTTGTCCGAATATTTGAGGAGATAGTAGTACACACCGGCAGCTTCGCCATCGGCAAACCATTTAAAGTCACGGTCGATACTCTCGAATACTTGTTTCCCCCAGCGATTGTAGATGGCAATACCTTTAAACCTTCCGGAACAGTTGTCGCGTGGCAGTATGCTGATTAACTCTTTGGTGTTTTCATCTTCCTTTACCATCGCAAAAAAATCGTTCCGACTATCGCCGTTGGGTGTGATGATGTTGGGAGGAAGAAACTCGTTTTCATTTCGATCGACATCCTTAATGGTAATAGTAACATCAACTGTATCTCCCTTTACATTAAAGCAGCGATCATCGGTTACATTAAAGGTGAAGGTATAGTCATTCTGGAAAACACCGTTTTCAAATAATGAACACTCCGGTTTCCAGGTAAACGTTGTGGATACTGAACGCCGACCTTCTGCCGGTTCAAAAATATAGCCATTGGCTTCGGCCGTACCTTCGATTTTAATAAGATCCAGTTTCAGCCAATCGCCCAGGGGCAGAACATCAGAATCGGTAGCCGATAGACCCAGCGTAATCTGCTGACCCAGTTCGACAATCATGTTATTGTCTGCCAGCACGGTTGTCGGCTCAAGGTTATTGATAAGTAAAAGTGGACCGTTGTTGTCCGGCGGCAATAGGGTAACCGTTACGTCAAGTGTATCTGCTTTATAGAACCTGCATTTGTTGGCATTATCGACCAACAGAAACTGAAAGGTAAATGTGTCTTTTGCTTTTAGATCGACTTTATCGCAGAAAATATTCCACTGAAACAAAGATGATACGTTACCATTGCCACTGACAAAAGGAAAACTCACATCATAGTCGTTGATATCGAAATCTTTCCCTTTTGCACTCAGTACAATGTAGTCGTTGTCACCGTCCAGTCCTGTTACGTTGAAGGTAAGGGTTTCATTTACTTTTCGGGTTATGCCTTCCACCGTGCGCTCCATTGGATCGTCAGTAAGGTCTGAGTCAATGATAGGATCCATGTTACCCGGAAGGTTGACCTGAAGGGTAAACGTCATCACCGCCGGTTGGGGTAGATTACAGCGGTCAACATCTTCCAAAAGTATTTGTATATCGAATTGTGTCTTCTGCGTAAAATCGTATACATCACAGCGAGTATCCCACTCCAGATATCCTTCGTACTCGCCGTTTTCATTTTTTATCTGTACGATGTTCATCCCAAAATCTTCCAGCCGGAATCCGCCAACAATGGCACCGACAATCAACTGATCACCATCATCGTCTATACCACGGATCGGCCAGGTTTTCTTTTCGCCTTCGTTCAAAACATCAACAACATTTGGGGTGGTGAAGTAAGGAAGTGTATTGGGAGGAGGTTCAATGTTTACCGTAATTTTCAGGGTATCCGACAGCGGTAAGCTGCAGGCATCATCGTACGCAACAATACCAATCTGAAAAGGTCCATTGAGATAAGGACATTCCTCAAAGCATATTTGAAACGTCTGTGTACTGCCGTTTATAAGCTTTGCCGAAGTGATCGCCGGAAGGATTTCGCGAACATCTTTCTTGAATCCAAGGGGTATCGCTTTGATCTGAACGTTCTCCGAAAATTCGTCTTCGGCTTTCGTAGCATCGGGATCGGAAACCTGAACTTCGATACATCTATCCGCATCGGCAACGGTATTGCTAAACGTCACCTGCATCGTTTCTTTGTAGATGAATTCGGGATCCGTCATTTTTTTTCCCATAATCTGCGGCGGCTCCGCGTTACCACACCGATCGACAACCAGCATCTGGAAATCGCGCCTCACCTCCCCTATCTTTTCACCGTCGCGAAACTCTTCACACTTCACAGCAAAAACGAAGAGCCCTTGTTGTGTTGGTGTGGCTGTTAAAAATCCATCGGTACTGATTCTTAAATCAGGAGCACCTGCCAGTACATTGTTTAAACTAAAAGGCGCACGCCACGTAACTTCAGGATAGGGCAATGGTCGCAGCGGTGGAAATGCATCATTCGTATGGGTACTGAGTGGGGTAACAAGAGAATATACCAGAGAATCGCCGTCATCATCTATTCCTGCAAAGTCAACATAGTAGGGTTTACGAGGACAAGCAAAATCATTCAACGGCGGAAACAACCGTGGAGAGGAATTGATAAAAGGCTGTCCATTTTTTACTACCGGAGGAAATTCAAGATAGAAAGTCTGCCCCGCAGCAAGTGAACTTACAGCCGGGTCATTGCTAAAAATATTGGTGATGGTGTAGTTACGGCAGCAACGCTCCCAAATGATATAATATCCATCCGGGTCACCATAGTTTGCATTGGAAAAAGTGACTACCGTACTATAAAGCAATTTAGAAGTAACAATTTCACCGTTTGAGCAATCGGGCTGGGTATAGTCAACATTGGTCTGGACCGGGCTCTGAAAGAAAACGTTTTGGATGAACCGGTTATCGCGCTTGCGATAAATGGCCGTGGTGATGTTAAGGTCACGTGCACCCGGACTTCCGTTTAGTTCATCGAAATACAAAATCAGATTGACGCGATAAGAATTTCCCGAGATGTGAACAATCTCAAACTCCCCTCCTACAATATGCGATGCCATAACCGGCATAGCAATGACGCACAAAATCAGTAGTAAAAGTCTCTTCATACCGTTCCCCAAAGAATTAAAGATAGAAAATTAGGTTGAGGCAGAAAACCCCCTACTTTGTGTAATTTGTCGGCCCCATGAAAAAAGGAGAAATAATAGAGAATCTTGTCGTAGAAAGTATCGCCGCCGAAGGAAAATGTGTATCCCGTATAAACGGCCTGGTAATTTTTCTCGATGGTGGTGCGCCTGGCGATGTTGTTGATGTTCAGCTTACTAAAATCAAAAGTTCCTTTCTGGAGGGGAGAGTAACCTCCGTCCGTGAGTTTTCACCGAACCGGAGTGAGCCTTTTTGCCAGCATTTTGGACTGTGCGGCGGGTGTACCTGGCAACACGTTCAGTACGAAGTACAACTCCATTACAAACAAAAACAGGTAGTAGATAATTTACGACGTATTGGCGGACTGGTTCTTCCTGAAATTCAGGACATTATTTCCTCCAAAAACACGCGGTATTATCGTAACAAACTGGACTATACCTTTTCGGCCGTGCGCTGGCTGTCATATGATGAGCTGGCAACGCGAAAAGCACTTAACCCCGAAAATCAATGGGGAGAAGCGGAACCAGCGTTGGGCTATCATATTCCACGCAAGTTTGACCTGGTCTTCGATGTAAAGGAATGCCATCTGCAACCCGAGCCGTCCAACGCCATTCGACTGGCCGTAAAAGAGGAAGCCGTTAAACATCAGATCCCGTTTTTTGAACTTCGGAAGCAGGTTGGGTTTCTCCGAACGATTACTATCCGGACAGCCAATACCGGAGAGGTTATGGTCATCCTGCAGGTAACAGAAGATAAAATGGAGTGGACCGAAATAATCCTGGAAAGGTTAGCCCGTGATTTTCCACAGATCACTTCGTTCAACTATGTGATCAACAATAAAAAGAACGATACCTTCAGTGACCTTCCTGTTGTTTGCTGGAAAGGACAACCGTACATCACCGAACGTATGCCTGCGCCCGATGGGTCAGGGTCGTTGCAATTTCGGGTAGGGCCCAAATCGTTTTACCAGACTAATTCAATTCAGGCATTTGAACTATACAAAATAGCCTGGGCAATGGCTGATTTGAAAGGTGATGAGTTGGTATACGATCTTTATACCGGTACAGGTACAATTGCCAACTTCGTAGCCGGGCACGCTAAAAAAGTAATCGGTCTTGAATATGTAGCGGCGTCCATTGAAGATGCATTTGTTAACGCTGAAGTCAACAACATCAGCAATACCGATTTTTATGCAGGTGATATTAAAGACTTGCTGAATGATGATTTTCTTTCCGTACATGGCAGACCCGATACGGTAATAACGGACCCGCCACGCGCAGGCATGCATGAAGATGTTTGCCGGATGTTACTAAAAGCAGAACCAAAAAAGATCGTTTACGTCAGTTGTAATCCGGCTACACAAGCGCGTGATCTGAAAATCCTTTCGGAAAAGTATATGATCACGGCGGTACAACCGGTCGACATGTTTCCACATACTATGCATGTTGAGAATGTTGCGGCGTTGAAACTTAAATGATGTGTTACAGTTGCTCAAATATGGCATTCATCAGTTAAAATGAAGAATAATCTAAAGTCGATTAATAACGTTCCTTTTATAACCTGTTTGGTAATTCTTCTATTGAACGATTTTTACCTCAAGATGGAATATCACAACTGGTTGACCGGTAAGTTATCTGATTTTTGTGGCCTGTTTGTTTTTGTCTCGTTCTGGACAGCTGTTATCCCAAATCGAAAGCAAGCTGTACATATTGCCACTGCTATATTATTTATTATCTGGAAAAGTTCAAGTTCAGAGTTCTTCATCGAATTCTTTAGTCAAAATTTATACCCCATTCAAAGGGTTGTTGATGTAACGGATTTAATTGCTATTGCAGTCCTGCCTATCGCATATTACCATCGCCCGAAAAGTTTTAACAGATTAAATCCGATTCCCTTAGCAATTTTAACAGCATTCTCTTTTTGTGCAACATCAGTTCCCGTACCCACACGAGTATTTGAACAACCTCAATACCTACTGTTTAAATCAGGCATAACAAATTTTGAAAGCAGTGAATTCCGTCGTGAATATTATGTTCATAACCTGGACAGTTTAGCGATAATTGATATCAGAGAAATAAGTCTTGACAGAAGCGCCGCTATAGACGATGAGTATCATAAGGTACAAATCCTGAAAGACGTCGATTTGCGTTTTCTTAGAGAATTGACTGATGGATATAGAACACCCAATACGCTACGTAATTATGAAAAGCTCAGGGATTCTTTAACAGTAGAAAATAGAACCAAAATAACTTTAGAGTTAGATTCGGTAACCGAACATCTTGAATTCCAAAGAAATCGATTGGACGGCCAGTTCAAACGTTTTTCAAGAGACCACAGGTTGATACTTGATGGAAAGTTTAAGCATGGCATTGAGGATTCTGTTTGGACGTTTTACAATCATGAAAATGCAATCATCTCCAGAAAATACTTTGAAAATGGTGAATTGATTAAAACAGAGCTTTTTGACAATGCTATCGTTAAATCCGAACTGAGATTCAATACGAGAAGTGAAACCATCAGGAATAAGTACATTATACTTGCTTTGCTAGGTATATTAGTTACAGGCATTATTTTCTTACTATTTCTGAACTTCAAAAATCTTAAGTGCAAGGATAACGTCAGATTATCTCATTTCACAAAAATATCATTGTCGTTGTTGTTGCCACTCCTTACCTTGATTCTTGCTAAGTTTTTCTCTTCATTTATTCCAAACTCTTATACCACCAGTTTCTTTGGAATATTTGGCGAGGTAGTGTTAGTGTTTGCAGTGTTGGCTCCTGTATATGCATTTACTTTTTACGTCATAAAATTGAAAAATTGGTTTGACCTATTCTATTACATTTTCTTGTTTGCAATCGCGATAGTTTTCTTAGAGGAACTGAGCTTCCTTCAAAGCTTAACATAAGATGCCAACGAATCTGTATTTACCATCAAGCGCAGCTTAATCATTGCTTTGAGGCTCTGATTTTCCAACAAGCGAACACTCGTTATTAAAATATTTTTGCCATTCTCCTTGAATCCTTCCTCCAAAAAACTCAACATCGCCCTTTCAATGTAAGGGCATGCGACAAAAACTATTAAGCGAAGGCGCAAAGGAACTGAGCTATGAGATCCGGGAGATCGTCAAGAAAGCGGATCAGCTGAAAAAACTCGGAGTGTCAATATCCTGGGAGAATATTGGTGATCCTATTCAGAAAAACCATAAACTTCCGCAGTGGGTTAAAGATATTATCGCTGACCTGATGAAGCAGGATGATACCTACAGCTACTGCCCTTCTAAGGGAATGCTTGAAACACGTGAGTTTCTGGCGAAGCAAACAAATGCTGTCGGCGGTGTACAAATTACTGCGGATGATATTTGCTTTTTTAACGGATTGGGTGACGCCATTTCCAAGGTATATCAGTTTATATCCCTTACCTCGCGTGTTATTGGTCCTACCCCGGCATACTCTACTCATTCCAGTGCAGAGGCTGCGCATGCTGCTCATGAACCGCTAACCTATAAACTGGATCCCAACAACAAATGGTATCCTGATCTGGATGATCTATACAACAAGGTAAAATACAATCCCAACGTAGTAGGTATCCTGATCATCAATCCGGATAACCCTACCGGTATGGTATATCCGCTCGATATCCTGAAACGTATCGTCGAGATAGCGAAAGAATTTAATCTCTTCCTGGTTGCTGATGAAATTTACATCAACATAACCTATAACGGTGCGAAGGCATATCCACTGGCAGAAATCATTGAAGATGTACCCGGTATTTCGATGAAAGGAATCTCTAAAGAATTACCGTGGCCGGGCTCACGCTGTGGCTGGATGGAGTACTACAACCGCGATAAAGATGAAGACTTCAACCGATTTTGTCAGGCTTTGGATAATGCCAAGATGATTGAAGTGTGCTCCACTAAACTTCCACAGGTTGCAATACCAAAAATCTTCGGCGATCCACGCTTCAAAGTATATCGCGAAGAGACCAATCAAAATATCGGAAGGCGGAGTAAAATTATTGCAGACATTTTACATACTGTACCACAACTGACTTTCAACGAGACGTTTGGTGCATTTTACAACACGATCATTTTCCGTGACGGTACCCTCACGCCACATCAGAAAATGAAAATTGAAAACCCAAAGATAGAATCACTCGTTGAAGAATGGGTAAAGCAAGACGATATTCAGCTGGATAAGCGCTTCGTTTATTATCTGCTGGGGGCCAAAGGTGTTTGTGTTGTGCCGATCTCATCTTTCTGTTCAGAGCTTCAAGGGTTTCGCGTAACGTTGCTGGAGGAAGACGAAGAAGTACTGATCAAAACATTTACCGACATCCGCGATGGTATCACAGAGTATCTGAACAGCTAACAGTCGTTCTTCTACCTAACATTTGTTATAACACTTTTTTTGAAAATTTTCGTCAAAATCCTTGAATCATAGTCGATAATTCTTGAAGATTGTACTCGCACAGAATAATATGTTGAACTTACTCGAAATAGCCGAACGTAGAATGATCTCCCACGGGATGATAAACGTTCATTCTGTGCTACTTACTGTCGTCATTATTCTTCTTCTTAAACCCAAGGGGGCGATGGTCTAGTTTTATAACTAAGAAATTCATGAACCGCCCCGATAGCCTCGGGGCGGTTTTGTTTTATATAGGCTAAAACAAACTAACAATTGTTATAAAATTTTATGTATTACACCAAAGACACGATCCTTTTCCTGAACGGCAAGTTCATAAAAGCGGTCGATGCTCACACGGACCTCTACAGTCAGACCTTACACTATGGATTCGGAGTGTTTGAAGGCATTCGCGCTTACGAATCACTGAATGGCGTAAAAATCTTTAAGGGGCAAGAGCATTTCGAACGCCTGAAGAAAAGTTGTGCACTAATGGGGATTCCGTTTCAATACGAAACTGAAGAACTCGTTCAGATCGCGTATCAACTCCTGGAGAAAAATGATCTTTCTGATGCTTACATCCGGCCGTTGGTTTACTGCGGACCAAACATGACGCTCACAAAAGCTCCTGATGTTTATCTTATGATGTGTGCCTGGAAATGGGACAAATACCACGGGGATAAGATGCTGAAGCTTTGCGTTTCATCGTATCAGCGTCCCAACCCAAATTCATTGATCATGGAAGCTAAGGTTTCAGGACATTATGTGAATTCGATCCTTGCCACCAGTGAAGCAAAAGTAAGAGGATATGATGATGCACTTATGCTCGACATGCACGGCTATGTTGGTGAAGCACCAGGAGCAAACTTCTTTATGGAAAAAAACGGCGTTTTATACACTCCGGCATTGGGTCATATTTTACCCGGTATTACCCGTCAGACGGTATTGAATATTTGCCGTGAACTGGATATCCCCGTAGTGGAAAGAAATATTAAAGCAGAAGAACTTGAAGGTGCTGATGGCGCTTTCTTGTGCGGTACTGCCGCTGAGATTGCTGGCATTGAGTCGATCGATGCGAAACCATTCCTCAAAGAATGGAACGACAGTCTTGGTGCAACCATACAGGAAGCATACAAGTGCCAGGTGCTTGAGAAGTCCTTCAGTTACGTCATCATCTGACAACCAGATGCCCGGGGAGGTGGAGTAGCAGAAGGATTACTTCATTCTCCCCGTATTAAAAATTAAATAACGGCTATAGCAAAACATTGCAGCCCCAATTAGAAGAAAAAGAACGAATGGAATTAAACAGATATAGCAAGACCATCACTCAGGATACAACCCTCCCGGCAGCACAAGCGATGTTGTACGGAATCGGGTTAACAGAAAATGATTTAACAAAAGCACAGGTTGGAATAGTAAGTACAGGTTATGACGGCAACACGTGTAACATGCACCTCAACGATCTGGCAAAAGAAGTTAAGACTGCAGTCTGGGGTAATGATCTTGTAGGATTGATATTTCATACCATCGGTGTTAGCGATGGTATTGCTAACGGAACAGAAGGGATGCGTTACTCGCTCGTGAGTCGCGAGATCATAGCCGATTCAATAGAAGCCGTTTGTGGAGCACAGTATTATGATGCGGTTATCCCTGTCGTTGGTTGCGACAAAAACATGCCAGGCTCGGTGATGGCGATGGCACGGCTTAATCGTCCGTCTATCATGGTGTATGGCGGAACAATTGCCGGTGGGCATTGGAAAGGTCAGGAACTGAACATCATTTCCGCCTTTGAAGCATTAGGTCAGAAGATGGCGGGCAATATAACGACGGAAGATTTTAAAGGTATCGTTCAAAATTCCTGCCCTGGCGCCGGAGCTTGTGGCGGTATGTACACGGCTAACACGATGGCATCCGCAATTGAAGCGCTAGGCATGTCGTTGCCTTACTCCTCTTCAAACCCTGCGTTAAGCAAAGAGAAATCCCAGGAATGTGTTGAAGCTGGTAAAGCAATTCGTGTGTTGCTCGAGCGCGATCTAAAACCGCGCGATATCATGACAAAAAAATCCTTCGAGAATGCAATCACCATTGTGATGGTTTTGGGAGGATCAACCAACGCTGTTCTTCACCTCATTGCCATGGCGAAAGCTGCGGGTATTGAAGTGACGCAAGAAGACTTTCAGCGGATTTCAGACAAGACTCCGCTTATCGCTGATTTAAAACCCAGTGGAAAATATCTGATGGAAGCCCTTCACAAAATTGGTGGTATTCCGGCAGTGATGAAATATTTGCTTGAAAAAGGTTATTTGCATGGTGACTGTATGACCGTAACCGGAAAAACAGTAGCAGAAAATTTGAAGGATGTTCCTCCGCTTGACTTTACAACGCAGGATGTAATTCATCCTTTGGAAAAACCCCTTAAGCCAACCGGTCATTTACAAATCCTGTACGGAAACCTGGCTGAAAAAGGATCCGTGGCCAAGATTACCGGGAAAGAAGGAGAAAAATTTAGCGGACCAGCTCGGGTATTCAACAACGAATTCGATTTGAATGCAGGTATCCAATCCGGTAAAGTAAAAGCAGGTGATGTCGTCGTGATACGTAACGTAGGGCCTAAGGGCGCGCCGGGTATGCCCGAAATGTTAAAACCTACTTCCGCGATTATGGGTGCAGGGTTAGGAAAAAGCGTAGCGCTGATTACGGACGGACGATTTTCAGGTGGATCACACGGTTTTGTAATCGGCCATATAACTCCGGAAGCCTATGAGGGCGGACTGATTGGTCTGGTAGAAGATAATGATCCGATTGAAATAGATGTTCAAAAACATACCATCAATCTTTTGGTAGATGATGTTACACTGGCAAAACGTAGAGCAACTTGGGTGCAACCCGAGCTTAGAGCAAAGAATGGAATTTTATGGAAGTATGCGAAACAAGTAAAAACGGCTGCGGATGGATGCGTTACTGACGAAGATTAAACCTGGTATTGAAACCGATAAGACTCGGGATCAACCTAAACAAAAAATTACGGGCTCAGAAGTATTACTTCGGTGTCTGGTGGAAGAAGGTGCTGACACCATCTTCGGATATCCCGGCGGTGCAATCATGCCGGTGTATGATGCCCTTTACGATTTTGCTGACAGACTAACGCACATCCTTGTCCGTCATGAGCAGGGTGCTATACATGCAGCGCAGGGATTTGCACGTGTTACAGGTAAGGCAGGCGTTGTGTTTGCTACCTCTGGCCCGGGCGCGACTAACCTTGTCACGGGATTGGCGGATGCTCTTATCGATTCTACTCCACTGGTATGTATTACAGGTCAGGTGTTTGCTCACCTCCTGGGTACTGATGCCTTTCAGGAAACTGACGTTGTAAACACAACTATACCCGTCACAAAATGGAATGTACAGGTAACGGAGGCTAAAGACATTGCCCCGGCCGTTGCAAAAGCCTTTTATATTGCTAATTCAGGAAGACCCGGACCGGTATTGGTTGACATTACCAAAAATGCCCAGAATGAACTGATTGAGATTGCTAAATATAACAAGTGCGACAACATTCGTACGTATAAGCCGAAACCTGTTCTTCAGCATGCTCAGGTAGATGCTGCTGCAGCGCTGATCAATAGTGCGAAACGCCCATACATTCTTGCAGGGCAGGGAATTTTGCTTTCAGGGGCAACGGAGGAGTTAAAAGCATTTTCCGAAAAAACCGGAATTCCAGTGGCCTGTACGTTGCTTGGGTTGGGAAGTTTTCCGACTGATCATCCCAATTATGTCGGGTATCTGGGCATGCATGGAAACTATGGTCCTAACTTAAACACCAATGAATGCGATGTTCTTATCGCTATCGGTATGCGATTCGACGACCGGGTGACAGGCAATGTGAGCAAGTATGCCAAGCAGGCAAAAGTTATTCACGTCGAAATCGATAAGGCAGAAATCAATAAAATAATACCCGCTGACGTAGCTGTCCATGCGGATGCTAATGAAGCGCTGGTTGAACTTCGGAAAAAGTGCAACGCTAATCAGCACGGTGAGTGGGTTGAAAGCTTCAAAAAGCTTAATGAAATTGAACACGAAAAAGTCATTTGCAAAGAGTTTGCTCCAGCTGGCAAGGAGCTGATGATGGGTGAGGTTATCCATCACCTCTCAAACTTTACAAAGGGTGAAGCAATTGTTGTTACCGATGTTGGACAACATCAGATGGTGACATCCCGCTATTACAAGTATAAAAACCCAAGAACCAACGTTACCTCTGGTGGCGCGGGCACTATGGGGTTCGCTCTTCCTGCGGCATTAGGTGCTAAACTTGGCATTCCTGAAAAAGAAGTTATTGCAGTCATCGGTGACGGTGGCTATCAAATGACGGTTCAGGAATTGGGAACCATCATGCAATACAAAATACCGGTTAAGATCGTTGTCTTGAACAACAACTTCCTGGGTATGGTACGGCAATGGCAACAGCTGTTTCACTCCCGGCGTTACTCTTTTACCGAAATGCAGAATCCTGATTTTGTAAAAATAGCCGAAGCCTACAGCATACCTGCGCGAAAAGTTTCAGAACGGGAAGATCTTCAGGGCGCAATCCAGGAAATGCTTGATGCCAAGACACCGTACTTCCTGGAAGTAGTGGTAGGAAAAGAAGATTGTGTTTTCCCTATGGTACCGGCAGGTGCGGGCGTTGCCGATGTTTTATTGGAAGCTCCAACAACATTACACCCAAAAATTTAAACACATGAAACAAGACTTCACACTTGAGATACACTCTGACAATAACTTTTCGGTATTAAACCGCATTGTGAATATCCTCAACCGGAGAAGGGTAAGGATTAAAAAGCTTATCGCCCATGAAGATGAAAGCGACTTCAAAAGAGGTGTAGCGGTGGTTCTCCTGTTTACTACTACCGATATGATCGAAAAAGTAAAACATCAGCTTGAGAAACTGATTGAAGTTGAACATGCAGTGTACTATGAAGGTAGTGATCTGTATTGTGAACTCAGCTCCAAGCACAGTGAACAGATTGTATAGCTACTAATGTAATGACGTTTTATCCGTCATCTATCTTAATAAATAAACTAAACTAAATAAAAATGGCACAGATCAATTTTGGTGGAACAGTCGAAGAGGTTGTAACCCGGGAAGAATTTCCAATGGAAAAAGCACTGGATATATTAAAGAATGAAACAATCGCAATTATCGGATATGGTGTACAAGGGCCTGCTCAAGCCTTAAATCTTCGTGATAATGGTTTTCGCGTTATCGTTGGCCAACGCAAAGGTTCAAAAACCTGGGATAAAGCGGTTGAACATGGATGGGTTCCGGGTGAGACACTTTTTGAAATCGAAGAAGCTGCCAAAAAAGGTACTATCATTCAATTCCTGCTTTCTGATGCCGGACAAATTGAATTGTGGCCAGCCGTTAAAACACATATAACAAAAGGAAAGACATTATACTTCTCCCACGGTTTTGGTATTACTTTCAAAGACCAAACCGGCATCGTACCTCCTGCAGATATTGATGTAATTCTCGCTGCTCCAAAAGGATCTGGTACTTCCGTTCGTCGTTTGTTTTTGCAAGGTAAAGGTATCAATGCAAGTTACGCCGTGTTCCAGGATGCTACCGGAAATGCAAAAACGAAAGCTATTGCACTTGGTATCGGTGTTGGAGCCGGATACTTGTTCGAAACAGATTTCAGAAAAGAAGTTTATTCCGATCTTACTGGAGAACGTGGTACTTTAATGGGCGCTATTGCAGGTATTTTTGAAGCACAATATGAAGTATTGCGTTCCAAAGGTCATACACCTTCTGAAGCCTTTAACGAAACCGTTGAAGAATTAACACAAAGTCTGATGCCACTGGTTGCAGAAAACGGTATGGACTGGATGTATGCTAACTGTTCGACTACAGCACAACGTGGTGCACTGGATTGGAAGAAAAAATTCAAAGCTGCTACTCTTCCTGTATTTAAAGAACTTTATGAGAGCGTTGCAACAGGTGCTGAAGCAAAACGCACTATTGATACGTGTTCTAAACCAGACTACCGCGAAAAGCTGGCAGAAGAGTTGAAAGAACTTCGTGAAAGCGAACTCTGGCAAGCAGGCGCAGCTGTACGTGCATTGAGACCTGAAAAGGCATCAGTTGAAGCCAGCATGATCAACTAATTTTTCCAAACCCCTACTCATGTGCCTGCCTTTTCGTGGGCGCATGAGTTCTTTTCCATCAGCCCAGAGGCTGAACTTCCCGCTTACCCTATGACAGACGCTGTACATCAGGATTTACCCAAGGCGTACCAACGCATAGATGAGGAAACAAAGTTGTCTGGTTTTACCATGGCATCCGATGTACTTACCTGTTCATTGCTTAGAACACTTGCAGCTTCTAAACCCTGTGGACGATTTCTTGAACTCGGAACGGGCACCGGATTATCAACGGCATGGATACTGGATGGAATGGACAGCACTGCGGTACTTACGTCCGTGGATCATGATTCAAAGTTTCTGGAAATAGCGCAGTCTTCTTTAGGAGAAGATAAACGTTTGACCCTAATCTGCTCCGATGGTGGTACATGGGTTGAGTCAAACAAGGACAAAAGATATGACTACATATTCGCCGACACCTGGCATGGAAAATACCTGCTGCTCGACGAAGTGCTGGAAATGTTGAATAAAGGTGGACTGTATATCATTGATGATATGCTTCCTCAACCTAACTGGCCCGAAGGGCACGAAGAAAAGGCAATCGATCTTATCAATCGGTTGGAAAGCCGGGATGATTTGTCACTTACAAAGCAAGTGTGGGCGACAGGAATTGTTGTTGCTGTAAAAAAATAATACATCGCATAACCACGATACAATCATGGAATCGGATACAAAAACGTTCAATCTCAATATCAATGCCGCTGCTGAAATACTAAAGTCAGTGGTGTTGAAAACGCCGTTGCAGTTTCACAGGAAATTATCAGAAAAATTCAACGCTGAAATTTATCTGAAGCGGGAGGATTTACAAGTTGTACGTTCGTATAAGATCCGTGGTGCATACAACCTGATCAACAGCCTGACCGACGAACAACGCAAACGGGGTGTCGTCTGTGCCAGCGCGGGGAACCATGCGCAGGGTGTTGCTTTCTCGTGTAAGCTGTTAAACATAAAAGGTGTAATCTACATGCCTGCCATC
Source organism: Chryseolinea sp. (assembly GCA_041747735.1). Lineage (GTDB taxonomy): Bacteria > Bacteroidota > Bacteroidia > Cytophagales > Cyclobacteriaceae > Chryseolinea. Next base: position 33,693 of record JBGTEP010000204.1, read on the forward strand.
ACCCCAAAACAAAAAATCACGCAGGTGAAAATGTTTGGCGGACAGAATACTGAAATCGTTTTGATTGGTGATACGTTTGATGAATGTCAATCGCATGCACTGGCTTTTACACAAGAGAATAACATGGTTTTCATTCCGCCTTTCGATCACCTTAAGGTAATTGAAGGTCAGGGAACCGTTGGAAAAGAAATCATTGACGAAATTTCTAATGTTGATTATGTCTTTTTGCCTGTTGGTGGTGGAGGATTGTGTGCAGGTGTCGGGCAGTACTTTAGCTTGTTTTCGCCACAAACCAAAATTGTCGGGGTTGAGCCCCTGGGTGCACCTTCGATGAAGGAAGCGTTGAAAGCAGGTCGACCTGTTGTGCTGGATAAAATCCAGCGCTTTGTCGATGGCGCCTCTGTGAAAAAAGTGGGTGACTTGACTTTTGAATTGTGCAAAGACATTCTTGCTGAAATGTTACTTGTTCCTGAAGGAAAAGTGAGTTCAACCATCCTTACGCTTTATAATGAAGACGCTATAGTTGCAGAGCCGGCCGGTGCACTTTCGATCGCAGCCCTGGATCAATATGCAGAGCAGATCAAGGGTAAAAAAGTCGTTTGTGTATTAAGCGGCGGTAACAATGATATTGATCGGATGCAGGAGATCAAAGAACGATCTTTACTCTTCGAAGGTTTAAAACATTATTTCATTGTGCGTTTTGCACAACGCCCCGGAGCTTTGAAAGAATTTGTTAACGATATTCTCGGACCCAATGATGATATCGTAAGATTTGAATTTATTCAAAAGAATAACAAAGAAAGCGGTCCCGCACTGATCGGAATTGAGTTGAAATCGAGAGAGGATTTCAATACGCTAATTGCGCGAATGGATAGTCATAAGCTTAACTATACGCTTGTAAACCAAAACGAGAATCTGTTTGAGTACTTAGTGTAAGCAAAATCTCAGCGAGCTTTCTTCGCGCCTTGGCGTGCAACAGTTTTGTCAAACCTTCTCTCTTACGTAGCTATCATTCAATCATCCCATTGTAATTATTAAAGCATTGGTAAATGCATCTTGTCCTTGCGCTTGAATGTGGTTACACTGAAATAGCTACAACGTAATTCTGACCGTAGCTGCTTTTTTATCACTTGAACTAGACTCGCCGGGGATTTCCAATCATCATTACTTTTATTGACTTTAATGTGTCGATGATAATCTTCCTTGAATTTTATTTCATAGGCATTAGCATGTTTTCCGCTGATGTCTGTAAAATCGTGTCCCACGTCATTTGATACCCTTGTGGATCCAGGGTACATATTTTTGTAATACTCTGTGTATACGGCGAGGTGAGGTACCTGATAATATACATGTCCAAATTCATGAGATAACACTAGCAGCGCCCTTGAGACTGTCCACACCTTAATGGATACTGTGTTTTTGCCATATTCAGAAACACACGCATCGTCATCATCGTTTGCTTGCGCCATATAAGTTGTACCGGCAGCTTGTACCAACCCTTGCTCCGGAGGTATAAATTTCACATAGACATCTACAGACCTCCCCCTGGCGTCGCTCATAGAATCGATCGCATCATAGAGCGCCGGGGAAATAATTCTAAATTGATTCAGTAGGCTCTCAGTAAGCTCGTAGTAAGATTGATACGTTACTAATTTCACCATCCGGGCTTTCATTTTCCGTTTATCCAAAGTAGACAAATTCTTCCCTGTGCTAATATTGTAATAATAGATTCTTAGCGACTCACATACGTAGTCGATATTTTGGTGATAGCCATTTCGCAATTTTCCAAATGCATTATGAAGCACCATGAAGGAAAGTATAATCATAAAACAATAACTTTTCATGACCAATAATTTTGAAAAATGATCTTGTAGAATCAATTATAGTGAGAAAATCCTGACCGATACCAAGGCAAATCGTACCCGAAAAATGGGTCAGGGAAAGTCTAACAGCGTACACACCGAAAACTGAAAAGATTGGTTTTGGTTATGCCTGGAACATCTACCCCGACAAAACATTCAACCAGCGATGCTACACAGCTGAGGGTATGGGCGGGCATTCTTTGATGTTATTTCCCGATAGCGACATGATCATCGTCCATCGGGCAAACACTTATATTGAACCATGGGTCGCAGTCGACTGGACCGAGATCAAAAAGATTGTAAAGGAAATTTTTGCTGCCAGAACAGAGGTAAAGTCAATCATCGACGAATCCAAACTGATCGCGTATGAACCTGATCGAAAACACTGGCCTGCTTTGATAGCCGACAATCCATCTAAAACAAAACGCTTCGAGAAATACTACGACAACGACGGCGACCCGGTAACCATCCTTAGAGAGAAGGAGGGCCAACTTATTGTGAACATCCCGTACCTGGGAAACTTCAATCTCTACTCAATAACTGACAGTACTTATTTCGTTGAAGGAAAAGAAGAAAAGATTCACTTCGAGTACAATGACGAACGAGAGCCGATCAAAGCACTATTTCCTTGATGAAAATAATTAGAAACTCGAACTAAATTTCAGGGTGAGCTTTGACCCGATACTGTGTATTATACCCCCCAGTTCACATCCCAATACCACACGTACGAGATCGACTAGCACATCCGCCGACCTTAAACTGCGAAGACTTATCCTATTAAAAGTTAGCCGATCGGACATTAGCCTCCCTCATTCTTTGAATGTATGATGTGGCATGATTCTTCCACTTAACATTGTTTATAACAATTAACCATTTAGCCACTACAAAATGAAATACTTTAGAAACTACGCATCACCAGTTTTATTCGCATTCGCATCGCTGTTTATTATCAGCTGCGATGATAACGATGAGATTCAGGTAGACCCAGACGCACAATTCGACGCAATATTGGAAGTGAATGAAGCAGGACCGGCAAATCCGGATGTAATGGTAAACGTAAACGCCATTACACAAAGCGAAATAGAGGCGAAAGTGAGTTTTACCTCTACCACATCGATGAAGCGTCTCTACATCACACAAAATATCAAAGGTCAGGGTGAAGCGATATTCGAGCCAACCGAGAGCGTTGATTTAAAAGATGACGGTGCCATTGATTTGACTGGGAAAAATGACAAGGACTTTGAATTCCAGTTTACATTACCAGTACCATCAGGGTTAGGCACGGATGGTACTGTTGTGTATAAATTCTGGGTAACCAGTGGAAATGGAGATTTCCGTGACGCAACCCAACGCCTTATCGGCACGCCCGGTACGATTACCCTTAAGTTTGGAACATCAACTAATCCAGCTGCAGCAGTGAAAACTTTTGCCAATGTCAAGCTTTTCACTCCCACGGCTGATGCAAAATCTTTGACTTTTGTTTCATTGTTAGATGGTACTGTTTATAAAATTGAACAAGGTGAAGAGTTCATTACCTTTTGGGATTTTGGCTATATCAATTTAGCTGATGGGGGACCGGCGCTGCATGCTACGTCGTCCTATCCAGAAGTTGCAATACCTTCATTGGGCAATCTGACTGAAACAAAAAACATTGTTTATTTTAGAAACTCAACCAAGACTACAACGGAATTTGATGCCATTACAACATCTTCACAATTGAATTTTATAACGACTCCTGGTGAAACTTTCGTAAAAAGTTTAGTTACTGGAGATGTGGTTGAATTTGTGGATCAGTACGGCAAGAAGGGTATGATAAAAGTGCTTGAAGCTATGGAAGGCAACGAGTCTAATAAATTCATCAATATAGCATTTAAGGTTCAACCTTGATTTCTCATTTGTTTTAACCTCTTCATCTAGTCACTGCTGGAAGGTCTGCAATTCGTTTGCAGGCCTTCTTTCGTTTCCCGCATTTTTTTACACCTGTCTCTAGTAGCTGGCATCAGGGGCATCGCTTCGACTCGACTGTATGGGCACAAAATGACTCAATGCTTGAAGTAGATTCTATCCAGGCTTTTAGTTCAACAAAATCACTTGGCTTTGTAAAAAAGCATAACGCTCCAAGGTCAATATCCATATCGGCCTCTTTCTGGTGTGACGAAGTGGAGTACATTATAACAGGGATATCCTTATACAATTTATTTTTCTTTAGTTCCCTTAAGCAATCCCACCCGTCCATTCCCGGCATATTAACGTCAAGAAACATAATTTGTGGCTTCTCGAATTCTTCTTTGCCCAGTCTTGCCAAGACCTGCTTGCCATCACTTACGCAATGAGAAACAATTAAGGGATCAATCTCCTCAAGGGCCTCTCGGAAAAGTTCGGTATCGTCTCTATCATCTTCAGCCAATAGAAATATTTTTTTCATGGTGGGATATTATTTCAGACTTGAACGCCAGATTTGAAGGGAAAAACAACTTTGTTTGTTGCCCCACAACGACAGAGCGTGGTCGTTTTACTTTTTTACCTTCCGTTACATATTCAACAGTTGCAAATCCCGTGGAATAAATAGTAAGCATTGCTCTGGTCTGGGCGGGTATGGTTTAAAGGGAAGGTTTGAAATATCCTTGAAAAAAATGCCGTACATGGTAAAGCCTTACATATTCCGTGAGTGAAGGATGAGGGTAAAAGTCTTGAAAGATCATACTTCATCAGCAATTTTATTTTGACAATTTGATAACTGAAAGTTACTCTTTAAATATCGTCGATTAAAAAAAGTGAGTGGTAAAAAACCGACAACTATTGGAATCCAAAGTTGTCTAGGAATAATCTCCTGTCCGAAGTCGATCTGGATAGTTTAAATTAACCTTGCTTTTTATTGTTGTGGAAAATGTGTCCGCTAGACATTGGCCCCGACGACCCATGTATAACAAGTAGCCGGAAAAGGAGGGCTGGGTAAACGCATGCCTGCCGAAAGCTTTGTATGCAGGAGGGACGAACCCGGATGTATTTTGCGTTATTCGCTTTATTCATATAACCTAAGATCAAAAACAATCACGACATCCTTAACAATTATTCTTTAAATAGCTAATGCTTTTTCTTCAGGGTAATGGTCTGGACACAATCACGATTAACTGAAATTTTAATTATACCTCTTGCCTCCATATCCTGTTTTACATGGAGCAGATACCAGTCAAGATTTCCATTAAAACCTGTGGAAAAGGTATATCTAATTTGGTCAATTAATTGATGCAAGTCAATTTCACCAACGCGATTTGACTCCAGTTCTGAAATTATCTTGTTGGCAACCTCGATGTATTTCTTGCGAGGAATTGCCGGACCTTTTTTATTATCAGACCGCCAAAGCCAAATTATAGCATCCTCTGTGACCATTACAAATAACCTTTTTAGCTTGCTTTTGAATAACCCAATCTAGGGCGGTGTTTCGAAATACCATATCAGTACTGTGTATTTACCAGGTTTCATTGGTAGTTGGTCAAAACCATTGAGCAGTTTACATTTGGGTAACCTGCAAAATGCGGTCTGGGGTGGCGAAGAGGCGCGGAAATAACTGGGAAGCTATATAGTATCTCTTTGGGCTAAACGGCTTCGTGTGAGCAATACCCTATTACAATCTCACGGAACCTCCGTCATTCCATCATACGATATAAAAGTTAGCGGGGAAGCCGTTTTTCATCCAAAGGCCGCAATGGTCGCAGAGGATCGTCTGATTGAATTGTTTATGTAAGATGATCATCCCAACCAACTTTTGAAGGCTGCGGCTTTCTCGCGGCTTATATCAATTTCGGTGTGAAAAACGGGTTTGAGCTGGACTGTCAAGCCCTTATGGGTAGTCTTAATACGGTCGACCGATTGGATGTGGATGATGTACTGTCTGTTCACACGAAAAAAAATCTCTGGATTCAAAAGCGTTTCTATTTCATCCATGGTGTGATGTTCGCTTATGAGTTTTTCATTGTTCAACGAGTGCACGTAAATCAACTGTTCCTTATGAAAGAAAGCAATATCATTGTGCGAAATCGGCACGAGTGTATTTCGGTGTAACGTCAGGAAGCGTTCTTTATACTTCTTTTGCGCTTGTCCCCAATTACTAACCAGCACCTTCAGCTGTTCCTCCAAAACATTCTCTGTACTCAGGGACTTGTACTTATTCATCGCTGCCCGTAACTCGCCTTCATCAACAGGCTTCAACAGGTAATCAATACTATTCAGCTTAAACGCCCGGATGGCATAGTCATCATAAGCGGTGGTAAAAATTATCGGGCAACGAAGTTTTAAATTTTCAAAAATCTCAAAACTGATTCCATCGGAAAGTCTAATATCAGATAGAATTAAATCAGGAGACGGGTGTCCGGTCAACCACTTTCTGGCCTCTTGGACGCTGCTGATGGTACGCACAATGGTAGCATCGGGTTCGATCTTCAAAACCAGGTCCTGAAGATTTTTAGCAACCCAGGTTTCATCTTCGATAATGAGAATGTTCATGCGTACTAGAATTCATAGTTGGGATTCTGCCAACCCATCGGGATATCTGCCTCGTATGTGTTCTGCGGAGTTCTTATCCTCATTTCCATTCTTCCTTCAACTCTAAATCCCAGCGATTGGTATAGTTGTATAGCTTTAGTGTTGCTTTCTCTTACTATCACTTCTACTTTCCCAATGTCTGGTCTGTTGCGGCCAACCTCTTCGAGGAAAATCGTGAGGACAGTTCTCCCAATTTTTTTTCCCTGATGCTGTGGGTGAACACCAATCGTTACATCACTTAAAACATGATTGAATACTTTGATACCTGCCTTATACGCATGGATCGATGCTATCAATTCCTCCGGATCGTTGGGGTTTTCGCCCACAATGATCAGACCTGTATCAACACTTTTTTCGAGGATGTTTTTAATATAATCTTCCGTTATCTCGTTTTCCAAACGGGCGAGACCGCCCTCAACCTGGGCAATGGCCCGATAAAGTTTCAGAAGTTTCGAAAGATCTTCAATATCAGCTGTACGATAGCGCATTTTAGTTTTGATTGTAAATATAATGGCGATTTTATAACAATGGCACCTTCACTGCAAATCGGTTGTCAGTCTTTTCAATGAGAACAGGTTTGTCGGTTAAAAAGCGATACAACGATTTCAAATTGTCAAGTCCCATTTTATTGGACGTTTCAACCATTTTGCGTTCCTGTAGATTATTACTAACGATGAGGTAATCCCCCATCACCGTAATATCAATATGTAAAGGCTTTTCCCGATCAGCGATATTATGCTTCAGCGCATTTTCAATCAATATCTGAAGCGTTACCGGAACGATTGCCTGTTCCTTTTTTTCTTCCTTTACATTGATGCTGATTTTTACAGCATGAAGAAACCTGGTTTCAAGAAGAAATACATATCCCTGAATAAAATTCAGCTCTGTGACGAGTGGTACAAAGTTCTTATCCTTATTCTGAAGTACATACCGGTAAACCTTTGAAAGGTGCTGAAGGAATTGTGAGGCCAACTTCTGATCTTCAAAAATAAGGCTGTTCAACGATGTTAACGCATTGAACAAAAAATGAGGATTTAACTGGTTCTTTAAATTATCAAACTGAACCTGGGACTTCTCTTTCTCAAGCCGTTCCGCCAATACAAGTGAATCTTTCCATCGGCCAATAAAATAATCAGTGAAAAAAATAAGGTTGATAAATGCCGGGAGAAGAGCATAAAGTGCCCATGTTGTCGCTAAGAAAAGCGAGTCGAGTTTAAACGGAATGTTTGGTTCACCAAAATAATAAATTATACTCCTTACAATTAATCCGACAATCGTGCCGCAAAACAATTGAAGTACAATTCTTCCGGCAATATTTTTTTCAAAAGGATATGATGTGTTGAGAAATCTGTTGATGTAACGAAGGGACTCCCAGATAAAAGTTATCAGTGCTATTGATACAACAGAAACAAGAAAATTTCCCTTTGTTGTAAACTCCTCGAATTTTGATAATCGAACCAAAAAGCCCATGACAGCTCCACCGAAGATCACTCCGTATACAATCAGGAACTGTCTTTTGCTTTTATAGGCGAACATTAACCGATTTTAATTTTTTGCAGTGCGCGTTCGCGATTAAACAGAAATAAAGGACAGGTAAATGCAAAGGCGATAAGGAATGTAAATATGATATACCACACTAGTCCTTTCATCTTCAATCTTCTTGCCTCGATAATCATGAAGGCGAATACGGCCGTGGCGGTAATAAAAAAATCAAAAGTAATGGATGATACAAAATCATTGGCTACGCCTGCCTCCAAAAAATTCGTCACCGTAAAGGGTTCTGTTCCATACAGTGCCTGGCGAAGATTAAAAAACCATGGAACAACAGCTCCGGCGATCGTCAGTATAAGATAGAACCACATAATCGGAGTGAATTCTTTTACTTTCATTCAAGTATGCTTTGAAATACAATTTACTGACTGCAAGACGTTCCCCATTGGTAAACTGCCGTTTTCAGAAAGAATAATTTTACTCAAAAGCGTAATCAAATGGAAATTTTATTTTAACGTCTGCCGCTTACTCTTTTGTATCCGTTTGAGGATTCGCTCTTCTTGAACCAAATGGTTCAGATTTTTTTGTGCAATAATGAACTGCTGAAGGTAAGCATTTGGAGATGGAGAAAGGATAAGTCTATTTTCCATATTTGTGCTGTTTTTGAGATTATGACAACCTTTTAGTCGTTTACCCCTATTTTTTATTTCCTATTTCATCCGCTAAAAATCAGTGCATCCCGTTTTTATCAACTTCAGCAGAACCGATAATTTTACCATCACTCATCTCTACAATTCTATCTGAATTCCGGGCAAATTCTTCATCGTGCGTTACGGCAATAATGCTCTGATTATACGTTTGCGTCAATTCTCTGAAAATATCAAAGACCAGATGTGAGTTATACGAGTCCAGGTTGCCTGTGGGTTCATCTCCCATGATAATAGCCGGATCATTTATGATACCGCGTGCAATTGCCACCCTTTGCTGTTGTCCTCCCGAAAGCTTATTTGAGGGTTTCAAAGCATGATCTTCCATACCCAACATCTTTAATTTCTCATACGCACGGGCTTCCACCTCCTGACGCGTATACTTATTTAATTTCAGGGCCGGGATCATCACATTCTGAAGCGCCGTAAATTCGGGCAGGAGATAATGGAACTGGAACACGAATCCGATGTTTTCATTTCTAAACGCAGCAAGTTCATTTTGGGTTTTACCCGTAAGCCGCTGTCCGGAGATTTCGAGTTCACCTTCGTAATCCGAATCCATCGTGGACATAACGTACATTAATGTCGATTTTCCACAACCTGACTTCCCAACTAACGAAAGAAACTCACCTTTATTTACCGTCAGGTCGATTTCTTTTAAAACCTGGAATTTCTCAGGATCGTAAAAGTACTTGCTAATCTTATGGGTTCTCAATACTTGTTCCATCTCCTATCCTCTTAGAATCTCAATCGGATCCAACTTTGACGCTTTACGTGAAGGCAGATATCCGGCTACAGCGGTAGTGGCTACTCCAAAGACTATTCCGATAACATAATATTTGAGATCAAAATTTACCGGGAAGAAGTCAAGGCTTACAAAATCACCACCATCGAACGGCACTCTGGAAATCGCATAAGAAATTGAATAACCAATTAACAAACCGGCAATACTTCCTACAAATCCTATCACCAATGATTGAATCATAAAAATCTGCTTCACATCTCTGCCAGAGAAACCCATAGCCTTCAGGATAGCGATATCTTTCATTTTATTATAGATGGTCATGTTGAGAATATTGTAGATACCAAAACCCGCCACCACTAAAAGGGTAAAAGAAACTGAATACGTCAGAATATTCCGGATGATTGCACCGGTTAAAAAAGTAGCATTGGCGGTCTCCCAATCTTCGGCTTTGTATCCAAACATCGCCTGAAACTCAGGTGCAACTTGTTTTGCCAGGGTGAGATCCTTGAGCTTTACATTGATATCGGTGATGTACGATTGATCTTGCTGCAATATAATTTGTACTGTAGAAATATTGGCGTAACTGCGCACATTATCTACCGTTCCAATCCCCATCTTGAATGTACCAACAATTTTTAATGTCATGGTATAACCTTCAGGTGTTGAGATTACCACCCGGTCACCAGTCTTGACGTTAAGTTTACGTGCAAGTCCGGCACCCATAATGATACCATCGGTGCTGGCTTTCAGTTCTTCAATCGATCCTGATTTCATCTTCGACCGCAGATCAAAGAGTTTATTCTCCTCCATGATATCCACCCCTGAGATCGTTCCATTCAATTGTATAGGGCCATAGTTGTAAAAGACTTGTGATGCAAGCGTTGGTGCTGCTCCCAGTACACGCTGATCCTTTCGAACTACTTCCGTGATTTGAATGGCATTCCTGAGTTTCGGTGTTTCCTTCTTCGGTTTTTGATGATGTACAACATTTATTCCTGCTGGATTAACTTCTTCAAGGATAGATAAACGCTCCTCCGTTATATCGTTGTAAATGTGAATGTCTGGTGAAGAAGTCATGGTTAACTCTTCCGTAAAATTATTCAGGCCAGTCATCAGCCCTACCATGGCAATGAACATCCCAATACCAAACGTTACACCCAACATCGCTACCAGTGTCTGCTTTGGTTTTGACAGTAGATGTGTCTTTGCTATCTCTATTGACAGTTTCATCTTTTGAGGTATTCGTTCGGCATTTTCAGAAAGTGTGTTTAAGAAATAAAGTCTAAATTGT
>JBGTEP010000205.1:0-24600 GCA_041747735.1 Chryseolinea sp.
TAGAAAAACAATTCGGGATGGCTTAGTTCAGGCGATACGCGAAAACTACTTTACCGTGGAATCGATTGCCGGGGTGGCGACTGCAGGTATTGCGCAAGGAGCATTGGTTGCTGATTCTCTAAACCTCCCCTTTCTATATGTCAGGCCGAAACCTAAAGATCATGGCATGGAAAACCTGATTGAGGGAAAAGTAACCAAAAGGCAAAAGGTCGTGGTGGTTGAGGACCTTGTTTCAACGGGAGGAAGTTCTCTAAAAGCTGTACAAGCGCTACGGGAGGCAGGACTTGAAGTATTAGGAATGGTGTCCATTTTCAACTACGGTTTCGACATCGCTACACGTAACTTTTATGATTCCAACACATCTCTTATCAGCCTTAGCGACTACAATAGCTTATTGAAGTACGCTCTCAGTGAAAAGTATATTACAGAGGATCAAACGACTTCGCTTAAAGCCTGGCGTGTTGATCCGTCGAACTGGACAAAGTAATGCCTTCCCACAACCTGAATACCTTTGCCCCGACATCCGAAGTAAATTTCAGGGATAAGAAAAGTCTTCCGTCGTTCAGCGCGGGGAGTCATATTGTTGTTATCGGCGCTGGAGCATTTGGAGGATGGTCATCCTTGTATCTCCTTCGGAAAGGATTTACAGTAACATTGATTGATACCTGGGGCCCTGGGAATTCCAGGTCGAGTTCTGGTGATGAGACTCGTGTTATTCGTTCTACCTACGGTGCTAATGAAACGTACTTCGACATGAATGTGCGGGCACTAGAGCTCTGGAAAGAAAATCAGGAACGGTTTGGTAAAAAATTATTCTATAATACCGGTGTCTTGTGGTTTTGCTATGATGAGCATACTCCGCTCGTTGACGACTCAATTCCATTTGCCAAAAAGCATCAGATGAATTATGACTATCTCTCAAGAAAAGAGATGGATCGACGATATCCTATGATTCATACCGAAGACTTGCATCATGCCTACTTTGATCCTTACGGCGGTTACTTGAAAGCGAGAGAATCTGCTCAGCATGTAGTTGATGCCTTTTTAAAGGAAGGTGGAAAATATATTCAAAATCGGGTTAGAATAGATTCTAAGAATCCGAAGATCGAAAGCGTTTTACTCGCTAACGGAGACGTTATCAAGGCAGACGCATACTTGTTTGCGTGTGGTGCGTGGTTAGGAGAACTTTTTCCAGAAGTCCTTGGTAAAAAGATTACGTGTACGAAGCAAGAGGTTTATTATTTCGGAATTCCTGGAGACAACGCAAGTAAATTCGAAAATCTCCCCGTATGGGTTGATGTTGATGGTCACAACTTTTACTACGGTATTCCAGGGAATTCACACCGGGGCTTTAAGATCGGCGTTGACGTTCGGGGTGAACTATTTTATCCGACTTCAGGCCAGCGAACTCATACTCCGAAAGTTCTGGCTCAAGCGAGGAATTTTATGGCGCACCGTTTTCCGAAGCTCTTGAATGCTCCCTTACTTGAACACAGAGTATGCCCATATGAAAATTCTACAGATGGGAATTTTATATTCGATTTACACCCCGAAACCGACAATCTTTTCCTTATAGGCGGTGGATCCGGTCATGGATTTAAACATGGACCTGCCATAGGCGAATTAGTAGCAGAGGTATTTGCAGGCAATAAAGACGTCCCGGATCTCTTCACAATCGACAGGTTTAAGTCTTAGCAAGACAAAGAGTCGATTCTGTAGCGAGTGAGACATTTGTAAACGATCCACCCTCATAAACCTTCATGCGAATTGCTGACCTATTTTGATGCTGGCGTTTCAAGGAAAGATGATGTGATTTCATTCAGCACTTTGACCTTGTGATTGAAATCGCCTTTTATCTGCTCCCTTATTTTTTGCATATTTTCTAACAAATCGTTTGTGTCTTCAGGTAAGGCTTCTTCGAGATACTCCCGAATACGTTTTGATATAGTTGGTGATTTTCCATTGGTAGATATTCCAATCTTAAGATTACCGCGTGTAACAACAGAGCCCAGGTAGAAATCGCACAAGTCTGGTGTATCCGCAACGTTGATTAATAATCTCTTTGTACGCGCAAACTTTCGTATTGCCTCATGAAGGTTTCTATTATCGGTGGCAAGCATTACAAGATCTTTATCCCATAAATCCCAAAGCTTGAAATTTCGTTCATGTAGTCTGACAGAAGGATGTTGTTCGGCAAGTTCGCGGATAGGCTCCTGAATGGTTCTTGCAACAAGTGTAATTTTTGCCGTGGGACTATTTTTCAATATAGCAGACAATTTTTCAAGGCCTACATAGCCGCCCCCAACAATTAACGTTTCCAGGAATTCAAGCTTAAGAAAGACGGGAAAAAGATTGTTTCGTTCCATAGTATTGAAGTAGCATTGTTATGTATCCACTTCGTATGTAAAACCTACAGGGTAAGGTTAAGGTTTCCAGGAATACATAAAATTTCCGACTGGCCTGTGCGGGGTTGTTACTTCTGTCTGCCCTACAACCTCCTCTAGTACTTGTCGCTGGTTTACCACTTCACCGATAACAATAATAGCAGGAGAGCTCATGCGCGATTCAGATGCAAGGCAAGATATAGTAGCAACGCTTCCGATAACGCATTTTTGACTATTGAGGGTGCCGTTCTGAATAACCGCGACTGGTGTATCACTCTTTCCGCAGGCAACGAACTCCGCCATAATGGAATCGATTCTATTTAGTCCCATTAGGATGACAATCGTAGCTGATGATTGTGCCGCTAAGGCGATATCTGACGAAATAACACCCTCTTTCGTAGTTCCTGTTATAACCCAAAAGCTTTCGCTTATGCCGCGTGCAGTTACTGGGATGTTTGCACTCGCGGGAACTGCTAACGCGCTGCTGATTCCCGGAACAACAGATGTATGAACGCCTTGTGCTTGTGCATACTCAGCTTCTTCAGATCCGCGTCCAAAAACAAAAGGGTCTCCTCCCTTCAGGCGTACAACATTTCCATACAAGTAAGCAAACTCAACAATTAGTTCATTAATCTCGTCTTGACAATAAGAATGCGCACCCGCCCGCTTACCTACACAAAGCGAAGGGATACCCCTGGGAATTATATCCAGAATTTCATGCGATACAAGTGCGTCATACAATACGATATCTGCACCCTGGATAGCACGAATACCCTTAATAGTTATCAATTCAGGATCACCCGGTCCCGCGCCAACTAGTGTCAGCCTCGGCGATTGATGCGATTTGAAGAAAGAAGGTATCATTTCTGGATTACTTCTTTTTGCAATACTTCTTTGGCAATCGTCTCATTTTCTGTGGAACGATACGCTGCAACTGTTTCCATAAATGCTAATGAGTCGTTCAGATACTCTTTCGCAAAAGCTTCTGATGGTTCATTTTTATTGATGCGCAACACAAAGTCTTTAAAATTTCCATCAAACTCGAATGCCCGGGTTTCTACAAACTCTTTTTGAAAGTCATTGATGGTTTGAAATTGTGTACTTGGTTTTATATCGCGCGTAAGCAACAAAGCTTTGGCTGTATTAATAAAAGCACTATAGCTGTGATAAATTGAATCAGAAAACTGGTTCTTATCTAATGCCTCCTTTGACCAAGCTAACTTGTCTTCAGAATCATTTAACAAGGTTGAAACCAAATCAATCATTACACCCGCACATTCTCCCACTGCGGTGTGAAGAATAAAATTATTTTCTTGTCCCCAGTCAATATACTCCTCAGGATTAACCGCAGTAACATCACCTAACGGTTTGAGGATCTGATAGAAGTAATTACGACCCATGCGTTTAAAATAGTCATGATAGTATTCTCCATCCTGACTATTTGATTCGTAGTCGCTTAATAAGAAACGAAGAGCCTGAGGCCCGCGCTTGCTCGGTATCTTAATAATCTTGTCTGATATAATCCCTTCTCCGTTGCTTACTTTACCTCCGCCCAACAATAACACAAGGGCAGGCATTACTTTACCTTGCTTGTCCTTAATGGTACTTCCGTGTAATCCAATACTCGCGAGACCATGCTGCCCGCAGGAATTTGGGCATCCGCTAATCTTTATTTTGATATCGTTGTTGAAGATCAGCTCAGGAAATTCTTCCCTTATAACTTTCTCCAGTTGCAATGAAATAGATGTACTGTCTGAGATTCCAAGGTTACAAGTATCAGTACCCGGGCACGCCGTGATATCAGCAACACTATCAAAACCGGGTTCAGCGAGTGCTACACTGTCCAATGCAGCATAAAGCGGCTTCAGCGCCTCAGGGCGAACAAACCGGATCAAATATCCTTGATTGATCGTTACACGAAGTTCGTTCGATGCATATCGATCTACGATGTCAGCAAATTTTCTTGAAAGAGTTGACGATAAATTACCGAGGGGTAGTTTTACATACACACCAAAAAAACCGCGCTGCTTTTGTTCAAAGACATTTGTTTTAAACCAGCGATTATATTTTTGTTCATCGACAGAAATTCCATTGGAATATAAAGGTTCAGGGATAACCGGTTCTGGTAAAATAGCGGTGTTAATTTTATAAACTTTATGGTTTAATGCTTTCCGCTCCTCCTCAACGAGTTCCATTAATTTTTCCAGTCCGATGTCGTTGATCAGGAATTTCAAACGCGCTTTCATTCGGCGATTGCGTTCTCCATAACGATCGAATACACGAAGCACTGCCTCTGTGAACGGAATGATTTGATCTTCTTCTAAAAATTCATGTGCTAGTTGTGCTACATACGGGTTAGCCCCCAAACCACCCGCGATCACTACCTTGAACCCACGCTTACCCTCTACAATCTTCGGAATGAATCCTAAGTCATGTATAAACGCAAAAGCTGTATCTTCATCACTTGAGGAAAACGCAATCTTAAATTTCCTGCCCATTTCCTGGCATATAGGATTGCGCAGAAAGTATTGAAACATTTCATGAGCATACGGTGAAACATCGAATACTTCATTCGGATCTACACCAGCAGCAGGAGATGCCGTAATGTTACGAACAGTATTTCCACAAGCTTCTCGTGTCGTTATTTCATCTTGTTCGAGTTTAGCCCACAGTTCCGGAGTTTTATCAAGGCTTACGTAGTGAATTTGGATATCCTGTCGTGTCGTAGCATGTAGTGTGCTGCTCGCATACTCATCCGAAATATCAGCAATCCTGCGCAGCTGTTTTGTTGTAACACGCCCAAAGGGAAGTTTGATGCGAATCATCTGTACACCTTCCTGACGTTGTCCGTAAATACCTCGGGCCAACCGTAAACTTCTGAATTTTTCGCTGTCAAGTTTTCCATCGCGAAAAAGTCTGATCTTCTTTTCAAGATCAATAATATCGCGTGCAACAATGGGGTTGTTTAAATCTTCTAGTTCTGACCGAAAGCTTTCCATTTTTTAAACTCTTTTCGTTTTAATCCTACCTATTAAAAATAAGCCTTTTCTGTTTGCAGAAAAGGCTCGTATGTCTTGGCTGTTTGTTTCAAGAAATTATTACGTACCTGTTCCTCTTGGGGTTACGCCAACCTGCTGACAGCAGCAGAACACGGCGATGATGGTGAGTTTAGGTGCTACATTCATTTGTCTACCAATCGTATAGGGATTAAAGGTAGGTGATTGATCATAAAAAACAAATCATCTGAAAATAAATATTGCGGCTTTCGGTATAATGGTTGATTCGATTCTTTTCAAACGATTGTTTATACGGAATAATTTTAGATGGTAAGCCGGATAAAATAGTTTTCTCAGGCCGATAATAACCTAACAACTGTATTGAAGAAGGTGGGTGCAAATCAATTTTATTAATGGGTTTATCCCAGAACTGAGGTTTCTCCGAAAGTTTCCATTCTATTGGCATCCATGGCCGGGGACAAAAAAAGCCCCGGCAATTACCGGGGCAGAAATTATATTTTGGAAAAGATCAAGGTTAATTGTTTCCGAGCCTATCCATTTCTTTCTCGAAAGTCTCCTTAAATTTTTCGTAGTCGTAATCAATCTTAAGACGATCATCTTGTGAAAGGCGCTCATTGTAGGTAGCAACAAGATCATCTGCAGACAACTCAATGGCGATATACGTTTTATAGGTTGACTGATTTGTTTTCATCAGTTTTTCACAAATCGTTTTAAGGCCTGAAAGTTTTTGATCAACAATTTCACGATTAAGCTGTTCAAATCTTTCTTCTACTTGTTCCTTGTTATTCATTTCGCGTGAATTGGTGTAATTATCAGTTACAGCCTTTACCGTAGTCTGAATACTGGCAGCAAGTTCAGCGCGCGCATTCGCCAGTGCTTTCTTTTTCGAGGTTACCTGATCCTGACTTTCACCAATTGAATTAGCCCGAAAATATTTGGAGCTAGTGAAATAATCTGAACCAGAACAAGGGACTGACACTTCGGTCTCACCTTTTGGAGTTTTCTCTTTGCCTTTACAGCCAATCATAAAGACTCCACCGAGGAGTACAAGCATAAGTGTAGAATAAGTTATTTGTTTCATACTCAATAAAATTTTAAGTTAAGTTATACTTTACAATTTAAAGACCAAATTTTTTAACACGTTATTCTCGCTCAATTGAACCCCTGAACTATTGAAGAACCGTATTCAATAACTCATTTATACGCTCTCTCTCCAACGTTTCAATTGCCTTATTATAGGCATCAATGCTTGACTTTTCATAATCAAGCCCGTACCCTTTAACACGATCCAGCGTAGTGGAGTAAATCTCTTTTCCTTCCTTAACTGCAGCTACTTTAATAACACTCGTTAAATAGGTAATGAAAATACTGCCGGAAATTGAGCCCCTCTCTGAATCTGCTTTTACATCAAACCACAAGTCCGCATTGCTCTTTTCTGTTGTAAACTCAAAACCATTATTTGCCAGGAGGTTTTTTAGTCTGTTGCTGATTTGGTCATTGGGTTTAAAGTTACCAAAGCTTCTTTCTTCAGATGTTATGAAAACAAGTGGACGTTGCACTTTTAATATTACCTGAGCACGCGGTAAGTTCAGCGTTCGTGCAACCAGGGAACAAATCGGCGAATTTCCAGCCCCACTTAACGCATCGATGTCAACTTTCACCCCTACGGTTTGTTCCAATTCCCGTGAACGAATTTTAGTCATGAGGATCTTAGCACTCCCTACCGCATCTGTTTTATATGTCGGGAATATATCGCCAGAACCCTTTTCAAAGCCTGCCACCAACGGCAGACTAACTGCCGGCGTATTCAAATCCTTAAAACTGGATCGGGCCATTACAGTTTCGGTACTTTGATTTATTCTTCTGTTCAAGGCAATTTCTGAAGGTTCAACCCACACATGTATCTTATCTAGAATATTTTGAATGGAAGCATAGACTTCATTCACCAGTAGTACGTCTTTGCCGTCTATGGTAACCACGATAGCTTCACCCAGGTATTTTTCCAGGCTCCTGAATGCCTGGAAGTAGAAACTTATCGATTGTAAGCGATCTCCGTTTTTCTCAGCAGACCTGGCTTTGTTGAGGTAGTCCGTAGCGAGAATAGTTGCGTTTCTTTTTTGCTCTTCCTTAATCTGGCGATACCGGGCTATTGAAAGCCTGTAGTAAACCCAGTAGTTGGTATCGTCTTCCCACGCATCGACGACCTCAAACTCTTCAATTTCATCCGCTGCCGTTGTTTGAATTATTTGCTCATATTGCTCGGTAAGCTTCTTATCAACTTCGAGCTGACTTAGGACAGACGTACTGGAAACATTTACTTTTATTTGAGATACCAGATCATCTAAAGCACTTTTTTTTGCACTTTGAATGTAGTTGTTGTTTCCAACTTTAACACTGTGGCCAATACCGGTATAATAGCCGTTTTGATAAGGTGTGGTGCTTAGCCAGGACGGCTTCAACGATTCAGGATCGGGGGGTTGAAGCTTAGGGCTGCACCCACCTAAAACGATAAGAATCAAAATCAGTCTTTTCACAAAATAACCAATTAGCGATTGGCGTTCAATATGTGCCACTTCCGTGCCAAATCGGGTGTTGGAACAAATCTAACTGTGATTAGGTTGTAATTGCTCAGAATTACCCATTTTTTTTAACTTTAGTGAAAATTGAGAAGGCTATGAATACGACAGGAAAGCTGTTTTTGGGAATTGTGGTGGGAATGAGCCTGATAGCTTGTCAGGACAACGGCAACATTGCCCGTGATGAGTTCACCGGAAACGAAGTTGTTTATCCCCTACAACAGGCATCGGACTTTAACGTGAGTGGAACCGTAAGCTTTAAAGAAAAGACAGATGGATCTGCCTGGATCACCGTTGCCCTTTCCGGAACTGAGGGGAATATCGCACATCCCGTTCATCTTCACCTTGGAGATATAACGACACCTGATGCCGACGTCGCCGCACTGCTTAACCCCGTAACCGGGAAAACAGGCTTAAGTGAAACCAAATTGACGCAACTGTCTGATGAATCAGCGTTTTCGTATAAACAATTGATAGTTTTAAATGCCTGCATAAAGGTACACCTGGATGCCTCTGGTCCAGACCGAGATATTATTTTGGCTGGCGGGAATATTGGCTCAGCTTTATCTGCAGATATTTCAACGGGAAGGTCCGGTTTTGGACTCTGCAAAAGTGAATAAAATCTATTGCGGGACATGCAATACCATGTCCCGCATAAATCATATCTTAATCGCCTCCGGCAGATTGAACCTCGTAGGAACTTGCCACCGCTGAAAAATATTCGCGATTCATCCGCGCAATGTTTGTTAAGTTGATACCCTTTGGACATTCTGCTTCGCACGCACCGGTGTTAGAACAAGCGCCGAATCCTTCTGCATCCATCTGAGCTACCATCTTCTCAACGCGCTCCTTGCGTTCAGGCTTGCCTTGAGGAAGTAGTGCAAACTGAGAAACCTTTGCTCCTACAAAAAGCATTGCAGATGCGTTCTTACACGCCGCCACACAAGCTCCACATGCAATACATGCCGCAGAATCGAAAGCTTCATCCGCAACTTTCTTGGGGATGGGAATTTCATTGGCATCCGGCACACCGCCAGTATTCACGGAGACGTATCCGCCCGCTTGTTGTATCCTGTCGAATGAAGAACGATCAACAACCAAATCCTTAATCACCGGAAATGCTTTTGCACGCCAGGGCTCAATAGTAATAGTTTGTCCATCACTGAAAGAACGCATATGAAGCTGACAGGTCGTCGTCTGTAAAGGACCATGGGGCTTACCATTTATAAAGAGACTGCACATCCCGCAAATGCCCTCACGACAGTCATGATCAAATGCAACTGACTCTTCTCCTTTACGGATCAGATCATTATTAAGGACGTCTAACATTTCAAGGAAAGACATATCCGGAGAAACATGATCAATCGGGTATGTTTTAAATGATCCCTTTGTTTCCCTGTTTTTCTGGCGCCAGATTTTTAATGTTATCTTCATATTACTTGTAGCTTCTTTGGGTCAACTTAACATTTTCAAATATTAATGGCTCTTTGTGCAAGACTTCAGGCTGATTCTCACCCGCGTATTGCCATGCAGCCACATACGCATAATCGTTATCATTACGCAACGCTTCTCCGTCGGGAGTTTGAAATTCTTCCCGGAAATGACCTCCACAAGATTCCTCGCGATTTAAGGCATCGTCCACCATGAGCTCTCCAAGTTCAATGAAGTCGAGAACACGCATCGCTTTCTCTAACTCCTGGTTCAATTCATTCGAGCCACCCAACACGTTCACATCTTGCCAAAATTCTGTACGCAAAGATTGAATTTTCGCCTTTGCTTTCTTCAAACCTTCTGCAGAGCGCGACATTCCGCAATAATCCCACATGGTCAAACCAAGTTCTCGGTGGAATTGATCAACCGTCCTCTTGCCTTTAACTGCTAGTAACTGATTAATTGTTGCTGTTGCTTTTTCAACTGCCTCTTTAAACTCCGGCCGGTCCGTATTTACTTTATCAGCTGGCAGTCCCGCGAGATAATCTCCAATAGTGTATGGTATAACAAAATAACCATCTGCTAAACCTTGCATCAGCGCACTTGCTCCCAATCGGTTTGCACCATGATCAGAGAAGTTTGCTTCGCCAAGCGCATATAAACCAGGTACACTCGTCATTAAATTATAATCTACCCATAGCCCACCCATTGTGTAGTGCACTGCCGGATAAATCATCATTGGCGCCGCATACGGATCGTCTCCGGTAATCTGTGCGTACATATCAAAGAGATTACCATACTTGGCTTCGATTGTTTTTTTGCCATCCCTTTTTATCGCATCGGAGAAGTCCAGGAAAACAGCGAGACCGGAACCAACACCTTTGCCTTCATCGCACATTGTCTTTGCATTTCTGGAAGCAACATCACGCGGAACAAGATTACCGAAAGACGGATATTTGCGTTCCAAAAAGTAATCCCTTTCCGCTTCGGGTATATTATGGGCGTCTCTGGCTTTTAATCCGGGACGAGCCGTTTTAGGTACCCAGACTCGTCCATCATTCCGGAGCGATTCTGACATCAACGTAAGCTTTGACTGATGATCGCCAGAAACAGGAATACAGGTCGGGTGGATTTGCGTATAGCATGGATTACCAAACAATGCTCCTTTTTTATGCGCCCGCCATGCGGCAGTGACGTTAGAACCCTTTGCATTAGTAGAAAGGAAAAATACATTCCCATATCCGCCGGTACAAAGCAGAACTGCGTGAGCACTATGAGATTCAATTTTTCCGGTAATCAGATCTCTGGTGACGATACCCCTGGCTTTACCATCCACCAAAACAACATCCAACATTTCTGTCCGGTTGT
This sequence comes from Chryseolinea sp., assembly GCA_041747735.1. GTDB lineage: Bacteria > Bacteroidota > Bacteroidia > Cytophagales > Cyclobacteriaceae > Chryseolinea. The sequence continues at coordinate 10,777 of JBGTEP010000205.1, forward strand.
ACATTTTCACTTTGCCATTGGCGATCTGACGATTTAAGGCAGAATATGCTCCTAACAACAATTGCTGTCCGGTCTGGCCGCGTGCATAAAATGTACGTGAAACCTGTGCACCACCGAAAGAGCGGTTTGCCAGCAAGCCGCCGTATTCGCGTGCGAAGGGAACGCCTTGTGCCACACACTGATCGATAATGCTTACGCTTACTTCAGCAAGACGGTACACATTTGCTTCCCGCGCTCGATAGTCCCCACCTTTTATAGTATCATAGAAGAGACGTTGAATACTATCACCATCGTTCTGATAATTTTTTGCTGCATTGATACCTCCCTGAGCAGCAATACTGTGTGCTCTCCTTGGACTATCCTGAAAGCAAAATGCTTTGACGTTGTATCCCAATTCACCGAGTGAAGCCGCAGCAGATGCTCCGGCCAACCCTGTACCCACTACGATAATGTCATACTTCCGTTTGTTTGCAGGATTAACCAGCTTGAGGTTAAACTTGTGTTTTGTCCACTTCTCTGCTAATGGTCCTTCAGGTATTTTAGAATCTAAGTTCATGTATCAATAATTTTACTGTTCAATATCAGGTTGAATGGCTTCGCAACAACTTTTGTGCACTAGACGCGATGCCATTCAACTCGTCTGGCATTAAAGTCTAGTTTAGGAACATCCAAATCGGAATTAATGCAAACAGCGCAGGTACGATGATGGCAAATGCCTTTCCGACAAAACCTATAACAGGATTATACTTCATATGGTTTAGCCCAAGTGTCTGAAATGCGCTGGCGAAACCGTGCCATAAATGAAATGCAAGCATCAGCATACTGAAAACATAGATGCCTGCGTACCATACCTGCGAATACGCGGCATCTACCACGGCATAAAGATTCTTGACCTCCACACCATCATAGTTTACAGTAGCAATACCACCCCAATGCATCTCGTACCAGAAACCTTTAAGATGAATTACAAGGAAAATTAAAATGAATGTACCGAGGATACCCATATTACGGGAAGTCCAGCCGGAAGAGTTTTTTTCGATAGCATATCGTTCACCTCCGCGCGCACTTTTGTTTTTGATAGTAAGTAAAATTGCCCATATTATGTGTACAAGGATGAGGGCATAATTGACATAAGAAACAATCTTAATCAATAGATTTCCCGTCATAAACTGGGCGTAAATGTTAAAAGATTCACCCCCATCATTTTTTAGGAGTTGAAGATTTCCAATAAGGTGAACTACTAAAAAGAAAATGAGGAAAAGACCTGTCAGGGCCATGAGTAATTTTCTGCCTAGAGTACTGGACAGAAGATTTGTAAACCAATTCATAGGATATAGTTTGTCGGAAATTTTTTGATGCGATCAAAAATACTTCCCAAACCCTATTCCACCAAGGCAGCAGATATACTTTATCAGCATTCTAAATAACTGTCGTTAAAAGAGAATGCTACTATAAAAGTTCAAACAGCATAATAATCAAAGCAATTGCTGCAAGGGCTACGAGTAGAAACCATTCTCTACGCAAAAAGTCTTTAATCAATTTTATCAGAAATTTCATATTGGGTTGTAATTTTTTTTAAGGAAATCCAAGAACCAGGCCCGTTTACTAAGTATTTGATTATGAGTTTATTGGAAATCGAATCCTTTTCGAGGACCCCAAATCGGTTTCAAAAACATCTTACATTCCCATAATTGGAAGTTTTTACCTCATTTTTCACAATTGGAAAACCCTTATCGGAATTCGAATCAAGGCGTAACTTTACCCGCAAACCTTTTTAGATCATATGTATTTAATTTTTGATACCGAAACCACCGGATTACCACATAATAAGACGGCGCCAATCACCGATCTTGAAAATTGGCCGCGGCTGGTTCAGATTGCGTGGCAGTTGCATGATTCAAAAGGAAAATTATTATCTCACCACAACTATTTGATCAAACCTGAGGGATTTGATATCCCATTTAAAGCAGAGCAAATACATGGCATCTCCACGAAAAGAGCAACCGAGGAGGGTATAGCCATCGCTGATGTACTAGGCACTTTTCTTACCGACCTCGCGCGCACATCTTTACTCGTTGGCCACAATATTGAGTTTGATATCAATATTATCGGTGCTGAATTTATTCGTCAAAATCTTGATACCGAATTATTTCTGCAAAAGGCAAAGCTCGACACCGGTTTATCATCGGTTGATTACTGTCAGCTGCAAGGCGGTATCGGCGGCAAACTAAAAATGCCAACGCTATTAGAACTGCACAACAAGCTTTTTAATAAAGGCTTTGGCGATGCACATGATGCATCATATGATGTGGCAGCCACAGCGCGTAGCTACTTTGCTTTGGTCAAGCATAACGTAGTGAAGCCTTTCGACGCAACTCCTGTTGCTGATATTAAATATGAAGAACCAAATCTTGATGCAGCCAACTTCGCAAAGCGGGAAAAGAAGAAAGATGCAGGTTATTCCCTTGTCGTTGAAAACACTGACCTTTCTGACAAGCCTTTCGTTCATCTGCATACACATTCGCAGTTTTCGGTATTACAGGCTACACCTGATATCAAGACTATTATCAGTAAGGCCAAGGCTTTGAATATGCCGGCGGTGGCTCTTACAGATATCGGAAATATGTACGGTGCCTTCAAATTCGTAAGGGAAGCTCTGAACAATGACATCAAACCCATTCTCGGTTGCGAGTTTTTTCTTGCCGACGAACGGCTCAAACTTAAATTCACCAAAGACAATCCCGATAAACGATTTAGTCAGGTATTGCTGGCGAAAAATAAAAATGGCTACCACAACCTTGCAAAACTAAGCTCATTTGGATTCACGGAAGGGCTATACGGAATTTATCCGCGTATTGATAAAGCTCTTGTAAAAGAATACCGGGACGACCTCATTGCCTTAACCGGTTCACTCTCCAGCGAGATACCTCATCTGATTCTGAATGTAGGCGAAAAACAAGCAGAAGAAGCATTCAAATGGTGGCACGAATTGTTTAAAGACGATTTCTATATTGAACTAAACCGCCATGGCATCCCTGAAGAAGACCGCGTAAATGAAACACTGTTACGCTTTGCTGAAAAGTATAATGTAAAATACTTCGCCGCAAATGAAGCATTTTATGCCGGAAAAGAGGAAGCGAATGCGCATGACGTTCTGTTATGTATTAAGGAAGGTGAGTTTAAATCCACGCCAATCGGATATGGGCGCGGACACCGCTACGGCTTAACAAATACTGAGTACTATTTTAAATCGCAGGAGGAAATGAAATCAATCTTTCGCGATCTTCCGGAAGCAATCGAGACTATAAGTGAGATCATCGACAAAACAGAAAGCTATACACTCGAACGAAACGTCTTACTTCCCAAGTTTGATATTCCGAAAGAATTTGAAACAGAAGATGACTACCTCCGTCACCTGGCTTATGAAGGGGCAAAGAAAAGGTATAGCGACCTCTCCGCTTCGATTATGGAACGGCTGGATTTTGAGTTAGATACGATAAAAAAAACAGGCTATCCCGGATACTTTCTCATCGTTCAGGATTTTACGTCGAAAGCAAGAGAGATTGGAGTTTCAGTGGGACCTGGACGGGGATCAGCTGCAGGATCAGCTGTGGCCTACTGTATTGGGATCACGAATGTTGACCCGATTAAGTACGATTTACTTTTTGAGCGTTTCTTAAATCCCGATCGTGTATCCCTCCCCGATATTGACATCGACTTCGATGATGAAGGCCGGGACAGGGTTTTAAAATATGTGATTGACAAATATGGTAAGAGTCAGGTAGCACAGATAATCACCTACGGCACTATGGCTGCGAAATCATCCATTCGCGATTGTGCACGAGTAATGGAACTACCCTTATCGGAAGCAAATTTGTTGGCTAAAATGATACCTGAAAGACCCGGCACTTCTCTTGACGCAGCCTTTGGTGAAGTGAAAGAACTAGCAGAGATCAGAAAGGGAAGCGATCTGAAAGCTCAGGTTCTACAACAGGCAGTTATCCTCGAAGGATCTGTACGAAATACCGGTACTCATGCATGCGGTGTAATCATTACACCGGATGATCTGACGAAGTTTGTTCCCGTATCAACCGCGAGAGATTCAGGTATGCTGGTTACGCAATTCGACAACAGTGTTGTTGAAAGTGCCGGCATGTTGAAAATGGACTTCCTGGGTCTTACGACTCTTTCGATTATTAATACGGCTTTAAAAAATATTAAAAAAGGAAAAGGTCTTACAATTGATATCGATACCATTCCGCTGGACGATGTAAAAACCTATCAACTTTTCCAACGCGGGGAGACTACCGGAACCTTTCAGTTTGAAAGTGTGGGGATGCAAAAGTACCTCCGTCAGCTTAAGCCGGATAAGTTCGAAGACCTTATTGCGATGAACGCCTTGTATCGCCCTGGCCCGATGGAATACATTCCCGCCTTTATCAATCGCAAGCACGGCCGGGAGCCAATCAAATATGACCTTCCTGCCATGGAAGAAAATCTCGCCGAGACCTACGGGATAACGGTCTACCAGGAGCAGGTAATGCTTCTTTCGCAAAAGCTTGCAGGCTTCAGCAAAGGTGACGCTGACGTACTTCGCAAGGCGATGGGTAAAAAGCAGAAAGCCGTGCTGGACAAGATGAAAGACAAATTCATCAGTGGTTGTAAAGAGAATAATCATCCTCCGGAAATATGCGAAAAAGTATGGACGGACTGGGAGGCGTTTGCTCAATATGCCTTTAACAAATCTCATTCGACGTGTTATTCGCTAATCGCATATCATACTGCATATTTAAAAGCGAATTATCCTGCCGAATACATGGCAGCTGTATTAACCCATTCACAAAGCAACCTTGAAAACGTTACCTTCTTTATTGAAGAATGCCGAAGTCTTGGAATTAAAGTATTAGGGCCCCATGTAAACGAATCAGGCGTTTATTTTGCAGTTAATAAAGATGGAGAGATTCGCTTCGGACTAGGAGCAATTAAGGGAGCAGGTGATGCTGCCGTTGAAGCGATCATTCAGGAACGTGAAGCGAAAGGTCCTTTTGAAGATATTTTTGAATTTGCAAAACGTCTCAACCAACGATCAGTAAATAAGAAGACGTATGAATGCCTGGCATTGTCCGGGGCCTTTGATTGCTTTAGTGGTATACATCGAAGGCAGTATGTATATGCTAAAGATGGCGAAGTTAGTTTGCTTGAAAAAGCAATGAAGTATGCTGCTAAAACCCAGCAAGAAGAGCAAAGTGCGCAGGCCAGTCTTTTTGGTGGGACATCTGGAATTGTGATGCCTCAACCAAAAGTTGATTATGTTGAACCCTTTACCGAAATCGAAAAATTAAATCTCGAAAAAGAAGTTGTTGGCATTTACATTTCAGGACATCCGTTAGATAACTTTAGATTTGAAATGGATGCGTTCTGTAAGACAGCTTGTACTGAATTGAATGAGTTAGAAAATATGATTGGCCGTGAAACGAAACTCGGAGGTATCGTATCCGGAGTTGAACACAGAACTACCAAAACCGGAAAACCATTTGGAAAATTTACACTCGAAGATTATACCGGAAATTTTACATTCATACTGTTTGGTGAAGACTATCTCAAGTTTAAAAATTTTATGAACATTGGATGGTTTTTATTTGTCGAGGGCGCTGTAATCAGAAATACATGGGGTCAGCAGAATCTCGAATTTAAAATCCGAAACATTGACCTGCTCAACGAATTGGGATTAAAGCGAAGCAAAGGAGTTCAACTGCGGATTAATGCTGCCGATATCACCAAAGAAATGATCGGTATAATTGAAGATGTATGCCAGGAGTACAGTGGAAACACACCGCTCTTTTTAAAAATTCATGACACTCAGGAAAATATTAATCTTGAATTGCTGTCCAGGAAATTCAGGATAAGTCCCGTAAACGATATGGCAAAGGAAATGAAGAAAGCGGGAGAAATCGATGTAGAGGTCGTGTTTTAAGCATGGTGATTTGAAGGGACCAAAGTTTGAACTAAATACTATACCTTTGCGTTGAAAAATCAACCTTACGTAGTGAACTATTAAAACATACTCCAATGGGAAAAGTAATTGAATTGAATGATGCAAATTTTGATCAGATTATTAATTCTGATAAGCCAGTATTAGTAGACTTCTGGGCTGAGTGGTGCGGACCTTGTAAAATGATTGGTCCCGTGGTAGAAGAATTAGCTGGCGATTATGAAGGTAAAGCTGTAATCGGCAAACTAAATGTCGACGAGAACCCGGAAGTTACCGCACGGTTCGGTGTCAGAAGTATTCCTACATTATTGGTTTTCAAGGGCGGACAGATTGTCGATAAACAAGTAGGGGCAGTACCCAAGTCTGTTCTTTCACAAAAGCTTGAAGCGCAAGTCGCTTAAGCGTTAGGCTGACCTGAACATAATGTGTGGATTGTAGTTTCAATTCGCACATTTTTTTTGCCACCCTAAATTCCAATGGTCTTGAGACGCTCAACCATCTCCAATACCGCAGGACAAACCATTGTATTTTTATAAGTCAGGTCTGTAATCTGAACCATTTTCTTCCGATCGGTATGCGGATACTCGCGGCATGCCTTTGGACGGTCTTCGTAAACACTACAATAATTTTCAGCATCCAGAAAAGGACAGGGTGATGATTTCAGTACATAATCCTTATCGTTATCAATCCGCAGGAATTTTTCAACAAACAAACCTGGCTTCATGCGAAACGATTTGGCCAACCGGTCGATATCATTCGAATAAAAAATCGGGCTGGTCGTCTTACAACAGTTTGCGCAGGAGAGGCAATTCACTTCTTCAAAGACTTCTTGATGGACTCTGTGAAAAGCATCATCTACTTTACGAGCATCCTTATCCTTTAGTCTCTGAAGGAATTTTTTGTTCTCCGTCGCTCTTTTTTTTGATTGTTGATTGAATTTCTGTAAGTCCAATGCTAATGCGTTAACCTTCTTTGCAAAGATCGTTTATAATCAACTTACCACATTATGATTGATCGACAGTTTGCCTTACGTGGTGAATATTTAGTTCTTCAATCAAACTCACGAGAATATCTTTAGCTTTCTCAGGGAATTCCAGTTCGGCCATATTGCCTAACATTAACAACCAGCGGCAGAAGGAATACAAACAAGCAGAGAGAAAATGCATCCGTATTTTTCCGTCAACAACTTCTTCCGACACATATCCGTAAAAATATTTTGTCTGTTTGATATGTCTGGCGATAGAAGGATCAATTTTAATAGAAACTTTTTGAACCTCCTGATTTCCCTGAACAACCGTCATTAAATATTCCTGAAGGCTTAACAGGTTTCTTGCATCGAATTTGATACCCGGCCATGAAAGGTCCTTAATACGATCTGCACGAAAATCCCGATAACCATTTCGCAACCTGCACCATCCAATAAGGTGCCATGCCGAACTGTAATGAAATAACCCGATAGGTTCTACATCACGTTTAGTAACTTCATCGTTTTTGCTGTAATATTCCAACCTTACTACCTGCTTTTCAACGACAGCGCGCTGAATATCCGTGAGGAAGTGGTTTGGAAACTCATGTTCATCCTGGGGAACCCGTAGAACTTCGATGTGCGCATGTAATCCTTCCAGATGATCTTTCCCAGCCTCATTCAATACAGCTTTAATTTTTAGCAAAGCGGATTCGAAAGCAGTTCGAATTGATTTGTCCGTCATCTTCTCAACAAGCTTTCCAGCCAGAAGCATTGCGCTTGCTTCATCCTGTGTGAACATCACAGGAGGAAGATGATACCCATCAACAATAAAATATCCTTTACCTGCTTCTGAACCAATCGGGACACCAGCTTCCATCAAGGCTTTTACATCGCGATATACTGTACGTAAGCTCATTTCAAAGCGATCCGCAATCTCTTCCGCTTTTACAACACGTTTGGTTTGCAGATGTATCAGGATAGCCGTTAACCGATCAATTCTATTCATAAACGAAAGGTAATTGTTCCTCAGGAATTGTTAAAATAAAAAGCATCGGCAGCCGATGGATTTGGTTTCAGGGCGATAAATTCTTTAAAGGCTTACAAAAAAAATGCGGATCTAAAATTTACGTTTTAAATCCGCATTCACAGTGAAAGAGGTATTAACCTACCAGAAGATGATGTACAGCGCCGCAATAATTCCAAGCACCAATACAGAGCCCACTGTGAAGGAAGTATGAGGTTTGAACATCGACTTGTCTATTTCCAAACCTTTAGGAACGACACCTCGTCTGTTCTCAATGTTCGTAATTATTGACATACCGATAATACAAAGAATAAAGACAAAGCCCATTCTATCCAAAAACGGTATTTCATACACACCACTGTCGTTAGCTTTAGAAAATCCGGCGCTAGCCAAAAACGACAAGTCTGCAAACTGTGGAAGTACCTTAAGAATTAAAGAGAATATAAAACCGCCAATGGTAGCGAAGAGTGCAGCATTAGACGTCGTGCGTTTCCAGAAAAATCCAAGAATGAACATAGCAAAAATACCAGGGGATACGAATCCGGTATACTCCTGGATATATTGAAAACCCTGTTTACCCTCTCCCATAAGTTTTTCACCCACAAGAAGAGAAAGTATAACAGCTAAAAACATAGAAACGATTACGGCCAGCTTTCCAACATTCACAAGAGTCTTTTCGCTTGCACCCTTGTTGAAGGCTTTTTGATAAATATCCAGCGTAAATATCGTTCCTATGCTGTTCGCCTTTCCTGCAAGTGATGCGACTATGGCAGCCGTTAACGCTGCGAAAGAAAGACCTTTCAGTCCGATTGGCAACAAGTTTAACAACGAAGGGTAAGCTTTATTAACATCCACTATGCCCTTCGAATCCAGCATTTCCTCCTGAAACATTCCTTGTTGATGCAGTACGTAGGCTGCAATACCCGGAATCACGACAATAACAGGCATCAATAGTTTAAGGAACGCAGCGAATAGAATACCGTTACGTGCTGTCGGTAAATCAGCACCGAGGGCGCGCTGTGTAATGTATTGATTACATCCCCAGTAATTCAAATTGGTAATCCACATACCGCCGATTAACACCGTGAGTCCTGGCAAGTCCATATAGTTGGAATTATCCTTTTTGAAAATCATATGGAAATGGTCATTCGCCTGATTCGTCAGCAGTGAAAACCCATTCAACATTCCCTCCTGGCCGGACTTTTCAGCAACAAGATTCAGGGCGATGTATGTTGCAACCAGTCCACCCAGGACTAAAAAGAAAACCTGGATAACATCAGTATATCCAATTACTTTCATACCACCCAGCGTGATGAAAATCGCAAAAATGGCCAGTAGAAAAATACAGAGATAAATATTAAGTCCTGAAATTCCGTTAATCGCCAATGCACCGAGGTATAATATTGACATAAGGTTTACGACAATATACAGTAGCAACCAAAAGACAGCCATGATCATCGCAACGGTACCATTATAACGCTCATTGAGAAATTGCGGCATGGTGTATATCTTGTTCTTGAGATAAACCGGAATAAAAAATACAGCGACAATAATTAAGGTAGCGGCTGCCATCCATTCATACGTTGCTATCGCGAGCCCCATTTTAAACCCGGAGCCCGACATCCCTATAAACTGTTCAGCAGAAATATTAGAAGCAATTAACGAGGCACCAATCGCCCACCATGTAAGTGATCCTTCGGCCAGAAAAAAATCCTTCGAGTCAGTTTCAGCCTTTTTCTTGCGGTTGTAAATCCAGTATCCATAAAAGGCTACCACAAAAAAGTAAATGAGAAAGACGATGTAATCGGTTGATTGTAATTGCTGTTGCATTAATATTTAAGGATTTAGGATGGTCATGCTAGATAATATTAATGCCGCATCATTCACAAGCAAAAAATAGATTTGTTTCATGGAATGCACACGTTTCAATAAACTAAAATCATGTTCTTTTTTCAAAGTAGCAAAGAAATGCGAACTACTTTTTAGGTTTTTCTATATTGCCTAACGCTTTTGCGGCTCACAGATCTAATCATAATGAATATGGCCAAAGGATTATTAATTGACATGGATGGGGTAATTTATAGTGGTGATTACCTTATTCCTGGTGCTGATATTTTTATCAATCGGCTTATAAACGAAAAGATTCCGTTTACTTTCATGACTAATAACAGTCAGCGTACACCACTGGATGCAGTCCGAAAGCTACGCAAACTTGGGATTGAAGTTACTGAGGATCATGTTTATACAAGTGCGATGGCTACGTCGAAATTTCTGGCTGGTCAGATCCCTAAAGGAACCGCTTATGTGTTGGGAGAAGGCGGACTGCTGAATAGCCTTCACGATCATGGATTGTCGCTGGTCGATACAGAACCAGATTTTGTTGTCCTGGGGGAAGGCCGGAACTTTACCCTTGAGATGGTTCAGCGCGCGGTCGACATGATTCTTGCGGGGGCGAAGTTTATTACCACCAACCGCGATCCATCACCGAAGAAGATGGGGTGGAATAACCTGGGAATTGCCGCAACCACCGCCATGATCGAAGAAGCGACAGGAGTAAAAGCGTTTGTCGTGGGTAAACCCGGTCCGGTTATGATGCGGTCAGCACGCAAGTTCATCGGCCTTGAAACAGCAGACACCACGGTAATCGGAGATACAATGGATACCGACATTCAAGGTGGAGTTCAAATGGGATATCGCACGATATTGGTGTTATCCGGTATTTCAAAGCAGGCAGAACTTCAAAACTATGCTTTCAAGCCCGATCTGGTTGTAAACTCTGTTGAAAACCTCGAACTACCGCTTCCCTGGTGGAAGTAGCAGATTCGGTGAACATTACAAACCAGTACTACTGCTTTGTTTTTAACATCCAGCCTATCCTTTCACCAGTTTAATCACGACGATAGATTTGGCCGGTAGCTTCAGAGCCAGCGACTGTTTATTTTTCTTGACGCCGCTGAATGGTTTTGGTGTAATCACATTGGGTTTTTCGAAGGTGTTGTGATCTGTAAATTTTTCCGAAGTGATTACTTGCGCTGAAACATTCAGTGCCTGAATTCCCGGAAGATCCAACCTTAGGTCTATCGCATTGTTAGGATCAATGTTTACAATAGAGATATGAATGTTACCTGCCTTATCCCTCGAGGCTGATGCGTTTATTCCGGGAAGTTTTTCAGTTCCGAGCATATATTCTTTAGTACGAATGGTAAGCGGTATTAACATAGCATCCTGATGCACCTTGTACAGATCGTAAACGTGATACGTAGGAGTTAAAAGCATTTTTTCTCCTTCAGTCAGGATCAGTGCTTGCAGAACGTTAACGGTCTGAGCCAGATTTGCCATCTTCACCCGGTCGCTATGATTATTAAAGATATTAAGCGTTGATGCTGCAATAATGGCATCACGAAGACTATTCTGCTGAAACAAGAATCCAGGGTTTGTACCCGGCTCAACGTCGGTCCATATCCCCCACTCATCTACCGCGAGTGCAACCTTTTTTTCGGGATCATAAAGATCCATAATGATAGAATGCTTTGTTACCATTTCTTCCATTTTCAGGCAGCTCTTGAGGGCAGAGAAATATTCTTTTTCATCAAACACCGTCGCGGAACCTTTGCTTTGCCATGTTTTTGGAATAGTATAATAGTGGAGGGAAATACCCCACATCATGGAAAGCGGTATTTTCTTCATCAGAGTTTCCGTCCAGTAATAGTCATCAGAATTAGGACCACCAGCGATTTTTTTCAGACGTGTATCACCATAGTTGCGTGCATAGGTGGCATAACGCTTATACTCATCCGCATAGTAGTCGGCTGTCATATTGCCTCCACATCCCCAGTTTTCATTTCCCACTCCCCAAAAAGTTACATTCCATGGTTTCTCATGACCATTCTCTTTACGCAAAGCGGCCATGGGACTTACACCATCAAAATTCAAGTACTCAACCCACTTTGACATTTCTTCTACAGAACCGCTTCCGAGGTTACCACAGATATAAGGTTCTGTTCCGAGCAACTCACAGAGATCAAGAAACTCATGAGTTCCGAAGCTGTTATCTTCAATTACTCCACCCCAATGTGTATTAATCATCTTTGGTCTTTCACTTCGAAGGCCAATGCCATCACGCCAGTGATATTCATCAGCAAAGCATCCACCTGGCCATCTCAGGTTTGGAATGTTTATTTTCTTTAAGGCATCCACGATATCCGTCCGAATTCTCCTTGTGTTCGGAATCGATGAGTTTTCATCCACAAAGAAACCGCCATAGATACAACGCCCAAGGTGCTCTGAGAAATGACCATATACGTGTTTACTGATTTGATATTTGACTAGCTCAGGGCTTGCAATGATCACATTTTCAGTGGGAGCCTGCGCATACGATGCACTCAAGAAGCAAAGTAGTAGCAAAATGAAAGCAATGATGGTTTTCATAAATGGTCAAATTAAGGAATGTTAACACGCGCGAATATCGCCAGTTGACCAGACATTCAAAAGAGAACTTTTCCTAACTTTTGACTCTCTCTTCATAATAAAACACAACTTCTAAAGAAGAATCGACTCTGCCGTGTTTGCGGTTCGCAATGTGAAATTTATAACGCCAGTAACCCCTTAGCCATTGCGTCAAATTTCGATACAAATCGATTACGCTTCGCTACAAACTCATTTGATAGGGAGAATGCGTTGTTCTTAGGCTTGGAGGGCGCGGGGAGAAAAGGCATTTACATCACTTAAGTGGTTTTGCCCATATGCAAGTGTCCATCCATTGATAGGGCCCTTTGCTCGGCCATTGATCTTCAGGAAGAGCCAGGTCTTGATGAAAGAGTACAATTCGGTCTAGTCCAAAACCATGCGATCGCCCTGCGATTTCAAAGTTGATAATTCCCCTTTCAAAGAATGCTGACGCCCACTTACCAGTTTCATCCCAGGTAAACGCATTTTGATCCCAGTCGTAGGTTTTGCGAAAGTGCACCTTGTTTACACTTACAAACACATCGTTGTCTCCATCTTCCTTTAAATGAATATTTCGTAAGCGCCAATAGTATTTACCGGGTTTAGTAATTTTTACCTGATAGATAATTTTTCGATCATCAGGCATATCCTTATACTCTACCTTCTCCTTATCATGACCCGTTAAAGAAGTACCCATCCATTTTAAATAGCCCTTACCACTATACCCCTTGGGACTTACCTCCAGCTTCCATCCATTATGCCGTAACAAAGTCGAGTCAACATCCTCCACTTCAATAATGACATATCCGTTTTGTTCATTCCATAATTTTTGACTGAAGCCTAAGTTCATTGAACCTATCCAGTAACAAATAATCAAGAGGAGTTTGATATTAAAATTTTTCATATAACGAATAATTAATCGATTCCTGAAAACGTAGTCACTGAATTGGCAGGCGCGAGATATTTAAGCTGACCGTTTATCAATTCGAACTGACCAATATCACGATAATTTTCGACCTCCTTATCTGTGCGAAAGGCAATGAACTTAGAGTATCTACTTCCCATTACGTCAATAATTATGTCTTTCGATGTTCTCGAACTTACAAAGCGCGAATTGCAATGCCCTTAGCAAAACACTTTTTTTAGTGATGGTCGATAAAACATTTTTTTGGACTTGTTCGATTCCGTAAACCGGATTAAACCCCTGGCAGAGGATTCAAGTGTTTCACATGGCAGCGGCTTCCCAATTTAATCACACATCACAAATTTGAACACCTTGTTTTAAGGATGCGAGTTTATCTTCCCGCTTGGGAATGAATTCCTGTGCGACATAACCTTTAAATCCAGTTTCAACAATAGCTTTCATGATAGCAGGATAATTCAGTTCCTGTGAAT
>JBGTEP010000206.1:0-7577 GCA_041747735.1 Chryseolinea sp.
CCCTATCTATAATGGATTTAATGGTTATCATTATCAGCGTGACAGAGAATACTTTTAAATCAACAACAAAGGGTCAGGAGTGTCATTAATCCTGATACACTCTGTTGTTGATTTTTTAAGCTTTCACCTTACCATCCAAAATTCTGCTCTATGTTAGGATTTGCTTCTAACTCCAATTGCGGGATGGGTAATCTTCTATGAATATTATTATTATACTCCGGGGCAATGACTTTTATCTTCTCCTCATCCAAGCCCCACCGAACCAGGTCATAAAATCTATTCCCCTCTAAGTTTAACTCAACCATTCTTTCATGCTGTAATGCCTGAAAGACTTTTTCTTTTGTGTCATAATCAGCTGCTTGAAGAATTGGAAAATCAGCATCTCCAAATGTTGCCCCCGCTCTCGCCCTTGCACGATTGATTTGTTCAATTGCGTCGATAAACTGACCATTTTCCATCAAGGTTTCGGCATACAAAAGAATGACATCAGCAAACCGAATAATCTTACGATTAATATTTCCGGCGCGACCATTTGGTTGAACCTGATCATACTGTGTTCTGATATACTTTCTGGTAGCATACGATCTCAACGTATCAATCCCTTGCCCTTTTAAAGTAAATAATACTGGACCATTAGCGCCTGGCCAGGTATCGCCGGGTTTGTAAAAACTTTGATCATACCGGGGATCGCCTTTTTCAAATTCATTTAGCAAAACCTGTGTAGGCCATAGTTCATGCCAGCCGTTATGAATTAAACCGGGGCCCACAATCTGTTCCCAATAATTCGCTTCACCCGAGTTGGCACCATCATCACCCTCTCCGCTCCAATAAAAGCGACCAATTAACTCGTTTGAGAATTGTACTTCAAATACTGATTCCTGGTTATTCGCACCCGCCAGAGTGAAGTTATCAAAGTAATTAGGCGCCAATCCGTACCCATATTTCGGATCCATGACCTCTTCAAATTCGGCTAAGGCTAAGTCTATCTTTCGTTGATATAGATATGTAATTCCTAATCCTGATATCGCTGTACCCTTAGTCACTCTCCCTTTTTTTTCTGCACTATAAGAAAGCGGCAGGTGCTCTTTGGCAAACTGAAAGTCAGCTTCAATTACTTCGTAAATCGTCTCCGGAGCCACTTGTGGGCTTCGGTAATCTGATTCTGCGATTGGATTTTCATTGGCCAAAACAACATTTTCAAAATTCGTTACCAATAGAAAATAAGCCCATCCACGTAAAAACCTGGCTTCTGCAATGATCTGATTTTTTAAAGTTTCATCCATAACTACAGGTTGTGCATTTCGAATTAACGATGTGGCTCTCCAGATCATGGAGTAATTTGCTTGCCAAAGCCAGATGATTTCATCTTTTGTACTGTTTATAGCCGGAATTCTAAAATGCTGAGGTGAACCAAATCCTTCATCTGACCGCGCCGCTGTCAAAACCGGATATCGGTTTTGATAGAGTCCGGTCGCCTGCAATTTTCCATACACCCCATAAAGTCCTTGCTCAAGTTCAACAGAAGATTTATAGTACGTTTCACCAACGGGTTCGTTGGGATTTATTTTTGTAAGAAAATCATCAGTACACCCGGAAAGTATTACGACCATTGTGGTTACAAATACATAGATTATATTTTTCATTTTTAATTCGGAGTTATCGTTAAAAATCATGCTGCCTTAAAAGTCAATTTGAATACCACCCAGGAACGTACGCGTTCTAGGATAAGGGAAGGTGTCAATACCATAACTTAAGCTGCCGTTAATTCCACCGGCTAACTCTGGATCCAATCCGCTGTATTTAGTAAACACGTGTAAATTAGTGCCACCGACATAAATTCTAAATCTACTTACTCCTAGTCGTTCGACTATGCTCGCCGGAAATGTATACCCTAGTTGAACATTTTGAATTCTTAAAAATGATCCATCTTCAATATATCTGTCAGAGTTACGATTATTGTTTTGAATACCTTGCACAGCGCGTGGCATCGTTGTCGACGGATTGTCCGGAGTCCAACGGTCCAATACAGCAGTCGTTTGATTATAACCCAATGCCATATGAGTCATAGTAATTCCGAAGCCGTTGTACACATCGTTACCAGAAACCCCATTAAGAAATAAGAGTACATCGAAATTCTTATACCCTACTTTCGTTGTCATTCCGTACGTCAACGTTGGCCATGGATTGCCGATAATTTCTCTGTCAGCGTCGGTAATGGTTCCGTCTCCATTTAAATCCCGATACATTACATCACCGGGACGTACATTAGGTTGGTAAGGAACATCAGGATTGAGTGCATTTAAAGCATCTATTTCTTCCTGAGTTTGAATTATTCTTTCCCATCTATATCCGTAAAAGGCACCTAAAACAGTTTCTGGTTGCGTGAATGTTACGTTTCCATTATTAACATTGCCGCTGATGATTGGCGCTTCTCTCAGACCAAACGAAGTTACTTCGTTTTGAAGCGTAGTAGCATTTAATCTGACGTCTAAATGGAGTCCATTATTGAAGTGATTATTGAATGTCGTTGAGAACTCAAAACCCCTGACCCGAACTTCACCTACATTGCTTCGAATACCTGGATTAGTTCTGTTTGTGCTCGCTCCAGATGACAACGGGATGGGCACTTCCAACAACATATCCGAAGTTGTTCGTTGGAAATATTCTGCAGTAAAGAGAATCCTGTCATCCCAAAACCCGAAATCGGAGCCTAGACTTAGCGTTGTGCTCTTCTCCCAAGAAAGGTCAGTCGCCGGAATTCTTGTCTGGGCTACCGCCTGAACAATTTGTTGATTTTCACCGACTACATATCGAGGGTTGATATTAAGTGTCTGCTGAAACAGATAATCACCAATGTTATCATTACCGATCGTACCATAACCACCACGAATTTTTAAGTAGCTAATAAACGGCACATTAAAAAAGCTCTCTTTGTTTACTACCCAGCCGGCGGAGAACGAGGGGAACACGCCAAACTTATTACTAAACCGGGACGTACCGTCTTGACGCAAATTCGCTGTAAGCAAATACCTATCTCTAAACTTATAGTTCAAGCGACCAAAAAAAGATCGGATGGCATACTCGTTTTCCGAACCATCTACCAATTGCGTTTCAGCTCTATATACCTGATATAAACCACCGATAGTGTTGGATGCATTGACCTGCAATCTTCGGAAGCTATAGTTTTGCCACGACGCCCCGGCCATAACGCCAAATGTGTGGTCGCCAAAAGATCGGTCATAATTTAAAATATTATCCACCAACCACATGTTGTCTAATCGATGCTGTTCGCTGGCCGAGGGATTAAAATTTTGAGCAAATCCTAAATCATAAATTTCATTTCGACTTCGATTTAACGATCCGCCGAAATCACCACTCAGGTTAAGTCTATAGGAAAGTCCTTTCGTAAGTTCAATCTCACCAAACCACTGTCCTACTAACCTGTTTTTTGATTCCTGGTATTGGTTTACCATCGCTCTACCCACCGGGTTTGTTAAAAATATTCCCTGCTCACTTCCGGCGCCATTCGATCTACCCCAACCTCCATAAGGATTGGTCGGGTCGTATACTGGAATGTGAGGTGCCATTGTAGCCATGTCAAAAACATTAGAACCAATATTCTTAGAGATACCTCTGCTGGTTTGTAGGCTGATTCCTGTCTTTACTCTTTTCAGGTTTACATCTAAGTTTAAACCAAGCGACATACGTTCAAAATGTCCTGTGGTAAAGATTCCGTCATTCCGTAAATAAGCTGTATTGATGCCAAAGCGAAATTTTTCGTCACCACCTGTGATTCCTAAATTATAATGCTGTGTAGGAGCTGTCCTCAAAGATGCATCCTGCCAGTCTGTATCATGCGGTAGATTATTTGCATCTACAAGGGCAGGCGGAATTGCGACACCGCGGTTAGTATTTGCATCCTGGACCAATTCGGCGTATTGCCTGGCGTTTAACAAATCAAATCGATTTGCAGCTGTTTGAGCACCATACATACCAGAAAAATTTACTTTGATGGGCCCCGAATGCCCCCTTTTAGTGGTAATAATAATTACACCATTAGCGCCACGGGCACCATAGATGGCTGCCGCCGAAGCATCTTTTAAAACGTCAACAGATTCTATATTGGACAGATCAAAATCGTTAATGTTGGCATTCACTAAAGGAATTCCATCAACAACAAAAAGCGGTTGGGCATTTCCCGAATTCACTGTCGCTAATCCTCTTATGAAAATGCTCGTCTGACCGCGTGGATCACCGCCCTGTGTAGTTACTTGTACACCAGGAAGCTGGCCTTGCAATGCCTGAGTGATATTGGGCACTGGATTGCTCCTCAGTTCGTCACCCTTGATAGAGGATACACTTCCGGTTAAATCTTTTTGATTTTGAGTGCCATAACCCACTACTACAATTTCCTGTAAAGCCGTAATATCCGCGGTAAGAGTAACACCAATAAATGTCTGGCTCCCTACCAATACCTCTTCACTAAGATAGCCCACTGAGCTAAAGACTAAAGTGGACTGGGCACCGGGAACATCAATGCTAAAATTTCCCTGCGCGTCCGAAAACGTGCCCTGTGAAGTTCCTTTAATAACAACGTTCACGCCCGGTAAGCCATTGGGAGCATCAGAAGCTGTGACTTTTCCTGTAACCGTAATAGGTTCTGCTACAGAAATCGTTTGCTGAACTGGGTTAAAAATTTGACTAATAAGGTTTTCTCTGGCCCGTCCCTCTTTGACATTAATAACCCAATTTACCTGTCTAAAACTTAAAGAAGTCTCCTTCGCAATTTCAACCAGGATGTCCTGAATACTTGCATTTTCCAGGCTAAGCGTAATCCCCTTTTGTTTATCAATCTTAAAATTGTCATAAGAAAACTTGTAGCGAGTCTTTTTTTCCACAAGATTGAAAATGTTTTTCACGCTCATGTTTTCAGCCTCTATAGACATCGTAATATCCTTTACGTGTGGTGCACGCTGAGCATTCCCCGTATTCGCAATGAGCACATTGAAACTAATGGTCAATAGTGCAAAAGCGTAAAACGCCAGTTTCATAAATTTTACAATTTGATGTAAAAGTATTTTTATCATACCTTAGAGTATTAAATGGTTAACAAATCATTTTAATGCGGAGGGGCATGCTTACTTTGCACGGTCAGTTGCTCCTCCGTTCTTTTATTGCTTATAATTTATGATGTATTTATTCTTTCCATAGGTTGGTTGTTTAGTCATTGTAGATCAATACCGAATCCTTCTTAATGACATAGTTGAAACCTTCAACATAGCCAATGCTAGAGAGCACATTCTCGAGGCTCTCGCCTTCAAACTCACCGGAATATTCCCATTTTTGATTATTTGCATCCATTTGGTAGATAGCAATCCCGTACCATTCGGATAAATACGAAAACACTTCGATACTTTCAGCACGATCGAATACGATCCGTCCATCCTTCCACGCAAGTGCAACCCCTAAATTCACCTGCTTTACATCTGAAAATTCACCTTTACTGCTTTTATACACTACTTGCTGCGAAGGAGACAAATAAACCTTTTGTTTTGATTCGGAGGCCGAATTGGAAACCTCAACCTTGCCAGTTGCCAAAGTGACGTTCACATCTTTTTGTTTACCGGTTAACCTAACATTAAAGGAAGTGCCTAATGCTTTGATCTCAATTGTATTGGAGATTACAATAAATGGTCTGTGTACATCTTGCTTTACTTCGAAAAATGCTTCCCCCGTAAGTTCGACGACTCGTGTGGTATCCGAGAAAGTTTTTGAATATCTGATCTCCGAATTCGAGTTTAGTTTTACAACTGTTCCGTCCGTTAGTTGAATAGTATGTTTTTCGCCTGATGCCGTTGATTTGGTTATATATTCAGAAGAAGTATTCTCTACAATTGTGTCTTCGACAGCTAAAATTTCATCAACATCTGTGGACTGATAAGTCACATATAAAATAGTCAATACCAGGGCAGCAGCGATAGAGAATTTTTTGTACCACGTTATCTTGAAGGACTTTGACTGGTGGACGTATAGAGATCGTGATTCAATTTTCCGATCGATACTTTCCTTTAACCGTTGCAAGCGCTCCGGAGTAATTCTCTCCTTACGAATCAAAATAGAATTTATAAGTCTGCTCGCTTCTGCAGTATGCGCCTTTACACTTTCATTATTTAGATATTCATTGTACCAATAACTTTCCCGCGGCCGTCCGTTTCGAATCCAATCGATAAAGGACTCATCGGCAATAAGTTCTTCTAACGTATAGTGTTTACTCATGATACTGTGCTTCTCCAGATTCTATATCATAGAGATCGATTAGGCGAAGATTACTCCCAAAAAGTTTATTTTTTTTTGAAAAGATGATGTAATCGCACAGAACCTGCTTTTTACTCCCTGTTACTGCTTGGCGTTGGGAGGCTGGCTAAGCTAGAATAGTACGCATCTTTGCCAAGCCCTTAGCCAGTGCATTGTAGATGGATTTTTTTGGAAGCACCATTATTTCACAGATCTCGGGTACCGATAGGTTGTTGAAAAACTTATGATATAAGACCTCCCGTTGAATATCTGAAAGCTTTTCCATAACTGTTTTTACATTGAGTGTTCGCTGTTGATCGGCTTCGAGATTAATCAGCTCAGTTTCAATTGAGAATGAAAAAAATATTTCTTCCTTTTTCTTCAAAAAATTAAGAGACTCAAAATAGTTCTTCGTTTGTTTTTGACGTGTAATAATTTTGTTCCGTACTGATTTTAAAAGATAACCTTTGACCGAGTCGGGAACCGTAATTTTTTCCCTACTCATCCATATGTCAATAAAGGTTTCTTGTACGCAGTCTTCTATGAAAGGCGCATCAGCCGAAAACTTCATGGCATACTGCAACAATAGCGCAACGTACATATCGTACAACCTGTTAAACGCATCTTTGTCACCTTGTTGAAAATCCTGCCAAATATCCCGCTCCCGAGTTTTACTGTAGGCAACCTTGAATGAATTTTTAACTACCATGACGTCGTGAAGCTAAGATTTTAAATAATTCAGAGATTAATATTATAAATTTCCAGACTCAGAAACGAATACAAACGATTGCTCGACGGAAATTTTTGATAACGGCAACGTTCCCGAACGTACATAGCGCAGAATTGTGATATGACCATACTGTATTTAAAATCAGTGCAACCCGAACAAAGGGTGATATGAATAATGCCTCATTAAACCACTTTCTTAATTGATTCACGAATAATCAATTCAGCGCTCAATACCACGACTTTCGGACACCTGTCAGAATTTTGCGGCCTTTTCCGATCAGGAAAGCCGGCTGTTTCAAGTGTGGCAATCGGCTGGGGTTTAAACCCAAAAGAAGTCACTTCATGACTAAATCCAAAAGCGCTCTTACAGCAAGATTCCGGTCTTTCGCATGGCAGCAAATTCTCAATTTATTACACATCACAAATTTGAACACCTTGTTTTAAGGATGCGAGTTTATCTTCCCGCTTGGGAATGAATTCCTGTGCGACATAACCTTTAAATCCAGTTTCAACAATAGCTTTCATGATAGCAGGATAATTCAGTTCCTGTGAAT
>JBGTEP010000207.1:0-17061 GCA_041747735.1 Chryseolinea sp.
TTGTGAATAAGGACCATCACCATCTTTTACCTTTGGGGCTTTTAGTACTTTATCTTGTGCCGAGAGGCTAAAAGTTGCTATTGCGAGCAGTAGAGGAAGAATCCGTTTCATTATAGCCTAAGGTTAATGTCAAGATCGAAAACTACACAACTTTCTTGAACCCGAGGTATTTTTTCAAATGCAGGGTATCTATTCGATCGGTTCAACCATGTAAAAAAGCGAATGACCTGCCACACTTCGCAAAAGATTATCGGACTATCAGGGAATGTGTGAGAATAACATTCTGGTAAACTCCCCTATTGCGTAATGAAATTCTGTAGCAGTCGGAACGTGATTCCCTTACAAATTTTTCAATTTAACGGTCATTTCCCTCAAATTATACCCCATCTAAATCGTTTCCGTGTATTTTTTTTAAAAAATGGTTCGTTTTTTACCCTAATGTTAAAAGATTGTACTCATTATTTCGATTGATAGTACATTTTTAAACCAACTAAACCTTAAACCTTATGATTGAAGTTTTATCAGACTCTTTGAGTCTCGTCTCAGCCGGCCCAGAGCTGGCGCTCGCAGATTCAATAAAAGTTTTGCAAGCTCAAGTTGCAGAGAATAAAGACCTTACCCTCCTGACAGCTAACAACGTATGGATGCTTCTTTCAGCTATTCTGGTGTTTACGATGTCATTAGGATTTTCTTGTGTTGAGTCTGGTTTTACACAGGCAAAAAACACCGTGAATATTCTATTCAAAAACACCATGGATACCTGTATTGGTGTTGTTGCTTTCGCCTTTTTTGGCTTTGGATTGATGTATCCTGGAACTTTTGGATTAGTGGAAGGATGGTTCGGATTCGCTGGATTTGGGCTTTCCCCAGGAGCAGACTACGATCCGGTAACTTATGCGAGTGCCGGATATACTTACTGGACTGACTTCTTCTTCCAGGCGGTATTTTGTGCAACAGCAGGAACAATCGTATCAGGTGCTGTGGCAGAACGTATCAAGATTAGCTCTTACTTCATCTTTACATTTTTCCTTGTAGGGATCATTTATCCAGTGTTAGGAAGCTGGAAATGGGGTGGCGGCTGGCTGAACGATTACGGGTTCTACGACTTTGCAGGTTCCACCATAGTACACTCTGTCGGTGGATGGGCAGCACTTGCCGGAATCATCGTTTTAGGTCCACGTATTGGAAAGTATGTTGATGGAAAGTCTGTATCATTCCCTAACTCTTCAGCTCCCCTTGCTGTGATTGGCGTTTTCCTATTGTGGATTGGCTGGTTCGGTTTCAATGGTGGTTCGGTTTTATCTGCAGATCCGGAATTGATTTCTCTTGTATGTGTAACTACCTGTCTTGCAGCTGCCACTGGTGGTATCGGCGGTATGCTTGCAGCTTTGTTTGCTTTTAAACGTTTCGACCTGGGTATGGCTTTGAACGGTGTGTTGGCTGGATTGGTAGGAATCACCGCTGGTGCTGACCAAATGTCCCCTAACGAAGCGTTGTTGATTGGGTTGATTGCAGGTGTCCTGGTAGTATACTCTGTAATTTTCCTTGACAAATTGAAGTTGGATGACCCTGTTGGTGCTGTTTCTGTACATTTAGTATGTGGTATTTTTGGAACGCTCGCAGTCGGCATTTTTGGTAATATGGCCAGCGGCGAGCAATTTGTGAAACAACTTGTGGGTGTTCTGGCGTTCGGTGTTCCTTGCTTCTCCATTACGCTGCTTCTCTTCTTTATCCTGAAAAGTACTATTGGAATCCGGGTTTCTGCAGAACATGAAAAATCAGGGCTTGATAGCCATGAGCATGGCATGCGCGGGTACACTATAACCTATGAAGATTAATCATTACCGCTGAAATGCGAGTCGGGGCAATCCCCGACATAGAGGCACCTTAATTGTCGGTAAACCCCTCCAAACAAAATGTTTGGAGGGGTTTTGTTTTATGCAACAATCCAAAAACTTAAAAAATATCGAATGCCGGCATTTTTCAGAAATGATACGTAATGAACCGATCAGATACGGAAACAATCGGCAGTAGGAGTAAATTGATTCCGCGAGAGTGAATCAACTACTCATTAAGCGGGAGGTTATAGGGGTACTTTGCACACTCTTTTATTTCGTCCTGCTCGTTTCATGATGAAGTTGAAATCAGTAAACCCGTGTTTATAATTCATTCAAGCCCCAATTGGGTAGTCCAATGTTAAGAAATTGTTAAGTTTTCAGATTTTTTAATGGTTTTCATAGGTTGAAATTCCATCCTTTCAATATTCGAACTGCAATCGTTTGTTGAAAGTCGCTTTTAAAACCATCCTATCCCTTTAAAGACCATCAGTTTTTTGCTTTAACCAGGGCAATTATAGCCCTCACGACGAAAAATGAAAATCGAGAGAACAGCAACAACATACTATCTATCAGTGTCTTACAGCAAACTTATACTGTTTTTTACGTTAATATTGGAATACAAACATTAACTAAACATTCAATACAATATGAGACACGCGATCGACAACAACACTCGTCAGAACCTGAAGAACGAATTAAGGAATGATTTTCCGAATCTGACAGACGCAGAGCTAAATACTATTGATGAATCTTTCGAGAAATTCATTTCAAGTGTTTCGTTAAAAATTCAGCGCGATGAGCAGGCTACTGCGCAAGTGATTAAGGAAAAGTTGGAGTATATCCATTCTAAAGCCATTTAATACCTTAAGAAGGGTATTTTCCAAAACCAAGAGGTCCGGTGATGTTCAGTACATCGCCGGACTTTTTTTTTATCCTTTCCGCTAAACACATCTTTTAGCACCAAACAATAAATTCCTACCCAGAGGAAAGTTGGCAGAACAAACTTTCAGAACCGGCGACGTTTGCGAAATAAGGTTTTGAATCAACCCCCCATTTAAAAATATTATAATTTTTTCACGTTTTCGATTAGAAAATGACCTCACCTAAATCGATTTCGTGAATATTTTTTCAAAAGTGGTTCGTTTTTTACCCTATTGTTAAAATATTTACCAATGTATTAACAACCGGAGGTCAAATTTGACCCTGTTAGTCAAAAACTACAACCAACCAAACTACAACCGTATGAAAAAATCAATCGTCCCACTAGTCTTACTCATTGGTGTGAGTATCCTGGCGGTCTTTATGCCTGGGATACCCACAACCATTAACACCGAAGGCATGGATTCAGGTGATGTTGCCTGGATGCTGACAGCCGCAGCACTCGTTCTTCTCATGACACCTGGTCTGGCCTACTTCTATGGAGGCATGATCGACACTAAAAACATCATCACGACCATGCTGCAAAGTTTTGTGGCTATGGGAGTAATCAGTGTATTGTGGATCGTAGTAGGTTTTAGCCTTGCTTTTGGCGATGATATCGGAGGTCTGGTCGGTAATCCAACTACCTATTTCATGTTTAAAAATGTATTGGATGCACCACTCTTCGGTACTATACCTCTGGTGCTATTTGCCTTCTTTCAACTGAAATTTGCCATTATTACCCCTGCCCTGATCACCGGGACATTTGCAGAACGTATTCGCTTCAAATCTTATCTCATTTTTATAGTACTGTTTTCATTGTTCATCTATGCACCACTGGCGCACTGGACATGGCATTCAGAGGGCTTTCTTTTCAAAATGGGCGTTCTTGATTTTGCAGGTGGCACTGTAGTTCACATGTCTGCTGGATTTGCTGCACTTGCTGCATCGATGTACCTCAGAACCAAAGGGGAAGCCAAAGCACACATATCTCCGGCGAATGTCCCTTTCGTATTGCTCGGAACAGGATTACTGTGGTTCGGATGGTTCGGCTTTAATGCCGGTAGCGCTTTAAGTGCTGGTGCATTAGCGGCTTCTGCTTTCGCGACTACAAATACTGCATCTGCAGCTGCTGGTCTTGCATGGATCCTCTTTGATGCTGCACGCGGTAAAAAGCCTTCAGCTATTGGATTCTGTATCGGTGCCGTTGTCGGCCTGGTTGCGATCACACCTGCTGCTGGTTTTGTGACCATACCTTCCAGTTTATTTATCGGAACATTCGCTGCCATTATCAGCAATATAGTTGTGCATTGGAAAACAAAAACTTCACTAGAGGATACGTTGGATGTATTCCCCTGTCACGGTGTAGGCGGAGCGGTAGGCATGCTGATGACTGGTTTACTCGCAACACAAGCCGTGAATGGAGGGAACACAACCGGAAACGGATTATTAATAGACGGAAGCTTTGGCCTTATCACTACTCATGTGATAGCCCTGGGTATCGTAGTCGCCTTTACATTCATTGGCTCTATGATCTTGTTGAAAGTAACCGACCTGATTTCTCCTTTAAGAGTAACTGCAGAAGAAAAGAAAGTAGGATCAGATTTCAGTCAGCATGGTGAAAACTTATTTCCAGCTGAATTCAATGGAGTTTTAAAAGAAGAATTAGCCTAACAACTATAACGGTACCTCCGAGACGTCGGAGGTGCTTCTTGAAATTTCAACCAAACCTAAAACCTATGACAAATTTTACAAACCACGTTTTTAACAATCATCCTTAAACCAAAACAGTCTACTGGTATCATGAGTCGCTTTGATCTGAATAAAACACCGGTAGCAATGAGATTTAACCAACCTCATAAAGCAAAGCATCCCGATGGGGGTATGAAAGCCCCCGCCAGGATTCATCCAATTATTTACTTTAAACACCTTACGACATTATGAAATTCAAAAAACTACGAGTATTGCTTTCTTTGGCTCTTGTTGGATTGGCTATGAGTGCATTTAGCCAGGACTCTACAAGGACTTTCACCCTTTCTGGATCAATTGATATGTATGCAAGGACTTCGTTTGCTACCCAGAATCCATTCGCGGGCACGTATGCACCTTCTTCGTCATTTGCAAACCTGAAAGGCTTTTCACTGGGTATGGCCAATTTGATTGCCTCCTACAATGGTGAAAAAGCTGGTTTTGTAGCAGACCTTGTCTTCGGACCAAGAGGTAATGATGCTGTTTTTAATGGCGATGCATCAGCGGGTTCATATACCGGGCAGCGAATCATTAACCAGATGTACGGATATGTTAAACTTGGAGATGCCGTTACTTTGAACCTCGGACAGTTCAACACATTTTTAGGCTATGAAGTAATCTCTCCTACTGTAAATGTTAACTATTCGACGTCTTACTTATTCTCATATGGTCCGTTCACTCATACAGGTTTACGTGCCGATTTTGATTTAGGTGGCGGCTTTGGAGCAAAGTTAGCGGTGATGAACCCAACCGATATGCTTGAGTTCAATCCCGTAAATACGTATACACTCGGAGCACAACTCAGTAAGACTTCTGATGCCGGTGGGATCTGGTTAAACTTCCTGTACGGTGATCAGGATGGAAAACTAGATGAAGATATTGACCCTATAGGATCTGCATCTGGCGGCAAATTATTTCAGGCAGACATTACAGCAGGTTACAACCTTTCTGAAAACTTTTATCTGGGTATCAATGCATCATATCAAACCGTAGGTGAAGGAGAAGTTAGAAATGTTGGTGGTATTGTAAAAGACGGAGCTGATGCCACATCATTTGTAGGATTCGCCCTGTATCCTAAGCTAACCCTCTCTGAAAACTTCGCACTGGGCTTACGTGGTGAATACTTTTCAGTAATGAAAGATCACCTCGATATTTTTGGTTTAGATAACGGCGACGGTAACGTAATGGCCTTTACACTTTCCGGTAACTGGAGCGTTGGTGATCTGATGTTAATCCCCGAAGTAAGAATTGACAAGACTTCAGAAAATTCATTCTTGAAAAAGGACGGAGAGGCGACAGATTTGATGCCTTCGCTAACCTTTGCTGCCGTGTACAAATTCTAAAATTTTATATACCTAAACCTAAACTAACCTGGATGGAATTGAAACTCCATTCAGGTTCTAAAAAAAACAATCACTAAAAACTATAGTCATATGTCAAAGACAAAACTTGAGTACATCTGGCTCGATGGATACAAGCCAACGCAGAGCCTGAGAAGTAAAACAAAAATTGTAAGGAACTTCGATGAAACATTAGAAGGTTGCCCGGGATGGTCCTTCGATGGAAGTTCTACTGAACAGGCAGATGGCCATTCATCTGATTGTCTTCTTCAGCCTGTAGCACTTTTTCCAGATCCAGCGCGCAAGAACGCATTCCTCGTGATGTGTGAGGTTCTGAATTCAGATGGAACGCCACATTCCTCTAACGGAAGGGCTACTATTGAAGACGATGACAATGATTTTTGGTTTGGATTTGAGCAGGAGTATTTCTTATGGAATCCGGCTAACGACAAACCTCTGGGGTTTCCTTCAAGTGGATATCCCGGGCCACAAGGCCCATACTATTGCTCAGTTGGCGCGAAAAACGCATTTGGCCGCGAGATTGTAGAAGAACACCTGGACTATTGCTTAGAAGCAGGTATCAACGTTGAAGGAATAAACTCCGAGGTTGCAACCGGTCAGTGGGAATTCCAGATTTTTGCAAAAGGCGCAAAAGCTGCAGGCGATCAGGTATGGGTTGCTCGTTACCTCCTCGAAAGGACGGCTGAAAAGTATGGAGTAGCAATCAACTGGCACTGCAAACCCCTTGGTGCGACAGACTGGAACGGTTCAGGAATGCACGCTAACTTTTCCAACGACCTATTGAGGAAATGCGGCTCAAAGGAAGTATATGATTCGGTCTGCCAGGCTTTTGCACCCGTAGTGAAAGAGCATATCGCCGTGTACGGTGCGGATAATCACCTGCGTTTAACCGGAAAACATGAAACACAATCCATAGACAAATTTTCGTATGGCGTTTCTGACCGCGGTGCTTCTATTCGAATACCTATTGCTACTGTGGAGAATGACTGGAGAGGTTGGCTGGAAGACAGAAGACCTAACTCTTCGGCAGATCCATACAAAGTTGCAGCAAGGATTATTAAGACTGTAAAGACTGTTCCGGAGTATGCTACCGTGAACGGTCACTAAAAATAGGGCGTCTGGTTGTAGTTTGAAGTCGGGCAGAAATGTCCGGCTTCTTTTTTTTATACATCTTCAATCGCACAATAACTTTTTGACTCCTGTCAATCTTAGCTTACACTTTTTGCACCACTTGCGATCCCACGAAGACCATCAAATCTTGTACTACCTTATCCCGGTCTTTCCAGAAATTGCGACTAAAAATCATATGATACTTCCAATTTTTCTTGGTCAGTAATGCCGGCGTGTACGCGTGTACATCTTTGGCAGAGAGACTGGAAAAATAACGGACATCATCAGTAAGTATGACACCAAGGTGCTGGTCAGACTGAACAACATTAATATCTGTAAAGGGAAGTGTATTTACTTCAAAAGTAAATTCCTGCATCCTCTCTTTACTCCATTGCTGAAGGTGATTACTTAAATACCATTCCGCAGTGTGATTCAATTTGTAATTAGGCTTTGGTTTGTATTTCGACTGATCAACATCACGTGCATATTCGAGGTATTTGCGAAGAAGCCTGGGTCCATCATTTTTCAATTCATCAACCTTCAGTTGCTCCGGCGAAATACTGGTGATCAGAATAATTTTTTCGCGTGCCCGGGTAACAGCAACGTTGAGGCGATTCTCTCCGCCGCTGGCATTCAGACTTCCAAACTGCATAACGAGTTTACCAGATTTATCTGGTGCGTAGGCTACTGAAAAAATAATGTAGTCCTTTTCATCCCCTTGCACATTCTCAATGTTCTTGACAAAAAGTGATGACGGAATGGGTATACTCTGTTGATGCGACTCTGCCTCCAACAAATCAAGAATGAGCATTTGCTGTGGCGCGTTAAACGTAACCACACCAATTTCTTTTTCAGGATTTTTTTGGAGGATTTCAATTACCTGCCTCACTACCTCTGTAGCCTCCACCTCATTCGTCTGATCTTCCCATATGCCATTCACGGTATGGTACGAAATAGCAGGTTCTCTGATATTAATAATATTACGATCCGGAAGCAACTGCAGACGTCCATCATAAAAATGTGTATTGGAAAATTCTATTAACTCGAGAGATTGACTTCTGTAGTGACCTTGTAGATGAACTGTAGGTAAATACCTTTCCGATAAGTCGAGAAGTGAATCTACCTCTGCATCCGGTGATTCAGTTTCTTCGTCATTCCAGCGCACCTGATACATTTCACTGGGCCGAAGTTGTTTTTCATCACCCGCAACCAAAATCTGTTTTCCCCTGTACATGGCAGGGATTCCTCTTTCCGAAAAACATTGTGACGCTTCATCGAAAATAACAATGTCGAACAATTCCGTCATTGGAAAAATGGCAGATACCGATTCGGGTGAAGCCATCCAACAAGGTATTAGTTGAAACAACTCATAGTGGAAAGTAGAGATCAGTCTTCGAATAGGCCAGATTTTTTTCTTTTTGGTTACCTGATGCTGAAGATCGCGGTATGTTACCAGGTTGTTGAGCCTGTTATACTCCAAACTTTCATAAACACGCTCACGCGCCCGCACCAAAAGTATTTGCTTACTAAGCTTTTGCTTCTCTGCGACAAGCTGTCTTAATTCCTCTTGCAGGCTTTCCATTTTGGTGGAAGACACCGATCGTAGAACCGGATACTTTGTTTCAATGTGATCAATCCAGGCCAGGCGCAAACTATTTTGGAAAAGGCTTTCTATTGCAGTGGCATTCCAGTCATTAAGATGATTGTGCAATTTTGTAATGGTATCCTTCTCGAAAGATTGTAAGTCTTCTTTCAACTTGTCGTACTCACATAAACTGTCAAAATCCCGCTGCAAGGTCTTTCGATATTCCTGTTCAAGCGATGGGTCATGAATAAGCTGGGTGACCTGGTAGGGTGTCAAATGTTTTGTCCATTCAGATTTCCGGGCAGGTATCTGTTTTACAATGGAAAGAATGTCCAGCATCAACGTATTGAATTGTCGGCGAGTATATTTTTGAACATTAATCGCACGCTTAAACTGACGTATTGTGTTGAACACAAGTTTAGCGCGCATGGCGAGCTTCTGCTTTTTAAACCAGATTTTTAAAGACTCCTTGTCATAGTTTGATGGAATATTAATCAGCCAGGTTTTATTTTTTAATCCCGTGAGGTGATGTTCAAGATTCAGGCGATTGTCAATCCGTCGTTCCAACGTCTTTAATCCTGCTTTGTTGTAGGGCAAATCATTGGCAACAAGTACGCGCTTGACATAAAATTTCTCTTTCGAAAAGACTTCCCATTTTGCATACCGGATAAGGCTGCGACGTGCATCCATACACTGCTGAAGAATTTCCTGGAATTTTCCCAACTGATCGTGCGGGATAGAAATTTCAGGAGGCTGATCAGTAAAACAATTTAGACTGACGCGTTCTACATTTGAAAGCCATAATAAACTGGTTTCGTCATCAGACTCGCCGATCATGGTCTGAAAAAACTGATACGTCTCTTCGTCTTTCAAAACACTGATCATCCCCAGAATTTCATTTTCCTTAGAAAGAATGGATGTGCAATCTTCCAGGTTAAGTGCTACACCAATCAGTTTTTCAATTTGTTCTCCAATTTCCTTTTGATATACGGGTATGTCACCAATTGTATTGTCAATATCTCTTTCATCCGAAACGCTGAAGCCTGCAAAAGATTTCCGATCACGCCAGGCATATTCCTTTTTCTCCATCCATACAGCATAATTGGCATATACCTTTAATCGCCTGATAAAACTCTGTAGTTCACGAAAAGAGAAGTATTGGTACTCTTGTTTTAAGTTGATGGAAGGCAGCGACAAATGAGAAGTCAGATACAGCTCTTTGATTGACATACCACATTCGGCATCGTCAAACAGCGAAAATTTAAATTCTTCAAGTTCTTCCGAAATCTGATCGATCCTCCGGCAAAGCTGAAAGAACTTCCGTTCTGTTTGAATTACATCAACACTTCGGTTCTGGATTTTGAAGTCTTCAATACGTTCTACTTGTTTTGCGATCTTTGAATAGATTTCTTTTCTGTCGTTTCTAAAGTCGTGAACCAATCCGAGAAAATCACCCAGCCCGATTTCTCTAAGTCTTTCATACACCACGTCAAGTGCTGCCCGTTTCTGACAAACCAGAAGTGCCTTCTTTCCCGAAGCAATAGCATCCGCGAGCAGATTTGCAATCAACTGAGATTTACCTGTACCAGGCGGTCCCTGAACGACAATCGAATGGCCATTCTTTATCGCACGTACTGCATTTTCCTGATAAGCATCCAGCACAAAAGGTGTGTAAATTTTTTCTTCACTTATGGCCTGATTGGGTAGTATACCACGACTTTGTGCACTGCCCTCTTGCATGGTATTTTTACTGACGAAGAACTCTTCCAGATCATTCGTCGCACTGGTTTCTATAAGATGTAAATAGTCAGGCACAAGCTGCGAACCTGCCTGAGGGAAAATGCCCAGCACCGCTTCGGGAAATAATTTAAGTTCGCCGATTTGATGTGTTTCCTGAAACGCCTGCTTCTTAAATTCAGTAAACGCAATTAGTTCATCCTGAAAGTTCTCATTATTAAAATTTACTTCAATTTTATCTCTTAACAATTGATATAACTGTGTTCGGAATACGGTACTATCCGTATCGAATTCTTCAAAATTAGTATCGAGTAATTCTTCCTCAAGTTTTACCTGATTATAATAAGCAAAGGCAAGCAAAAAAGATTTATTGAAAGTAATGCCTGCATCCTTTCTGAGTTGAAGAACCCAATGCTGCCCCTCCTGAAGAATGGTTACCGGAAAATACAATAATGGGCACCGTACAGATGAACCATCAGAAAATTTTCCTCTGACAAAAGGCCAGCCTATATGCAAGTCGTTTGAACCACGTTCTTCGAAAATAAAATTGTCGATTCGTTGCAGCTTTTTTACCTTCTTACTAACAATGTTATTTGCTTCCAGTCTGCTGTCGGTTACCTGGCATATCTTTTTATTTTTTCCCGCGATAAGGGCGTTGATGATTTCAAACGAAGACTCTCCATTCAAAAAAGTAAAATCATGAAGGTCGATCAGTTGCTCAGCGTGTAAACGAAGCAACAGCAATGACCGGTTATTTCCCGACAGGTTTGTCAGCCTCCGCAGGTAGGTTGATAGGATGTGTTTAGAACGATCAGGCATTGTTTGTTAATAATCTTTTAAAATGAAAGCCAGAAAGCGCTTTCTTCACACCCCAAAAAAATTTTCATTCATCGACTCTCAAATATGGCTCCATTTTCTCAATCGTCTTCTCGTCAATGGCATGTATCTTTCTAAGATCATCCAATGTGTTAAATTTCCCATGCTGAAATCGGTAAGTGACAATAGACCGGGCAACCTTCCTTAAATACGGATGAACCGCCAGAGAATTCTCGTCAGCTGTATTGATATTTAGCTTTTCCGGCTCAAATTCATCAGAAATAAAAGCTGTTTCCCTTAAACGTTTTAGCACAGTAGAATCTAACCCATATACCTCTGCCACCTGATCATGTGTTATGAACCCACCGAGTGCATCCCGGTAACGAACGATGCGAACGGATAGCTTATCGCCAATACCATAGATTTTTTTCAGGTGCGAAGTATCCGCTTCATTCAGGTCAAACTTTGACAGTTTGTCCCGAACTTTTGGCGTCTCTCTATGCTTATCAGGCTCAAACTCCTTTTTGGCATATTCAATTGTTTCGGGCAAGTCGATAAAAGGATGAAGTTTGTGATAAAACGAGGTATCCAGCCCATAAATTTTAAGGAGGTCTTTTTTCACCGTAAACTTTCCGCCCTTATTTCGATAGTTGGCGATTCTGCCCGATAAAAAAGGGGAGAAACCTAACGACTGAAGTCCCTCCGACGATGCGGTATTTGGGTCGAAAAGGAAAAGATCTGAAACGGCGGTTTTGTGGTTTTGCTCGTCGGAATAGAGAATATCTGGATCTTCATGATCCCATAAGGCAATAAGGCTATCGAGAATTCTTCTGTCATTTGAAAAATCGTCCTCCCGACTTGCAACATATGCGTGCCAAATGGGCTCAGATATTAAAAAGAGGCCAAGCAGCGGGACCAGAACGATAAATCCATTCACCTGGGACTGCGGAAGACCGAAGAAGTCTCTTATCCAACGTTTGATCAAAATCATATAAGCTAACGGTTCTTCTAAAATCGCACATTTTTTTGAAATGTGATACCTTTCGAAAGCCGCTAAATAAAATTTGAATTCGATAGCCCGCTTTATAACCTTCAAGATTTCTATGCTGTTACTATTTCGGTTACGGTCTTTTAAGAATTAAAAACCTTTGTTACCAACCAAACAGAGGTAGGTGCCGTATTAGGTGGAAAGCAATCCGAATTATATCTGGACCCTATTTATACAGATTCTAAATTGCGATTAATTGACTTTTGTCATACCTGAAGTTTCGTTCAGGCTTTACTTTTGTACCTCGAAATGACACAGAATTTCAAAGCATTAGTACTAACCTACAAGACTGCTCCGGTTTCCGTCCGGGAACAGGTTTCCTTAAATGAAGAAGCTTCGCGTAAACTCCTTCATTTTATCCGGGATTATACAAAGGCGTCTGACGTTTTAGTTGTCTCCACCTGCAACCGTACCGAAATCTATTACCTTGCTGAACAAGATTTTTCAGATGTAATCTTTAAAGGACTGTCGATTATTAAGAACGCGCAGACTTCATTTGAAGAGCATTTTACACACTATACAAACCACGACGCGGTTCAACATTTGTTTGATGTATCGATGGGACTTGACGCTCAGGTAATGGGCGATCTTCAAATTTCCGGGCAGGTAAAAAAAGCCTATCAGTGGAGTGCCGACGAAAATCTTGCAGGTCCGTATCTGCATAGGTTAATGCACACCATCTTCTTCGCTAACAAGCGCGTAGTACAGGAAACTTCATTCCGTGATGGCGCTGCATCCATTTCGTATGCGGCCAAAGAATTAGCTGAAGACCTTACCGTTGGCATTAGAGAGCCAAACATTCTTTTAGTCGGTGTGGGAGAAATTGGGCAGGATGTGTGCCTGAATCTGATTGATTCGCGGTTTAGAAAAGTGAAAATTCTGAATCGTACTGTAGATAAAGCCGAAAAACTTGCTCAACGTGGCGGGTTTGAGTTTGGTAGTATTGATGAACTGGCTGACGCTATTAATGCTGCCGATGTAATTATCAGTTCAGTTTCTGGTGAAGAGCCAATTATCACGCAAGCCTTGCTTAAGGACGTCAAAGTTTTCTCGCATAAATTCTTTATAGACCTTTCAATGCCTCGCAGTGTAGACCCTTCGGTTGAAGATTTACACGGCGCTATTGTTTACAACCTTGACGATATCACCGAAAAAACGAACGAAGCTGTTGAAAAACGTAAAGCTTCGATTCCACAAGTTCGGGCGATTATCCAGCAAGCCATACG
Source organism: Chryseolinea sp. (assembly GCA_041747735.1). GTDB lineage: Bacteria > Bacteroidota > Bacteroidia > Cytophagales > Cyclobacteriaceae > Chryseolinea. Next base: position 13,389 of record JBGTEP010000207.1, read on the forward strand.
GGATTTCGAAGATTGGTCAAAAGAAATGATTGTCTCTCCGACAATACAGAAATTAAAGAATACACTTGAGCAGATACGCAAAGAAGAGCTTGCCCGCTTTTTGAAAAATGCTAAACCTGAAGAGGCCGTAAAGCTCGAAGAGATGAGTCGCTCTTTGATGCAAAAGATTTTGAAGTATCCCGTTTTACAGCTTAAAGCAGCCTGCAAACGTGGCGATGCAGAATCATTGTCTGAAATGTTGCATGAGTTGTTCAACCTGGAAAATCATCCTCAAAAATCATCCGGAAAGTAAATCCGTTTTTAAAGGTTTTTAGTAGACACCACCTGCATCAATATGCTGATTCGGATTGACGGGGAAAATATCCGATATCTAATTACCGCCATCTCGTGTAATTTTCTTTCCGTACCTTCGACTGATAGTTGAAAGTTGCTCGCGCTTTGGAAGTAGAGGAAGAAAAAAAATTCATTAGCCTGATTAATGATCATCAGGGATTGATCCACAAGGTCTGTTTTATGTATGAAAACGACCCGGAGGTCCGTAATGATCTATTTCAAGAAATTGTATTTCAGTTGTGGAAGTCGTTTTCTTCTTTTCGTGGAGAGGCGAAAATTACCACCTGGATGTACCGTATTGCATTGAACACTGCCATTTCCGGATTTAGGAAGCAGAGTCGCAATGTAAAAACAGAAGACCTGAAGGAGATGCATTTCAACATCTCTGATTCGTGGAGTGATAATCGGGAAGAAGATATTCAACGGCTGCAGGGGGCAATTCGTCAACTCTCAGAAATTGAACGTGCAATGATCATGATGGCGCTTGAAGAAGTGCCGTATGAAGAGATAGCTGAAACGATTGGTATTACGCAAAATAATGTACGGGTGAGAATGAACCGTATACGTGAAAAATTAAAAAAAATCATGTGTAACTAACCATGGAACTGGAAGAATTAAAAAGCCTTTGGAAAAGCAGTGATCCTGATTTTCAACAAAAAGATGAGGTGGAGATAGCCTCTATGCTTAAAAGAAGAAGTTTGTCTATTGTTGATACACTAAAACGAAGCGCATGGTTTGAGCTTTCCATCACATTAATTTTAAGTATTGGGTTGCTTGTCTATGCTTTCTATTTACCGGCCGGGGGATTGAAGTGGACTAGCATATCAATTTTATTGATGTGTCAGGTTTATACTTTTTACTATGTAAAGAAACTTGTTTTATTAAATCGCTTTAATCCGGCACAAGAAAACGTGCAAGCTAATTTGATATCACTCGTTGACAGGCTATCCAGTTACCTTAAGTTTTACCAACGGAGCTATACTATTCTGTATCCCGTTTACTTTGTGCTCGGATTGCTTTTTGGCGGCCTTGAACGTGGCGCTGATGAATTTTTTGAAAATCTGGTCAGACCACGAACCATAGTATTACTGATACTGATCGGAAGCCTGTTTTATTTTATAAGTACACGGTTTACCGACTGGTACCTCCAAAAATTATATGGAAACCATCTCCAAAAATTAAAAGGTCTTTTGAATGATATACAAGGTTAGTCTCGCTAAACACCGCACGTATTTATTAACTGTTTTCGTCGGACTATTTATCCAACACGCAGGGTTTGCGCAAAAGAGCGTTATTGAAAATTCTGTTTTTTGGGAAGTCAGCGGAAATAATCTCGCCCAACCCTCCTATTTGTTTGGCACTTTTCATTTAATGGGATCCAGGTATGTAGACAGCCTTACACAGGTAATGGGTAAATTTAACGCTAGCAAGACGGTTGTCGGGGAACTTGTGCTGGACAGTACCATGACAATGAAAATGATGGCTGCGGCACAGCTAAAAGAAACGACTCTGGATAAATTGCTGAGCCCTGAGAATTATGAAGAAACAGCAGTCTGGTTAAAGGAATTATCGGGATACGACTTGAAAATGTTCAATGGAATGAATCCTATGACCATTCAGATCTTTATAATGACCATGCTACAACAAAAGTATTATCCGACTGACCCCAGTCTGGACATTCCGATGGATATGCATTTTCAAAATCGCGCAAAAAAAGAATCAAAGAAATTGGTAGGTCTGGAAACATTTGACGTACAAATTAATGCCCTGTTTGAGCAGTTCGGTCCCGAAAGGCAAGCGGAAATGCTTGTTGAATTTGTGAACGAAAAAGACAAAGCGAAAGATGAATTGATCAGTATGAACAATCACTACAGGGAAGGCAATCTGACAAAACTTGAGGATCTGCTAGCCGGCCAAACCTACTCAAAATCAGAAACCGAGGTTTTATTAGACAATAGAAATAAAAAGTGGATGGAACAACTGCCCGTTTTAATGAAAGAACAACAAACTTTCGTTGCAATAGGGGCCCTTCATCTTGCAGGTGAAAATGGCATCGTTAATTTACTTCGCAAAGCTGGATACAAGGTTGTACCATCGAGAACAAAATAGAATTGACTTTCGGTCCCCAAAATTCATATTACCTTTTCAATTAAGTTCCCGTTTTGCCACAAGTGTAGCTGAAAACAAATAGGTTACGCGTCCCGGCATGAAATGGAACACAGTTCACCCCATTAAGCCATCTTTTTACCCCAAGATTACGTTCAAATGCAAACCCTATAAGTTGCTTTGGGGTTATTGCATAGTATTCAAACCACTTTTTAATCCGTTCAAAATGAGTTGGCGCGAAAAACTCGATTCTCCTTTCCCGTTTTATTTGAATGATAGCCGAAAGAACATCTTGTTTATCAGCGCTGTAAGCTTGTTTGTCGTGTTCTTTTTACATGTGTATCGACCTCAGGATACGCTCCACACTGAATTGACTTTTCCTCAGAAATTGCTATTTGGTGGCGTAACATTCTCAATTCTGCTGCTTAACATCATTGTCCTGCCGAAGATGTTCCCAAAATTGTTTAATGCCCTCAACTGGACCGTCGGGAAATACATTGTCCTTACACTGTTTCATTGTTTTTTAATCGGTGTTGTAAGTACTATAATCGACGAGGTTTATATCTGCCCGGAACGAACCTTGTGGCAAAATCTAATCGGTGCAAATACGCAGGTAGCACAAACCGGCTTGATCGTAATCACAATCATAACTCTTTTCTTAAAAAATACGTTTTTGAATCAACATTTAAAGCTAGCGGTAGGGGCCAATCACGAATTGGAAAAAATAAAATCGCTGAAAAAATATACCCTAAACCACGATAGCGAGACCACAACCATTCACTCCGAAACCAGCGAAACCCTGAGTATCCACTTGCCCGATCTCCTTTTTGTACAGGCTAATGACAACTACTCGACCATAGTTTGGAGAAATCGGGCGGGTATTCAAAAGAAATTGTTACGTGCCAACCTTAAAAATATTGAGAAGCAGATCAATAACGACTTTGCCATACGGTGCCATCGTTCATTTATTGTCAATGTAAATGCAATTACGAATATCATTGGAAATACAAATGGTTACAAGTTACAGCTCCTTGACACCGATGTAACGATCCCAGTCTCAAGACCCAAGGGAAAAGAAGTCGTTGAAAAAATTCAGCAGCTAAAAAATATGATGGAGCTTGTTTGATCTCCATTCGCCCCAAACCCTCCATTTCACCCCAGTCAGATCGACGTTCACGACAAGGAGTAACCGTTCACTACTTTCAACAGGGTTAATTGCATCAATGACATCTCC
>JBGTEP010000208.1:0-17242 GCA_041747735.1 Chryseolinea sp.
TCGGCTCGATATGCGCTATCTAATGTGTTTTTATAATGTCTCCTTTGACTTTGCAGGTATTTAGTACTATCCTTTTTGTAGTACCTATAATATTTAACCAAACGTTTGTGACCGTTTTTTAAAGTACTCAATTTGTATTCATGTTTTTGGGAAAGGTTGATTGAAAAATGTTGACCGTGTGCTGAATAAGTTAAAATACACAATAGTGAAAACCGCAGAGAATATTTGCACACTACTATTATTAGAAGTTTTCGCGTCATAAGTATCCTTTTGCTAATGTTTAAAACCAGGCCTAGTTTCCTGGCTGCGTTGTAGTCTCTAAGTTTGATAATCCTCAAACTCCCCTTTTCCAATTCGACCCAGCAGAACCCTTATTTCATCCCAGGTATCACCGACTATATTTTCAACAAGATTTTTCAATTTTTCAAAAATCCGTTGATAGTTATATTCAAAGACAATCAAATAATGCCTTCCGATAATTACATCTCAAGATTTATGATGCGTAAGTAACCATTGAGGGGTGCAAAACAAAATATCAAAACTTCTTGCCCTTCAGCACTTAAAGGACCAACAATTAGTTGAATCAAAATACGGAAACTAATGTACGACTTCATAGACCATTACCTTTGCTTTTCCCAGCATCTTTAACTACACCCCTACCTTTTTCCCACGCTAACCTCTTAGTGCGACTCTTGTAAATAATCCTACAAATAGTCTTTGAAAATATTTTCTCCCCCTTTATAAATCACGTAGCGCGTATTTAATGAATCCCAAATTTGTACATAAACTGTTCCATCCTCGTTTTTGCCAATATTAATTGAAATATTATCTTCTTGCTCATTGGTCTCAATTACAATTTCATCATTATTAGCTATAAATGCTTCTACAGCCTCTGGTTCTTTAGTAATTGACATTGTACCGTCACTACAGTTCTTTAGTTTTATTTTTACTTTCATCTTACTTATTTGAAATGCATTGTTAAAATTTCTTGTATTTGGTTTGCTCTTGCAACTGATGCCGGGTTAAGTTGACCAGTAGAAGGAATTGTTTTTTTTGCGGCCTCCATTAATCCGGAATGAATTTCAGTTAACACTTGCTTGGTATAACCTGCTTTTGTCAATTGTCCTGCTGTGAAATCTGATGCGGATTTTAGTATTGTAGTTTTATTTCCCCAACCTAAAAATTCAGAAGCTGACCGGCTACCTCCGACCTTAGATAACGCCTGTACAAGGTTATTTCCCCCCTTAGTGGCCATTTCCTTGGCCGCCCCAAACGACACAGAAAACTCTTCCTTTATTACCGACTCTTCAAGTTTGGCTGTTGCCTTCCTCAACGTTGACTCCCCAACTTTAATTGTTTGCTTAACTGCAATATTGGTTGCCGCGTTCTCCAATGCCCCGATAGCCCCAGAAGCTGACCAAAACCACAACTCCATACCCACGTCCGCAAGCTCAGCATTAGCGCGCCATTCCTTTACCCTTTGGGTCTGTTCAATTGCATTTATACTTGTGTTATTTTGAATTGCCTGCTGATACTGCTCCCCTCGGGATGTAGCGTAGTTGTGTTGGACTGCTGCAGCATTCATCATCGCATACCCACCCTTTTCCATAGTAGCCGCTGGCGAAATTGAATAAAAGAACTGCCCTATTTTGTAGACCGTCCAGGGATTCAATTCCAAACCCTCCAACTCCGTTCCTGAGCCTAATTTATTTTCCTGAAAAGCGTAAGGACTATTATATGAGTAGTCCACAGCCAGGGGATCTACTGCATTAAACCTGCCGGTAGAGGGGTCATGCATCCTGTATTTAAACTCACTCCAACCTAGATCCAGATCCTTTTGCAGCTCTTGCCCTTGAAATCCATAACGGTTCTTTTGCACAGTTGAATAATCATCCTTCATTCGTTGCGCCTGAAACGTGTTGAAGGCTAATCCGAACGGATAATAATCACTTGCTTGAGTGACTTGTAAGCTTTTGTTATTTTTCTGGTGTACGATTAACATTTCGTCAAAAAATACACTTACAGAATTACTCACATTAGCTTCGTTGGCTACATAAACGTAAAGTTTACCGTTCTGAGATGCGGTGAAAGTTCTCTCTAACTTTTCAAATGCGTTATGCGCACTTGCCGATATGGCAACTGCAGCTGAGGTGACAAAGATGTCGTTGCTATCGAAAAAAAGATAAGCTAAATAGGCTTTGGGGAGGGTGGGGCTAGCACTACCTGTACCCGGTATTAACGGAACATTGGTGTTGAATCCGGAATAAAGAAGTTCACCTGGGTTTATATTAAATGATCCCGTAACAGCAGAGATTAATGTTGCGCTGGCAATAGTGGCATTGCTGCCAGTGACCTGACTGTATTTAGCAAAAACCTCCATCTTGACTCTATCCCCCGCACTAACAGTCAAAAATTTAGCGGGTCCTATCGGCTTGTTGAGGAATGCGTTAGTAATCGAGGATTTGTCAGGTGTCACGGTCTCGGCACTCGACGTTGTATAATTGAACACAGGGTCCGGATGCCGTGTGGTTGAAACATTTGAGAACGTCTGTTGCTCTTTATCCGCCAGGGTTGATCCTGGAGGAGTTTCAAGCGGGCGATCAATTGGTTTTTCCATTGTTGCCCTATGGAAAACAGTTTCACTTAGCAACCCATAGGTAGCCCTGATATTCCCATGGCGATCCTTGTGAAAGTATTCATAGTCAAAACCGGATGTATTCTTCAGAACTCTACCTTCCGGTGTTTTTGCAAAAGTCAAAGTATTATTGTCGTATTGAAGGTCAGCCGAGTAATCTGTCAACCAAACCAGCGTCCCATCCGAAGATGATGATCCGTTCTTATAAACAGTGGTCTTCAGTTTAACGCCATTCCCGTCATACGTGTACTTGATACGATCCACCACCGCGCCGGGTCTTGTAAACTGAATTTGAGTAGGCAGATTTAAGTGATTATACTGGATATCACTAATTTGTTTATTGATATCAAACTTCAGATTCCCACTGGCGTCAAACATAAATTCTTCTGCTATGTTTGCCCCGTTGACATACCCTAAAGGATTTCCTGACGCATCTTCAACCTTGATTAAACGGTTCGCTCGTTTTCCATTAAGAACATAAGTGAGGGATAAATTATCAATCGGGGCTTTCACACCATTCACCTTACCATTTCTAAGTATGGAATTTATATTCCCATTCTTGTCATACGATGATATGTGCTCATCATAAAAACCCACATTTGATGTCCATGTACCAGCGTTTTTTGAAGCAAAATACGCTTTCTTAAATCTTTTTACCTGATCATAATCGAATACATAAATGTTTTCAACCGGTGCATTTACTTTGTTGTCGATCTTCCATTTGACAGCCGAAATAGTTCCATCGTAAAGCCTGGATGTTGTAAAAGTTCCAGACGGGTCGGTGTTGATGCTAATTAATGTGGCAGGGTTATACAATAACTCCATTCCGAATATGTCATTGTTATCGTCATTCAGGCTACCGTCGTTGGTTAAGGTGCTATTGTTAATGCTTGTAAGCCAACCACGAACATTATATCTGTAATCGACGGATTGTAAATTTGTCAATCCATCATCCAATGAATGCGTATTTTTCTCTACTAACTGACCAACTTCATTATAAACATTTGATCTTAATAACACGCGGGTCCCATTGTCTGTCGTTTGATAAAGTTTAGTCAATCGATTTGCATGATCATACATGTATTCACGAAAAACCGTAAGCGTAGTCGAAGACGAAGTGTGATACGTTTGTGTCTGCAGTATCTTACCTGCAAAATTATAGTTAGTAGCCAGCCTATCCCTTCCACCTAAATTATTCTCCGAGATTACCTGAACCGCACGGTATTTGTTATCATAACGTTTAACGGTATTCAGCCATTTCGTTTGGCCCAACACTTTTACCTTCGATCCGGTTTCATGACCTGTTGCATTGGTCAGAAACATGCTGGTTGACGGAAATCCAGGGATATTGACTGGTGAATAATTTGAATTCGGACCCTCTGCATCCCAATTAGTATTGTTTAAAAAGGTGTAGTTGTCGTAATAGGTTATAGCTATGATGTCGGTTGCGCTTACCGCCGTAGGATATGTTGAGGTCAGCGTATAGCCTTCAGGAGTACTATTCGACGTCTCAAAGCGGTTAGGTGAAGATTCAGCACCCTGTGTGACAGACGTGTATGAAGTCGTTGTTACCCATAGCCCGGTCATCACCGCTCTATTGTGCAAATCATACTTGGTAAACGTCCATTCATTACGCGTACGCTGGGCAGGTGTTTGGGTAAGAATTTTGCGATTCCATTTATCGTATACCATATACTCCCAATCCGTCCAGCCTGGCAACCATCTCTTTGTCATATTCTGCACGGCATCATACCGAAATTGAAAACACCAGCGTTGAAGAAATTCGTTCTTTGTATTGTTATCAGTGACGTATTCAGTGCCAATTCGAGATACGGCCTCGGGCGGTACTATAGTTTTCAAAAGACCCAAATCATCATAGATAAAATACGTTTCGAGCCAGGTAACACTTCCAGGAGTAGTGATGTAATTACCAGTCTCCAAAGTTTGTTTTAATATGGTCAACCCTCTTTTGTCAATAAATTCCCGGGTGACATGATTTTCTTCATCGATAGACACATTCACAAGCAACGTATCGTAGGTGCTAATTGTAGGTGGGGTATTATCATCAACATAAACCCACCTTTTTACTGTTGGGTCTGCCTCAACTCTAACATGACTTTGGTTCCTCCGTGCTGCAGTGTACCATTCATTACCAGCATCATAAGCATCTGTAATTCGATCAAGCGATGAATTTTCATAAATGTCTTCTTTGAAAGTTCTCAAATTCTCAAATCCAACTTTTGGAGAGGACGAATAAAAAGTCTTAGACTCTGCATCGTAAGCGCTACGGTATGCGCCGTTTTGTTGTGAATGGGTATAGGGCAAATACTCTTTCCTTTTATGCCCCATGTTGTCAAAGTATGTTGCCAAAATGATATCATTTTTTAGCGGACTTGTTTTAACGTTGACAGTTTCATTTAACCTCCCCAAGCCATCTATATATCTATACTGAACTGATTTTTCATTATCCAGTAAGTCGGGAATTTGGTTCTCTATGGTAACTCCTGACTTTAGAATGTTTTCTTCACGTACAAAATTCTTATCCAAGCTTGGAGGTATATTTTTTGAAACCAAAGACGCACCTGCCGGCTTTATGAAAAACGGTCCATTTAAGCCACTTATAACAAAGCTGCATGTTGGGGTTGCCGTGATCGTTACACCTTTTGTATACACATAAGATTTACCTGAGTAGTTGCATAAACTAACCTCCTCAACCAATTCCTGTTGCTGAGCAACAGCAGAAGTTATTAGTAAAATTAAACCGAGAGTGCCAAGTATGTTTTTCATGTGCAACAGTTAATTACAGTAAATTGGAAGAATTTTGATGGCACTAATTGAGTGCCCACACGAAACACTATCCGACGCGAGACACCGGATTTCCCAAGTTCCGTCCCCAAATGAATTAGCATTAAAAAATGTGGACGGTCCTGAAGAAAAGGAGACCCAAGAACTGCTGCCCTGAAGTCTTATTTGCCACAAATACGAATAACCACCGCAGCCTCCTGTTGCCGAGGCACTAAAAGTATGGTTTGGTGTTGAGCAACGATTAACATGTTGAGGAATTCCGCTCGTGGTCACCGCCATTGGGGGATAAACAACAAGCTGCTTGCTAATCATATTCGAGCCATATTCTGGGTTTATTTTCGCCAGCTTAACGGTATAAGTTCCCGGTGTCGGGTAGGTGTGGTTTATACTTTTTGAAGTATTCTCAATCACCTGACCATCACCGAAATCCCAGACGTAAGACGTAGTGCCAACTGACTCCTCGTTATATACAGATGAAAAAGTTATGGAAACAGTCGCAAGATCATTTGAATTGGCAATGCCAATTCGAAAATCATCTAAGTTTTTATAATGGTAAGCATATCGGGTAACGATATTTTGATCATCGTCTTTAACAAGCTTAAGGCGATTAAAAATATCATATGAATAATAGGAACTATTGCCAGCAGCGTCAGTGGTAGATGTAAGACCGACCAACGGCGCGTGCGCGAAATTTGAAGTTTGAGGGTTTGAGGATGGACTGGCCGTAATTCCTGTAACCAGGCTGTTGTTGTGTGACCTTTGGTAAGAGTGTGCCAAACCATCAATACCTGTATCTTGAATTAAGTTGCCATTTGCATCATACAAATCGTAATTATGAACTAGCAGGTATCTAGTATCCTTAGAAAAATTCCATGTTGCCCCGGCATTGCTAATATTAGAATAGGTGAAACTTGTAAGCGGTGAACTCGCCTTTAATTGAAAATCTTGATGCGGGCTGGTGATATTATTCGCGTCCTTTTTAAAGGTTTTTAAAGTGGCCCCAATATATTTATACGAATCATCACCAGGATTCTTTATTGATGTCACAGTTTCAACCGGGATGTTCACAAGGTATTTAGTGCCCAATTCAAAAATACCCATTGAGGCTATGTCCGCATTTGTCTGACTTACAGTAAAGTAATCCCATGGATACTTATATTCTGTTCTAAGTAGCGCTCCGTTACTCAGGTATTGAGTAGATTCATTTACCAGGTTAGAAATTTTCGAGTTAAAACTATCAAAAGTTATTCGTTTGGAGATAAACTTAGTTTCATCGGTTTGGTCAAACGTTTTCTCTAGTGTTTCCGTCATCCTAACGCCACGATGCGTATAAAAATACTTGCCTTGTCTCCCCCAAGGAATTCCTGAACTAAAGGCCAACAGCGCGGCCCTACCACCTGGGGCTTGTACACTTGAAGCAAGATAAAATTCATAAGTATTTCTTATTTGCTTTACTTTCTTTCCTAAAGCATTATAATAAAGGTGTTGCTTAAGAAGCCCTCGCTCAAAAGATCGGTCACCTCTCGAAACAAAAGGTGGTCCGTCTGGATCGGTAAACTCTTGCGATGGAATCCCACCAACATAACCATTCGGCACACTGAACTGTGCCGCATCATCCGGGCGATCTAAAAAATTTGTAAAAAAAAGATACTCTTTTGCGTTATTGCTATATTCAATTTGGACATCGGAGTAGCCAACATGAATTCCGCCAATGTCAAATAAATCGATCAGCGATGCAGATGATCGTTGGGCAACAGACAGAGACATCGGGGATCCGTCAGGACAATAATCCGTTGTAACAAATGCATAGTCATAATAATTCTTCCTGTAAATCAACCCACTTGATTTTGTTGGATCTACAAACTTGTTATACTTGTACGTTTTAGTAAGAATCGCATTAGTCCCCGTCCCATCGTTCTCTTGAATTTGATAGATTCTGAGTCCACCTGTCGTCACAGTACTCCCGCTGTTGTCATACTGATTTAACGCATAGGTAAGTTCCTGCACGCCACCCGCAGAATTCATTATTTGAAGCAATATGTTTGCTTGACTCCTTAGCAGATGCGGAGACTTGTCGGCCCCTGCAAATGACCGTGTACCACCCCCAAAAATTGGATATGTTTTACTGGGTGGAATAGCTGTAGCATGGGTATTGTTGTTATAGTAACCCCAATGATCATATTTGACCGATGTTCTTGACGGAAGATTAACCGTGCTATATGTAAAAGAACGTAGATCAAGATTTGCCCCATTAGTCACCTCCGTTACTTTAGCCAGTTTAAGTCGCTTACAATCGATTGTACTACAACCGTCACTGACAAAATACTGGTTGTTACTAAGGCTAAATTTCTTTACCTCCGTTCCGACAAGATCAACAATCCGAATTTCCGTAAGTCTAAGAGCGTTTATAATATCTTGTCTGTCATTTAAATATGAGAAACTCGCGTTTCCTAGCGTTGTGGAGATATTAGAAATATACTTCGGCGAGTTAATCGTTATTTTTGTGATATTATTAAGCAGGTTGCCATCAAAAAGCGTAGCGAGGTCTCCACAGGTTCCTGCCCAATCTTCGATAACTGTTCCTACTGACTGCCTATACAACTCGTAATAAACATTACTTCCAGGCAAATATGTGAATTGGACCGTTTCCGTGCCAAAAGGGTATTGAATTTCTGATAGATACCAACTGGAAATTCCTGTGTATGTCTTGTCTGCAAAAGTGGTAGTTATTTGTGGATACTGTTTGGGAAGAATATATTCCGTGTGCATGACCACAGTTGACACTTCGCGCGCGTTTGAAGTTTTTCCAAAAACGTATTTGACCCCGTCGGTATCAACGATCTCCCATTTTGGATCAGCACTTGTAAAATCAGGTATTGTGATCTTATAATTTTGTTCTGGTAATTGGATTAAATTCTTACTTGGATCTAATACCATTCTGCCTGTCTTACCATTAAAATTGAAAAGAAAAATATCAGGTTCAGAGTCAACGGTCGCCTCAATCATTCCAGTCGTGTTTTGGAAAGTTGTGTTAAAGCTTTGACTGAAATAGCCATTAGGTCCTTCATCAGGCAGGCCTCTCACGATTCTTGTCACTACACCTCCAGCATTTAAGACAAAGCCCAAACCGACAGAACTGGAAATGTCCTGCACCTTTATACCCGAAGCGTGGTAGCTAATTGAAATAGGAACATTTGATTTCCTTCCCTTCATTTCGTACAAAGGAACTGAAAGCTCCGCTGTACCAGTGTGAAGGTTTACTGGAACACTTGCATACTCAAGTAATGCAGCCGCTTCTGGGGATGGCGGAGCATAGGTAACTTTATCGACCGGCTGGGAAAATCCGGGTATTGACACAAAAAATATGACGAGCCAGAAAAATATGACGAGCCAGAAAAGGAAATTCTTGCTAATTGTAATCCTCATATACTATTTGTTTTTTGCTTCTAATTCTTTAAGTCTCTTCTCCTGCTCAATAACATACAACGTCAACTCCTCCACCTTCTTCAACAGCAGCATGTTCATCTCACTAAGGTTGATACCATTCTGTTCCATTTCTTTGGCTGATGGTACCTCCGGTAAGTGTTTGTTTTGAGTGATATAGTTTTCTACTTCGTGGAGGGACAACAGATTGTATTCGGTTTCGAAAACGTAATCGGGGCCTTGGACATTAAGATCTACCTTTACTTCGTGCGCGTGGATAGTGCCTTTTACCGATAGCTTTGAAGTAGGAGTTGCAGTACCAATGCCTACATTTCCGTCATTTGCGACAATGGTATTGTTGTGAAGCTGAAACTCGGGGCGACCGGATGTTGAGCGTGTTAGTTTTAGTATGGTCTCTTCCGTGTCATAGCCGTCTGACGCTGTGAAATCCATGTCAATGGCATTTCCTCGGTCAATCGTTTTCAACCGCCATCTGTATGTGTTTACATAGTTCGCAGAGAGAATTAAATTTGTCGAATTCCCATTTGATCCAGCAATATGCAGCTTGGCATCAGGACTGTTGGTTCCTATTCCAATATTTCCGTCTCTGTTTATTCTCATCCGTTCAAACATCAGCGGCGAAGTGTTTGGAGACGTTCCAAATACCAAGTCACCGGCAACATTACTATTATCCCATGAAGTATACTCTGCAGCAATTACAGCGAGACTCTCATTTGAGTTTTGTGATAAGCCAAACTGTAATTCTGATCTTCTGCCAAAGGCAGCACCATAGCTATTGATTATTCGGATTGCCGAAGAGGTGTTGCCTCCCAAAACAGTTTGGTTTTGAGATGCGTTGATGGTTAATCCAAAATTTGGATTGGTAACGCCAATTCCGGCATTTCCTGTGGGGGGAAATGTATTGGTTTGAGCATGGAGCGAGTTGACTGAGATCGTAAGTATAAAGTATAAAAGCAACGGTTTACACAGACCTATAGTCAACAGCCTGAATTTCTTTGAGTACTTCAACAACTGTATTTGCATTTCCTATTTTGTTTTAAGTTGACTTTTCAAGATTTCAATTTGCTCCGATTGATTGTCCAGCTTTTGATTCTGAGCTTCCATTTTTTTATTCTGTTCGATTGCATATAAAGTCAACTCCTCCACCTTCTTCAACAACAGCATATTCATCTCGCTAAGGTTAATCCCATTCTGTTCCATTTCTTTGGCAGATGGTATTTCGGGTAAGTGTTTGTTTTGTGTGATGTAAGTTTCTACTTCATCGAGTGATAATAGATTGTAGTCGGTTTCGAATACATAGTCTGGGCCGGGAACGCTGACGTCTACCTTTACCTCTCTGCCATAGATGGTGCCGTTAACTGTTAGTTTTTGATTTGGGGATACTGTGCCAATACCAACATTTCCATTTACGGCAATACTCATCCGCGTAAGATTACTGGTATTAAAGTTCAGGGGCGAATAGCCACTGGCATCTAGGTAGCTTACAGAGACGAAGCCTGCGTTGCCGTCGTGTCCTAATGCAACGATTTTTTGATTCCCGGATGCCTCAGACACAAATCCCCACACGTTATTATTTGGCGATTTGATATGCAGACGGGCAGCACTATAGGGATTAACTGTTCCGATACCGACGTTCCCATTTTGATTTATCCGCATAGCCGTAGCGAACGAAACCGTGGAGCCAACCGAACCCACGGGCGCTGTGAGAAAACTAAATCCGCCCACGTCAAACTTAAGCTGCGAAGCATAGTCACTGACAGCATAGGTGTGTTGGTATGACGTCAGGGTATATTTATAGCCGTACCCTATCGAACCGTAATCCCCTCCGGATCCACCTACTGACACTCTGAAGTGAGCATCTGTATTCTCATTGCCGAAATATGCTGCTCCAGCAACATGCAATCTACCCGCCGGTGCGGACAATCCAATACCAACGTTTCCTGGGTTACCGGAAGAGCCTATTCCAGTCGTCGTTCCGCCGGGAACAAACAAAGTTTGAGCAACGGCACTATTAACAAAAAACAATGCCGCTAAAAGAGTGATGGCTGTAACCTGTTTCATACGTTCTTAAATGAGATTAATCTTACTTTCATATTCCTATCTCTTCAAAAGTTTTTCAAACTCAATACTCAGCAGGCTTAATTTTTCTGCTTGCTCCTGATTGATTTTGTCTTGTTGAACCAGATACAGAGTCAACTCCTCCACCTTCTTCAACAAGAGCATGTTCATCTCACTTAGCTTAATACCATTCTGTTCCATTTCTTTGGCTGATGGTACTTCGGGTAGGTGTTTATTTTGAGTGATATAGGTTTCTACTTCCTGTAGGGATAGCAGATTGTATTCAGTTTCAAAAACGTAGTCGGGGCCTGGGACATTAAGATCTACTTTTACTTCCGCAGCATGAACAGTTCCGTTAACTGTAAGCTTTGCATCGGGGTTGTAAGTCCCCAACCCTACATTGCCGTCACCTCTACCATATAAAATGGATGCACCATCTTTATTCACAAAGTGGAAAGCATATCGTCCACTTCCTCCTCCTTGTGAGTAAAGACCATAACCCGTGGCGGAATTATTGTAAAACTGGGCGTTATTATCGTTGGGCAAATCCCCCGATTGATATAACCTTCCCCCTTCGAAACTTACTCCTCCAAACACTGCAAGTCGAGCCTGAGGATTTGTTGTGCCAATCCCAACATTCCCAATTCCATTTATCACCATTCTAGTAAGACTTGGAGAATTGGCATTCGTAGTACTTGCAAGGATCGCGAAATCACCTTCTGTACTAAAATTCGTTCCAATACCCCAGTTTCGGGAGAGACTGTTGGTGCGGCTTGTGCTCAAATAAAGCTGCGGATTACTATTTGTTCTGATATCTAGAAATGTACCGGGGCTGAGATTATTAATCCCTACATTTCCTGTATTCGTATTATTTATATTTGCGCCATTAATATTCCATTGAGCCCATGCACTGGTTGTAGTGAAAGCCAGCAACATTATTAGAAGCGATTTCATATTTTTCATTTGTTATAGTTGTCTTTGCATACTTTCGTATTCTCCATAAGTGTGCTCCATTTTTCATTCAGCAAATTAATTTGATGTGCCTGTTCCTCAATTGTTCTATTTTGTTTGAGCAGGTAAAGTGTTAGTTCCTCAACCTTTTTAAGCAACAGCATATTCATTTCACTTAGCTTGATGCCATCCTGTTCCATTTCTTTAGCGGATGGTACCTCGGGCAAGTGTTTGTTTTGATTGATGTAGGTTTCTACTTCATCGAGTGATAGTAGATTGTAGTCTGTTTCGAATACGTAGTCGGGACCGGGGACACTAAGGTCTACTTTAACTTCCTTGCCATAGATGGTACCGTTGACTGTAAGTTTTTGATTTGGAGACGCGGTCCCTATCCCAACATTACCATTCGTTGTGATTCTCATGCGTTCAATATTAGTATCCGTCTGAAAGGTTAAAAAGCCGCCGTTGGTACCCGAACCCCTGTAAAAATTTATCGAGCTATTTGTAACACCATAAAAGTTGTGTTCCAATGCAAAGCTCTTACCTGCGAAAGTTGTTGTCGACGTACCGTAACCCCGAACTCCCAAGAACGTTCCATCTCCAACGGCTGAGCCTTCTTGAAGTCGACCCAAAACTATTCCGAGTTTTCCGGGTGCAGAAGTTGCATCAAGGCTTGTCGCTATATCCAATAATGCTAAAGGCGATGTGGTTCCAATTCCAACTTTTCCTCCATTGTCTGCAAGAGAAATATTTCCATAGGTAGTCGAAGGTGAAATTGGGATCCCAGGTCTCAATATCAAATTACCTCCTCGTACTGCTGACGCATTGTCCGAAGAACCAGCTATGATCACCAGATCCCTACCATTTCCACTGTTAACTGTGCCGCTGCCGCCAGGCATATTGATATAATAAGTGCCCGGCGTCGAGGGTCCGGCATTACCAATTTGAATGTTTCCTGCTACATGAAGTTTTTCTGCTGGTGCGGTGGCGTTGGTACCAATACCAACGTTGGCCGAATTGGTATTAACAATGTGAGAACCAGTTGGATCCCAATATTGCGCTGACGCACTGCCAACTAAACCTGTCAATACTAGCGCTAAAATATTCCTCATAAGACTTGTGTTTTAAATGTCATGGCAATACCTATTCACATTTTCGCGTGAAATTTTAAATACAGAAAGTTGATTAAAAAAAGAATGGAAAGCTTTACACGTACTAGCTAACGCAATTCGAGCATACAACAAGTAATCTTGAATTCAATGTCCGCCTTACATGGAAATCAAAATGCTTTAATTTTTCTAAATAAAAACCGGCCTATCAAGTTTTTACACGCCACACATTGTACCGCTTACTTGATCACATTTTAATAATAGAAGGATAACATTACCTACGATTACAACTTAATTCGTCCAACACTCTAACTTATCGAGTAGGTCAACCGTTAACCTTACAAGTATATAGATTTGAAGAATATAAAAAAAAAGAAATAGTAAGCGTTTTTGTATAAAAACTTACGTTCACAAAAGTTCGTAAATACCAGCCCAAATAGAAAGACAAATAATAGTAGAGCTGGAAATCCTATACTTTCGGCGAAGAATATTACATCGGAAATTTTAAAACAAATAATTTTTTAAGTAACACTACGAATCTTGCTGGAACCGGTCACCGCTGACTTCGTCTTTAAACCAAATGAAAGCAGTATGTGAACCCCAGAGCACCTCCTCAGTATTTAAGCAGAAAAAATTTTTCTGATACAAATGCCTCAGATCTCTGCGGCAAAGTACTCAATGATTATATTCCAGGTAATTTCACTGGTTAACAACTTTCAGCTTATTGTAAAGTAAAGTTGCATTGTGACAAGATATTTGGATACCCATCAAATAATTAATACAAATTTTATAACATTGTTCATCTGCAACACGTCATCACGTTAAAGTAAATTTATGTCAAGCATTAACTGGCACAAGGCGATCCAGCCCTTACTGAAAAAATATAAGGGAAAGAAACATCCACTTAACTACGGTAACACCTATGAACTGCTGGTGATGGTAGTACTCTCTGCCCAGGACTCAGATGCGCACATCAACAAAATTGCACCTGACTTTTTTAACGTATTTCCAGATATGAAAGCACTGGCGAAGGCTGATCAAGAAGCGCTGTTCGCCATTATTAATAAGGTTCGCAACTTCGGTAACAAAACGAAATGGTTACTGAAGATTGCAGCGGAGGTTAAAGAAGATAAGAATATTCCGAAAACAATGGATGAGCTTACAGCCCTACCCGGGATAGGAAGAAAGTCGGCGAATGTAATCATGCGAGAGTTAGGTATGAAAGCAGAGGGGATTATCGTAGATCTTCACGTAGTAAGAGTTGCCCCTCGCCTCGGAATTGCAACCGGAACCGACCCTAAGAAAATAGAAAAACAAATGATGGACGCTCTTCCGGCAGGAGCGTGGGGTGAAGCAGGGATGGCCATCTCCTTCCTAGGTCGCGAGACTTGCCGCCCCACAAACCCCAAACATACCGAGTGCGTGATGAAAGGTGTCTGTGCATACTTCAACGATCCAAAACTTGTTGCCTCAGAGAAAGAAAAACCGGCACCAAAGAAAAGTGCTCCCAAAAAAACTTCGTCAAAGAAAAAGTGATTGGGACATACTTTCTGCTCATTGCAGATGTGGTTACTCTGTTTAAGATAAATGTAAAGTCTGAAGACTTATAACATTTAAAGGCACAAGTCACGCACATGCGCTAACACAGCCTGAAGAGTTGCGCCAGTCTGCGTGATTGGGACCTACTTTCTGCTCATTGCAGATGTTTGTTGATCGGTTTAAGATAAATTGTAAAGTCTGAAGACTTATAACATTTTAAGGCACAAGTCACGCACATGCCGCGCACCACCTGAAGACTTGCGCCAGGCTTGGTTTGTGTAAGAATAAAAATTAACTAAGATCTGCGATATCATGTGGCAAACCCACTCGCATAAAAAACCTGGGCGAATGCTTGCGACAGATGTTCCCGATATGGAGGCAGAAGTCTTTGCCTGGCTTCAAGAGTCGGCGCATATGACTTAAGGAATTCAAAATTCACGCCATAGACGTTTTTGAAATCTACTATAAGAAACTGTGCAATACCCATTTCATCGTCCTTATTTAGCAAATGATACGAAGGAAGATTTCCTTGCTTTAAGGCTTTCAATTTATTATCCCTTCCTTTGCCGACCCTATCACTTGGAGGCAGGCATTCAAAAAAGTAGTCGAGGGGATAATATGGACAGACCAACACAATTTCAAGTTTGTTATTTTCGAGGTCGCAAGACTGCGATACTACAACTGCACTGAGTGTTTTAACAGAAAGCTCATCGAGAACCTGGTCGTCTCCAACGTTATTGATATTGAAGTTATGCGGCGGAACAATTATCGGACAGTTAGGTATAAAATCACCTCGCCGGATTTCAGCAGAATGTTGAAGTGTTTCATACCAGGGATATAGGCATCAGTCGGTAAAAATTTTTGGCAACGATCTATCAACCTTCAAGGCCCCCACTTTAATCTTAAACTCGTTTGTGTAGTTTGGCTTAATAGAAATCTCGTCTAGCTCATAGTCTTCGCCCCTTCCTAGCGATGTTTCAACGTTCATGGAAATTTGGAGGGATTTATCGTCAATAAGGACCGTACCAGAAGATCCTGAAAAGCTACTGAAAGTACTATTATAGCCGACGTTAAAATGCTCAGTGTTTTCAATGAAATAGTTTGCATTCATCTGTCCCATTTCTTTCCCTTTTACCTGAAGGCTCGTAGTGATGAAAGCAAGTTCGTCCCAAGAGTTGCGTTGAACCCTCAGTCGTGTTGCTGTATCTGCAATTTGTTGATCAATGTTCATGTAACATGATTTAAATCTTTCGTAGAGATTAGAAAAGAAACTACAGATTTCTCCATCCGGGTAATTTACTCATTCAGCTGTTTTACGAAAGTTAGCAAAAGTAAGAACTTCAAACATACAAAAAATACATGCCCGGCTACGCAAAATTAGCTCCAATCAATTGGACTATTCACTTCTCACCTATTCGGGTCGTAGTAAATCTTCTTTTTCCTAGTGGCTAATTCACTTACCTGGAAGCCCATGCGTATCTGAAATCTTCTTGGGTGCACGGGGTTTTCTGGTTCGTTGTTTAAGTTATATAGGGCCGTAAGTGTAAAATAAAGCTTGGGATGCACCAAAAATTTCTTGCCCACTCCAACAAAGTAATTGTCCTTCCAGGTGTTACTGGATTTATCGTTTGAGTTCATTTTGATACCACTCTTCTCCCACTCGCCATAGGCAAAGAAAGACTTGATGACATCATAATTTATAAATGCTTTGTAGCTGGTGTTGCTGGGAGAAACATACCACTTCGTTTTAAGGCTATCGGAATATGAAAAGCGATAGTTCATTCCAATTCCCAGTGAAAACCTGGTGGTAAACTTATAACCTAATTGTGGAGAAAGATCCAGAGCAAAAGGTTGTGTACTCACAATATTAAAGTTTCCGCCGATAAGGAGGTGCTCCCAAAACGTTTTTCCTTCCATTGAAGTATGTTTTACCGCAGTGCTCAGGTCATTCGAATTAGGGATGTCTTTATATTTTGACAAGAGCTTGTTCATTTTTGCCTGGGCACCCTGCAGCTTATCGGCATGTTCTGCGAAGTAATCCACAGCTTCCTTTACGGCTTTTTCTTTTGCCTCGGCCTGCAGGTGTTCTTTATCCATATACTGTTCATATTGCTTCTTATACTGATCTGGCAGGTTCTGTAAATTATTGGCATCTGCAAATTCTTTTCCCAACATACCTCCTGCAAAACGTTGCAGTTGTTTGGTGCCTTGATCTTCCGCCATGGCGAAAAGCTCTTTTGGATCTGAATCAAAAACGCCTGACAGTGTATCTAAGCCAGGGATTTGCTGGGTCAGGTTTTTCCAATTTGATGTATCTCCAGTGAGTTGGTATTTATCCATTAAATGCTGAAAGCCAGGATGCTGTTTCGCTTTTTCGATAACAAGCTCTTTTACCTTCGCCTTTGCTATCTGCTTCGTGCTGTCGGAGGAGGTAGAATCCATCATGACCGAATACCAATATTGAAGTTGTTTCGTAAGCGTATCAGCTTCAGACAACCGATCATCCGGCAATGGAATGCCTTTCTTTGCTAACTGCTTGTGTAACTTATCTTGTTTGTGATCGGCTCGATATGCGCTATCTAATGTGTTTTTATAATGTCTCCTTTGACTTTGCAGGTATTTAGTACTATCCTTTTTGTAGTACCTATAATATTTAACCAAACGTTTGTGACCGTTTTTTAAAGTACTCAATTTGTATTCA
>JBGTEP010000209.1:0-7547 GCA_041747735.1 Chryseolinea sp.
AGAAATAGCGGCTGAATGCCCACTGGGGTATGGAGCTAAGGCTACCGAAAAAACGGAAACAACTAAGCGTATAGAAAATGCATTGAATTCTAATACTATTAAAGATTGGTGGCCCAATCAGTTAGACTTAAGTGTTCTTCGACAAAACACCGAAAAATCTAACCCAATGGGTAGTGATTTTAATTATCAAGATGCATTTAAGTCTTTAGATTATTTTGCCTTAAAAAAAGATATCGAAAAAGTGTTAACTGATTCTAAAGATTGGTGGCCAGCAGATTTTGGAAATTACGGACCATTATTTATCCGAATGGCATGGCATAGTGCAGGTACCTACAGGTCTGGTGATGGTAGAGGTGGATCCAGGGCTGGCCAGCAACGCTTTGCTCCAATAAATAGCTGGCCAGATAACGGCAATTTAGATAAAGCAAG
Organism: Chryseolinea sp.; assembly: GCA_041747735.1. Taxonomy (GTDB): domain Bacteria; phylum Bacteroidota; class Bacteroidia; order Cytophagales; family Cyclobacteriaceae; genus Chryseolinea. The sequence goes on from JBGTEP010000209.1 coordinate 430, forward strand.
AAGATTATTATGGCCAGTAAAGCAAAAATATGGCAATAAAATTTCTTGGGCGGACCTTTTTATATTAACTGGAAATGTGGCTCTGGAATCAATGGGCTTTAAAACCATTGGTTTTTCTGGAGGTAGAGAGGATGTTTGGGAACCTGAAAGTAATGTGTATTGGGGTGCAGAAACAAAATGGCTGGATGATATTCGTCATCAAAGGGGAATACTAGAAAATCCTTTAGCAGCGAGTCAAATGGGACTTATTTACGTAAACCCTGAAGGACCGGGTGGAAACCCAGATCCTCTGGAAGCTGCAAAAGCTTTACGAGAAACTTTTGATAGAATGGGCATGAATGATGAAGAAACAACTGCACTAAATGCAGGTGGTCATACCTTTGGGAAAACTCACGGAAAAGGACCTGCAAGTCATGTTGGGCAGGAACCTGAAGCAGCCGGTATAGAAGACCAAGGCTTAGGTTGGAAAAGTAGCTATGGAACAGGAAAAGGAAAAGACGCTATAACTTCAGGTTTGGAGGTGACCTGGACAGAAAAACCGACCCAATGGCAGCATGGCTTCTTTAAAATTCTTTTTGAAAACGAATGGGAATTAACAAAAAGCCCTGCAGGAGCACATCAATGGGTAGCCAAAGGAGATAAATTATCTATTCCAGATGCTTTTGATGCTAACGTAAAACACAAACCCACGATGTTGACAACTGACTTGGCATTTAGGTTTGACCCTGATTACGAAAAAATTGCCCGGAGATTCATGGAAAATCCTGAAGAGTTTGAAAAAGCTTTTGCTGATGCTTGGTTTAAACTTACGCATCGAGACATGGGGCCTAAGTCTTCTTATATAGGGCCAGAAATTCCTAACGAAGAGTTTATATGGCAAGATCCAATACCTAACATGAATCATGATTTAATAAACAAAAAGGATATTAAAAAACTTAAAAATTCCATTGCAAATTCTGGTTTGTCCATCCAGGAAATGGTCGTAACGGCTTGGTCTTCGGCGGCTACCTACAGAAATTCTGACAGAAGAGGTGGGGCAAATGGTGCCAGAATTATGCTAGAGCCACAAAGAAACTGGGGAATAAATAATCCTGAACATTTGAAAAAAGTGCTTTCAGAATTAGTTAAAATTCAAAAAAATTTTAACGACAAAAACACTATGAAAAAAGTTTCAATGGCTGACCTAATTGTATTAGCTGGTAATGTAGGAATTGAGAATGCAGCCAAAAATGCAGGCTATACGATTTATGTGCCTTTTTCACCAGGTAGAATGGATGCATTCCAAGACCAGACAGATGTTGAATCTATCAACCTTTTAGAGCCTATGGCAGACGGATTTTTAAATTATAAAAAAACACAATATACTTTATCAACCGAGCAATTATTAATAGATAAAGCACAACTGCTTACGTTGACTCCTCCGGAAATGGCAGTTCTGGTAGGAGGTATGAGAAGTATGGGTGCTACTTATGATTATTCAAATAAAGGTGTATTCACTAACAATAAAGATGAACTAAGTAATGACTTTTTTGTAAATTTATTAGACATGAAGTATCAATGGGTGCCTGCTGACCAGTTAACAGAAACATTTGAAATACAAGACAGAGATACGGGTAGCATAAAATGGACAGCTACAAGAGCTGATTTAATCCCTAACTTCGTTATTTTAGGTAGTCTATGTTAAGGAGCTTGAAGAGGCTATCATTCTTCTTGGTTATTTCAGACAATTTCCATTCATCATTGATTTTAAGTTTATAGACAGACTTGGTGAGTTCTATGATGTCCTTGGGAGAGTGTTTGTTAAGTTTTTCTACACCTCTTAGCCTTGAGTGCAGTTTGTGATAAGCTATCATGGCTATAAAGTTAGCCGTGAGCCATCCTTCTAGAACGTATCGGTTCTGCATGTACATCAAGTCGGCTTTAATAAAGTTTTTGTAAGAGTCAAACATAGTTTCAATTTCGTTCCTTTGTTTGTATGCCTGGTAGATCTGCTCACAGGTTTTTTCAGATTGGATGTCATAAGTAAAAGTTAGTGTACCAAATCCGTGGAGCTTTTCGTCGAACTTTTCACTTGTATACAAATCAGGCAGTGTAATTATTCTGCTTGCATAATCAGATTCTTCTTTGGCTCTAAGTCCTTCATCTAAATAGGTGATTAAATCCTGCCCCTCGGCCTTATATTTGTAAAACCAGATGATTCTTTGTTGGTAGATAAAGTAGGATAGTTGGTGCTTGAAACTAGCTGCTTGTAAAGGAAGATAATCTATCAATTTATTGTTTCTCTGAATAGGAATGATGTATTGGAGTTTATGTTCTTTCATCATCATAATGTTGTCCTTGCTGTAGAACCCTTTGTCAGCAATATAAATAACATTTTCTATCTCCATTTCTTGCACACATAATGCCATTGACTTCAAGTCGGTAATGTTTCCATTAATCAATCTGTAATAAACAGGCTTCTGCATTTTGGCCGAAAACAAATACATTAATCTTACTTGTTTTTCAAAATCGAAATCAGGGTTGTACCCCTTTGCATTTACAGTCAATAGCTCAGACTTACTAAAAACATGGGTAGAGTCCATCATTACAAACTCATCTTTGATTTCTTTTCCTCCACCAAGAAGTGATTTCATCCAGTTCACAACATCAGTTCTTCGTTCACCGACCAGTTTGAGCATATCAGAGATTGCTTTGTCGTCAATGTTTTTCTTGCTGAACACTTGGGAGCAAAAGTCGTGATTGTAATAATATGGAGCTCTTTTGATTGGTGAATTGTATGCCCAACGGAACATGGCAAAACAGAACAATAGCTCGCAAACATCTTTTGAAAAAAAAGATTTCAAACTATCAAATTCCTCCTCTAGAAGCGTTGAAAACAATCTAAAGAGGCCGAAGTTTTTGATGTCTACTTCCTTACTCATATAAGCATCTCTCAATTTATTTTTGTCTGAAGACAAAAATCCATCTTCAGTAATTTTGCCAAGCAAAATCCCCGTTATTTTGTCTGTTCTTTTCTTCTCCGGGTTATACTTGTAACTTACCTGATACTTATAGTATCCCCCTTTTATGAATTTGATTTCGGTTTTAGGCTCTCTGAACCTGAGTACCCATTCTGGATATGCCATAGACTAGTTAATTAGGTAGTCCAAAGATACATATAATAATAATATAATGCAAAGAAAATCAATAAAATATTTATCGATGATTAGTAGAAAAGGGGTAATGTTGCGGAGTTAGGGTTTAAAAATATGGGTGTAAAATTGCGCACATCGAAATAGTCAAATATTCCAAATCCCCTAGTGACTGCCAAGTCGGCAGGAGAAATGCTCATTTGTGAAACAGGCATTAATGTGCCATCGATAATGCCATGTGGATGTAACATGTATATGGGGTTAATTCAATAGCAAATATACGAATGAATAGAATGTGAATTTGATAGATTTTCGATTAGTGTATCTAGATTCCGAAATTTCACATGTATCACCTTGCTACCTCGCCTCATGTTATCCCCAGCCTCTGCTAGGCGTAGACTGCGCCTAAGTCTAAGTGTTGTCAAATATTTAATTTGAAAATCAACTTATTGAAATTACATGCAATCCCGACCGAATCGTAGCATTGATCATTAATAATTGATCATTGATAATTGCTTTACACATCTTCTCACTTCAACAAACTCACTTCTCCACTTCGTATTATCTGTTCACCATCCGGTGTAAGAATTGTCATCTGGTAAAAATACAATGCGGGGTTGAGGTCTTTACCCTGAAATGTACCATCCCATTTACATGGAAGTCCCTGACAGCGATATACTTCACTTCCCCAACGATTATAAATATTCAAATTGAGAACTTGGAAGTTACTGTCTCCAAAAAAGACCTCAAACACATCATTGATGCCATCGCCATTGGGCGTAAAGGCGTCTGGAATAAAAATTCCATCCGTTGGTTCAGGAACTTCAATCCATAGTGTGTCTGTAACTTGACAATCGCTATCGGATATCACTTGAAGTACATAATACATACTGCGTGTTATCGTCAGTATCGGTTCTAAGCAATTGATACAACTCAAGCCTTCAACAGGTGACCACTGAAAGCGATAGGTACCACTACCACTCACCTGAGGACGAAGGGTTATAGTGCTGCCCTTCGTGATGGTCATATCAGGTGGCATCGTTAGTAATGGAGGGATTTCTACCTGTAGCTCAAGCATTGTGTCCCGAGAACATCCCTGACTATCAGCTATCCTGAGTAAATATGAACCAGCAGCATAGGTGCGACCTTCGATGTATGGGCTTCCTCCTATATTGTATTGATAGGATTGGTTAGTATTATTCAATTCGATGAGTCCACCTGTGGGATCATCACAACCTGGATCTTGTAGAACAATATCGGGCATAGGTAGTAGGATGCTTTGTATCTCTATTGCATCGCTGTGAGTACAACCTACGGCATCGGTAATGGTAAAAGGGTACATTCCCTCAGATAGCCCACTTAGAAGCATGGAAGTTGAGCTCTCATGGCTCCACAGAATATCGAATGGCATTGTACCGGTCTCTGGGGAGATTTCTATCCAGCCATCTGCGGCATCAAGGCAAGTTGAACGACTCAAGATTTGATACACTATAGGTGGATATAGAATAACTTCCTGCATTTCCAACAAATCACAGCCAGGCTCTTGCGGTATAGTCCGGTTAAATACACCTGGTACATACACATGGCGATCGAACACCCATGCACTATCGCCGGGACAAAGCAGTATGGGTTCATGAACGAGGAGATTTTGGGTGTCAACTTCGATGCAAACACTCAACTCTGTAATACAACCCTGACTATTAATCAATCTAAACAAGGTACAAGTATCACCTAAAACTCCTTCCCATCGGATCTGTTGTGGATCGATCTCTATTTCAATGTCACTTTGCAGAATAAAAACTTGAGCAGCATCTGTATCCAACCTTGCCACTACCGTATCTCCTGCACATACAGACTGGGGCAGGTCTATCCATGAATATGTCGGCAGAGAAAGCTTAGTGGCTTGTATGGGTATATCTCTGCTACATAACCCCTGCAATCGCAGTATATAATTACCCGGATCATCCCATTCCCATGGAAGTGCAAAATCTTCTGCGATGACCATACCATCATCGGCTGAAATCCACTGATAGCGGATGGCTTGGGCATCAAAATCTAGGCTGAAAGAAGCACTATCGCCGCAGACTTGATCCTGAAGTTGCAGATCCGCTATATCAGGTAGCGGCTGTACCCGAATGCATAATTGGAACAGGGTATCACAGCCTTTGATAGTATCTATAGCTCTGATAGTATAGCAACTGTCTGCATATATAGGTCCCAGGCTCAAAGGAAACTGTGGATTGACATAGCTATAACTTTGGTCGGCGGATATGATCTCTACCCAACCTGCATCTGTGACAAGATGTATCTCTGCAAGTTCGCCGCTACAGATGAGTGTATCCATCTGCAAAATCTCAAAAGTCAATTCTTCCTGCACCTTTATGCAAAACTGAATCGAGGTATCACAGCCCATTTGCTCCTCAGCACGGATGGTATAGCATGTGTTGGTATCTGGCCGACCCAATGATAAGATGCCTGGACTAATGGGTACAGGATTGGGTTCTGTATCCGATTGGAGCCACAGAGTATCCACATTGCTACTGACCTGCACATATGCAGTTTGTCCCCGACAGATCAGGGTATCTCCGGCTACCAATTCCAGAATAGGCTGACATGAAGTATCGCAGCTATTCACCTGTAAGTACAGCGTATCGATCAGGCTTTGGCAGCCGGTCTCACGATGCACATAGAACTCATAGTCTCCAATGCGCTCAATTTGAAGATCAAATCCTGTACTATCCTGCTTGATTAGGACTACCCCCTCGGGTACTTCCACCTGATAGTCCACAGGTGTACACCACTCAAGTATTTCAAATCTTACCATGGAGACGGTATCGCATACTTCCTTAGGGCCGGATATTCGGAACCGATAGTCCCGATACAAGTCATTGGGGAAGTTGGGCAGTCCGATACTGAATCGCTGACCATTTGGGCCGAGTATATGATTGATCACCAGTCGCGCTGAATCGGTATCGGCATCGAAGATGGCACTTAGGTAATCCCCATTGTTGGAGACATAAATCACATCGTCCGGCCCGCGACATAGCGCACCTGTTTGCGTTACCAGTGTACTGCCCAGATAGCGCTTAGATGCTATGATACTATCCACATCATAAGGTACTAAGTGATACTGGTAAATCTTGTCATCGTCATGTGAATAGAGATACTCTCCATTGGGAGAAAACTCAACCCCATAAGTAAGCCGGCGAGAGTCTTCCAGATGCAAAGGCTCAGACAAGACTCCTGTTGTGGGATTAAAGCGAAAGATCTCCAAGCCTGAGTCGAAAGTATTAGATCCAGTAGGGTATTTTGTCGAAGCGATCAATCGGCCATTAGGGCTGGGTCTAAGGTAGCCAGCCACACATAAAGGGCTTGACTCATAGAAGTAGCCAATATCCTGTATTATGGGGTCAAGCTTCAGTCCATGCGCATCAAGTGTGTAAATGCGAAAGCGGTCGTTGGCGGCCTCGTGGGTTATGATCCACCAATCAGCACCATTACAATGCCTCACGGCGGTTATTTTTTCGGTACTGCCCATAAAGAGAAGTTGCCTCTTAGCGATAACTGCACCCCGGCCCCCGTCCAATCGCATATCGATGATAGAATAATGCAGGGGGAAATCTTGTGGATTTTCATTAATGGATTGATAAGCATGTGGGGTGAACAGATACCAGATATGACGGCTTCCCGGTTGACGCAAAGCAAGAGCTTGTGAGGATGAAGTGTGCCCCCCCAACCCAATGCTGTTAACCATTCGTAGTATATCTCGATTATATAAGAAAATACCTTCACTTGCAAACAACAGCTCACCTTGCTCTCCAAACGCCATGGCCATGCATTCGTAAGAGAAATGAGCCGATGAATCAACGCTGATCTGTCCATCATCTTCAAATGTCATCTTGATTCTGGAGCCAACAAGCCAGGTCTTTCCGGGAGTTTTTTCTTGACAAGCACCCATCTGAATGTATTCAGCAGCACTGCGTACAC
>JBGTEP010000210.1:0-2458 GCA_041747735.1 Chryseolinea sp.
CATGATCATTACGCATCCCAATTTTGTGTTTCGTATAAACACTGTCGATGGAAAGGTATTATGGAGAAATAGTGTCATGCCCTCGACACGTGCAGAAATCCACTTTTCCCAATTCCAACCTGATATGGTGTTTGTTGGAACCGAAGTTGAAAACGAGATGAATTCCAGTATGTCAGCGTCAACTTCTACTGAGACGGAGCCACAGAAATACTATGAAAATTTATACTATGGGTTCAATCTCAAAGACGGTACTCCAACATGGAGTGCACCTGTGAAAGAAAAAGATCGGTTGAACCCTGATTATTCAATAGGAAATTAATGATTACATAAAATCTTTGAAATTTGCATTTAAGACTTGAATTTTACTCTTCTTAAAATTCACCTATATGGTTAATCTTCCTATAGAATATTCGGATAAGCAGGTGACGCCGTTTGGAGGGATGAGTTTGATGAAACGTTTCTTAGATCAAACAAGAATCAGGGAGTTTTTAAATACTCAAAATTTACCACAACCTGGTTCTAATCGTGGTTATGACCCCGTGCAGATTATCGAATCGTTTTGGTTAAGTATCTGGACAGGAGCGAGTCGATATATTCATTGTGACTGGCTAAGAGGAGACACGGTATTGCAATCTATTTTTGGATGGGATGAGATGCCTTCTCAAAGTACCTATAGTCGGTTCTTTGGAAAGTTTTCGCAAGCCAGAAACACTGAAGTTTTCCCATCATTACAGAAATGGTTTTTCGATCAAATCAATATCGATAACCTCACTGTTGATTTTGATAGCACCGTTATTACTCGTTATGGAGATCAACAAGGAAGTAGTAAAGGATATAACCCCAACAAGCGAGGACGCAATTCACATCATCCGCTGATGGCTTTTGTGAGCCAGACAAGAATGGTGGCCAATGCGTGGTTACGTCCGGGTAATACAGCGGCAAGTAGCAGTTGTAAATCGTTCATGGAAGAAACTTTCAAAGAAGCATTGAAAGACAAGAAAGTAGGATTAGTTCGGGCTGATAGTGGTTTTTATACCGAAGAACTGATGAGTTATCTGGAGGGAGAACGCCTTAACTACATCATCGCTGTAAGGATGTATCCTAATGTAAAAAGTGCTGTGTGGGGCATTGGTGATTGGATTGAATTAGCGAAAGGAATAGAACTTAGTGAAATGAAGTTTAGCCATGAGGATGGCAAAGTGCGTAGGTATATAATTGTTAAGAAACGTGTGGATATACGGCCTGATGCAGGAGGCAAAGAACTCTTTGAAGATTTGCCAGGGCATCGTTTTAGTTGCTATGTAACCAATATGGATTTGCCTTTAGATCAAATCTGGAATATGTATAACTCACGTGCAGATTGCGAAAACAGAATCAAAGAATTGAAGCAGGACTTTGGATTGGAAAATTTTTGCCTGCAAGATTTTTGGGCCACCGAGGCATCCTTTAGATTTATCATGGTGGGTTACAATTTGATGAGTCTGTTTCGTCATTTCGCCCTTAACCATAATAACAGGGCAACTCTTGGAACCTTAAAATCCTATTGCTTTGCATTAGGAGCTTGGACAGTGAGTCATGCTAACAAGAAGGTGCTTAAAATTTCATTACCAGCTAAAAAGAGACCTTGGTTGGATGGAATATTCTCCCAGATAGATGTCCTAAAACCTCCCTTTCAATATTCTAATGCATAATTCGGGTTAAATAGAGAACAAACCTTTTTTATTGCTATATAAATAGATTCTGTCGTCCGACTTTACAACGTGTGGGTTACACCTTCCTCGCGCTTTGTCAATGATGGTGATACTTCCTCCATCACTACTTATCCAGCCAATTCTTCCCTGCTTGCGAAGGTCATAGGATCCGGGTCTTCTTTGAAGTTGTAGGCAGCACCTTTCGAAAAAATAATCTTATTACCCTGGTAAGTCCACACCGGGTCAGAATATAGTGCCGGTGTTGAGGTGAGTCGTTGAGGTTTTGCAGCCTTTAGTTTAAAATCAATTTTGTATAAATGTCCGCCATTGTTTTCCCATGTAGCCCATACAAGTTGTGATCCATCCGGACTCCATGCTGGTTGGGCTTCGGTGAAATTAAAAGTGCTAACCCGCTTTGGCATTCCACCCTCCAGGCTCATAGTGTACGATCGATTGAGCGCGGTGAATGCTACTTGTTTTCCATCAGGTGATACAACCGGATTTCTGATTTGAGTTACTACCATCTCTTTCTCATCTTTGATCGGATACTTAAAGTCTACCAGAGGGCCCATTAAAAATTCAGTGTCGATTTCAAAAGGAATATTAATTGCACTTCCTCCACCGACGGGAATTCTATAAAACTTTCCGCCATAGGAAGCCACCAGTTCCTTACTATCCGGTGTGAATGACATAGCAGGCAATACACCCAATGGAGCAATAGACTCTTGTTCATCACGCTGAACGGGGTAGGCAAGCCATTTTTCTTC
>JBGTEP010000211.1:0-31755 GCA_041747735.1 Chryseolinea sp.
CTGGCGGGTTGCTCCTCAGCATTGCCCGCTTCCGCTTCATCCGGTTATCAAATGTAAAGCGATTTCAGGACTCATAAAAAAGTGTAAATTTGAATCAGGACTTTTAACCAAAAAGTGTAAACTTTTTTCAGGACGAGTCACCTTCTGCAAGTGTCCCCGGACAAACGTTCAAGTTTATGAACACGTCGGCACCAACTTCCTGCCGTGCGGATTTGGTCTGTTTTTTACTCATTACTTTCTTTCCCAACTGGTTTTACTGTGATCGCACCAATAGTGTCGATTTGTGCTGTAGCTAATAATAATCCGAAGTGATCATTTTCGTCTATCCCTAGATGTCTATTTTGTAAACTTTTGTTCACCCCTTCACTCAGCATGTTAAAAAAAAATGGAAAAAGATATTCGCTTTCAAATTCCCTTTGTGTTTTGGGAATTGTTAAACTCACTGCGGGATTTTCCGGATCATTAAACCATACTTCATCATACGTGAAAGAAAATTTCTTCCTGTTTTTTTCAATTAGTTCGCCGACGAGCGATCCATTTCTGTAGACCTTGGCTTTGCGCATTTTGAATTTTCTTAGCTAGGTTTTCTTACTTCAAGTTTCAATTCCATTCCCAACACATCAGCAAGTTTCATGAGTGTGCTGACTGTTGGATTACCCTTTCCCGCGTCAAGTTCTTTTACCGTACGCAAAGCAACTGCCGCCAATTCTGCGAGTTGTTCCTGCGTTACCCTCAGTTCTTCCCGGCGAACTTTTAGGCGTTGAATAAGATCAGCTTGATGCATTATAGCGCTCTTTTTAATAAAATTAGATTGAATATTTGACTATTTCAAACGAAAGTGTGTTTTAACGCACTTTGGGATAGGTCGTCTCATGAACCCCGCTAATTGCCCAATTTACTTTTCTGTTTCTGAAAACTTTTCATTATACCATTTAATGCGGTTATGGCATCATAGTCGAATTATTGATGACGCGTTCGATGCCCATTGAGGATGTTCATTGTGGAATAAACACTGCATATTATTCTGTCGAAAACCTAATAGTTTGCAAACTGGCCACTGTCTGAATGATCAATGAACGTTTCGTATCAAATCAGAAGGCCTTTCGCGATCGCGATCAAAAACTAAAGCAGCTGGCATAGTTTTGTATCATTGGTACACAACAAAAAGAATTGCTATGAAAAAGAATAAAGGAAAAGGATCAGGACAAAGTTTTAATGAACTGCAGAAAAGTACTGACACCGCGATCAATGAGCGAATAAAAAAAGAAAAGGATAAAAGCAAGCTTGATCCGGCAGAAGCAAACAACCCAAAAAACCGCAATGTTGACACTGATACTGCCAGTAAAAAAACCGGTGGCGGCAAACAAAAAAATCCCGGAATGTGATAATTCTTCGGCTCGTCTAAATGCTAATGCGGGGGAAAGCGTAGCGGCAACCACACACAAGTTCAATCATTTTCTTTTTTGATAATTGTTACAGGAAAAGAAGTTCTTTGACCATAAAGTTTCAACTCCTGAACATTTGCCGGAAGTGTAAACCCATTATCTATCAAAGCATTCTTTACGTGTGTCATAATCTCGCCTTTTAGAACTAGAATGCCCCTGCGATAGTCATCTGTTGCCGTCCAGAAAAAAACTCTGATGTTTACCGTGCTTGGTGCAAATTCTTCGACCACAGCGAAGGGTACGGGTTCATTCTCAATTTCCGTGCATCTGCTAACCGTATCGATAATAAGTTTTACAGCATTGTGGAGGTTATCTTCGTAGGCGATACCAACCACAAAGTCAAGTCGCAAATTTCCATCTCGTGTGAGGTTTGTAAGCACTTCTTTAACGATCGTTGCATTAGGAACAAAAACATCCTTCTCGTCAAATGTCTTAAGATGAGTTATCCTAAAACTAAGCCCTTCAACACGACCCATGTACTCAGCCACTTTAATAGTATCATGATAGTGGAACGGCCTGTTGAAAGCAAGAATAATACCTGCCAAAAAATTTTCTCCGATGTCTTTAAATGCAAAACCAAAGATGAGAGCCGAGACGCCTGCCCCCGCCAACAAACCACCTGCTATACCGGACAGTCCGACAATTTGAAGGCTTATCATCGCACCGATCAGTATTAACAGGTATTTTGATAACTGCACAATAAATGAACTAAACAGTGGATCAGATGTTTTTGCTGTTAATCGTTTGTTCACCAAACCACTCACCTTGACGGCAATAAATGTTGTCGCTAATAGAACTAGAACCGCTACAATTATTCTGGGGAGGCTAAAAAGAAAGTTCATCCAATATTCCTCAAGTATCTCTAGCAACTTAACTGAAAATCCTTCTATTGTTTCTTCCATAATCATGCGTTTTTTTGTGAGGGCGAGAAAAAATATTGTTGTAAAGTAAGCATCTGACCAAGCACGTCTTTCAATAAAGGTACTGATTCATTTGCTCTGGAGAAAAAAGCAAATCATCAGCCGCACATTATCTCAAATGCAGAAAATATGTGAAAAATTTGATCAACCAGATTTTGTGCAGCAGGGTATTTAACAGCAAAACATTGCCATGAAACATTCAACTCCGGTATAAGTCCATTTCATCAAAAGCGAGTTCTGGTTTTATTGAGGTCCCCTTACCATCAAATGGGAAAGCATCTGTCGAGTGGTCTTTCTATGTGGCTCACATTACATTTGAAAGCGAACCGCCAGTAAGTTGGTTGAAGGAGCTTGTTGCCTGATGCTATCCATTGCTAACGTTCATCGCTGCTGTTTCTTTCGACTTTACACTGCTATGTGTAAGGTGTCGATAGTCTTTGTGGACTGATAATGATGAACTTGTAAACATCCCCTGTCAGCTATAAACATAATCTTTAGATCAATACTTCTTACTTAAATTGGTATTGCCACTATCCATTGGTACCAATACCACTTCGCGGGGAAACCTTAATTCTGGCAACTTAATATAGAACCATACTCATTACACTCCCAAATAACTTTATTAATGTGGATATACAGTGCCGTTTTCGCATTCAAGCAATGGCCACGGAGATTGATTTTGAAGTGGGTACTCACGTTGTAACGGGTATCATTCTTCGCGCCTCCAAAAGAAAGTTTCAGCCGGAGAAGGTGATGTAGGTGTTTTGCTTGCTAATGGGCACGAAGATGGCTTCGAACATTCAGCACCTAAATTTTAAAGTTTGATCCAGTCATTCAGGCTAGCTTAAGAAAAATTTTTTTATACGCTCTGACTTTAATCGAGTCATTGTGACAAACGAAAGTTAATTGAATGCCCCTAAACCAACCCTATCAGCTATTGCTGAGTGCCCGGCACCACCTGCCGCTAGATAGCCGTCACTACGTCCCGTGGAGTCTTTACTGACCCAAAATGCATATAGCGAACCATTACTAACCTCAAATCGAAACCTCACCACCTTTCCCGCCAAGGCAGCAAGATTTTTCCCGTCTCTCCATTTCAATTCCGCGATGGTGCTATCTCCAGAAAAAGGCAGACAATTTTCCATGGTAAACGGGAACACAGCTTTCATGTTCTCGTCCAAAACCTCAACCCTGATGCTGCCATAAATAGCGGAAGCATTAATAAAAATTCGTGATCCCGAAAATACGACGGGTCGCGTGACGAGAAATCCACTCTTATTGAGAGCGTTCATGGAAGCAAAGCCATCTCTCCTTAGAAATGCGATACCGATACATGAACCCGTATAAGAACCTTTGTATCCATTTGGCGCTATTCCTGAAAAGGAAGTATAAGGGAAAATAAGCTTATCTCCAGAGACTACAAATACACCGGTAGCAGCATGAACGTACGCTCGATCCCAAACACCTTCTTTCCTTTCTCCAGCTATAAATGCCTGTCGGCACGGTCTCTGCCAATGGAATCCATCCCTGCTGTACCCTATTTCCAGATCAGTCAATTTCGGGAATTTTCCCTCATCGCAAACCTTATTTTTAGGCCCTCTTAAGATTTGATGCATTCCAATAAAAATACTTTCATAGGCAATTGCACTGAGACTGTACAATTCAGGGGGATCACCTGCGCCCGGGTAGGCTCCTTTTGGTTCAGGCTGATCCAGCCGATCAGTATTCGTCCAATACACCGCATCGGACCAATCAGCACCCCCTAGGAAATCATGATTTTCAGCATAGTACCTGCATCGACCTCTGGGTCCATCAGATATCCTAATACTGTATATCCATTTCTTTCTGAAAGGATTATAGAAGAAAGAACAGTAATCGCCAACTATGCCAGTGGGTCTGCCTTTTGACCAGGTTTTACCATCCGAGACGTGCAGGGAGTGGGTTGTGTGCTTCGGACGTTGATCAACGGGTGCATGCAACCAACACGTAAGAAACTTTAATCTCTGGCTTGGCGGGGCTTGCATATCCAACCACACACAATTGTCAGACCCCGCTGTCAACAAATCTTCGCCGGTGTAAACATGTCCTTTCGGTAATATTAAATTTCCTCCTGCCAGACCTAGATCAGGACGTTCCCAGTGGATCATATCTTTACTGGTGGCCAATGCCAAACCACCCAGCCACCCCGAACGGTAATACATTTTATACAAGCCTTCTTCCCAATCGTAAAAAACTCCGCCATGACCCGTATAAACTACGGACCGTTTGTTTTCAGGCCCTCCAACTTCATCCTCTGAAAAGGGACTAAACACAGGATTGCCTTCAAATTTTTTCGCCGAATGATATTCCCTTGTCAGGTTGGTTTTTTGAATCAAAAAATCATCCACAAAAAGCTGTCGCCCGATATCGATTGGCAAAATTTTGGGAACATTACTCAAATAAGGTACCGGCATAGGTTCTTCCGACTCCGGATGTAAATTCCTGGGGGGCCAGACATTGGCCAATCTTATTCCATTATAAAGCAATTCACCCTCTACATAGTTGAAATTTTCTTTGAGATGAACCGATGACAGATAGGGTGCTACCAAACCTGCTCCTGATGCCCTGATAATGAACTTGCGTCGATTCATATAATTAGATTAAGAAAACTTAATGACCAGGAGGCAGACTACCCTGTGTGTCTGTTATCCCATTATAACCAAACCCTCCTGCGGCGAGATAACCGTCACTCCTTCCCGTTGCATCTTTACTTATCCAAAAGGAAAAAAGTGCGCCTAAGGCATCGAGATTAGGTGTTTCTATAGACTGACTACCATAACATGAAAGGTCACCATACCCTAAATCGTCAGCAAGTAAGATGAGGATGTTTGGAGGTTTGTTATGTGATGCATTATCAGCTGTTTGCTTACAGCGAATAGAGATCAACAGAAGAAACGTTGATACCAAAATTGTCACAATACTTTTCATTTTTAACTGGGTTAACCATTATTCGCAAATGCATTGGCTAAACAGACATAAACTCATTTTAGTCTCCTTTCAGATTCTAACGATTGCCTACTCGCACCATCCTTAAAAACAACCAAATCCCTTGCGCCTGAAAAAGGATTATTTTTAAGAATAATCCCGCCAGAGTTTCGACCGTAGATTGAAAGAAAGACAGGAACGGGTGTGGTTGAGCGGCTTTCGGAGATGATTACATCTCTTGAATCTACCAAACGGACAAGCTCCGCTGAATTAGAAGAAGCCTGAGCTTTCAGTCCTTTTATTTGAAGCTGTTCAACACCATCACAATAAATCGCCGGACGCTCATCATCATTTCTTACACGCAGCTGAACATTCTCTAATGTAATGTTTTTTGCATGCCTGATGTAAAATCCATAGGCTGGTAATTCACCAAATATTAAACCATTAGGGTAAGCATCTTCCTTCTCTGGAACATCCTGATAAGACTGCGCGACTTTTCCACCGCCTTCAAATTCAAGATTGATGTTGCTCAGTAAGATATTTTCAACCGGAGTATTTTTAATCCCCGCTATGATGCAACCATGCCGTTCGGATATCCGGGTCCCCTGCACATTTTCAATGATTACATCCCTTAAATGAGGCTTGTTGATTTTCGCATTTTCCCTATAGGCCCGAAACCTGCTGCCCACCCTTATAAAAATAGCGGAACCTTTAATGTTTCGGCATGTAATATTAGAAACATTGACCCTTTCGATCTGACTTCCATCGACAGTCATTATACTGATAGCATCGACCCGGGTATCGTAGATAACACAGTTTTGTATAGTGATATCTTCCATTCTACCCGCTGTCTCAGTACCAATTTTAATCCCTGAAGCATTTGTGCTTATTATGCAATTGACAATGACTATATCCCGACTAGTTTCATCAGGAGAAAAACTTTTAACACAGATCCCATCGTCTCCAGCACTTATGAAGCAATTGGAAATCCGAACCTGTTGACAATCCACTAAATCAAGCCCATCGGTATTGCGATGAGGGACATCAGCAAACCTGGATTTCTCAACATCCTTATTCTCACGACTATCAACTGTGATTCCATCAATAACAATATTAGAACATGACTGATATGATTGCACCCAAGATGCCGAATTGTATAATGTGACATCACGAATCAAAATATGGTGACTATTTCGAAAATGAATTATTCGTGGACGTTTACTAAAAGATGGGAAGCCAAATGGCCCATCAGCCCAATGATCTCCGTTACCGTCTATTATACCATTCCCCGTAATGGAAATATGCTTTGCATCTTCAGCATAAATCAACATCTTATTCGTCTCCATCGTCTTTTGATAAGCCGGATATGCAGAAGAAATACTGGGAAAATGCTCAAGGTCGTTGCTGGCTTTTAAAACGGCCCCTTCTTCAATATGTAATAAGACGTGATCCTTCATATATAGAGTACCGGAAATGAATCGCCCACTGTGGAGGTACACTTTTCCACCTCCAGCACTGTGACAGCTATCAATTGCGGCTTGAATTGCTTCTGTGTCCAGGGTAGTTCCATCTCCGATCGCGCCGTAGGCAAACGGATCGAAAACTGAAGGTTCGCGTTGAGCCAAACAATTGGATGAAGCACAAAGACTTAACATTACAACAAATAGAATTTCATTTAACATATTCCATTTTTTGATCTTAAGAGTGGCTGGAATGTGGGAGGACTCACCAGCTACAAGAAGCCCCAACGTCGTGGTTATCCCGGAGCGATTCATGGAAGAGTAACACCGTCACACATAATTTTTGCTTTGTTAGTCGAACAACAAAGAAAGCAAAATGATAAAAACAATATTACTGATTTCATTTTATGATTTATAAGGAACCAAACCAATAAGAAAAATAAGGTTAAACATTAAAGTTCATAGAGCTATATTGTATAGTTGGAGGACCACTGTTGTTCGGGTTATAAAACCATACATTCTGCCTTCCTATAACATAAGAGGGGTCTATTGCATATCTTTGATCTGGAGGACAATGCATTTCAACCCAATTTCCTCCCCAATTTGGATGAGTATGAAATTCTCCTATTGTATTGCTGGGTCGCGGACTTGGTTGGATACTATTTCCGTCGGCCCTTTCTGTCCACATTTGAATATCATCATCTAAAATCCATCCTCCAAATTCTTTCCCGCGTGCAAAAGAACGTTGAGAAGCCACACTCACTTTGTTGTATTGTTTGTATGTAAAAGGCCCTCCTGTTTTTTTATAATTTTGATATGCAACACCTTTCTGAATTTGATAACCACTCCAAGCAACAGCTCCACCATACAAGGCTCCCCTGGCAATATCTTTCGCATCTCCACCATACAAAGCAGTGCCCACTCCGCCTGATGTAGCACATCCTGCAAATGCCTGTTTAATTCCGAAAGTTTATCTAACATTTCCCTGCGGTCGCGTTGTTCCATTCCGTTGGGATCATTCAAATACAACACAGGTGACTCACCACTACTAAACTGCACGCCTTGATGTATCGAATCCAAAAAACCGTTCGACCATAATTTTGAATACACCCCTTGCCCGTTTCCTTTACCTCTTGAAAGAAGCACGCAGAAAGCAGGCCCTTCGCAAAAATGTTGATGGAATTAATATTTGCCAGTTTTAATGCGCTTTTAAACTGCTCTTTGTCAAATTGTGAAAATCGAGGTGTACCTGACGGGAGCCCTCCTTGGCACTCTTCCTTTCCTCCTGCCGATTACCTGTTTGTTTTACTTGGGTAACACCCAAGATTGTGTTCAAGAAAATTATGCAAATCGTAAAAATG
This sequence comes from Chryseolinea sp., assembly GCA_041747735.1. Lineage (GTDB taxonomy): Bacteria > Bacteroidota > Bacteroidia > Cytophagales > Cyclobacteriaceae > Chryseolinea. The sequence continues at coordinate 8,151 of JBGTEP010000211.1, forward strand.
AAACTTTTCATGTTTTATAAAATTTAATCTATATAATTGAGGCCTGATAAATTTGTTTTAAAAATGTCATAGAAAAATTATTAGTTCTAAGAGTAGTTAAAGAATTACGCTATGATGTAGGTCTACAGCACTTGAAAAATTAGGGCTGGTATCCACTGGTGCATCTACTGCTTCGATCCGGCAAGTTCGAATGCCTTTAATTTTTCACTTAGTTCTTTTACTACTTCAGGATGCTCCATGTACAGATTTCGTTCCTCCCGGACGTCATTGCTCATGTCATATAAGGTGCCCGGTGCTTCTCCTGGCCCGGCTACTATAGTTTTGGGCTGAGAAAAACCACCTGAGCCCAATTGGGGAGCGTATTTCCATTTGCCTTCTCGAATGGCAAAGAATCCATCTAGCGAATGATGAATAATGAACTCACGAATGGAGGTGTCAGGTGCTTGGGCGATGTAGGCAGGCCAAAGGTTGTAACTATCCTCAGCCGCTCCGGAAGGAACGTTGGTTCCCAACATGCCCGCTAGCGTGGCTGTTAAATCTGTAGTACACATTAATTGATCGGAGGAAGTTCCTGCGGGTATTTTGCCCTTCCATTTTGCTATAAATGGCACGCGGTGCCCTGCCTCATAGATATCAGCTTTACGACCCTTATACATGTAATTAGAGCGGTGACTAGTGGCCTCAATATCTTCCGGACGCCAGTCGGCCCCATTGTCAGAAGTAACAATTATCAGCGTGTTGTCCATTAAACCCTTTTCTTCCAAACTCTTTATTACTTTGCCGATCATATCATCGACCATGGCAACAAAGTCACCATAGGTACCCGCTCTGGAAGCTTGATGATATTGCTCTGAAGGCAGCCAAGGGGTATGCGGTGCCGGCAACGGCAGATAAAGGAAAAATGGTTTTTCATCTGAAGCATGATCTGAAATATACTTTTGTGCATCATTGATGAAGGTTGGCAATACTCCCTGGAAGTCGAAGGCAGGTGCTATCTTTCCTTTTCTCCAAAATACGCCACGTCCACTGGTTGCCTGGTCTTTACCTTCTGTATAGGCAGAAGGATCCTCCACAGCCATCCCGTTGTGCACATATAAATAGGGACTCATGTCAAGCGAAGCCGGTATAATCAGTGAATAATCAAAACCATGGTCGGATGGCCCACCTTTAACCGGTTTGGTATAATCCACATTGTCATCAAAATCCAGCGGCACTTCCTGATCCCAGGAAACATCGCGAATCACCTTGCCATCATCTTTCTTTGCCCAGTCTAGCCCAAGGTGCCACTTTCCAATGCAAGCGGTTTGATAGCCATTGTCTTTTAAAAAGGTGGCCACGGTGCTACGGCTTGGCTCAATCAACGATGGGGAGTATCCCCAGAGCACACCTGATTTTAGGCTTGAACGAAAAGCATAGCGCCCGGTGAGTATACCATAACGCGTAGGAGTGCATACGGCAGAGTTGGAGTGTGCATCGGTAAAACGAACTCCCTCATTTGCTAGTTTGTCAAGGTTTGGTGTTTTGATTTTTGACTCCGGATTATTAACGCTTAGGTCACCATAGCCCAAATCATCAGCGAGGATGTAAACGATATTAGGTTTTTTAATTGTTTCGTGTTTTTCTTTCTGGGCACCTCGGGAACACGCCCCAAAGATCACAGCGATAAAAAGTAGTGCAATAAGATTGTTATTCATTCTCTAAAAATTTAATTTTTGATCATTTCAATATAAATAGCATGTCCACCACCCGGTGCCAGCGTAGCGTTAATTTCTGATTGGGCGTTTACGCTCACATTATTTTCTATCTGGTATGCTTCCTTATTATTAAGGAAGTGGGTGTCCGGCGAATCGGAATAAATGGTTGCCCTATACTGTTTGTTCGGCTCCAGAAAGTGCAGCTTTATTTTCAGCGAACGGGGTTCCCTGTTTGTCAGTGAGCCTACAAACCAATTATCTCCATCTTTTCTGGCAACCGTGATGGTAGAGTCGAGTACACTATTCAACACTTGAAAGCTGTCAAAAAGTGGTGGCATTTTTCTTATACAATCGAAGAGTTCGTCTTTCTTTAAATATTCTTCGGGGCTATCGGGCAATACCATGAGGCCTGTGTAAACCGTGATTAACTTGGCCACTTCTGCCGTTACCGTTCCGGGGATTTCTTCAAAAACCTTGGTACGGCTATGGGCATTGTTCAGGTCGAACCAGCCATTGGTCATATCAATAGGGCCGGCAATCTGGTTGATGATGGCCGTGTTGACCCCGGTCTCAGGTTGATAAGAATAACGTGCATCGGCCTGAGCGTGGCCATACTCACGCGTAATCAGGTTAGGCCAGGTACGTTCGTCACCGCTAGGGGGAATTGGATTATCATGAAAATCGATCATGAGGTGGTACTTCGCACACATCTCAACAATGTGCCGGGTATTTTTTACTTTTTCTTCCGGGCTGCCCGTCATAAACCCGTATTTTACACCTGCGGCTCCCCAGTCAGCAAACTGTGAGAGAACCCGCTCCAGTCCAAATTTTCTTGCCCCTACATCATTAAGGTAAAGGATAACGCCAACATTTTTTTTCTTGGCATACGCCATACATTCTTCGATGTCAATACCTTCGCGCGCTGCGGTCGGGTCTGATGTTTCGCTGAACTCAGCGCCATACCAGTCGGCATCAATGAGTAAGTATTGAATATTATTCGCTGAAGCAAAATCGATAAAGCGTTTATGCGATTTGGTATTGAGGCCGTATTCGTAACCGTCTGCCGTTTTATATCCGCTCACGCGCCAATCCCACAGCGACTTTCCGGGCTTTACCCACGATGGGTCGGCAATTTTACAAGGTTCGTTCAGGTTAACCAACAGGTTCGATTCCAATAGTTCGCCTGCACTTTTACCAAACATAATAGCCCGCCAGGAAGTATTAACATCCCCTCCTCCGATAGTAGACTGCGACTCAATGCTAATTCTGTTTTGATCCACCGAAAGGTGAAGGGGCGCCATGTTATGAATGTCGGCTTCATGGATGGCCACGAAAACGTCTCGATTATTCTGAACGATTAATGGAATATCCAACGAGTCGCGCGTTGCATTATCACTATTCAATGGTCCTATGTTGTGCTTTTCACCATTGAAGGCCCAATAGGTGAATGATTTTGAGAAAGAAATGGAGCTAACTTCTTTCAAACTCACTAAGCTGTCTTCCTCGGCAGTATCTTTAAAAACGTATCGCCATGCAAGGCCATCTTCATACAATCTAAAAATAACCTGATAGGGAATATCGCCTTCCACCGGAAGTGTGTACTCGTTGTAGTAGTTCCGCACTTTTTGATTTTTACCGATCACCGTACTCCATGTTTCATCTACTTGAATTTTCTGTAGCGCTACCGAAGGTGCAGTAAGAAAATTTTCTTTACCATTCAGTGAAAGACCTATAACAGTGGAGGCAATTATTGTATCGCGATCATAGACAACATAAGTCCCACCTTCAGTTAGGGACACTTGCATTTTACCTTCAGGCGATTCCATCACTCGATCACGGGAAGGGGAGCAACTAAAAATGCTACTCAAAAAATATAAGAGCATTAGAAAACTAAAAGGTAGGTTTATTGTAGTTCTGATCATGGCTTCGTTATCACGTTCATTTAATTTTTTTATGCTTTGATTTGTTGTTAAGATCAACATCTTTAAAGTACTTTTTCAACACATATTCGGGCTGGTGGATATCTGCTTTTTGCTTGAATGACGTAGGGTGATAATCCATTGGCAATATTGTGTTGGCCGTAAGTTTGGTTGTATCATCGGTCTGCTTCTGCCATTGGCTTAAGAGCGTCATCAAGCTGTCAACTTTCGATTGATATATTGGCTCTTCAGCTAAATTTTTCACCTCCAGCGGATCGTTTTCCAAATTGTAAAGCTGGGTGTAGTCTCGTTCCGGATATCGAAAGAGCTTCCAACGATCGGTGCGCACAGCTCTCACCGTATGGCGATAGGCCGTGAATAAGGACGAGCGAACCCCAGCCTCTTCGCCTTTAATTACCGGCACGAGATTCTTTCCGTCTATTCCATCGGGCATTGGTAGGTGGCTCAACTCAGCAAGTGTTGGGAAAAGGTCGAAAAGGTAAACCAACGCATCGGTCATTGTATCTTCAGGAATGCCTGGTCCAGATATAATTATTGGAACTTTCATGCTGTGCTCATATAAATTCTGCTTTCCTAAAAGACCGTGGCTACCGATGGCCAACCCGTTATCGGCAGCATACACAATGATTGTGTTCTCATCCAAGCCTTGCTTTTTCAGCACCTCAATGATATCGCCCACGCGTTTATCAAGATGACTCATCAAAGCATAATAATCAGCAAGCGATTCTTGGATTATCTCTTGTGTTCGTGGCCAAGGTGCGAGGTTCTCATCGCGTATCTGCATGTCATCAAAGGCGAAAGGATGAAAGGGCATAAAATTGCCGGGGATTGGTAAACTATCTGCAGCATACATGTCAATGTAATCTTCGTGGGGCGAACGAGGATCGTGCGGTGCCGTGAAAGCTACATAACAGAAGAAGGGATTGGCGCGCTCCCCGCCAGCATATTGATTGATAAAACCGATGGCTGCATCAGCAAAAAGATCAGTTGAGTAACCCTTTTTTTCTGGCGATGACAACTTTCCATTTGGTTGAAGTGTTCGAACGGGTACATTGAAATGGTCGCTCATGCCACCGATAAAAACGTTTTCACCTTTTTGAAATGAGGCTTCGAATGCAGTAGCTTCATTATGCCATTTGCCGGTACCAAAAGTTTCGTAACCATTTTTGGCAAAGTGCATCGGCATGGTACTAACACCATCAAGCTTATCGTACACATGAAAAAGGCTTTTACCGCTCATCAGCATGGCGCGGCTCGGGGCGCAGATGGCTCCGTGGTGGCCACCCATAACGTAGGCGTTAGAGAACTGAATCCCCCGCTGTGCGAGCTTGTCAATATTTGGGGTTTTTATAAAAGCATTGCCTGACGTACCGAGTGCATCTGCCCGTTGGTCGTCAGCAAATAGAAACAGGATGTTCGGTTTAGATCGTGCTTTTTCTTTCTGTTGCCCCCCTGTACAACTAGTCAGAAAAAAGATTACCCAAACTAAAAGAAATATCCTATCCCGGAATTTTATCTTTTTTGTTAATGGCATCTCTTTACCATTAAAAGTGAATCTTGAAAAGTCAAAGTGTTTCCAACAGATTCGAGCCATTGATGTTGATTTAATGTTTACCATTCCCTGTGTAAAAAGTTAGTAGTTATTATTCTTTGAAGAGTGATGGATACAATGAGAATAGGTTCGTCTTCATTCCGATTTTGTTTCTTGTAACACTAAACCTGGCCTTTTCCGGCAGTTGTTCTTTTAATAAAACATTTAACAGTTGTTTGAGATCCACTAGAGAAATTTACTACACCCCTTGCCCAACCATTTTCTGTATACCCTACCGCTGTGGAGGTTACTTCGGATCCATCAGAAAAAGAAACACCCAATACGACAGCTTCATTTTTATCTACTCGAAGAGCGGTCGCAAAACAATAATCTTGGTCTGGCAGAAGGCTGCTGATCTCCTGGTATATAATTCCTTTGGGGAGAAGTTCAAGGCTATACGCGCCCATTCTCACCGAAGCGGTATCTGGTGTGGTTTGATACTTCCCCGGTTGTTTGTTTATCCTCACGTTTCCATCTTTTACCCAAGGCGAAAGATGATCTTCGTGCTCGAATGCCGCATTTATAAGTAAATTTCTGTGAAGGGGCTTTGACCGAACCGTATCAATTTTGGGAGTTATACTAAAGTCATGACCCACTTTCCACATTGGCTTGTCTTTTTCAATGGCACCGATATCGGAAGCCTTACCGGCAAAGCCCTCCGTAATTCCATCAATCCATTTACCGCTGTCCACAGCTGGATCGGGGGTAATCAAATACGTAGTTGAATCTTGATACTTGAGGTCAATTAAATTGTGGGACTTGACATAGTCTTCGGCTGTGGAAACAAAACCTCCGCTAAAAATATTATTGATGATACGGCTCCCAAAAAGTTCAGGTACACAGGCATGCATTTACACAAAGTATTAGAATACAAACTACTTCTTTCATCTCTTTAGCATTATGATATCTCAATCATCTGATGTCCGTTTACTTCTGGTATTGTAAACTCCACCCTTCCGTTTTTGATTTCAAAAGACAAGTTTTTCATTTCTGGTACCAGTAAAACTTTTTTAGCTTTCTTCGGGTAGGACACTGAGACTTTTATATTAAATATGGGAATGACATCTTCAATGATGTCGAATTGCTCCCCACGCCTCTCTGGAATGTAATGCAGCACATGCACAATGTACTGCATAATGCGGGTTAACATACGTTATTGACTTTTCTGAAATCATTATCGCTTTGTTTTCAAGCCGTTCAAGTCCGACGTGACCGAAATCCTTCCCTTCCCGGGAGTTACCCTTGCTGAGAAATTGTCATAAACCTGTACACTCGAAGACGTTGTCAGGAACACTTCTTTTCCTTCGACACGGTTGCTCACTAATTCCATAAGTCCATCCATTCTAAAAACACATCCCACCATGTTTATGCTGGTTTTAAGATAGTTGCTCATGGCATCATTTCCATGAAAGCTGATGCGGTTATTTCCGAATACCGAGTTGGTAACCGTTATCACATCCATGGGGGTATTGATCGACAAAAAATCCGATTTTTCGTCATGCAATATCCGGATATTGTCAAATGATAATCTCTCCTGAACCGGAACAATTGCACCGGGATAATAGGATCGGCTGTATTTGTCGTTATCAAAATGTACTGAAAAACCAATCCGAGGTTTTTCCAGAAAGATATTCCTGAAAATCACGTTCCGCACTCCAGCAGTATAAGTAACATCTGTTTGCACAACACCCCATTGAATTCCATCTATTTCCTTGGTTCCGGATTCATGCGTGGGACGGGTTACAGATTTGTAAATAGTACCATCAGGTTTAGCCTGTACCCGGTAAATTTTTCCATTCGAAACCACTGCATCAGACTGCTGAACATCCATTCCGGATTTCCAGTCGATCCAGGCACCACCCAATATCCTGCAAAAATAACCCGTTGTTTTTTCTGCGTTAAGATCATGACAGTTCTCCACTAGACCATTTTCAATCCAGCCGAGTTCGGGATTTGAAGTAGCATAATCGTGCGCATTCAGCGCAATTGCGTCATCGTACGTTTCAAAGATTCCGTTTCGGATCGAAAAGCGTTTTCCCCGCCCCAAATGTATACCGTCCTTATTCCCTTTAATGATCACATCATCGATGATCAAATCTTCAAATGTACAAACATGAATTCCGAACTGCATGCGCGTGAGGTCAAGGCACCGGAAACGTTCGATACGCAAATCTTTAACATAAAAGAACGCTATTTGGCCACGAAGTCCATACACCTCGTTAAATGTTTTGTCCACGCCATTAACGATGATCTGCAGGCCTTCAATGACAATGTTCTGGTCATAGATCTTTGTCAATGCACCTTTATTCAGCAACACATGTGTAAACGCTCCCGATTCATCAACTTTCTTCAGAAACACTCCATTGCCAAAAACGATTGACGTATGGCTCCCAACGTAAACGGTACCTGCCATCTGATATATGCCGGGCTTACTAACCAGGATAGTGCCACCCTGATCAATTGCCTTTTGTAATGATTTCGTGTTTTCCATGCCGGACGCCTGAGACGAGAAACCAAAACTTTCGGCGTCGGTAAAGCCGGGGGCAGAAATTGGAACCTTGTTTTTGATTTCATTCTGCCTGCTTTCCAGCGCTACACTCAGGACCTTTGCATCAGTAGATATTAAGCCAATAAAAATGGCAAAAAAAACTTTTAAATATCGGGTCATCATTTTCCTACAAAATTTCATTATTCCAGTAGCCTTTTTGTAAGCGTCCTCACGTATAAGTTTTCATGGTTGAGGAATCTTTTAATGGATTCCACAATCATTTTGTTGTTTAGGTTTTGAGATCGAATCAGATTATAAACGTATCCTAAAAGGTCAACCTTAATTTTATTCCTGGCGAACATTTCCAGCAAAATTGTGATCGTCTCATCATACACGTTATTACACGCCTCCAATTTCCAGAGAAGTTCAAACTGACGTTGATGAGGAAACTTATCGAAAGCAGAAGCCAGTTTTTTTTGAATTTCCGGTTGGTTCAGGTAGTCAGATTCAAAATAATTTAATGCCTGCTTTGACAAAAGGTTGTCGTCATTTTTGATCTGATCCATGATCGTTTGAACAAATTCACCATGGTATTCCGAATATCGCTTAACAAAGCCTATCGCCCATCGTCTAAATTTTGGATCCTCCTGGTCAAACAATGTCCTGAGATAAGAATCATTTGCTCTGTCATCCAGTATTTTCAATATTTCTGAGTGGATGGGTCCATGTACCATATGCCACAAAGTATAGCATGTATAAGCAGCATCCTTAACAAGATATTCCCGGAGTGACAGGCGGGTAGCACCAGAATATGCATCCACCCGCTTGCTTGCATTCTCTGGTACTAAGATCAACGATTCGTATTCTATATTTTTCAACACAGAGCCGGAATCCGAAAGTAGCAGATGAAGTTTTTCGTAATCCTCCAATTCAAAATCAGCGTGATCGGTTTTGGTCAACGGCTCATCTCGATACAACTGAAAGCCTAAATATTCACCAGTCCCGTCCCAGAAAAGCCACAAGTTCAGGGGACGGCAATTTCTGGAAAGACAAACAACTTTTTGCGCATCGAAAGCAAACCAGATGGGTATGCCACTATTGTTTCTCAGTTCGAGTATGTATTGCACCGAAGCAGATAAACTTTTTTCCCGGTACGGATGCTTGACCAAATTTCCTTTCATCCCCAGGAAATCCTTGAATGGCATTTGAGCACACGCCCGGGGCGGATTCAACAAAGCCATTAACAAAATAAAAACAAGTAAATTGACCTTCATAAGGAAATACAACTCATCACATAACAGCAACCGGATTCAGACTCTCGAATTACAATTTAATCGTCTGAGGTAGTTTGTTTTCAAGAGAAGCTTTTGCGGCAACCTGACCTGCAGCTTCACCCATTGCCACTGCATTTCCCGTAACGCGATAACTTGCGTGTGCAAAGAAGTCACCGCTGATGCAGCGGCCTGCCATCATCAGCCCATTAACATCTTTGGCAATGAGCGAACGCAATGGAATATCGTAAGGTTTTGCTCTTACGCTATGCGACCCGTATCCACCTCCCGCCTTTTTCTCAAGGGAATGTACGTCGACATTAAAGGTAACACGGCAAACAGCATCATCAAACCTGGCGCCATTGATCAAGTCATTTGCGGAAACGGTGTACAGTCCATGTACGCGGCGTGCTTCACGAATACCAATTTGTGCTCCGGTGGTAACAATTCTCATTTTTGCAAAACTGCCTCCCAGCGAACGAAGTCCATTTACCATCCTGTTCAATTCATCGCGGGCTTCTATCGTTGCGTTACTCACCTGGTTCCCATCCAAAGCGGACATTCCGTACTGATGGTTAGCCATCATGGCGATCAATCCCGGACGGATAGCAAACATGGTTGGCATGGAATAGCTTCCGTCCATTCCGGCTCGTTTGATTTCCGAATAGAGTTTTCGCTTAGAATCCTCTGTGGTACCGCCTTTTGGGCCCATCAATCCATCTGCAACCAATTCTTCTTCATTCAATCCGGCGATGATGGCCATCAACGAAGCAGGCTGAACTTTGCCTGTGTCTGGATGCCCGAGATCGAATCCACAACCCGCATGAGCAGCGAGGTCTCCGTTACCGGTGGTATCAATGAATATTTTCGCATTCCACGCTTCACGTCCCGAAAAGCCTTCGGTTACAACATGCTCCAGTTTATTACCGGCCCCTTTATACGCAGCCACAACTTTAGTATGCAGCCTTACTTCTATTCCAGCTTCCATGCACATCTGGTCAAGGGTCCACTTCATCAATTCGGCATCGTAAACTTTAGCAGAATACTGAGCATCACTTTTTTCGAGCCGGTGTACCAACTCCTTCATGATACCAGGCTTATCCTTATAATCAATTATATTACTTAACAATCCCGTTGTCCACACACCACCCAGGCAACCATACATTTCGATGATAGCAGTTTTTGCACCACTTCGCGCAGAACTGATAGCGGCAGCAATCCCGGCCGGTCCTCCACCACAGACAATAACATCAAATCGTTTAACAATAGGCGTTTTTCTGGATGGTTCATCTAAGCTATTCGGATTTTTCTGAGAATTGCCCTGCGCTATAGATGAAGAAAATGGAATCATACCAGAAAGCGCCATGGCTTTGATTAGAGTTCTGCGTTTCATAATTTCTAATGTTTACTATGGTTAATGATATCAAACAATTCAACCAGGAAATCTCCTCTGGATAGCCTCCTATTTATAAGGTCCTGAGCCCGCTTCAACTGCTGACCTTTTAGGGCAAGAAGATTAATCCAGTAATCAGCTAGTTCCTGGTCGATCCTCCTGGCAGGCTCGACGGTATGAAAAGGAAATGCCTCCCTGTATTGTGTGCCATACAAACTTTTGGGAGCTGTTAACTCGACTGAATCGAGGTCGTAGAGGTGATGAAAAAATCCCTTCGTCCCGAAATATTGAACGGCTTGAAAGTAGCTTGAATTTCTTTCAACATCCGAAACGTAAATAGTCTTCGCTCCTTTTTTATGCAATAGATTCTGCACATCCTCTGGCACAACGTCCCTCGCGGAAATATTATTCTTCAGGCAAAGGTGTGCGGTAATTCCGGCGGCTTGCCCAAGCGCTGTCCAGGTCGGTTCTAATCTCAGGGCGCTGAATCCAACATGACTTGCCGACACCGCTACCGACACCAAAAGGTTATTGAATTCCTTTGGTGTAATCACTCCCAATGGAATCTGAAAGGGTGGTGGAACATGACCATAATCTCCTTCGGAGATCGATTTATACAGGGGGCCCTGGGCTTGAATGCCATGACAATTCAAAGCATAATCGCCAATTGCAATTGCGTCAGAGTGTTGCTTCGTCCTGATTGAGTTTGGAGCAAGTCTTACATCATTCTCTGTAAAAACATATTGCCCCACGATCCTGCGTGCTTCGCGAATATACAATCGTGTAGGAAAATTTCCATTGTCAACAAATTCATCTTTTGCCAAGCCCCAGCTTCTGGCTTCCGTTCGAAACTTGTCAGGTATTTCCGGGTCATTTTGGAGAAAGTACACAAATCCCAGAATGTGTTGCTTGTGTTCGTCGATGATCTTTTCCCGCAGCTCAACGGTACCGTCAGGGTATTCGTAATTTTTTCCAAGCAAAGCGATTCTTACAGGCGAGTTCTTGATATCATTGATATCAGCTTTTCGATTAGGGATCATCTGAGCTCTTAAAACCGCGTCCCTCCCTTCAGAAAAAACATTGGATATCAAACCCTTTTTCAATATTTCCGCCGTTGGCAAAAAGGTTTCTCTTTTATAATTCGCTGGTTTTTTAACCATCACCCGGTTAGATGGGTCATTAGTCATAATCAACCTGAAGTTGTAACCTTGTACGCCAGAATCTCCTTCGCCTGTACTCCCAATTAATATCCTGCCATTTTCAAAATAGATCTTACCGGCGAACACTTCTCCATATTGTTGTCTCGATTCCCTTCCGACAACATACTTAACCCCGGCCCTGGCAGCCAGATCTCCCTCATACGTAGCATCAATAAAAAATTTACCACCAAAAGTTACCAGCGTGTTTCTCCTCAAGTCACGGAAACTGATATTTTCAAGCGCTTCTTTTTCAGCATTCAAGCCGACGGACTCTATGCGGTGAAGCGTATATAGAACAATATTGTTTTCATATTCAGCAAGCATCTGATGGAATATTTCCATACTTACATGAGGCTCTGCGTGAATTCCCGAGTGGCAATCCTTTACTTGTTGCGAATCGGCACCATATTTTTTCTGATAGTATTTTTCAACCCGCTGCATGTAGTCGGCAAATGTACCTCCCAAAACCTCGTAGGATAAAAAATCGGTAAATGAAAGACCTCCGGTCATCAGTCCACCGATGTGTGGATACTCTTCTACCAATGCGACCCGATGACCCATTTCGGCCGAATTAATCGCCGCTGCCATTCCGGAGAAAGTGGCTCCCACCACAACAAGATCAAAATCGTGATCCGCGCTGGTGGTGGAGGCCGTGACATGAAAGGTCATCAATAAACCAAGTATGCAGAAACTTATCTTCATATAAGAACCGATTTCGAGCATTACTTCGCCCAGAACAACTTTGTTGAGGGGTCAAGGATTGAAAAATCATCAATTCCAGCCGGGGTATTCCGGTTTCGGGTTATTTCAATCGTTGGATAAGGGAACCTCGTGGGGCTTCCCCCGGGATCTGTTACGTCGAATAAGCCCGTCCTTCTAAAATCATTGTATGCTTCTATTGGTTGATACTGAAAGAAATAAATATACTTTTGGAAAACCACATGCTCTTCCGTCAGGTTTTCAAAACCTGGTGAGACGGCAGGTAACGCAAGATAGTCGTCAATTTTCTGTTCGCTAAGTGCAACGGCGGGATTAAATGCAGAAGCGTCTCGCAGGGCACCCTCAACCGCAATTTGATATGCCAAGTATGCATCATCACGATCATTTAATCGCAATCTGGCCTCAACCTCAATGAACTTTAACTCAACGAATCCCAGCAGAGTTTGTGGCGCTGCGAAATGTTTTAAGATCTCGGGCTTAGAATAAAACGCACCATCCAGCCTTGGTTCCTGGAAGTCAGATACAGCCGTACCATTCGGCGCGGGGAGTAATTGTCCATTCACCCGCGTAAACCAGATGTTAGCCCGGGGATCATCCTCCACATTGTCCGTTGGACTAAAGCTTTTCATGGTATTAAAAATGCCATTGCCAACGGAAGTCATTGGCTGGCTGTTCTGCGAAATGGAGAATGGATTCCCGTTATTCAAGGTATTCGCAAATTTTGAAAAAGCGAATTTCTCACTTTCATTCGCGAATGACTTGGAAAGCGCATCCAGTGCATTGGTCGCAGAACCTTGCGGATCGATGTTGCTTAGTCTGTTATAAAGCCTGGATTTCAATCCATAGGCTGTCTTAATCCACATGGATTTATTTCCATTAAAAATCATATCATCGCTACCGGGAACGATGAGCCCTGCATCTTTTCCAAGATTTACGATCGCTTCATCCAGAATTAACTGTAATTCCGAATAAATCGATTCAGCATCATCAAAATTTGGATTAGCTATGTCAGCCCTTAAGGCTTCTGAATAAGGGATATCTCCATACAAGTCTACAATATTGGAAAGCACAAAGGCCTTTAATACATCCGAAATACCAACATAAACCCATGCTCCGGTTGCCTCTCCCTTCTGCTTAATGTTGTTCAAGTCGTTTAGCATCAGATAACCTGCTTGCCAGAGAGTCGCATTTCCACTTAACCCATCGAGAATGGAACCCCCTAATACAAAGGTTGTTTGTTCCGATAAAAAACGTGATGTTCTTGCCGTGGCACCTCCGGCAATTTCTACCGTATACCTGGTAATCACGTTTGGCAGAAGCGTATTTAAAGGGGCGTCGCTAAACACATTCGGGTTCGAATCGATTTCATTCATGATGCTGTCGCTGCAGGAGAACGTGCAAATCAAGCACACTATCCATATTACTTTTATTACTTTTTTCATGATGTGTTTTTTAATGATGATTAAAATCTCAGTCTGAAGCCTGCACCATAACTTCTGGTTTGAGGGATCTGAGACCATTCAATTCCTGCCGAGTTTGAAGATTGGGCAAAGCCCTCGCTTGTATTTAACTCTGGATCTACAAAAGAATCTGTGATCAGAAAGATATTGCGGCCAGTAATAAAAAGCGAAGCGGATTTTATAAATCCGTCACCCAATAAATTTGCGGGCAAATCATAACTCAGAGAAACCTCCCTTAAACGCACAAATGACGCATCCATCAAAATATTCTCGGTAATCTGATGCATGATGTTTCCATAGCGAAAGTCCTTCTTGATCACAATATCATTATCACCTTCAACAGTTAACGCGCCATTGACTATCGTTCCTTTTTTTCCCTCAAGGATCACATCGTTTTCACGTTCCAGGGTTTCAGGAGCTAACCCCCTCCGCAGAGACTCCGTGAGTGATTGCGAAAAAATCTGACCACCTTTGCGCCAATCTAACTGAAAAGAAAGGTTGAAGGTCTTATACCTTACACTATTGATGAAATTGAATTCAAAATCAGGATTTGGTGTACCCAAAATTGCAGGATTCGATTCTATTAGCGGTAGCCCATGTGCATTAACCAGTGCGGCGTTTGATTGTACTACTATTTGACCGGAGGCTGGATCTCGCAAAAATGATCTACCGAGGAAAGCAGGATAAGTTTCTCCCGTTTCAGCAACGAGGCTTATGCCATCTCCGGCAGTAATGACTACCCGATCCGTATCACCATACAAACTCTCTACCCGGTTTTTGTATGTACTGAAGTTGGTGTTAAGCTGCCAGTTCCAGGCCGATGATTCAATAACTGTTAGTGAAAGCATAATTTCATGCCCATACGACAACAATTCTCCAGCATTTCTAATTTCGGAGGTCGCCCCCGTTGTGACAGGAATCGGCACTGAAAATATCTGACCCTCCGACCTGTTCCGGTAGTAAGTGTAATCAATTCCGACGCGGTCCTTGAAGAATCGGAAGTCAAATCCCAACTCAATCGATTTTGTGTTTTCAGGTTCTAAACTGGGGCTAACCCGCGTGGTATTTTGCGTCCAGCTTCCCAGATTCAGATAGGGAAAAGTAAATCCCGACGGGCTGAATGAGCTAAAGCCCCGATCGTTAACATACAATGGACCTGCCTGCCCTACTTCGGCATAGGTGGCCCTGATTTTAGCAAAACTGAAGACATCTTTAAGCCCAGGCACAGCTTCTGTTAATATAACACTGGTACCAACGGATGGGTATAAAAAGGATCTGTTTCCAGCAAGCATATTAGAAACTACATCATTTCTGGCGGATGCATTTAAGAAGAACATATTTTTCCATCCCAGATTCATATTGCCGTAAAAGCCTACTATCCGGTTTCTGCTTTCAGAATTACTAGCCGTGAGCAGCGTGGTGTTGCTCAAATTCGGCCAACCTCCCACCAGGTAATTACTTCCCGTTGAAGTGTTACTTTTTGAGGAATTGTCAAATATTTCATTTCCCAGGATGACATCGATACTAAAATTCTCACCAAGTTTTTTGTCATATGCGAGAAACATGTTAGAATTAACCTGGCTTGAGAAAGCATTGCTTAATACCAATTGCCCGCCCCTGGGAGGATTGGCTCTACCTCCAGGACCATCTCCCAATTCGCGATGGACCATTCTGTTTAATGAGTAATGATCTATTCCCAACCGGTAGTTGAGCGACAGGTTCTCCATCAGGTCGTACTTGAGAAAAATATTACCGAAAGTTCTTTTCGTTTGCTCATCTCTAAAATTATTATTGATTACCCAATATGGATTATTCTGAGAAGCCCGATAGAAGATTTGACTGTATGGATTATCTGGTCGGGCGTAAGGCTTACCTGCAAGATTGTAGGAAGGCGGAGTTTCAATCAAGCCTCTGAAAAAATTATCGTTACCAAAGGTTTCGGGAAAATCACTGACATTTAAATCTGAATAGTTAAACGAGGTCTGTATCTTGAATCTTTTTGTTAGATTAAGTTCGCCGTTTACTTTCAAATTAATTCTGGTCATATCAGTGTTTGGCACAACCCCTTTCTGGTGTGAATGGCCAAGTCCGATTAAAAAATTACCAATATCGCTACCGTTGGCAAATGTAATATTTGAATTGACCGTGCCACCCTTTTGATAAAAGTCTTTTTGATTGTCATATACCGCGGCTTCCTCCTGCTCCCCCATCTGATTGGTGTAGGTGCCTAGTTCGCTGATCCTTGGTCCCCAGGTCCAAATAGAGTTTGGATCAAATGCACCATTCAACCCCTGTGCGAATTCCTTTTGCGTCTCTGCAAGAAAAGCTACCTCATCGATATTGTAATGTGAGTCAAAGGTAATGGTTGGGTTATTTTTAGAGCTTCGCCCGTTCTTGGTGGTTATTAAGATTACACCATTTGCAGCACGCAACCCATAGAGCGCCGAAGCTGCTTGTCCCTTGAGCACATTGATACTTTCGATATCATTTGGATTAAAGTCGACCTGGCGCCCACCCCCGGCAACCGGCATACCATCAATTACATATAGTGGAGCATTTGAGCCGGTAAGTGAACGATAACCCCTGATTCTTACATCCGGCGATTTACCGGGCATTCCACTGTTCAAGTTGACAGATACTCCTGCGATTTTTCCCTGGAGTCCATTGAGCAAATTTGCGTTTCCAACGGCCGTCAAATCCTTTCCATCCACCTCTTGGGTTGAATAGACAAGCTGTCTCTTTTCCTTCTCGATACCAAACGCAGTTACCACTACTTCATCCAACGATCTGACATCGGGGACAAGGCGTGGGTTGATTTGTGTTTGAACCCCGACGACAACCTCTTGGGCTTCATACCCGATAAACGAAAAAACTAGAACACTATTTTGGTCGGGCACCTCAATGGCGTACCTTCCGACATTGTCTGTGGTTGTGCCCGTGCCGGTTCCCTTTACGATCACATTTACACCAGGCAAACTTCCACCGTTTTCGCCGTCCGTTATGACTCCGGAAATATTTATAGACAGCGCTTCTGAGACGCCGGCAATTGCCATATTATTAACCAATTCCAGGAATATCTGATTCTTTATTGCTTCATATCTGACTGAATTATTGAACATTAGATCAAGTGCTTCTTTGATCGTCAGGCTATCTGGTGCCAGTGTCACTGCCTGCGTGGAACGCAATAATTGCGCTTTGTAACTGAACGTTACAGCGGTCTGCTTTTCAATTTTCGTCAACACCGACTTGATGCTTTCTCCTTTTGCTTCAACCAAAACCTTCCGGTCAAGCATCTCCTGGCCTGGAGTATCACTCGCTTTTGCCAGCAGCACACCTGTAACTAGTATGGTAAGTTGTAAACAAGTCATCTTCATAAGGGCAATAAAACTCCATTGAATAACTTTATGATTATTCATATCTTTAACTGTTTTTGTTTTGCTAAATTCAGAAACATGCATGCTCTCCCTTGGATAGCCGCATCTAAGCCGGCAGCGCTTCGAACTCTGCCGGTCTTTTTTTTGTATTATGTAAAATCTTCCATAGTTCTTTTTTTTTAGTTACACCCTTCGCTCTTAAATCGAATACTGGTTCCCTCAATTATATAATTGCCGGATAAAATCTTGGACACGATGTCCAACTGTTCGTACAAACCTTCATCAAGAAACGCTGTTGTAATCTTGCACTGCCGGAGGGCCGCTGAATCATAAATTATTGGGATGCCAAAATTGCCCGCAATACTGTCAAGAACTGCTGAAGCTGCGACTCCGTCGAAAACCAGGCGTTCAATTACATGCTTCCTGATGGCCGTTGGTTTCGCTACCAAAGAAGCTTTGAGCTCGTTATTCGCGGGATCGAAGGTCGCTTGCTGATTGGGATGTAAAATCAAATGTTTAGCATCTGTATCGTTTTGCAACTCTGGATCCTTATTGGATACAGAAACTAACCCCGACGAGACAGAAATTGTAGTTGTGCTTCCGTTACCCCTGGAGACAATGGAAAAACTAGTTCCTAAGACTTTTGTGACGAGCCCTTCAGTGTACACATAAAAAGGTCGCTTTTCATCTCGGGCAACTTGAAAAAATGCCTCGCCGTCAAGGTTTACTAACCTTATGGAATCGCCCTTCATGTCATTGAATGACATGCTGCTGCCTTGACCCAATTGGACAATCGATCCATCGTCGAGCCTGATTTCATTCGTTGAAGATCCGGAATTTGTAACTTGAGAGAAATTAAGTGGCTGTTCAGCTTCCTGTGCCGTTAAGACCGAACTTGGAAGAATAGAATCACGAAAAACTGGTGACACCACAACCCACAAAACAAAGGATGCGGCCACACCAGCTGTCGTCCATGACACAACATGATGCAAACGACGCGATTTACTCCGAACGGTGTGTTTCGCCAACTCGTCCCAAACCTTTTCTTTAACCTGAATCCTTTGATCTATCGGCAACAACCGTTCACTTGGTTCCTTAACATTGTCTATCCACTCCTCGACATGTTTGACTTCCGAGGGGGAAGAATTCCCTTGTAGATATATTTTCAAAATGGCAGCAAGCTTCTTTGCCGAAATTGGGTGCTTCATAGTACAATATCGAAGCAGAAGACAAACCCCCTAAATGGCCAGTCGAAAATCTCGAGAGGAAAATTGCCAGTTAAATCTCGCAAACGATTGTCTTTAATTGCATTTATCGATAGATTCGCCAGATGCCTGAACCGGACACACATAAAATGCTACTGGAGGGACTCAAAAATGGGGACCATGATGCTTATAAGGCTGTCTTCGATTTGTACTGGGATCCGCTTTTTTCTTACGCACTGAGAAAGATAAAATCTTCAGAAGATGCAAAGGAAATCGTTCAGTCTCTCTTTCTCCAGTTATGGGAAGGCAGGGAACGGATAGACGATGTTAACCTTGATCATTTTTTAAAAGTGTGTATCAGGAACAAATGCGTTGATTTTATAAGAAGACAACTTTTACAAGGCAGGTATACAGAGCATTGTCGTAACTATACAGCCATCGCCGCCTGGGAAACGCAGAATGCAATTTCAGTTAACGAAATTGCGAGGCAGGTCGAATTTGGCCTAAAATACCTGCCAGAAAAATCTCAGCAAGTGTTTCGTTTAAGTCGCTTCGAGGGTTATTCGACGAGGGAAATAGCTGACGAAATTCAGTTGTCTGAAAAAAGTGTCCAGTACCATTTAACAAAAGCGATGAAAGTTATGAAAGTGTGTTTGAAGGACTTCATATTAACATACCTTCTAGTAGGCACGCACGCCTCCGACTTTTTTTAGGTTTGTGATTAGGGTGGATGCACCTCGAATATTATATCGACTCCATCTAGCGGGTGATGCCCGTAACTTGTTAAGGACAGCATTGGGTTTCGGTTACTAATTGTTTACCAATTCGGACTAAAACTAAACCGCAGTTACGCAAGTAGCAACTCAGTGACCTGTTCATACTTCAAACCGGTATAGGCACAAAACTTTTGAACACTCACCAACTGATGGTCATCTTTCTGAAAGTGATCTTTGATTTTCTTTAACAATAGCCTTCCGTAACGCTCACTCCTGCCAAAAAATGCAGACGATACTGCCTGGAGGTCTTACAACAGCGACTTTGTAGGATATTGGAAAGGCGGAGAACATTGGTCAAAAGTTTTGGCAGATGATGCTATAAATTTTATTGAAACTGCATCCAAAGACGCCAAGCCATTTTTTATGTATATAGCATCTAATGCAAAGGTTAAATGAATCTCACCTACAATTTATTCAGGATAACGCAGATAAAGTGAACTTGAAGAGTATCTAGATTGGCCAAATGGCCGACCTCCACCCAATCAAGGGTGAAAAGCAAAAGACAAAGTAGTCCTAGATCGTAACCTTTTAAGATTGAAAAGAAGAAATCCGAGAAATCGGAAAATGAAAAATTTTAAAACTGGTTTTTAGAGACCCCCATAAAATTGTAAAACTGGGTTGAATTTGGGATTTTTCTTCCGGGGTATAGGGGCATTAACTTCCTTCTGCCAGTTAATCAACTTATCATGCAGTTTTTTAACAATTGCAGGATTTTTTTGAGCCACATTATTACGTTCACCTACATCATCTTTAAGGTTGTAAAGTTCTATTGCACTGTCTTCATAATATTTATGAAGTTTCCAATCTCCAAGCCTTATAGCCGATCCAGGCCGCGTACGGAAGATGGGATCGCGGCCATCATCACTATCAAAATGATAAGCCTCAAGGTAGATAGGAAAATGCCAATACAGAGGGCGTTCGGCTAAAGTTCCACCTTTTAAAACAGGCAAAAGGCTTTTCCCATCCAATTTAGAATTTATAGACTTCATGGATAAGATATCTAAAATGGTTGGATAAAAATCCATATTAGTTACGGGAACATCTGTTTTAGCACCTTCAGCAACTTTACCTGTCCAACGTATTATCAATGGTACACGAATTCCGCCTTCATAATAAGAACCTTTACCGGCACGTAACGGGTCTTGATAAGATATACTACGAATTCCACCATTGTCAGAGGTGAATATAACAATGGTGTTTTCAGTAAGATTTAATTCATCTAACTGACGCAAAATCCGACCGATATTGGTATCCAGCGACTCTATCATGCCCGCATATATCGCATTTTTTTGTCCAACTGTTGTTGGTTTTTTTTCATATTTTTCTTCAAGTGCTTTTGGCACCTGCAGTGGAGTATGGACAGCATAGTACGGCAGGTATAGGAAAAAAGGGTTTTGACTATTTTGCTTAAGGAACGAGACAGCTTCAGTAGTTAACCTGTCTGTTAAATATTCTCCCTTAGGGCCATCTTTTATTGTAGTAATTTGATAAGGCGAAAAATAACTTGTTGGGCTTCCTTGATGTGTTCCACCTACGTTAAAATCAAAGCCTTGAGTTTTTGGATCTTGACCTATGTGCCATTTTCCAATGTTTGCCGTATAGTACCCAGCTTGTTGAAGGGCCTCGCTTAATGTGAAAAAGCTATCAGCTAAAGTGTTTGTATTTTTTATTGGAATTAATTTCCTGCTTACTTCATCGCCCCGTTCGGATGTCCCTACGGTATATATCCCATGCCGGGGAGTATTCATACCGGAAAATAAACACGCTCTGCTGGGTGCACAATTCGCAGCTGCAGTGTAAGCATTTGTAAAAAGCAGACTTTGTTTTGCTAAAGCATCAAGATTAGGAGTTTCATAAAATTTACTTCCCATAAAACCTACATCTCTCCACCCCAGGTCATCGGCCACAATTAAAACAATATTAGGCTTTGCAATGGACGTTGATGTTTGTGAAGAAGCACCATTAGCTGAGAGAATTGAAAAAATAACGATACTAAAAGCCTTTATATTTTTCATTGTGTTTCAAAGATTATTTACGCTGGTTTTTGTCAGGAAGTTGTTTTAATCTAAGCGGATTAGAAGACATAATAAAATATTACTCTTCAATAAGACGAAGGAACTATAAACCCAGTACTATTGAGGTCAGAGATTTTTTTTAAATGCCTGAAATAAGGTAGAAGTGTTATAAAAAAGGATAATGAGTTTGGATGCGATTTCTTCAAGGGTAAGGCCATGTTCGCGACTTAGAGAAAACACAAGCCGTCTTTGAGGAGATAGCTGTTGGAATGCCTTATTTAGGGTCTTCGGAGAAAGGAGTTTGTGCATGTTTCGCGCATAACCAAGTTATTATTTCAATTAACGAGTGTGCGTGCGCGATGATTATCTTTACGCCGACCTGCGGTCGGCGTAAAGATATTTTCAAAATATAAATTGTAGGTGTACGGTTTTTAAACTAGGTGTCCGCTTTTTCGTGCACCAGTATTCCGGCCATCGCTTGAAGAATATTAAAATGAATCTCATTTTAAGGCTTTTAAGTTTGATCTCTATTTTTTCAGCAGACTCTATTAATATTTATATAACCTGGCATTCACTTTCTAAAACGTTATGTTCAGCACATTTTTCTGTGTCTGATGTTATTTCCCTTCAAGATTAATCGGGGTTGACTCTTTCTATTGCCATATGGTAAAAGGCTGTCTAAAAAAACAAAATTAGGATCTACAAAGTCGACCTCTTGTTTCTCACACTCTATCGTGTTGCCTTTGCAATGGCTTTCTCAATATTGATCATGTACATCTGATGTCCATCGCCTTCATGGGTAGAATCAAAGATCACCCATTTGCCATTGGGACCCGACTTCGGGTGGAGGTCGGTGCGCCACTCGCCATTGAATTTCTCAGGCTCGTAAAATTTTCCCAGCGTCAGTGTATCCCTTGTGGCCACGTTATATAAATACAACGTTTGTAATCGATCGTCCGCCGATGGATAGGTGTCATTTAATATCCATTGGTTGTCTGTGCCTGCCACATAGGTGTTGTGTCCATTTTGATTCATGATGCCTGCACCTACCGGTTCGATGATATCTGATTTATCGGTGAAGAGATAGAAGCCCCACTCCTTGCCGATGGGCTTGGTCCACATACAGATATGCTGACTATCTTGCCACACAAAATGGGAAGTGAAACCCGAAGGGTCAAGTATGAACTTATCGGAACCGCCATTCGTGTTGTAAACCCAGTGGTAGCACGCTCGGAGCGGGTGCCCAGTGCTGTGCGCCATCGGTGGAGAAAGACGAAACGCGCATCGTCAGGACTTATTAAAAGATGGTTGAACCAATGCCAATAGTTGGTTAAGTCTTCACCATTGTTAGCCTGCTTGGCCATCTCGGCAATGGAGATGATCATGTTGGATTCGCCCGTTTTCAAATCCAACTTATAGATGCCAATTTCAGAAGGATATTTATCATCAGCATACGGATCTTCCACACCGGGATAGCCATAACCCGGCCGTAGGTTTTGAATTCGGTTGAACTCCGTTCCCAGCGCGAACGTGCCATCGTGGCTCAGCGTGTAGATTGCTTTTGGAAGGGTACGCATTTGTTTGGTTTTAATATTCAACACACGGCTGACAAATTTTCCATTCCAGATCACCTCTTCCCCTGAGCCCGGCACCCATTGCAGCATGCACCCTTGCTGCCAGCCCCAGGCGTTGCTAGTACCAAGCGCAATCCATTTGTTGTTGTCTTGCAAATCAACCATCCCAATCTTTAGCGTATCAGAATTGGTGGGCGAACGATAAAAAGTATCAACCTCCATACCCAGTACATACCTTCCTGTCGGATCCATTTGTTGTTTGTCATAATATCCAAACCAATGTTGCTTCGGCCCAGACGTGAGTTTGATGGGTTGTTTATTGAATACACTATCCACCTGCTCCGTTGATTCGCTTTGCGTCTGCGTTGAAGAACAAGCCGACAGACACACGACCCCTAACGCGATGGCAATTAAATTTTTTACTAGCTGCATTTTACTTCTTTATATTTATGTTAATGAAGAACCCAAACTGTCTTGTCGTTGAAACCCGTGCTTTTGTTTTTGCCCCGCACTTCTATACTATTTTCACCCGGCTTCAAACTTATTTCTTTTGACAGCACAATTCCATTTTCTGGTTTCGCTGAACCAATCTTTTTTCCATTGAGATAAAAATCGACAGATGAAAGATTAGTGAACGCCTTGATTTTAGCTTTTGGATGGATGCGTTCAGCAAATCTTTTTTCAGCTAGGGTAAGCATGGGTTCTGGATTCCAGTTAGCCTTATAGAAAAAGTACGCGTCTTTTTTTATCTGGCGGTCTGCTGTCACCAGTCCTTTGTCATTCACCCCTTTGGTATCTCCTTCCGAACGATGCGCCGCGCCGAAATCAAACATCACCCAGATAAATTTCCCCCAGATAAACGGCCGAGCCTTCAATGCTTTCCAGTTCTCTTCATGATAGTATGT
>JBGTEP010000212.1:0-4143 GCA_041747735.1 Chryseolinea sp.
CTGGCGGGTTGCTCCTCAGCATTGCCCGCTTCCGCTTCATCCGGTTATCAAATGTAAAGCGATTTCAGGACTCATAAAAAAGTGTAAATTTGAATCAGGACTTTTAACCAAAAAGTGTAAACTTTTTTCAGGACGAGTCACACAGCAAAAAAGGAAATTGACAAACTTGACAAAGACATAACGACAGGAAAAAAAGTATCAGGTCAATTGAAAATTACTGGATACAATTTCATTTACCGAGAAATAAAACTAGACAATGGATTGAGTATTGACAGGTACAACGTTAGTGACAATTGGAAAAAAGGTGACTCTTTGGACATTGAATACTTGCCGTTATCCGTGTGTTGTAAGCATCCCTTTTTTAGTACAATCCAAAAGTAGAATACATTTTCATTATAGCAATAGTTATCAATGTTGAAATGTGGTCAACTTGAGTGGGTTTTTGGGTTGGGGAGTTGTCCATATTTCAACATGACCGGGCTTTTTCCGTTAAGACTTTCATGTGGCCTGAAGTTATTATAATCTTCCAGCCACTTTTCAGTTTCCATACGCACTTCATCGATATTATCAAACAAGTAAGCATCTAACACATTCTCTCTATAGGTTCTATTGAATCTTTCTATGTAAGCATTTTGCGTTGGTTTGCCGGGCTGTGTATAAATAAATTCAATACCCTGCATCTGACTCCACTCTTTGATTAGCAACGCGATAAACTCAGGGCCATTATCCATCCTGATTCGAGTGGGTTTCTCTCTTCGGTGGATCAAATGATTTAATATCCAGATAACCCGGCTACTCTTAATGGAGTAATCATTTTCAATATGAAGTGCCTCTCGATTGTAATCATCCAGAATATTAAAGCAACGAAACTTCCGACCATTCTCTAACGCATCACTCATAAAGTCCATGCTCCAGGTGTGATCCATCTTTTCAGGAACCTCTAAGGGTAACTTCACTCTTGTAGGAAGCCTGCGCTTCACTTTCCTGCGAATGTTTAATCCTAATTTGGTATACACCCGATGCATACGTTTATGGTTGTCTTTTACGCCTTCATTGCGCAATCGCATGAACGCCTTCCGAAACCCCTCCCTTGGATGCTGTTCTGCCTTCTGTTGCAGTAGTTCAATCAATGTGGTGTCGTCTTTAATGGATTGATATCTGTAAACGGACCGACTCAGTGCTAGAACACGGCATGCCCTGCTTTTGCTCATGGTGCCTTCTAATTCGGATTCTTTTACCATTTGTTTTTTCTGGCAGGGCGTTAAAGCTTTTTTTCAATGAAATATTTGGCAGCCTGAAGATCCAAGGCGAGCTCAGCATACATTCGCTTAAGCTTAGCATTTTCCTCTTCCAACTCCTTTACCCGCTTCAACTCGCTGGCGGTCATTCCACCATAGCGTTGTCGCCATTTATAAAATGCTGCTTTACTAATGCCGTGTTCCCGACAAAGATCTTCGGCTTTTTTGCCTGCATCAAACTCCTTGAGTATGGTGGCAATTTGATTGGGACTGAATTTGCTCCTTTTCATTTTTATACAATTTAAAAGTTTTCATTGGTATACTTTTAAACTGTACTATTTTCGGGGATACTTACACTACGGAAGTGGCAAAAAATCAGCACCTTAGTTGTGACAAAGTAGAGTTAATATGAACCGAATTAATGGTTTTGAACTTAAAAAGAAGATTTTTGATAACCAAGAATTACGATTGAAATGTGTTCCATTCCTAATGATGTCAACCAGTGGTGCTTCAGCCCATGTACTCGAAGCATATAGCCTTAACGTACAAGGTTATTTTATAAAACCAAACAGTGTTACTGAGATAAAAGATATGTTTGAGATAATAGTAAAATACTGGTCTATATCCCAACGCCCTGCTTCCCAACAATAATTAAGGAAGCAATTATAGGCGCTTTCAATCTGCAAATATTTTGAAACTTCTCTTTGTTCTATGCTAACGTTCTGACTGATTTTTTTATTTGGCAATCCTTAATTAATGAAAGGGTGTGCTGCTAACAAAAAATGTTTATGCCAGCTTGTGGTTCAGTGTTGCTATCGAGTTTTGTTTTCTTAATTTCGTTCAATAACGTGGGACAGTGGCATACTTCGAAAGCCCAAGCCGTCATAAACATAAACGTTATGCTTCGCGACAATGGACGCTTATACACAGGAGACAAAGAATTATGGAGACACTATTATATTAGAACTTAGAGGTGTTGACAATGGAATCTTCGTAGACTATAATTTTGTAAGGGACAAGGTGGTGGTCAATGCGTGGTTACGTCCAGGTAATACCGCTGCAAGTAGCAACTGTAAATCGTTCATGGAAGAGACTTTTAAGGAAGCTTTAAAAGGCAAAAAGGTAGGATTAGTTCGGGCTGATAGTGGTTTTTATACCGAAGAACTTATGAGTGATCTGGAAGAAGAAAAACTCAATTACATCATGGCTGTGCGTATGTATCCCCTTTCAAATTTCTTCAAGCGAATTGCATTTAGAAAAGGAAGGACTTCAGCCATATCAGCAACAGCCAGAAAGCTTGCCGTAATCATCTGGAATATGAATACGAAGAAAGTTGCTTATAAGACTCAGACGCAATACGAGTTCCTGGATCAAGAAAGAAAGCGGAAGGTACAGGAAATGAAAAAGCTAATTCATAAGTTTGATATAACACCTGACGACCTCGGATTGCAGTTGAATATCAACAACTTGTGAAACGTTATTCAGAAGCGTAGGACGACCGACACGACCAACAACGGACGACCAAAACTCGGCAGATAATTTCGCTGTAACTTGACACAAACCAACCTGACTTTTCTGACACTCAAGCCGAACTAAAGGATTTAAAAAAATTTCCAACCGCAAATTTTAAAAAATAATTTTATGACTGCCCACATTGGCACATTTGGGGTTTGCCCCAACGCACAAGCCGACACAAAAGCAAACCCCAAAAGAGCCAAATAAGCTAAGTGATTCACGAACACTTTTAAAAACAAACAAAGCCGTGAGTAATTTTGCCTACCCTCTATTTCTCCTTTTTGTGCCTAGAAATTTT
Organism: Chryseolinea sp.; assembly: GCA_041747735.1. Taxonomy (GTDB): domain Bacteria; phylum Bacteroidota; class Bacteroidia; order Cytophagales; family Cyclobacteriaceae; genus Chryseolinea. The sequence goes on from JBGTEP010000212.1 coordinate 3,052, forward strand.
CGATTGTTCAACTCCAAATTCTTTCATCAATTCTAATCCATAATTGCGGATTGTATCAACTATTCCAATGGCTTTTTGACCTCGTTTCGTTATCGAATATTCAACCTTTGGCGGCACAACAGGAAATACTTCACGACTGATAAATCCTTCCTCTTCCAATTCTCTCAACTGACTGGTAAGCATTTTATGAGTGATACGTGGCAAATCTTTTTTCAACTCACCGTATCGCATCACTTTATCTTTTAATCTCCAAAGAATAGGCATTTTCCATGTTCCTCCTATTCTATCCATTGCAAACTCAACTGGATTGTAGTAGAGTTTGTTGTTGTATAAAAATTCTGGCATCTCTTTAAGTGTTGATTTTATTGATACTTTCCTAAAAGTGTGTATCACTCTTATGAGTAAGTATATTGGCAAAGGTAGCATATAGTTGCAAATTTGCCATATCAAGTTTTAAAAAAATGAAAAAGACAATCTAGATAATCGCATCTGCCCTGACAGTAATCGGGAGCATCGTTTACGCACAAAATTCAAAACGACAAAAAAAATGGAAAAACCAAAAGAAAAACTGAGTTATGTTCACCCACACGGTGCAACCTCAAAAGGAAAAATTTTAATGGTGGCAAGTTCACCATCAACATCACAACAGACAGGTTGGCCAATTGGCTTTTGGGCAGCCGAATTAACGCATCCTTTGAGAGTATTTCAGGAAGCAGGATATGAAGTAGAAATAGTTTCAACCGCAGGAGGTAAATTAGAAATGGACGGTTATTCTAACCCAACTGATGTAAGCGGATATTCTGCACACGACATTATTTCGTTGGGTTACATGCAGAAATCCGAGTTCAATAAGATGTTGGAAAGTACTAAGAAACTAACCGAAGTAAAACACAATGAGTACGTGGCAATCTTCTTAGTGGGTGGTCAAGGACCAATGTTTACTTTCAGAGGCAATAAGGGTTTAGAAGAACTTTTTGTTTCATTCTATGAAGCAGGAAAACCAGCATCTGCCGTTTGTCACTCAACAACTCTATTGCTAGAGGCTAAAAAATCTAATGGAGAGCTTTTGGTAAAAGGCAAAACATGGACTGG
>JBGTEP010000213.1:0-1809 GCA_041747735.1 Chryseolinea sp.
AGATCCTGAAGCGGTTCGACAAGAGGCTAAGGAAAGAGTTGGAAAGTTTGCTAAAAAACAAGGTAAAAAACTGGCCAAAGATGGCATTGAGAAACTAGGGAAGAAAGCGGCGCAACAAGGTGCAAAAGCCGCTGCCGCTGGTACTTTGGCGGTAGTTGAAACAGGAGCCGCTTTTACAGGTGTTGGTATCTTGGTGGATATTTTAGTTGATATCGCTTTGTACCTAGGTTTCAATGATGCATTTGATGGCACTGTAGCTATTAGCAAAGGCCATATCCGAGAAGGCAGATTTTTACTGATCCGCGCCGCCATGAAAGTTTTAATGGGCATTATTTTAATCATTGCCATTGCCATGTCTTGGATACCAATCGTTGGTTTTATTATTGTTAACTATTTACTTCTCTACTATGTCGCTGGAAAGGTCTTTAAGAAAATGGCCTACTTGCAAGGTATTACAGATTTAGAATTTGCCATTGTCTTCATTCTTTGGGTGGTTTCATTTGTAATGACCGCCGGTTTCATTTACTCACTTTTATATTGGATTTGCATTGAATCTGGTACCACTACAGTGGGCTGGCTGACAATTACAGCGATAAAAATTTACTCATGGTTTACTGATAATGCGGTTAACGAAATGTGTAAGTATATTGGACAAGTAGCTGGTGGTGCGTAGGGCGATAATTGGAAAAGTTATGCTAAATATGGTATAATGAATCAAATAAGTGTTTTAAGAAACAAAATGAAAATCCTCGTTTCTAAAGGAGAAATCAGTGAATAAAAAAGCTATTGCCATTTTGGGAGTAATTTTTGTGTTGATTGTGGCAACATTAGGATTTATCATTTACCAACGCAGTGCCGATAACACTGAACCAGAAACTCCAGTAGTTATTGAAACCCCTCCAATTGTTGAGACTCCTATTGAAACCCCTCCTATTATTGAAGAACCTACAACTCCAGTAGCTCGAGCCATTCGCTTAACCGATGAATCAGTGGTCTCTCCAAACTTGTTATATCGCGGTGATGGTTTGTCTTACTTCAACAATTTAGGACAATTATTCCAAACTAATTTCTCTATTTCCGGTGATACTGTGTTGTTAAGTAATAAGAGAGAGCTTTCCATTCCTCAAAAACCAAACATTTCCAAAATTCTTTGGCCACAAGCTGGTGTTAGTTATATTGCCGAGTTTCAAAGTGGTGGCAAAAAAAGTTGGAGTTTTTACGATAGCGCCAAAGCTGACTATGTGGACTTGCCACCACAAGTATTCAGTTTAGATTGGTTACCGAGCGGAGACAGAATTATTTATATTTGGGTGGATGCAGAAAACAAAGCAACTCTAAATGTTTCTAACGCTGACACTAGTAATTATCAGACACTTGCTGAAATGTACGAGCCTGATAATGTCATCAAAGCTTCACCAGACGGACAGTCGGTACTGTTCTATAGAACCCAAAACCCGGACCAAAATTTAAATCCAATTATTTATGTTTCAGCTGATGGTCAAAACTTCCGCACAATAGTTCGCGACGGTTTCAATCAAGGTGTGGTATGGAGTGCAGATAGTCAAAAGTTTTTGTTTCTTCGTCGTAATCCATCAACAGGGTTGTATGGGGTTTGGTATTCAGAACTATCTAACTCAATTATTAAAAGTCTAGGCGTAGAATCTACTGAAGATAAAATTCTATGGAGTCGGGATAATCAAACTGTCTATGTTGCAGGAAGATCTTCTCAAGGGACAGGCGAAGTGCTTTATAAAATCAACACTCAGACTTTAGATAAAACTGAGCTTGATCCTGGTACGATGGTTGATT